>VGBZ01000005.1 GCA_016870275.1 Actinomycetota bacterium
GGACCTGGGGCTGAACGAGTGGATCCGGGGTCTGGCTCCGGAGGGCTCCCTACTGCGCACCCTTGCAGATGCGTGGTCCTGGATCGGATCCGGGGCCCGCACCGGGCCGATCGTGCTCGTGTCCGCAGCGGTGCTCCTCGTGCTGCGGCAGTGGCGATGGGCGGTGTACCTGCTCGCATCGGCGGAGATCGGGTACCTGATCTCCGACCTCGCCAAGCTGGGAGTCGGTCGGGAGCGTCCTCCGTGGACGAACTTCGGCCCGCTCGCCGCTGGGACGTCGTTTCCGTCGGGGCACACCTTCGGCGGCATCACCGCCTGGGTGGCGCTCGGCGTGGTGTTCTGCTTCCTGCTCCCCAGGGCGTGGTCGACCGTGCTGACTGGCATCTGCTGGACCATCGGCCTGCTTCAGGGCCCGTCCCGACTGCTGGTCGGTGCGCACTGGGTGAGCGACGTGATGGGCAGTCTCCTGCTCGGCGGCGGATGGCTGCTCGTCGTGTCGGGCGTGTGCTTGAGGTGGTGGGGGACGCCGGCTGACCCGTTGGGGTCCGCCCGGTCCTCATCGCAGTACGCCCCCTGGGACTCGAACCCAGAACCTGCGGATTAAGAGTCCGATGCTCTGACCAATTGAGCTAGAGGCGCAGGGCCCGCCGTTGCGGGCTTACGGAGTGTAGCGACGCCCTCGGGTCCGACCGAACCGGAACTGGCGTCACCAGCACCACCGCATACGAATGGGGTGACCGAGGGGATTTGAACCCCCGACCTCCAGGGCCACAACCTGGCGCTCTCACCTAGCTGAGCTACGGCCACCATGCCGGTCGCTGATCCTAGACGGTGCTGGCCGTGACCCTCGGATCGTGAGTCGCTGAGGGGGCTCCGTGCGAGAATCAGTGTGCAGGCCCTCGTAGCTCAGCTGGATAGAGCAGCGGACTTCTAATCCGCCGGTCGCAGGTTCGAATCCTGCCGAGGGCGCCACTCGTCGACTGTTGGTTCGCAGGGAACGTCGTGCCGATGCGTCACGACGGCGGCGACGCCCAGCGTGCTGCCAAGCTCGCGGGTGGTGTCGTTCATCGCCGACCCTCGGCCTTCTCTCGGGGAGTGAGCCGAGACTGGATTCGGTCGCCGGCGCCGCGACGTCCGGCGACGGGTTCGGGATAGGTTCAGGAAATGGACGAACTTGAGGACTTCTACACTGCCAACGCCCGCTTGGGTGGTGTCGCCACGCTCGACGTGGAGTCGATGTGGGCGGTGTTCCGTCTGGAGCGGACCGGCCACGAGTTCTACGTGGGCCTCGCCGAGCGGATCGACCATCCGGAGGCGGCCGAGCTGCTCCGTCGCAACGGGACCGAGGAACTGGCGCACGCCCGCAGGATCCTGAAGGCGATCGGACTGACGCTGCGCGAGGAGGTCGAGCCATCCGAGGAACAGCTGGCGACCCACCCGGTACCGCTGCCCGATGCAGTCGATGCCGACCTGCTGGCGCTCGTCGTGGCCGGGGAGCAGCAGGCCGACGCCGGATACCAGGCATGGGCCGATCAGGTCGACGATCCGGAGGTCGCCAAGCTGCTCCGTCTCAACGGGCGGGAGGAGACGATCCACGCCGAGCGGGTCGCCCGGGCAGTGGAGCTGATGCAGGCGGCGGCCACTGACTGACCGGAGCGCTCCGCATCGTGCTCAGGGGAGCACGGTCAGCCGGGAGCCCCGACCGTCGGGTCGTCGCTCCACCTGGATGCCGACGTGGAGCCGTTCCTTCATGGCCTCGACGTGGGTGATGACCCCGATGGTGCGACCGGTGGCGTGCAGCGACTGGAGTGTCTCGATCGCATCGTCCAGGGCGTCGGGGTCGAGTGCGCCGAAGCCCTCATCTACGAACAGGGCTTCGAAGCGGTGTCCGCTGCCAGTGCCGCCCTGACTGACCACGTCGGCCAGCCCGAGGGCGAGGGCGAGTGAGGCCTGGAACTGTTCGCCGCCGGAGAGCGATGCGGTGCTTCGGCCCTGCCCGGTCTCGGCGTCGAACACCTCCAGGCCCAGGCCCTGCGACCTTCGCGCATCGCTGGTATCCGGTCGGACTCCGAGGGAGTACCGGCCGTTCGTCATCGCGCGGAGGTGCTCGTTCGCCGCCCGGGTCACCCGCTCCAGCTCCCGTGCCAGGATCCACCGCTTGAGGGGGATCTTCGGGCCCCCGCCGTCCTTGCAGACGGTGTGGGCGCGGGACAGGAGCTCGAGCGTCTCGCGTGTGCCGGCGGACCCGGCCTCGACATCGGCGTGACGATCGAGCGCATCCTGGGTCCGGTCCAGCGCAGACCGGACCTGGTGCAGCCGGTTGCGGAGCCGCTCTGCGATTGCAGCGAGCCGCTGGTTGGTCGACTCGGCGGCCTCCACGTCGGGCCGCTCCTCGGGAACTCCCTGCTCCTCGAGCGTCTCGAGTCTGCCGGTGCACCTGGTGATCTCGGTGGTGACGGTCTCGAGTGCCTGGAGCAGCCGGCCCTCGACCTCGATGTCGATGACGACGGCCTGTGCGTCAGCGGCGGAGGCGAACCCGCTGCGCTCGAGCGCATCGGCCGCCCGCGCCGCAGCCTCCTGGTGGGCGCCGGTGGCGACCCGTACCTCGTTGGCCGCGTTCTCGAGCGGAGGGACGAGTCTGTCGAGCCCGGCGAGGTGCCCGGTGAGCGACTCGACCTCGGCTCGATCGATGTCCGCTGCGTTGATGCGAGCGTTCTCAACGGTGCTGGTGTGCGTCTCCCGCTGGCGGTCGACCTCGGTCAATCGGCCGGTGGTGTCCGTCGCCGCCAGCACCGCCTCGGTTCGCCGCTTCTCCACCGCCTGACGTTCCTCGGTGAGCTTCGCCTGCTCGGACTTGGCCCGTTCCGCCGCTTCCACTGCCGCCTTGGCGTCGGCGAGGCTGACCTCGAGTTCGTCCACGGTTCGGGTTGCGGCCTCGCCGAGCTCGACGGTGATGCGCCGCTCCTCGATCTCAGCGTCCTGACGGACGCGTACTGCCGCGTCCCTGGCCGATGCGGCGGCATCCAGGTCGGTCTGGTCGACCGGCTCGTCACCGGACGAGGTGGCCGGCTCCGGATGGTCACGACTCCCGCAGACGGGGCACGGCTCGTCGGCGATGAGTCCGGCCGCCAGTCGGGGCGCCGATGTCGCCACGAAACGGCCGAGCACCTCGGCGTGGACGGCGGTCAACCTGCTTGCCTCGTTGGTGGCCTCGACTGCGCGGACCCGGGCCTCATCCAGATCGCGTCGGGCGGTGATCGCCGACTCGGCGACCGTGACCTGTTGCTCCAGCATCGCGAGGTCGGCGACCTGAGCTGCGAGTGGAATGAGCAGCTCGTCGATGACGGTCAGCCGATTCTGATCGGCGTCGACCTGCTGCTGGTGTCGGGCCACCTCCTGGGCGAGGAGCTCCCGGTTCCGGTCGGACTGCTCGAGTTCGGCGATCGCCTGGTCCAAGGCCGCGAGCGCTGCGACCTGGGCCCGGTGCTGGTTGCGGAGCCCGTCGAGGAGTTCGCGGGTCGCCTCGGGGGAGCCGTCCGTCGGCATCGCTCCGAGATCGAGCAGGATCCGATCGATGGGTTCGCGGGCGAGACGCACCTGCTCCTCGGAGTTCGTCAACGCATCGGATGCTGCTCGGGCGGAGACGGTGGCATCGACGACGGGTCGGGCGTGCTGTGATCGCCGGGCCCGCTCAGCGCCCTCTTCGGCATCGGGGCGTTGGCTGCGGAGTCCTTCGATCTGGGCGCCGAGGGTCACTGCCTGGTCGAATCGATCCGCCGCCGACTGGGCATGGCTCAGCGCGGCGGCGGCGTTCGTCGCTGCGTCCGCCGCTGCTGCGTCCTCCTGCTCGAGGTCGGCCAGGGCCGGTTCCGTGGCCACGAGTCTCGAGCGGAGATCCAGTGGGTCGAGGTCGGCGGTCGCCTGATCGACTGGTGCGGGCTCGTCGTCCTCGGGATCCGAGTCCGCTGCGCCGACCGATTCACCCGGTTTGCTCGGTTCGTCGTCGGCATCAGCGGCCGTGTGGTCTGCACCCGATGCGTCCTCTGGGTCGGCTGGTTCCCGCAGCGACGTCTCGGCCAGGTCGAGTTCGCGTGCGGCTGCGCTGAGGTGGGACCGGAGTTCCCGATCCGCGTCGTCGACCGAACTGCTCGCCTCGTCGGCCCGCCGCTTGAGCTCGTCGACGATCACGTCGAAGAGACGTCCGTCGAAGAGTTGCTCGAGCAGGGCCTCCCGGTCCTTCGAGTCGGCGAGGAGGAACTCGGTCACCTTCGCCTGCGGGAGGAGCACGACCCGCTGGAACTGGCTGGCGCTCAGGCCCACGAGCTCCTTGATCTTCGCATCCACGTTGGTGACCCCGGTAGCGACCGGTTCCGTCGAGTCGTCACCGACGATGGTCAGGTGCGCATTGGTGCGTTCGGTCACGAACTCGGCCGAGGCGTTCTTCCCCCGCCGCTCCTGTGTCGGAACCCGTTCGACGATGTAGGTCTCGTCGCCGACCCGGAACGTGAGTTTGACCTCGGTCCGGATACCGCGCTCCGCATGGTGCGATCTGATCTCAGCGGAGCTCTTGAGGGGCATGGACCCGTAGAGCGCGTAGCTCATGGCGTCCAGGATGGTGGTCTTGCCGGTGCCGGTGTCCCCGGCCACGACGAACAGGCCGCAGTGTTCCAGGGTGGTGAGGTCGACCTCGACCCGCTCGGGATAGGGGCCGAACGCCTGGAACTCGATCCGCAGCGGCCTCACTGCTCGACCGCCTGGACACTCGTTGCGACCACATCGGTCAGGAGCTCGAGGACCGCCCCCGTAGGGGGTGATCCCTCGGCGGCCTCCCAGAAGCTGGACACCGCCTGCAGGGGAGGCACCTCTCGGATGTTCTCGGGTGCGGGGCCGGGCCCGTGGCCGTCGGCCACCGGAGCGAGTCGGACCTCGACGACGAACGGGTAGACGTCGAGCAGTCTGGCCTTCGCCTCCCTCACTGTCTCGCGATCGGTCACGGTGGCCTGCACGAAGCCGTTGTGTGCCTCGGGGAACCTGCCCGGTTCGAGGAGTTCATCGATCGTCCCGCTGATCCGGTGGACCGCCCGTCCGACCGGGACGGGCACCTGCTCCACGGTGCAGGTGCCGTCAGTGGCCAGGTCGACGATGGTCACCGACTTCGGGTGGTCCTCGGAGAACGAGTAGGGGAGCGGCGTGCCCGAGTAGCGGACGTGTCCACCGTCGACCGGGACGTCCTGCGGGCGGTGGAGGTGACCGAGCGCGGTGTAGGAGAACCCGGAGAACAACTCCGCCCCGACCTGTCCGGTTCCTCCGACCTCGAGGCGACGCTCGGACGCGGACTCCGCCCCGCCGGCGACGAACGCATGGGCGACGGCGAGCGAGCGGCCGCACGTGAGGCCCGGCCGGGCGAGCGCCACGGCGTCGGTCAGTACCGACGCGTGCGTCCGTCGACTCCGGCGACGGAGCAGGACGTCCACGTCGACGTCCTCGGAGTCGCCGTGCTCGTCGGTGTCCCGGGCGGCGGGGTCCGTGCCGAATCCGTCGGGGGCGATCTGTGGGTGGAGGAACGGGAGGAGCACCAGGTCGAGCGGACCGTCCGATGCGGGCAACGGGATGACCTCGCCGATCCGGTCGTATCCGCCGCGGAGCAGCAGTCCGCTCTGGTCGAGCAGCTCGGAGTAGGCGGCGACCCGGTCGGCCGCGTCGTGGTTCCCCGTGATCGCGACGACCTTGGCGCGGGTGGCGAGCAGGCGGCGAACCGTGTCCCGGAACAGGTCGATCGACTCCGTCGGGGCGATGGCCCGGTCGTAGATGTCACCGGCGATCACCACCAGTTCGCAGCCCTGCTCGCCGACCAACTTCACGAACCAGTCGCAGAACCGGGCCTGGTCGTCACGGAGCGACACCTCGCCGAACGAACGGCCCAGGTGCCAGTCGCTGGTGTGCGCAATCCTCACGGCGCGGTCGCCGGTTGCTCGCCCTGGTGCTTCATCTCCACGAGTGCGGACGCTACTCGGGGGGTGGGACAGCATCGCCGGACGGAATTGTGGCGGTGGACCGCTCATTCGGCTGAGCGGTCGAACTGCACGCGGGCTCCGATTGGCACGTTTCCCGACGTTGCCGTGTCCGGCGTCGCGGTGGCCGGCGTTTGTGAGGCCCGTTGTGAGCGGGGAGACTGCTCGCAGTGCCAGAGATCCCCCTGAGTGTCACCAGCGATGCCGCCGTGGTGGCGCCGCAATCCAACGTCACGGCGTTGCGTACCGCCCGGCGTCGGCGGGAACTCGGAGGCCGGGACTGGGGTGAGCTCGCCTACCGGGTCTACACGACGTCGCTGGGTGCGCTGGTGGCCGTGGTGTTCCTGTCCGGCCTGGTCGGCGACGATCGCCTCGATCCGGAGCAGGCGGCATCGCTCGTCGACCGACTGCCTACGTGGATCGCCGTCCTCGGCGCCGTGGTCGTCGCGCTCGGGGTTCGTTCGGGTCGACGCGGCGGCCCGGTGGCGCTCGAGCTCCCCGACGTGTTCCACCTCCTCCTCGCACCCGTGTCCCGAGGCGGGGTGCTCCGACGGCCGGTCGCCTCGCTGGTCATCTACCGGGTGGGCGGTGCTGCGATCGTCGGAGGTCTGGCCGGGTCGCTCGTGGACCAACGACTCGACGGCCCGGCCGCCCCGTGGGTGTTCTCCGGCGGTGTCGCCGGTGCCACCCTGGCGGCGCTCGTCCTGGGTGCGGCGCTCGTCGCCGGGAGCCGCCGCATCCCCGGGTTGCTCCTCACCGCCGTGGCGTGGTTGCTGGTCGCTTGGTCGGTCGCTGCTGCGCTGGTCGATGGCATCCCGACGTCGCCGTTCGCCGCCGTGGGTGACCTGTTGGTCTGGCCCGAGCAGTCCGCCCCGTTGGCGCTGTTGGCGATCCCGGCCGCAGTCGCCCTGGTCGTCCTCGGCGCCCTCGGCATCGGCGGCCTGTCGATCGAGTTGGCGGTCCGGCGGACGGCACTCGTCGGTCAACTCCGCTTCGCCGTCACCCAGCAGGACGTGCGTGCTGTGGTCCTGCTGCGGCGGCAGCTCGCCTCGGAGCACCACCGACGCCGTTCGTGGATCCCGCGGCTTCCGCAGGGGCTCGCCGACCGGGCGCCGGTCCTGGCCCGTGATCTGGCCAGCACCGGCCGGTGGCCGCTGCGGCGGGTGGTTCGCGTCCTCGTTGCCGGACTGATCGCTGCGTTCGCCGCCCGAGGGGTGTGGTCAGGCACGACGCCGCTCATCGTCGTCGCCGGATTGGCCACCTATCTGGTGGGACTCGATGCGCTCGAGCCACTCGCCCAGGAGATCGACCACCCCACGCTCCCTGAGTCCATGCCGGAGTGGCGCGGGAAGCTGGCGGTGCAGCACCTGCTCGGGCCGACGATCATCGTGTTCATCGTCGGGCTGCTCGCCGGAACGGTGGCGGTGGGCGTGGGCCCTTCGTCCGAGGGGTGGGAGGTCCTCGCCGCTGTGCTCGTGCCGGTGGTGCTGACTGCGGTCACGGGTGCGGCGATCACCGTGATCGGTGACCAGCCGACCGCCGCACCCGACGTCGGTCTGGCACAACCGGAGGTGGCCGGTCCACGTCTGCTGATGCGCCTGGCGTGGCCGCCGCTCGTGGCCGTGATCGGCTTCGTTCCGCTCCTCGTGGCCCGGTCTGCGGCGGCCGATCAGGTTCCGCTGCTCGGCCCGACACTCGCCGTCTCCGCTCCGGTGGTGGCGCTGGCGCTCGCTATCGCCGGGTGGGCGCGGTTCCGTGATGACATCCACCGGGCGATCGCCGAGTCGACCGGAGCGTCGAGTGCCGGAGGTGCCGCATGAGTTCCGATGAGATCGCCGTGAGCGTCGAGGAGTTGTCGAAGCGATACGGCGACGTCGATGCCCTGGCGCCGCTCGACCTGGAGGTTCCGGCGGGCGAGTCGGTTGTGCTGGTCGGCCACAACGGCTCCGGCAAGTCCACTCTCCTCGGGATGCTCGCAGGAGTGTTGGAGCCGACTGAGGGAACTGCGGCGATCCACGGCTGCACCGTCGACTCGATCGCAGCGCGGCGTCACCGCTCCTGGCTCCCCGACACCCCCGTGCTCTACGACGACCTGAGCGTCCGGGAGCACCTCGAGTACGTGAGTCGACTGCACGGTGACTGTGACGAGGCGGTCAACGACGACCTCGTGGAGCGGCTCGGGCTCGTCGACCGCTACGACGATCTCCCGTCGCAGTTCAGCCGGGGTCTGCGGCAGAAGACTGCGATCGCCGTGGCGTTCTGTCGGCCCTTCAGCGTCTTGCTCGTCGACGAGCCCTTCGTCGGACTCGACGCCGCCGGCCGGTCCGCCATGTTGGAGTTGCTCGCCGAGAGCGTCGACAACGGTGCCTCGGTCGTCGTTGCGACCCATGATCCAGCGGTGATCGAGCGGTTCGAGCGGGGAGTGGTGCTCGAGAACGGTGTGTTGGTCCACGACGGGCCGGCGGGTTCTGTTCACGAGTACCTCACGGTCGACGATCGCCGGAGCGGCTGAGTTCTCCCGCTCCGCTGGCGAGTACCCGAGGGTGAGGCCGCAGCGGGGACCACCGCCGAGACCAAGTGCATGAACGCTGTTAATCTCTGAACGTGCGGCGGCGGGAACTGCTCGGAGCGATGGGGGTGCTGGGCGCGGCCGCTGCGGTCGGCTCATCAGCGACGGCGTGCGCTCCACCGGGCCCTCCGGGTCCACCGCTCCCCCCACCCGCTGACCCCCTCGACGTCCTGTTCCCACCCGACGCTCGTCGGAGGATCGTCACCGTTGCGCCCCGTAACCCGTCGGCGCCGCCGGTCCTCGGTCGTCGGGGTGAGCGGTCGGCGCTCGTCATCGGCGGAGGGATCGCCGGGCTCTCGGCGGCGCTCGAACTCGCCGAACGGGGCTACGCCGTCGTGGTACGGGAGGCCGACTCGGTACTCGGAGGCCGTCTCGCCACCCGCGACCTCGATCCGGGGCTCGGTCGGACGTTCCGGGTCGAGCACGGACTCCACATGTGGTTCGACAACTACCGGACGTTCGCTGACATCCGTCACCGGCTCGGGGTGAACGACATGTTCCGCCCGTACGATCAGGTCGACTTCGTCTTCCGCAATTACCTCCCCGAGCGGCTCGAGTCCACCCCGAAGCTGTTCCCGTTCAATCTGGCCGGGATCGTCGATCGTTCACCCAACCTCGACTGGCCCGACGTGTTCGGGAGCCTCGGCATCTTCGGTGACCTGCTCGGGTTCACCATGAACAACCTCTACGAACGGCTCGACGACGTCACGTTCCTGCAGTGGATCGAACGCAACCGGGTGTCCCCGGCGTTCCGTGACGTCGTGTTCCTCCCGGCAGCGCATGTCACGTTGAACCGGGTCACCGACCTGTCGGCGGCGGAGATGTTGTTGTTCCAACACCTCTACTTCACGTCACAGCCGTTCGCCTTCGACCGGGACGTCACGACCACCGATCACGCCACCGCCGTCATCGACCCGTGGGCGGCGCGTCTGCGGTCGCTCGGCGTCGACGTTCGCACTTCGGCGCCGGTCCCGGGGCTGCGGTTCGAGTCCGGCCGTGCCGTCGGGGTGGTCGACGAGGTCGATCGTTACGACTGGGTGGTGCTCGCCACCGACGTCGGAGGAATCCAGCGTGTCCTGCGGGGCTCCCTCGCAGACGCTGCATCTGCACCGGCACTCGCCGGTCTGCGTGACGTCGTCGGGCCGATGGCGGTTGCGCCTCCCTACCGGATCCTGCGGGTGTGGTTCGACCGTCCGCTGTCGCCCGGCCGGCCCGACGTGATCGAGACGCCGCAGCACGACCCGGTTGCACTCATCTGCCTGTTCCACCAGATCGAGGACGAGTCCCGCGCCTGGGCCGAGGACACCGGCGGTTCGGTCGTCGAGTTCCACCTCTACTCTCTCGACGGCGACCTCGCCACGGTTGACGACGATGCGGTGTGGCCGGCGATCAGGCCGACCGTGCTCGAGGTGGTTCCCGAGCTCGCCGATGCGCAGGTCCTCGGCTCGACGATCGGGAACTACGAGAACTTCACATCCTTCGCCACCGGTCAGGGACGTCTTCGGCCTGACCACACCGGTGCCCAGATCGAGGGTCTGTCGAACGTGTTGCTCGCCGGGGACTGGATCGACTGTGCCGTGCCGTCGGCGCTCATGGAGCGTTCGGTGCTCACCGGTCGTCTGGCGGCCAACGAGTGCCTGCTCACCGACGGGGTGCGTGAGGTCGGGTACTCCCACGTGACCCCGTTCGGCCCGACCCGCTGATCAGGCGGTGTGATCCGGTCACAGCAGTCGTCGGCCGTCGGTGCGCCAGTCAATACGTGGGCCTAGCTTGGCGCCATGAGCGGAATCGACCGGAGCCGGCTGGGTGAACTGACCGCCGCCGAGACCCGTGCGTTCGTCGAGAGTCACCCCCGGTCGGCCGAGTTGCACGAGCAGGCCCGTCGATCGCTGCTCGCCGGCGTCCCCATGAACTGGATGACGCGCTGGCCGGGTCCGCACCCGGTGTTCGTGGACCACGCCGAAGGGGCCCGGTTCACCGACGTGGACGGCAACACCTACGTCGACCTGTGCCTCGGCGACACGGGCGCCATGACCGGTCACTCGCTCCCGGTGACGGTCGAGGCGCTCGCTCGACGGGCACCGACTGGAATCACCACCATGTTGCCCAACGCCGACGCCGTGGCCGTCGGGGAGCAGTTGCGGGAACGGTTCGGGCTCCCCGTCTGGCAGATTGCCATGACCGCCACCGATGCCAACCGTTTCGCCCTCCGCCTGGCCCGTCACGCCACCGGACGACGAAGAGTGCTCGTGTTCAACTGGTGCTACCACGGCACCGTCGACGAGGCGCTCAACGTCCTCGATCCGGACGGTCGTGTCGTGCCCCGGCCCGGCAACACGGGATGGGCGGTCGACCCGTCGGAGTTCGTCGACGTGGTCGAGTTCAACGATGTCGATGCCCTGCGGACCGTCCTCGAACGCGGTGAGGTGGCGGCAGTGCTCGCCGAACCGGCGCTGACCAACATCGGGATCGTCTCGCCGGACCCGGGCTTCCATGACCAACTCCGTCACCTCACCCGAGCGACCGGGACGTTGTTGATCATCGACGAGACGCACACGATCTGTGTCGGTCCGGGCGGTGCCACTCGGGCGTGGGGGCTCGAACCCGACCTGTTCGTCATCGGCAAACCGATCGGCGGCGGCGTTCCGTGTGCCGCCTACGGCATGACTGCGGAGGTGGCCGGCGCCGTGCTGGAGGCGGCGAGCGGTGAGGATGCCGATGTCTCGGGAATCGGCGGGACGCTGACAGCGAGCCCACTGGCGCTGGCTGCCGTGCGTGCCACGCTCGACGGTGCTCTCCGAGGGGAGGACTTCGCCGTGAGCGTGCCGCTGGCCCAGCGGTGGGCCGATGGCGTGCAGCAGGTGATCGACGACCACCGTGTGCCGTGGACAGTGCATCGGCTCGGGTGTCGAGCGGAGTACTGGTTCTGTCCGGCTCCCCGTAACGGTGGAGAGGCCGCAGCGGCCATCGACCACGAACTCGATGCGTTTCTGCACCTGTGGTGCCTCAACCGGGGGGTCCTGCTGACCCCGTTCCACAACATGGCGCTGTTCTGCCCGTCCCACACGGTCGAGGACGTCGACCGGCACACCCGGGTCTTCGCCGACGCCGTCGCTGCGCTCACCGGTTGAGCGTCCGGACGTCCCGTTGCGGAATCGCCCTCGACGGATGGATTCGTTCGCTGGGTTGGGCCCGTGAACACTGCTCACCCCGACGGAGCAAGCCCTGTGACGAAGAGCCTCTCGGGTGGTTCGTCCGGCGGCGGGATTTGGGGCATGATGCCCGACGTGGCTTCGGCCATGGTTCGTCGTCCTCCCATCCACCCTTCCTCTCCCATGGACGACGTACCGGGGGACTCTCCTCACCGGCTTGATGGGGTCCGGTGAGGAGAAACCCCCGACCCTCGTTCTGCCTGAGGGTGTTCGAAACGGTCAGGTCGGGTCGTTCACGAGATGTGCTGCGGCCATGGTGAAGTAGTCGACGAACTGCCGCTCGACCACTTCGAGTTCCCCCGGCTCGAGTCCACCGGGTCCCCCGTCGTCGGCCCGTGTCCGCCCAGACCGCAGCGTCGCTGACAACGCAGAGGTCATCGCTGCGAGCCAGTGATCACGAGCGACGGCATCGATCCGGTACGGGGCGTGACGCATCCGCAGTCGGGGGTGGCCTCGCCGGTCCGAGTACGTCGTGGGTCCACCCCAGTACTGCGCCAGGAACAGGGCGAGACGCTCGGCTGCCGGGCCGAGGTCATCGGGATCGGGGTACAGCGACAACAGGACCGGATCCGCTTCGACGCCGTCGTAGAAGCGTCGTGCGAGTTCTTCGAAGAACGGCTGGCCGCCGACTGTCTGGAACATGCTCGCCACGTCCGACGATTCGTCGGAAGCCGCAGTCGCCTCGGTGTGCTCGGTGCTGTTGGTCTGATCAGGGTGGCGACGCCGGCCGGGTGCACCGACGGAGATTCGTAGCCCCTCGGCCGGATCGTCCCCGGACCTCGTGGTCGGGTTGTCCGGTTCGTTTCCCTCCTGCGCACTGTTCACCCGACAATGCTGGTGCGCAACCGGCTCTCACGGCCAGCCGACGCGCCCGGCCGACCGGCCCCGGGTCGGGCGCTGAGTGGAGTGTGGTCTGTGCCCGGGGGGTAGCATCTCGGTCCGTGGGTCAGCCGGTTTCCGTCATCGAGAAGCGTTCGAGCCGACCTGGCGTGGTCCGCTTTGAGATCAACCGGGTGCTCACCGGCACCGGTCACGAGCGTTACGTCGAGGGCGAACCCATCCTGGGCGACCGGCCACCCGACGTTTTGGCCCGTCGGTTGTTCGAACGTGGCGGGATCGACCGGATCCACATCAACTCCAACGTGGTCACCGTCGACCTGACCAAGGGTGCCGATGACACCTCGGGCATCGCCGAGATCATCGCCGATCTCTACACGTTCTACCGGCCCGGCGTTGAGGTCCCGACCCCGGAGTCGTTCGGCGCCCCGGCAACGACCGAGTAGCGAACCTCTTGCACAGTATCGAACACATGTTCGATACTGTGTCCCGTGACCGGGGGGCGACCGCAGCAGCTCGAGGACCTGCGTGATCTGGTGGCGTCGCTCGAGCCGGTCGTCCCCGCCCACGAGCGGGTCCTCCCGGTCGACCCGGCCGTTGCGTCACTGTTCCCGTTCGGTGGGCTGCGCCGGGGCACCACGCTCTGGATCGGTGGGACCGCTGGAGCGACCACCCTCGCTCTGGGGCTGATCGCCGGCCCGACCCGCCAGGGTTCGTGGGTCGGGGCGTTGTCGGTGGCCTCGGTCGGCTGGGCGGCGGCGGCCCAACTCGGTGTCGATCTCCACCGATTGGCTGTCGTCCGCGCCGATGGACCGGACTGGACGGTCGCCGCTGCGGCCCTCGTCGACGCCTTCGACATCGTGTTGTTCGGGCCGGATCACCGACCGGCCCGACGTGACGTCCTGCGGATCGCCGCCCGGGCGCGTGAGCGGGGGACCGTGGTGGTCGCCTTCGGAGGCACCGAACAGGAGCGGGCCTGGCCCGGATCGGACCTCCGCCTCCACATCCAACCCGACGGCACTGCCCGTTGGCACGGTGTGGGCCGAGGCTGGGGTCGGCTGATCGGTCGTCGCCTGCAGGTGACGATCAGCGGACGGCACGGAGTCGACCGTCCCCGGGTGGTCGAGCTCTGGTCGCCCGGTCCCGCCGGGGTACTCGATTCCCCGGTCACTGCCCCGGTCACTGCCCCGGTCACCGCTCCGGTCGACCAACCTCGTCGGGATACGGCCAGGATCCTGCAGTTTCCGGCGCAGCCGGCCTGAGATGGACGCGTCGCAGCAGTTGCGGTCACTCGCGATCGAGGTGGCCGACTTCCCGGCGGTCGCCACTGGCCGACCGTCCGGAACCCCCGTGGCCGTCCTCCACGCCAACCGGGTGGTGGCGGTCTCGCCGACGGCCCGCACCAGCGGGGTCGTCCCCGGCCTCCGCCGCCGGGAAGCCCAGTCGCGTTGTCCGGCGCTGGAGATCCACTCCGCTGATGTCGCTCGGGACGCCCGGGCATTCGAACCAGCCCTGCAGTCGATCGAGGAACTCGCACCCCGGATCGAAGTGGTCTCCGCCGGTCGCTGTGTGCTCCCCACTCGGGGCCCTTCCCGCTACCACGGCGGTGACCGGTCCCTGGCGAACCTGATCCGGGACCGGGTGCGGACGGCCCTCGGGTCGGTTGCGGTCGTCGGCGTCGGGGTCGCCGACGGTCCCCGGGCGGCACAGATCGTCGCTGCCGAGTCGCTTCGCTCCGGCGCCCCCGTCGTGGTCGGCCCCGGAGCGACGGCGACCCACCTGGCTCCGCTCCCCGTGGCCGTCCTGGCTGCGGTCATCCCGTTGGCTGCCCCGACTCCCGCCGGCACCCACCCGCCGTCTGCTCCCGCCAACGGGTTCGCCGATCTGCTCGTCCGTCTCGGCATCCGCACCGTCGGTCACTTTGCGGCGCTGCCCGCTCCCGACGTCTCCGCCCGGTTCGGCGTCGTCGGCCGACTGGCTCACCAGGTGGCCACTGGGACCGAGACCGTCCCCGCCGACGTCGTGGATCCGCCCGCCGACCTCGTCGTCGCCACCGACGTGGATCCCCCGATCGCTCAGGTCGAACGGGCCACGTTCGTGGCGAAGGTCCTCGCCGACGAACTCGCCGATCGGCTCGGCGTTCGGGGTCTGGTCTGCACCCGGGTGCTGGTTGCGATCGAGACCGTCGACGGGGAACGGTTGGAACGGTTGTGGCGTCACGAGGGTTCGCTGACCCCATCGGCGGTGGCCCAACGCGTCCGCTGGCAGCTCGACGGTTGGCGTCGGGGCCGGGTCCGCCACGATGACTCAGGGGGTGTGTGTCGGATGGAGTTGATCCCCGACCAGATCGTCCCCGACGCCGGTCGTCAACTCGGATTCTGGGGTGGCTCCGATGACGCCACCACCCGGGCACTCCGGGCGTTGGCCCGGATCCAGGGGCAACTGGGGGCGGGGGCGGTCCTCGTCCCGGAGTGGCATGGTGGTCGGGCCCCGGCGGAACAGATCCGACTCGTCCCGCTCGAGGCGGTGGACCTCTCGGCTCGTGCGGATCCCCCCAACGCCCCGTGGCCCGGGATGATCCCGCCGCCCGCTCCGGCCCGCATCTGGACCTCCCCCCGGTCGGTCGATCTCCTCGACGCCGCAGGCACCCCGGTTCGGGTCAGCGGTCGGGGGGAACTGAGTGCCGCACCGCAACGCTGCTGTGTCGAGCGAGGCGACTGGACGGAGGTGGATGCGTGGGCCGGACCGTGGTGCAGCGATGAGCGCTGGTGGGACGCAACGGGCCACCGCCGCCGGGCCCGCCTGCAGATCGTGATCGCCACCCCTGCGGGTCACGAGGCCCATCTGGTGACACTCGAGTCGGGTTCGTGGTGGTTGGAGGCCAGCTACGACTGAGGTCGACTGACCGCTTCTTCAGCATCGGCTGCCTACTCGGGTACGGATGCTGCGAGAATGGGGAGAATGCGTCGGACGTCGACGTCCGACCACACGCCGAGCGCAGGAGCGAGCACACATGTCCGACACCCCCGAGGCCCGGGTTCTGATCGTCGAGGACGAGGAGGCACTCGCTGCCGGTGTGGCCCGGGGTCTCACTGACGACGGGTTCGCCGTCGACGTGGTCCACGACGGCCTGAGTGGCCTCGAGCGGGCCCGCAGCGACGACATCGACGTGGTCGTGCTCGACATCATGCTGCCCGGGATGAACGGCTACAAGGTCTGCCGGACACTTCGGGACGAGGGTGTCGGCACCCCGATCCTCATGCTCACCGCCAAGGACGGAGAGTACGACGAGGCCGAAGCGCTCGACACCGGGGCCGACGACTTCCTGTCCAAGCCCTTCAGCTACGTGGTGCTGGTCGCCCGCATCCGGGCACTGCTGCGGCGCTCGGCCGACGGCCGAGGTCAGCCGCTCGTCATCGGCGACTTGAAGCTCGATCCGCTGTCTCGCACCTGCTGGCGCGGTGAGACCCGAGTCGAGCTGACCACCCGCGAGTACGAGCTCCTCGAGACGCTGATGCGTCGGCCGGGCTTGGTCTTCGACAAGCAGGACCTCCTCGACAAGGTGTGGGGCGAGGACTTCGAGGGCGATCCGAACGTCGTCGAGGTCTACATCGGCTACCTGCGCAAGAAGCTCGACCGGCCGTTCGGTCGCAACGACATCCGTACGGTGCGCGGTATCGGCTACCGGATCGGAAGTGAGGCCAATGGGTGACGCCGTCGCCCGTCGGCGGGTGACGCTCGGTGACCGGTGGCGCAACTCGGTTCGCTTCCGGTCGACGGCGATCGTCGTCGTGATGGTCGGAGCGTCGCTCGCCGTCGGCTTGTTCGTCATCGACCAGTGGTTGAGCGTGGCGTTGCGCAACGACGTCGGGAACCGCAGCAGCCGGGTGGTCGAGTCGATGGCCGCCGCCCTCACCCAGGGGCAGGTGCCCGCCGAGTTGTTCTCCTCCCCGGCTGAGTTCCAGCAGCGGATCTCCTCGGAGCAGGGACCGATGGGCAACATCGAGGACTTCGACGAGGTCATCAGCTCGACCTACTTTTACCTCGACGGTCCGGCCTTCTCGCAGCTCAAGGTCCGCGGCGTCGACGGTCAGGGCCGTCTGGTGTTGTTCGGTCGCAACGCTCCGATGATGCCCCCGGCCGATGAGTCCTTCGAGGTGACACGGACCGTGCCCACGCGCTGGGGCGAGTTGACGATCCACGCCGTGTCGTCGGTAGGCGAGGTCGACCGTTCGGTCGCTGCGTTCCGCAACGTCCTCATCCCGTTGTTCCTCCTGTTGACGTTCTCTGCGGGCTACCTCACGTGGAAGATGACCGGGGTGGCGCTGGTGCCGGTCGGCGCCATGACCCGACGGGTGCGGGAGATCACCGCCACCGGCGGGCTCGACTCCCGGGTGCCGGTGTCGCCCATCGGCGACGAGGTGACCGATCTGGGGGAGACGCTCAACGCCATGCTCGATCGCGTGGAGGCAGCTGCAATCCGCCAGCGGCAGTTCGTCTCCGACGCCAGTCACGAGTTGCGCTCGCCCATCTCGTCGATCCGCGCCCAACTCGAGTCGGCGTTGCGCAGCCCTGAGCCGACTGACTGGCCGGAGGTGGCCCGCGTGGTGCTCGCCGAGGACGAACGGCTCGACCATCTCGTGGCGAACCTACTGGCGCTGGCGAGAATCGATGAGGGCCGCACGACCCCTCGCGGCGAGGTGGACCTCGACGACATCGTGCTCACTCAAAGGTCCCGCATGAGTTCGGTGGCACTCGACCTCAGCGGAGTCCTCGCCGGCCGGGTCTGGGGCAACCAGGACGAACTCACCAGCGTGGTCCGCAACCTGCTCGACAACGCCGCCCGGCACTCCGAGGGTTGCGTGTCGGTGGGGGTGCAGACGGTCGGCCCGTGGGTCGTGCTCCGTGTCGGCGACGACGGGCCCGGCATCGTGCCCGAGGAGCGGGCGAGTGTCTTCGAGCGCTTCACCCGTCTCCAGGCCGGCCGGGCTCGTGACCAGGGCGGAGCCGGCCTCGGTCTGGCTCTGACCAAGCGGATCGTCGAGCAGCACGGCGGCCGCATCACCGTCGAGGACGATCCGCTCGGCGGGGCGTGCTTCGTCGTGGCGCTACCGGCGCTGAATTGGCATTCCGATCTCCTGGACGCAGACCAGACCGACGACCAGATCGAGGATCCGCCCGACGGTCTCCTCGACGGCCGACCCGACGGCGTCGATCACCCCGAGGACGCTCCAGCACCGACATTGCGCTGAGCGGGATTGCGCTGACCGGGGTCCGCCCGCCGGCCGGCGTCAGCGCTGCGTTCGTCACGGAGCCGTCGTTCGAACGCCGCCGCCGGGAGCGGCGGGGCGTAGAGGAACCCCTGCACGACGTCACAGCCGGCGTCGGCGAGGAACTCCCGTTGGGCCTCCGTTTCGACTCCCTCGGCCACGGCGATGATGCCGAGGTTGTGGGCCATCGAGATGATCGTGCGGGTGATCGTCCCGCTGCGGCCGTCGCGGAGATCGTTCACGAACTGTCGGTCGATCTTGAGCGCGTGCAGGGGGAGCGAGTGCAGGTACGACAGCGACGAGTAGCCCGTGCCGAAGTCGTCGAGAGCGATCAGGAACCCGAGTTGGTCGAGTTCGCCCAGGCGTCGAGCTGCGGCCCGAAGATCCTGAACGAGGAGGCTCTCGGTGATCTCGAGTTCGATCCGCTGTGCGGGAACTCCGGCCTCGTTGAGCACTCGGGACAGCCGTTCGACGTACTGCGGGTGTTCGAACTCGGTGGCCGAGACGTTGACCGCCACCCGAACGTCGGTCGGCAGGAGGCCGATATCGATCCACCGGCGCACGTCGTGGGCCACCTTGGTGAGGACGAGGTCGCCGATGGCGACGATCGAACCGCTCTCCTCGGCCGCCGGGATGAACACCGATGGCGGGATCGGTCCCCGTTGCGGGTGGTGCCAGCGCAGGAGTGCCTCCGCCGCCGACAGCGAACTGGTCCGCAGATCGACGAGTGGCTGATAGTGGATGTCGAGATCGTGTTGGGCGACTGCGCTTCGCAACTCGGCATCGACGGCGAGTCCCCGGTGGACCCGGCCGCCTCCGCTCGGTGCCGGAAACTCGACGGAGTGACGGGAGTCGGTCCGACTCGCAGCGACTGCCCGGCCCGCAGCGAGCATGAGTCCCTCAGCGTCGTTGGCGTCCCCCGGTGAGCGGGCCACGCCGACCGACGCCGTCAGCCGCACCGTCAGGTCGTCGATGCGAAACGGCTCGCTCAGCCGCCGTTGGATCTCCTCGGCGAGTCCACGCAGGCGGCTGTCGAAAGCGAGGCTTGCTCCATCGGCGGTGAGCACCACGAGGAACTCGTCCACGCCGATCCGGCCGATCTCGATGCCGCGGTCACCGAGGTCCCGGAGCCGCGCTGCGAGTTGCACCAGTACGACGTCACCGACGGACGTGCTGAACGACTCGTTGATCGTGCGGAAATCGTCCACGTCGACGTGCAGGACCCCGGTGCGAATGCTGCTGCGGGCCGCCTCGCCGTTCTCGACCAGCGACTTCAGGTTCCCGACGATCCTGGCCCTCGATGCCAACCCGGTGAGCGGATCCGACCCGGCGAGTCGGTCGATCGTCGCTGCGGTCTCCCGGTCGGTGGTCTGGTCCCGGAGGACGATCACCACGCCGGCAGGTGCAGGAGTGGGGCTCGGGAGCGGGTGGGCGATCATCGAGAACCACGGCCGCTCGCCACGCACGTGGCGAAGCGTCATGCTGGCGCTGCTGGCGCTGCGGGCCTTGCGCAGTGCCGTGACCGGGGCGGTCGTGCGGGGATCGGGAGTCGAGCCGTCCTCCAACACCAGATCCCATGGCGGATCGTGAACGCTTCGATCGAGGATCTGGTCCTGGCGCTGTGACACCAGTCGACAGAAGGCGGCGTTGACGCTGGTGATCCGGCCGGAGGCGTCGACGAGTGCGACTCCCTCGTCGAGGATCTCAGCGACGGTCGTCCAGGACTGGTCGGCTGTCGGATCCGCAGCGGCCCGGGGGATCAACTCGGAGATCACCAGGACGACGTCGGCCTCGTCCGGCCTGTCGGCGGCGTGACGGGTGAGCCAGAGGCGCACCGGACGGATCTCCTCGAGGGTGCGGAGTCGCGACGACAGCGGGTGAGCTTCTGCTCCGATCAACCGATCGACGACTGCGGCCCAGCGTTCCTCGTCGTAGCCGGGATCGAGCAGCTCGCCGATGGTCGCAGTGTCCGACGAGGGTCCACAGGCCGATCGAGCGGCCGGGTTGGCGCAGGTGATCCGCCCGGAGGCAGCATCAACGATCCAGGCTGGTTCCGGCAGTCGCTCGATCGCTGAAGTCGCCAGGGCGAGGTGAGGGCCGCTCACCCGGTCAGGGTAGGAGCGGCACCACGTGATCGGGTGGATGGCTCGTCCACCCGACGGCGCTCACCGTGAAGGACCCGGGAGTCGTCCTGCGGCCTCAGCGGCGTCCTCGGCTGCTCCGAGTTGGGCGTCGATCAGCTCGAGCCCGGCCGACCAGAACCCCGGATCGGCGAGATCGCAGTCCACGATCCTCCCGAGGGTCTCCGGGTCGGCCGAGCCGCCGGATCGCAGCAGTTCGAGGTACGCCGGGACGAATCCGGCGCCCTGTTGCCGGTAGCGGGCGTAGACCGACAGGGCCAGGAGCTGCCCGTAGGCGTACGCGTACACGTACCCGGGGGTGGCGATGAAGTGCGGGATGTAGCTCCACCAGGTCAGGTAGCCATCGGTGAGTTCGACCGTGTCACCGAGCATTCCTCGCTGCGACTCGCCCCACAGGTCCCCGAAGCGCTCCACCGACAGCTCGCCATCGTCACGACGGGAACGGTGGACGGCATCCTCGAACCGGTTCATGGCGACCTGGCGGAAGACCGTGGCGATGGAGTCCTCGAGCGACGAGGCCAACAGCGCAAACCGCTGATCGGGGTCGTCGAGGCGCTCGAGGAGAGCAGAGTTGGTCATCGTCTCGCCGAACACCGATGCGGTCTCGGCGAGCGTCAGCGGAGTGGACTGGTGGAACACGCCCTGCTCCCGCGACAGGTAGGCGTGAACCCCGTGGCCGAGTTCGTGGGCGAGCGTGAGGACGTCGCGGTTGCTCGACGTCCAGTTCAACAACACGTACGGGTGGTGCGAGGGAACGGTGTAGGCGCAGAACGCACCGGGCCGCTTGCCCGGTCGGACGGGAGCATCGATCCACCCCTCGTCGACGAACCGACGGGCGATGTCGGCGAGTTCCGGTGAGAAGCGTCCGTAGGCGTCGAGCACGATGGCCGTGGCCTCGTTCCACCCGATGCTCGACTCGTCAGATGCGACCGAGGCCATCCGGTCGTAGTCGGCGAGTCGCTCGAGCCCCAGCACTGCGGCCTTCAGGCGGTACCAGCGCTGCGGAATGTCGTAGCGGGCGACGACCGCCTCCACGAGCGCCTCGACGGAGTCGTCGCTGGCCTCGTTGGCCAGGTTCCTCGAGGAGATCCACGACGGGTAGTGGCGCAGGCGGTCGTCGGTGGACTTGTCGAGCAGGAGCGTGTTGAAGATGTACGCCCGCGTTCTCAGACCCGGTTCGAGTCCGGCGGTCACCGCCGCAGCAGCGGTGGCTCGCACCTCCCGGTCGGGGTGTTGCAGGAGGGTGAGGCCCTGTTCGAGGGCAACGGTCCCACCGAGATCCTCGGGCAGATCCACGGCGATCGACGAGGTCTGCTCGTCGAAGAGTCGGACCCATGCGGCTGTCCCGCTCGGATGGAACGCCGTGAGCACCCGTTCCTCGGGTTCACCGAGGAGGTGGTCGCGATAGCGGCGGATCGAACGGAGGTGGTGGGCGCAGAAGTCGAGGCGCGGGTCGGCGAGGAGCTGTTCGACGTGAGCGTCGTCGAGTGCGGCCCACTCGAGCTCGAAGAACACGAGTTGCTCTGCGGTCGCTGTGCTGCGCTCTTGGACGACCATCATCTCTGCACCCCGTTCGGGGTCGGTGACGTTCTCGGACAATCGCAGCATCACGTAGTTGCCGACCCGCCCTTGGAGGTCAGCGAGTTCCGCAGAGCGCTCCATGGCCTCAGCGAGCGCCTCACTGGACAGTTCAGCGACGAGGCCGCGCAGGTTGGCCAGCTCGGCGGCCAGCTGATCGCTGCGTTCGAGGAGTTGTTCGATCGTGGCCCCGTCGAGCAGTCCGCTGAGATCCCAGGCGACGTCAGCGGCGCGCAGATCGGTTTCATCCGGGGTGGTCTGGTCGGTGTCGCTCACGTGGGTCAGGCTACGTGGCGGCTCGTCCAGTCCGGTTCAGCGTGGTCCGGCCGGGAGGTGCAGCGCTGGCGCTGTCGAACACATGTTCGATAGCGTGTGCATGTGGGCTTCACCAACCCCGACGTGCCGTGGTCCGAACTCGAGCGTCGCCTCTCCGACCGGCCGCCGGGCGCCGCCCCGGCCGCAGCGGATCGCCCCGGTGACGGCAGCGACGCCCCGGCGTGGTCTCGCCGGCGTCCCACCTACGAGCCGCCTGCCGATGTGAACCGGACCGGGGCACCTCCCGCCCGGCCCTGTTCGGGTTACGCCGAACTGCACTGCCACTCGGCGTTCTCGTTCCTCGACGGCGCCTCCATGCCCGAGGCGCTGGTGGAGGAGGCGGCTCGTCTGGGACTCGACGCCCTGGCGCTCACCGACCACGACGGCTGTTACGGCGTGGTGCGCTTCGCCGAGGCCGCCCGGGCGGTCGGACTGCCGACGGTGTTCGGCGTCGAGCTCACGTTGAACGCCACCGAGTCACGCGCCGGGCCTGCCGATCCGACCGGTGAGCACCTGTTGGTGTTGGCCCGTGATCCTCAGGGGTACGCCGCTTTGGCCTCGCTCGTGTCCCGGGCGCAGATGGCAGGGGAGAAGGGTCATCCCCGGCTCGCCTTCGCTGAGGTGGCCGAGGCCGCCTCGGGCCGGGCCCGGGGACACTGGGCGGTGTTGACCGGCGGTCGCAAGGGCACGGTGCCCGCCCGGTTGTTGGCGCAGGGCCCGGCAGCGGCCGAACGGGAACTGCGCAGCCTGGTTGCTGCGTTCGGGGCGGACCACACGTTCGTGGAGTTGTGGGATCACGCTGATCCGCTGGACTCGGCTCGCAACGACGCCATGGCTGACCTCGCAGTCCGACTCGGGGTGCAGCCCGTGGCCACCAACGCCGTCCACTACGCCACCCCGGCCCGACGTCGGCTGGCCTCGGCCATGGCTGCGGTCAGGTCCCGTCGGAGCCTCGACGAGATCGACGGCTGGTTGCCGGCAGGCTGGCAGGCCCATCTGCGCACTGCGGCTGAGCAGCGACGGCGCTTCGCCCGTTACCCCGGGGTGGTCGACGCCGCCGGCGGGCTCGGGCGGGCGTGTGCGTTCGATCTGTCGCTGGTGGCGCCGGCGCTGCCGCCGTACCCCTGCCCTGTCGGATCCGACGGTGTGCCGCTCAGCGAGCCGGCGTTCCTCCGTCAGCTGGTGGAGGAGGGTGGCACCCGTCGCTACGGCCCCCGTCACGCCGAACGAGTGGCCGGGGCCTGGGCCCAACTCGACCACGAACTCGACCTGATCGAGCAACTGGGTTTCTGCGGCTACTTCCTCGTCGTGTGGGACATCGTCGAGTTCTGCCGGCGTTCTGCGATCCTCTGCCAGGGCCGGGGGTCGGCGGCCAACTCGGCGGTGTGTTTCGCTCTCGGGGTCACCGCTGTCGACGCCGTCCAACTGGGGCTGCTGTTCGAACGATTCCTGTCACCAGAACGCGACGGACCACCCGACATCGACCTCGACATCGAGTCCGGGCGTCGGGAGGAGGTGATCCAGTACGTCTACGAGCGTTACGGCCGGTCACACGCCGCCCAGGTGGCCAACGTGATCACCTATCGAGCCCGCTCCGCCGTCCGTGACGCCGCCCGGGCGCTCGGGTTCGCTCCCGGCCAGCAGGATGCCTGGTCCCGTCAGGTGGACCGGTGGCGGGGGGTGCCGTCGATCGACGCAGCGTTGGCGGGGGGCGATGCCCCCGGTGGGGTGGACATCCCGGTGCCGGTACTGGAGCTCGCTGCACAGTTCGAGGACCTGCCCCGTCACCTGGGCATCCACTCGGGAGGCATGGTCATCTGCGACCGGCCCGTGGTGGAGGTCTGTCCGGTCGAGTGGGCCAGCATGCCGGGCCGGACGGTCCTGCAGTGGGACAAGGACGACTGCGCCGGTGCCGGTCTGGTCAAGTTCGATCTGCTCGGCCTGGGCATGCTCTCGGCGCTGCACCGTTGCGTGGACCTGGTGCGCGACCACCACGCTGTCGACGTCGATCTGGCCACCATCGCTCAGGAGGACGCCGTCTACGACATGCTCTGCCGGGCGGATTCGGTGGGGGTGTTCCAGGTGGAGTCACGGGCGCAGATGGCCACGCTGCCGCGGTTGCGCCCGCGGTGCTTCTACGACCTGGTGGTGGAGGTGGCACTCATCCGCCCGGGTCCCATCCAGGGAGGGTCGGTCCACCCGTACATCCGTCGGCGCCGGGGTGAGGAGCCGGTCACGTACCTCCACCCGGCGCTCGAACCGGCGCTCGCCAAGACGCTCGGGGTGCCACTGTTCCAGGAACAGCTCATGCAGATGGCCATCGACGTGGCCGGCTTCACCCCGGCCGAGGCCGACCAACTCCGTCAGGCCATGGGGTCCAAGCGTTCGGCGCAGCGCATGCGAGCCCTGCGCGCCCGCTTCGATGCCGGTCTGGCCGAGCGTGGGGTGGTGGGCGATGTGGCCGAGGCCATCTGGGACAAGCTGGCGGCCTTCGCCAACTACGGATTCCCCGAGTCGCACTCGGTGAGCTTCGCCTACCTGGTGTACGCCTCGGCGTGGTTCAAGTACCACTACCCGGCGGCGTTCTGCGTGGCGTTGTTGAACTCCCAGCCGATGGGGTTCTACTCGCCTCAGTCGCTCGTCCAGGACGCCCGGCGTCACGGCGTGGAGGTGTTCGGGCCCGACGTGCAGCACTCTGCTGACGTGGCCACGCTCCAGGGGGACGGGTCCTCGCTGCCGGTGGTGCGGCTCGGGTTGTCGTTGGTCCGGGGCATCGGAGGGGAGCTGGCCGAACGCATCGCCGATGGTGCCCCCTACCGGGACCTCGAGGACGTCGCCCGGCGGACCGGAGCGGACCGGGCCCAGTTGGAGGCGCTCGCCACCGCCGGAGCGTTCGCGTCCCTCCGTGACCGGGAGGGCCGTCCGCTCGACCGGCGCCGCGCCCTGTGGGCCGCTGGCGCGGCCGCCGAGGCGCGTCCGGACCGGCTCCCGGGCACCGCTGGGGCGATCGTCGCCCCGTGCCTCCCCGGCATGGATCCGTGGGAGGAGTCCACCGCCGACCTGTGGTCCACTGGGGTGACTCCCTCTGGCCATCCGTTCGAACTGCTCCGTGAGGAACTCGATCGCAGAGGGGTGGTCCCGGCCGCCGAACTGTTGCAGCGGGCCGACGGCTCGACGATCCGGGTCGCCGGTGTGGTCACCCACCGGCAGCGCCCGGCCACGGCCCGGGGGGTCACGTTCGTCAACCTCGAGGACGACACGGGTCTGGTCAACGTGGTGGTGTCGGTGGGGTGTTGGGAACGCCACCGGCGGGTGGTTCGCGACGCCCCGGCGTTGTGCATCCGTGGTCGACTCGAGCGGACGGTCGACGGGGTCGTCAACATCGTGGCGCACCGCATCGAACCCCTCGAGGTGCAGGTGCCGGCCTCGGCGCGCGACTTCCGCTGACCGCGGCGCATCGTCGCGACCGGCGCCACTAGGGTCCGTGCTCGCCACCACGCCCACGAATGGAGCCTCCGATGCCAATCCACGGAACCCTCTTCCAGGACTACGCCGAGACCACCGGCGCCGACCCGTTCACCCTGCAGAACAAGAAGATGCTCAAGGTCTTCATGCAGTACGGGCCGGTCATGGCCAAGACCGGCTCGATGGTCGCCTACCAAGGTGACGTCCGGTTCGTGAAGGCCGGCTCGGGCGGCCTCAACAAGATGGTGAAGTCCAAGCTCACCGGCGAGGGCGTCGACCTGATGACCTGCGAGGGGAACGGCGAGCTCTTCCTCGCCGACACCGCGTCGGAGATCCAGGTCTTCTACCTCGAGAACGACCTGGTGTCGGTCAACGGGGCGAGCATCCTGGCGTTCTCGCAGTCCATCGAGTGGGACATCCACCGGGTCGGCACTGGAGCTGCCCTGACCTCCGGCAACCTCTACAACGTGAGTCTGCGTGGCACTGGCTACGTGGCGGTGACCACCAAGGGTGACCCGGTCGTACTCGACGTGGCCGGGGCTCCGACGTTCGCCGACGCCGACGCCGTGGTCCTGTGGACCTCGGGTGTGTCGATGGACGTGCGGGTGGACACCGGCGGCATCAAGTCGCTCATCCGCGGTGGGAGTGGCGAGCTGCTCCAGATGGCCTTCGGCGGCCAGGGCTACGTCATGGTGCAGCCCTCTGAGAGCGTCATCATCGGCGGCGCCCAGGCCAACCAGTCCTCGGGCGGTGGCGGTGTCCTCGGCGGTCTGCTCGGGGGTTGACCGCTCACCCCCCAACACTCGCGGGTCGACCTGCCCGCCACGGTGAGCGACAACCGATGTGGAATCTCCACGGTCCGAGGCCATGATGTTCAGGATGGACAGCGGGCCAGGTCCTCTGTGGTGCACCCCGACGCGCCGTCGATCGGTCGCTGTCGTCGTCACGGTGCTCCTCGTGGTTCTGGCGCTCGCATCACCGCCGGGTGGAGCGCAGACGAGTGCCGACTCGCCCAGCCCGTCAATTGGTTCGCAGTCCGATTCGCAGTCCGGTCCGCCGGTGACCACGCCGGGTCAGCGGGCGCGGACCGAGGCGGAGATCGACCTGACCCGAGCATCTCAGGAGCAGGTCCTCAACGAGATCGAACGTCTCCGCACCCAGATCGCAGACCAGGGCGCGGTTGCGGACGCTGCCCGGAGTCGGGCCGCCGCTGCGGCAGCGGCGTCCGCCGAGGCCCAAGGCCGAGCGGACGTGGCCGCAGCCAACGCCATGCGCAATCGCAGTCAGTTCCAGTCCTACGTGACCGAGTCATTCATCCGACCGCCCTCACAGGAGCTACTCACCCTGCTCGCAGTGTCTGCGGTCCGTGACGACAGCCACGTGGTCGGGATGGTCCGCTCAGTGGCCGAGGGACGGCAGCGGCGGGTTGAGGCGTTCGCCGCCGAGCAGCGGGATGCGGAGACGGCACGGGACACCGCTGAGCGGGCCCGAGCGGCTGCTGATTCGGAGCGGGGCGCTGCTGAACGTGCTCAGGCCGACCTCGAACAGGGCGTCCGAGACCAGCAGGCGCTCGCAGCTGCGCTCGAGGATCGCCTCGAGCGGCAGCTCGCCGAGATCGAAGCTCTGCGTGAACTCGACGAGCAGGCGGCACAGGAACTCGCCGAGGCCCAGGCCGCAGCTCGTGCCGCAGCGACGGCGGCGGGCGTGTCGCCGGGGCAGTCGGCCGGAGCAATCTCCACAGTCGCCGCCGGGCCTCCGGTCGGTCCCGGTGAGATCACGACGGTCAGGGGCATTCCGATCCACCAGTCGATCGCAGCCAACCTCGAGGCACTCCTCGCGGCGGCCGCAGCCGATGGTGTGCCGCTGTCGGGGAGCGGGTACCGGAGCAGCGACCGTCAGGTGCAGCTCCGGCGCGCCCACTGCGGCGCCACGCCGTTCGACGTCTACGAGAAGCCCTCGTCGCAGTGCTCACCGCCCACCGCACGTCCGGGCCGATCCATGCACGAGCGCGGCCTCGCCGTCGACTTCCGGAACTGCAGCGTCCGAACGACGGCGTGCTACCGCTGGCTGGCGGCGAACGCAGCCCGGTACGGCCTCCTCAACCTGCCTTCCGAACCCTGGCACTGGTCCGTCAACGGACGATGAAGCCGGCCTCCGGTCCGGTCGGGGCGTCCCGTGGTTGCGGGCTCAAGGTTGAGCAGTGGCCCACGCCGATTGCGTCCCTCCGAGCGCCTCGGGGGTGATGCGGACTGCTCCGCTCTCCTCGACGAGGGCCTGCCCGTCGTCGGAGAGGATCAGGTCGGTGAGGGCGTTGGCCGTCGGATTGGTAACTGCCTCTTCCCGGTCGAGGTAGAGGTCGAGCTGCCGCTGAACGGGGTAGGTGCCGGCGGCGATCGTCTCGGCGTTCGGCGCAACGCATGCCCCGTCCAGCGAGATGGCCACCGCCTTCGCCGCCCCCGTAGTGCCAGCGAGGTCGGTGTACCCGACGATGCCCAGGTCGGCCGGTCGGCTCACCGACTCGCTGACCGTGAGGCTGCTCGACGGCGAGGTCGTCACATCGGCCCGCAGCTCGGTGCCACGACGATCATCGTCGCCGAGGCGTGCCAGAGCACCGACCTGCTCGACGTCGTCGGTCCTGCGGCCAACGGGGTTCTCGCCTCAGGTCCCGATGTGGGCGAGTTCGCCGACAGCGCGTTCTACGCCCGGGAGATGCGGCCGGGGCTCGAGCGTCAGCTCGGCGGACCGCCGACCGGGGTGTACCACACGTACGCGTTCGACGCGACGAACCTGCTCCTCAGTGCGGTGCGCCGCGCCGCGGTGCGGCTCCCCGGTGGCGCGCTCCGGATCGACCGAGAGGCACTGCGCAGCGCGATGCTCGAGGTCGACGGCTATCCGGGGGTGTCGGGGCAACTCACCTGACGCCCCAATGGCGGTTTCGCGCAGTCGGTGCGCATCGCGCTCTATCGGGCGCCGGCGTGGCCGGTGGCGCAGGCCGAGCCCCCGGCGCCGGTGTTCTCCTAGACCAAGGCGTTGGCGTCGGTCGTCGGCACCGGGTGACGCCGCAGCGCCGGTTGCTCTTGGCCGGTCACTGCCGCAGGCGGGCCAGCAGGCGGAGCATCTCCAGGTAGAGCCAGATCAGCGTGACGAGCAGGCCGAACGCGCCGTACCAGTCCATGTAGCGGGGGAGACCCGCCTTGGATCCCTGCTCGATGAAGTCGAAGTCGAGGATCAGGTTGAGTGCGGCGACGCACACGACCACCAGGCTGATGCCGATACCGAGGGGCGATCCGCTCGACCAGAAGCCCTCGGCGACACCGAAGATGTTGAGGATGAAGATGCCGAGGTACATGAACGCGATCCCGAAGGTGGCAGCGATCACGCCCTTGACGAACTTCGGGGTGGCCCGGAGGATCCGCAGGCCGTAGAGAGCGAGCATCACGATGAACACGCCGAAGGTGGCGAGCACCGCTTGCGGGACGATTCCCTCGAACTGGGCCCCGAAGATCGCTGAGATCGCCCCGAGGAAGTAGCCCTCGACCGCGGCGTACAGCGGTGCGGTGATCCGGGCGAAGTGCGGCTTGAACGCAGTCAGGATCGCCAGGCCCAGGCCGGCGAAGACCGACAGGAACAGCAGGATCGGCTGGGTGGGGCTGGCGCTGAAGACCGGCTGGCCGGCCTCGATGCCGACCTGTGTGACCGTGACTGACTGCCAGCCGAAGAACGCCGTGACGAGGAGGACACCGAAGAGGACGCCGGTGGCGGCGGCCACGCCGCCCATGGTCATCACCTTGCCGTCGGTGGCCCGCTGTTGGAGGTGGGCTCCCCGCTGTGAGGCCGTGGCGGCGTCGGCTGCTGCGGCGGTGGTGGTGCCGGCGGCGCTGCCGGCCTGGGCGTTGCGCCACTCGTCGCTCGGTGAGTTGGCTCCGACGCCGAACGCCTGATCGTTCAGGATGGGGTTGCGTGACATGGGATCCTCGGGGTTGTTCCGTGCTGTCCCGATGCGGTCAGCACCGGAATGTTACCGCCCGTCGTACGGGTCAGCGGGTGCGGCGAGCCGTCGTGGACGGGCGTCCTCCGCCTATCCTGAATAATCACTATGGATGCCCGACCTCGGAGTCTCCGCACCATGCTCGCCGAGGCCAAGGACGCCTCGGAGATCATGGTCGATCTGGCCTACGCCGCGGTCTACTTCAACGATCCGGGCATGGCCGACGAGCTCGGCGAGCTCGAGGAGCGCATGAACGATCTGGTCCAGGAGATGCGCGCCGTGTGCATCCTCGCCGTGCGCCGGCCCGCCGAGGCCGAGGGGATGGCCTCGGTGCTGCAGGTCATCTCGGCGATCGAGGGCATCGCCAACGCCGCAGTCGACATCTCCCGGTTGGTGACCCACCGGCTGGGGATTCCCGATGAGCTGATTGCCGATCTGTCCAACGCCGAGGAGGTCTCGCACCGGGTCTGGATCCGTGAGGGCTCGCACATGGCGCACCGGCCGCTCAAGGACCTCGAGCTCCCGGTCCAGTGCGGCATGCGGGTCGTCGCCGTCCGCCGGGACCGGTCGTGGATGATCGAGGAGGTCGACGGCGACGTCGTCCTGGTCCCCGGTGACGTCCTGTTCCTGCGCGGTTCGCCGGCCGGGATCGTCCGCCTCCACGAGCTCGCCGCCGCACCCACCTGGGAACCGCCCGAGGTCTCCGTACCCGATGCGCTCACCGACCTGGACCGCGCGGTCGACGTGCTCGTGGAGATGAAGGACACCTCCGAGGCTGCGGTCGGTCTGGCCTACTCGGCGCTCGCCCTGCAGGACGCCGGACTGGCGGCCGAGGTCAACCACCTCGCCGAGCGGCTCGACGCCATGAAGGATCGGCTGCAGCTGTGGGTGCTCCGGGCCGCCAAGCACGACGTCGACCCGGCGCCGCTGCGCGGCCTCCTGCAGCTTGCTGCGGCCGCCGAGGAGCTCGGTGACCAGGCCAACGCCATGGTGTGGTTGATCGCAGACGACTACAAGGTCCACCCGATCGTGAAGGTGGCACTCGGTCAGGCCGACGTTGTATCAACCCGGGTGCCGGTCGCTCCGGGTTCGACGGCTGACGGTCGACGGCTCTCGGAGCTCCAGCTCGACATCGAACCGGGGTTCTCGGTACTGGCCATCCGGCGGGACAACCGCTACATCTACAGACCCCGGGGGTACGTGATCCTCTCCGCCGGGGATGAGTTGATCGCCACGGGTCCCCACGAGGGGCGCGACCGGCTCGGTGAGTTGTGCGGGTGGCAGGTCGTCTCCGACGACGACGACCCGACCGGCCAGGTGCAACTCGTACCCCTCGCCGCCGGTCGCGCCTCCGGCTGAGGCCGGCGCTACCCTGCGGCCGTGAACGAACCGCTCCGCCTGCTCTGCGTGCACGCGCACCCCGACGACGAGGCGTCCAAGGGTGCGGCGACCGTGGCGCGGTACGCCGCAGAGGGGATCCCGTCCACGCTCGTGTGCTGCACAGGAGGCGAGGCGGGGGAGATCCTGAACGAGGCCGTCGACACGCCCGAGAATCGGGCCCGGCTCAGTGAGCTCCGCCTCGAGGAACTTGCCGCGTCGGTCGAGATCATCGGGTACGACCGGCTCGAACTGCTCGGTTATCACGACTCCGGTATGCCGGACACGCCCGTGAACGAGCGGGCCGACAACTTCTGGAACGCTCCGCTGGACGAGGCCACTGAGGCGCTCGTCCAGATCGTCCGCCGCGATCGTCCACAGGTGATCGTCACCTACGCCGACGACCAGCGGAACTACGCCCACCCGGATCACCTCAAGGTGCACGAGGTGTCGGTCGCAGCGTTCGTCCGTGCCGGCGACCCCGAGTGGTGCCCCGACGCCGGGGATCCGTGGACGCCGTCGAAGCTCTACTACTCCACCTGGTCCAAACGCCGGATGTTCGCTCTGCACCACCGGTTCCTCGAGCTCGGGATCGAGTCGCCCTTCGACGACGAGTGGCTGGCCCGCGTGGAGGAGTTCAGCCAGGACGATCGGATCACCACCCAGGTGGACGTGGCCGGGTTCTACGGAGTGCGGGAGGCGGCGCTCAAGGCGCACGCCACGCAGGTCGCCCCTGACTCGCCGTTCTGGTTCGGCCTCCCCGGCGACGAGGTCGTCGGGCTGCACCCGTGGGACGACTACATCCTCGCCGAGTCCCGGGTGCCGACCGCGCTGCCCGAGGACGACCTCTTCGCCGGTGTCGCCGGACGGTAGCGTCGGGTCGGTGACCTCGCTCGTCGAACGTCTCGGACATCCTGCCGACGCCCGCGTCCTGATCGTCAACTGCGACGACCTGGGCCTCTGTCACGCCGCCAACGAGGGGGTCTACGACGCCCTGCACGACGGTCTGGCCACCTCGGCGTCGCTCATGGTCCCGGCGCCCTGGGCTCGCGAGGCGAGGCTGCGCGACCGTGGTGACGACATCGGGATCCACCTGACGCTGAACGCTGAGTGGGAGAACTACCGGTGGGGTCCGATCACGGTGGCGCCATCGCTGCTCGGTGGCGATGGTGGGTTCCCGGCGACCGTGGACGATGTCTGGGACCACGCCGACCTCGACGAGGTGCGCCGTGAGTTGCGGGCGCAGATCGAGCGCGCCGTGGAGTGGGGTTTCGACGTGACCCACCTCGATTCGCACATGGGGACCCTCCAGTTGCGCCCGGAGTTCTTCGATGTGTACCTCGACCTCGCCGTGGAGTTCGCTCTCCCGTTCCGGCTCTCCGGAGCCAGCACCGAAGCCGTCGTCGGGTTCCCGTTCCGAGCCCTCGCCGCGGAGGAGGGCGTGGTGTTCCCGGATCACCTCGTCATCCCGCCGCCCGGGCCGACCCGGCCGGCGTTCGAACGGCTCCTCGAGGATCTCCGCCCAGGGGTGACCGAGATCTTCCTGCACCCGGCCACCGATCACGCCGAACTCCGGTCGCTCATGCCGGAGTGGGCCGAGCGGGTCGATGACCACGCTGTGTTGTGCGCCGACCCGGCGTTCCGGAATCGGGTCGAAGCCTCCGGGGTGGTGCTCGGTTCGTGGCGGGCATTGCGCGAGGCCCAGCGCGCCGGCTGATCCTCATCGATCGGTGGAAACGACCCTGTAGAGGCGGCGTTCAGCGAGGGAACGGCAGGTCTGCGGCGCATGCTCCCCAGAGACCCGAGCCGTTGGACTTGGCGGCCCGGGCGGCATCGGCGAGCGTGGCCGTGTAGGCGACGTTCGGCTTGTAGACAATCGATGCGGCGTACCCGTCGAGCACCATGGCCCGGTTCACGAACAGATCGTCGCGGGTACGGAAGACGTAGGCCAGCAGACGGTCGAACTTGTCGCGGGGCTCGACGTCGAGTTCGAGCCGCACTGCGGTGCCCTCGGGGAGGAGCCCCTTTAGATGCGCCGAAGCCTCGGGACCGAAGCACTCGACGGGGGAGTCCTGCTTGACGCTCTCCGGAGTGTCGATACCGATGAACCGGACTCGCTCGTCGACGCCATCGACCTCGGCCACGATGGTGTCGCCGTCGACCACCCGAACGACGGTGGCGTTGGCGCCGCTCGACTCCGCTCCGGAACCGCCACCGCACCCGGCGAGGAGCCCCGCCACGACCACGGCGATTCCGGCCGACCTAGACACGGTCGATGATCGTGCCCGTCCCGAGCCCACCGCCGCAGCACATGCTGATCAGCGCCGAGTTGCCTCCGGTGCGCTCGAGCTCGTGAACGGCCTTGGTCAGGAGGAACGCTCCGGTGGCACCGAGCGGGTGCCCGAGCGCAATGGCCCCACCGTTGGGGTTGGTGCGGTCGAGGTCGGCACCGGTGGCGCGGGCCCAGGCGAGCACGACCGAGGCGAACGCCTCGTTGATCTCGAACAGGTCGAAGCTGTCGATCGTGCGGCCGGTGCGCTCCAGCAGCCGCTCCGTGGCGTCGATCGGTCCGGTCAGCATCAGCACCGGATCGACGCCGACCAGACACGTGTCGACCACGACAGCCCGTGGCGTCAGGCCGAGCGCCTCGGCCTTCTCTGCCGACATCATGAGCACCGCCGAGGCGCCGTCGGAGATCTGCGAGGACGACCCGGCGGTGTGCACGCCGTCCTCACGGGCCACCGGCTTCAGGCCGGCGAGCGCCTCAGCGGTGGTGTTGCGCAGGCCCTCGTCCCGGGTGATGACCTGCGTCTCGCCGGTGGGTTCGCCGTCCTCGCCGAGCACCGGCGCAGTGACGGGGACGATCTGGTTGCCGAAGCGGTCCTCGTCCCAGGCCTTTGCGGCGCGCTCCTGGCTGGCGAGCGCGAACGCGTCGGTGTCGGCCCGGGTGACCTCCCAGCGATCGGCGATGCGCTCGGCACCTTCGAATTGCGATGTCGGCTCGTACAGCGGGAAGTACGACTTGGGGAGCGGGACGCCGAAGCCGAGCTTCTTGGACGCGCTCGCACCGATGGGCACCCGGCTCATGGACTCCACCCCGCAGGCGACTGCCACGTCGACGGTGCCGGACGCCACGAGCGACGCCGCCAGGTTGGTGGCCTGCTGGGAGGACCCGCACTGGGTGTCGACGGTGGTGGCCGCCGTCGAGATGGGCAGCCCGGCGGTCAGCCACGCGGTGCGGGCGGTGTTGAACGACTGCTGGCCCACCTGCGAGACGCAGCCGCCGACGACCTGCTCGACCTGGGTCGGGTCGACACCGGACCGCTCGATCACGCCGGCCAGCACGGCGGACAGCAGGTCGGCGGGGTGGACCCCGGCGAGCCCGCCGTTTCGACGGCCGATCGGGGTCCGGAGAGCTTCGATGATCACGACGTCGGTCATGACCCGATCCTAGGGGCGAGACAGCCGGGAGGCCTCAGGCGGCGCGGTGAGCGCGACCCGGTCCATTGGGGTCACTCGTGCCCCCGGGGTGGTCGGGAGACGAGGTTGCGACACTGCTGGCGGGCCGCCCGTTGGTGCGAGCGGCCGGGGCGAGGAGCTCGCCGAGACGGGCCAAGCGCTCCTCGGCCCGCGCCCGGCTGCGCTCCTCGGCGCGAGCGGTGGCCTCGTGCAGTTGGGCCCGGGCCGCAGCGACGCCCAAGCGGCCCAGATCCACGGTTCGGCGGTCGAGGCGACCGTTACGTCCCGATGACCCCGAGCGGCCGGCCCGCCCGGCCCGCCGGGTCTGGCTGGCCTTGCTGGGGGGAACAACAGCGGACTCAGCCGCTCGATCTGACGCAGCAACCACGGGAGTCGACGGCAGGTTCGCCTGGGCAGGCGAATCCAGCTCGGCGTCTGGGATGAGTCGAAGCTGCGAGGACACGAGTGCATCCTGCCTCCGACCTGTGACAGCCAGCCGGTCGCCCCCGCCGGAAGCTGTGGATTCTGGCAGCTCAGTTCCTCGCTGAGCGTTCCGCTCAGTTCCTCGCTGAGCGTTCCGCTCAGTTCCTCGCTGAGCGTTCCGCTCAGTTCCTCGCTGAGCGTTCCGCTCAGTTCCTCGCTGAGCGTTCCGCTCAGTGGTGGTACGCCCCGGACTCCTCCTGGGTCTGCACGGAGCTCGGCGGGTGCGCATCCAGAAAGGCGATCGCATCCTGAAGGTCCTGGATCAGCACGTCGATGCGCTCCCGGTCGATCTCCTGGCGGATCAGCGCCCGCTGCACGAGCTGGTTCGACAGGTCGCCGGTGAGTGGGTAGGCGGGGACCTGCCAGCCGCGGGTCCGCAGCCGGTCGGCGAGTTCGAGCAGCGACCACTTGGTCGTCGTGTCGTCGTCGGGCAGCTTCCAGGTGACCGCCGGGATGCCGGCCTCGGGTCGACCGTCGAAGACGATCTCGAAGCGCCCCGTGTTGCCGATCGCATCTGCGAGGTGCTGGCCGTTGGCGTACGCGGCCCCGTGGATGCCCTCGTAGCCGACCCGGCCCAGCCGGACGAACAGGTAGTACTGGGCGGCGATCTGGCCGGCGGGGCGTGAGAAGTTGAGCTGGAACGTCGGCATGTCGCCACCCAGGTAGGTGACGTGGAAGATCAGCTCCTCCGGCAGCTCCGCGGCGTCACGCCACAGCACCCAGCCGGTGCCGAGCGGTGCCAGACCGAACTTGTGGCCCGAGGCGTTGATGGACTTCACACGGGGGACCCGGAAGTCCCAAGGGAGCTCCGGAGCGCAGAACGGTGCAGTGAACCCGCCGCTGGCGGCGTCGACGTGGATGTCGACGTCCAGTCCGGTGCGGGCCTGCAGGTCGTCGAGCGCGGCGGCGAGGTCGGCGACGGGTTCGTACTCACCGGTGTACGTCACGCCGAGCGTCGGCACGACGCCGATCGTGTGCTCGTCGACCAGGGCGACCATCGACTCGGGGTCCATGCAGTAGCGGCCGGTCGTCATGCCGACCTCACGCTGCTCCACGTCCCAGTAGCGACAGAACTTGTCCCACACCACCTGCACCGGTCCGCACACCACGTTGGGCGTGTCGGTCGACTTGCCCTCGGCCTGCCGCTTCGCCTTCCACCGACGAAGCATCGCCATGCCGGCGAGCATGGCGGCCTCGGAGGACCCGATGGCCGACGTGCCTACCGGGTTGTGGGCGTCGGGGGCGTGCCACAGGTCGGCGAGCATGGCGACGCAGCGTCGCTCCAGTTCTGCGGACTGCGGGTACTCGTCCTTGTCGATCAGGTTCTTTGAGATCGACAGGTCCATGATGCGTCGAATCTGGTCGGACTCCCGGGTCTGGCAGAACGTCGCCAGATTCTGGCTGGCGACTCCGTCGAGCTCGAGGGAGGACTCGACGAGCTTGAAGGCGGCGTTCGGGTCGAAGGTGTGCTCCGGGAACCGGTACTTGGGGACGACCTCGGCGAGCAGGCTGAAGATCGGGGCGTTGAGGTCGTCCAGGGCGGAGCGGTGGTGCAGGGGCATGCCGGCCAGTATGCCCGCCGCTTGTAGCCTCGGCCGCCGTGGACGTCACCGAGTTCCTTGGTCTCGAGCCCTCCGATGGCCACGGTCGGTACTCCATGCTCGTCACCGAGGACCTGATGACGGGCGGTCAGTTCCTCTTCGGCGGGTGCGGCCTGGCCGCCGCAGTTGCCTCGATGGAGCAGGTGTGCGACCGGCCGGTGGTGTGGGCGACCGCCCAGTACCTGAGCTTCGCGATGCTGGGGGAGCAGCTCGACCTGGACGTGACGGTCGTGGTGGAGGGGCGCCAGACGTCCCAGGCCCGCGCCACGGCGCACGTGGGTGATCGAGAGGTGTTGACCGTGAACGCAGCACTCGGCTCGCGGATGCTGGACGCATCAGGTCAGTGGCAGGTGATGCCGCAGGTTCCGGGCCCGCAGGACTGCCCGGGCCGCGCGCCGCGCTTCGGACAGGAGCGATCGATCATGACCCGGCTCGACGTGCGCATCGCCGTTGGGCGCGGCTGGGACGACCTCGACGGCAACCCTCGGCTCGACGGTCGCAGCGCGCTGTGGGTGCGCATGCCCGACGTGGAGATGTCGGCTGGGGCGCTCGCCGTGCTGGGGGACTACGTGCCGTTCGGGATCTCGCAGTCACTCGGCGGGTGGTGGCCGTCGAACAGCCTGGACAACACGCTCCGGGTGGTGCGCCTCGAGCCGGCCGACTGGGTGCTCGTCGACGTTCGGGTTGACGGGCTCTGGGACGGGTTCGGCCACGGGTCCGTCTACCTGTGGAGCGAGGCGGGCGTGCTGCTCGCATCCGCCAGCCAGTCGGCGCTGGTCCGCAACCGTCGCCTCGACTGAACAGCCGGGCCCCGGCAACACCGCGACCGCCTGTGTGTGGCTCGCGTAGGGTCGCCCCATGTCCGACGCACCCGTCCCGCCCGCCGGTCCCCGCTGGGGCATGACCATCCCCTTCGAACGGGTCCCGCTGCACGAACAGCGTGAGTGGATCGTCGAGCTCGCCGACCTGGGCTACACCGACGTCTGGTCGTCCGAGGCCAACGGCGCCGATGCGTTCACCCCGCTCGCGCTCGCCTCGGCGTGGGCGCCGACACTCCGCCTCGGCAGCGCGATCGTGCCCGCGTACACCCGGGGCCCCGCACTGCTCGCGCAGAGCGTCGCGACCATGGCCGACGCCGCGCCCGGGCGGTTCGCCTTTGGGATCGGGACGTCGTCCAACGTGATCGTCGAGCAGTGGAACGGCCTGGAGTTCCGCGACCCCTACCGCCAGGTGGCCGACACCATCGCGTTCCTCCGACAGGCGCTCACCGGCGAGAAGGTCTCGGGCACGTTCGGCTGCTGGGACGTCCGGGGGTTCCGCCTCGGCATTCGGCCCGAGCAGGCCCCGCCGATCCTGGTGGGAGCGCTTCGCTCCGGGATGCTGCGCCTCGCCGGTCGCGACGGCGACGGTGCGATCATCAACTGGCTCTCGGCCGAGGATGTGCTCACCGTCGCGCCGATCGTGCAGTCCGCCGGCGGTGGCGTCCCCAAGGAGGTCGTCGCCCGGTTGTTCGTGGCGCCGACGACCGACCGCGAGACGGTGCTCAACTTCGGCAAGGTCGCCATTGCGGCGTACCTGAACGTGCCCGTGTACGCGGCGTTCCACGAGTGGCTCGGCCGGGGCGAGCAACTCGCTGAGATGTGGCGTCAGTGGGACGCCGGTGACCGCAAGGGCGCCCTCGAGGCGATCCCCGACTCGCTTGTCGACGAGCTGATCATCTCGGGTCCGCCCGAGGCGTGCCGGGAGCACATCGGTCGGTACGTCGCCAACGGGGTGACCACGCCGGCGCTCGCGCTCCTCCCGTTCGGCTACGACGTGCGTCAAGCTGTGAGAGACCTCGCCCCACGCTGAGGGTGCTTCTGCGGAAGCGCCCGGTCCCGGCGGACCGCTCGGTAGCCTGACCCTGTGTCCGACGCCACCACGGGGATCGCCACGGCTGCCTCGCTCGCGGAACAGGTCCGTGACCTGTCGTCGGACGAGGATCGTCTCCGGTGCTGCGTCGGCTGGTTCTCAGAAGTGGGAGCGATCGACGACCCGGTGGTCGCGTCGAGTCTGGTCGCCGACCTGCCCCCGAGCACCGGTGACCGTCGGTTCGACGCGCTCATCGGTGGGCTGGTGGAGCACTTGGGTTGCCTGGGCGCGCTGTCGGTCCCTGCGTGGGTCCACGACGGCGACCGGTTCCTGGAGGTGTTCTGGTTTCCGGTCGACCTGCCGTCGCTGCGCGTGACCGGACTCCGCGACGCTCCCGCCGCGCTGGCCCGACGGTGCGTGTTCCTCGATCGGCGTGAGCTGGCACGTGTCTGACGGGGCGCTGTGGTCCCGTGAGCAGTTGACGGAGCTGTTCACCGACCTGGCCGAGCGCCTGGCCGACAGGGGGGTGACGGCGTCGGTGTACGTGATCGGCGGTGCGGCGATCAGCATGTCGTTCGACGCTCGTCGCGCCACCCGTGACATCGACGCTGTCGTGCTGGACGGCCACGGAGCGCTCATGGAGGAGGTGCGCTCGGTCGCCCTGGACCGCAACCTGCCGTCCACCTGGCTGAACGAGCAGGCCGCGGCCTACGTGTCGCCGCTCCCGGACCCCGATGCGCTCGTGGTGTTCGACCATCCGGCACTCCGGGTTGCGGCGGCCTCGGCGGCACCGCTGCTCGCCATGAAGATGGCCGCCGCCCGGCCCACCGACGTCGAGGACATCAAGATGCTGGCAGCGGTGCTCGACCTGACCTCACCCGACCAGGCCGTTGCCGTGTTCGAGCGGGTGTTCCCTGGAGCGACGCTGGGGGATCGTCAGCGGCTGGTCGTCACCGACGCGCTGGCCTGACGGGCGGGGCGCTTCCGCGGAAGCATCTGGGCTGAGGGTGCTTCCGCGGAAGCGCCCAGCCCGGCCCGGGGAACCCTCAGAGCGAGGGGTGACGGTCGGCCCAGGGGGCTGCGGCCTCGAGTTGCGCGCCCAGCTGCAGCAGTAGCCGGTCCTGCCACGGACCGGCGGCGAACTGGACCCCGACCGGTAGACCCGAGTCGTCGACGTGCAGCGGCAGGGAGATCGCAGGCTGGCCTGTCACGTTGAACACGGCCGTGTAGCAGGCCATCGGCGTGGCGTTGGCGATCGGTGCGCTGGGTTCCTCCTCGGCGCCCAGCCAGATCGCCCCCACCCGGGGTGGCAGCACGGCCATGGTCGGCGAGACCAGCACGTCGAAATCCCGGCCGAACTGCTCGGTGAACTGCCGCGAGGCCAGCTGCAGCTGCTGGAGGGACTCGACGTAGGTGATGGCATCGTAGGTGCGCGCCGAGACCCGGTCTGCGCGCACGTGCGGCTCCAACTTGGTCTCGTCGACGATCGGCGTGCCCGCCGAGATGGTCGACCACACGATCAGGAACGAGGTGAGGAACGCCGCCGCGTCGGGCCAGTGGGGCGGTGCCAGCTCGACGTGGTGGCCGAGTGCCTCAAGCTGCGCGCCCGCTGCGTCCATGGCGTCGACCACCGCCGGGTCGGGCTCCAGTCCGAGCGCGTTCTCTGCGCACAGTCGGATGCGTAGTCGGCCGGGATCCTCCCTGACGGCGTCACGGAACGGTGTGTCCTCGGGCGGGGCGAAGTTCCACGAGCCCGGGTCGGGTGCGCCCAGCACGTCGAGCACTGCTGCGGTGTCGGCCACGGTCCGGGTGAGCACGCCGTTGGTCGACGCACCGTGCAGTGACTCCACCCGGCCCAGCACTCGGTTGCGGCTCGGCTTGAGACCGACCAGTCCGTTGCACGACGCCGGGATCCGGATCGACCCGCCGCCGTCGCTCGCGTGTGCCACCGGAGCCATGCCCGCAGCGACCGCCGCCCCGGCACCGCCCGAGGACCCGCCGGGAGTGTGGTCGGTGTTCCACGGGTTGCGGGTCGCTCCGAACCGCTGGGACTCGGTGCAGGAGATGGCGCCGAACTCGGGGGTCGCGGTCTTGCCCATGAGGACGAAGCCGGCGTCCTCGAGTCGCTCGACCTCGAGGCTGTCCTGGTCGACCGGACCGTCAGCGGTTCCCAGGGAGCCGTACGAGGTGGGCCAGCCCTCCACGTCGTCGAGGTCCTTGATGGGCACGGGCACCCCGCAGAACGGCGGCAGGTCTGCGGCGTCCCGGCTGGTCACCAGGTCCGCAGCGGCTTGCGCCTCGGCCCGGGCCCGGTCGTCGTCACGGAACACCACGGCGTTCAGGACGGGGTTCAGGCGGTCCACCTCGGACAGGTACTCGTCGAGCACCTCGACGGGTGACACCTCCCGGCGTCGGATCGCAGCGGCCAGGTCGATGGCGGTGTGGAACGGCACGGCGGCACGGTACCCGAGTCCACAGCGGCGGGGCGGGAGCGGCGACGCTCGTGGGCCGACGGTACGATTTGGCGGTGGACGTGGCGTTCGGGGCCGACGAGGTCACGCCGACGACCGAGGCCCTCGTGGCGTGGCTCGGGGAGCAGGGACATCGGGTGAGGTTGGTGGGCGGAACCCCCGAGTGGCCCGAGGTCGGCCGTCTCGTCGGCGAAGCGGTGGCGTCGGGGTCCGTCGACGTGGGGGTCGTCTGCTGCTGGACCGGCACCGGAGTCTCGATCGCCGCCAACAAGGTCGCCGGCGTACGGGCGGCACTGTGCACCGACGCCGCCACGGCAGCCGGTGCCCGGCGGTGGAATGATGCCAACGTGCTGGCGATCGGTCTGCGCCTGACCACGCCGACGGTGGCGGTCGAGGCCCTCGAGGCATTCCTGTCGACGTCGACGGACCCGTCCGAGAACGGAGCCGTCGCCCGCCTCGAGCCCGACTGAGGGACCCGGTTCAGCCGGCCCCGGCAGCGGGTGCGCGCGGTGCACGCACCGCCGCGAGCACGGCGGACCGGACTGCACGTTTGTCGACCTTGCCGGACGCGTTGGTCGGCAGCGTGTCGAACGTGACCACGTGGCGGGGCCGCTTGAACCCGGCGAGCCGTCCCTCGCTCCATGCGCGCAGCTCCGTCGGGGCGAGATCCGGATCGGTGCCGTCGGTCCACACGACGGCAGCGCACACCGCCTCGCCCCAACGTTCGTCGGGCGTCCCGACCACGGCCACGGCCCGCACCAGCTTGTGGCCGGCGAGCACGTCCTCGACCTCCCGGGACGAGACGTTCTCGCCCCCGGTGATCACCAGGTCTTTGAGGCGGTCGACGATCCTCAGGACGCCGTCGTCGTCGACGGTCCCCAGATCCCCGGTGCGGATCCACGCGGTGCCGTCCGGGTCGGTGTGGAGGACAGCGGCTGTCTCCTCGGGTTGGTTCCAGTAGCCGGCGCACACCTGGGGTCCACTCACCAGGATCTCGCCCGCAGTGTCGGTAGGGAGCTCGTCGCCGGCCTCATCGGCGATCCGCACCCGGACGAGTGGTCCGGGTCGCCCGGCGGCGGCGAGCAGCTCGGGGGCGTCGTCCACGGCCTGACGGTGATCCTCTGGGCCCAGGAACACGGCATTCCCCGAGAGCTCGGTCATGCCGTAGCCCTGGGCGAGACCAACCCCGGGGAGCTCCGCCAGGGTCCGTCGGATCAGGTCCGGCGGCATGGCCGAGGCGCCGTAGGAGATCCGGCTCAGGCTGGAGAGGTCGGTCGCAGCCCGGTCCGGGTGATCGAGGAGCATGGCCACCATGGTCGGAGCGAGGGACACCTGGGTTACGCGCTCCCGTTCGATCGTCGCCAGCGCGTCGGCGGCGTCGAACCTGGCGGCCAGGACGACCGGCCGCCCCTGCTGGTGGGCGTGGACCACGTTGTACGCGGCGATGTGGAACAGCGGGAACGGGAACATGTAGACGTCGTCGGGGCCCATCGGGCGGGCCTCGGCCCCGTTGGCGACCGCCGCCAGCACGGAGCGGTGGGTGAGCAGGACCCCCTTGGGACGACCGGTCGTGCCGGAGGTGTGGATCAACCAGACGGGGTCGTCCTCGTGGGCGGGTGCGGGTTCGACCACCGGTCCGGCGAGCAGGTCATCGACGTGGCGCGCCCCGGGCGGCGGGTCGTCGAGCGACCACCACGACCGGACGCTGCCCAGATCGTCGGCGCGCTCGACCAGCCGTTCGACGTGCTCTGTGGTCCCCACCACCACGGTCGGGGCGGCGTCGGCGAGCACGTCGACCAGTTCGTCGGTTGTGTGTCGCGTGTTGCCCATGGCGAGCAGTGTCCCCGCCCGGGGCGCAGCGTAGAGGAGCGCAGCGAACTCGGGCCGGTTGTCGGCGACGACGGCCACCCGGTCGCCCGGGACGCTGTGCCGGGCGAGGCCGCTCCCCAGCGCGTCGACCAGTTCGGCGAAGCCGACGGCGTCCCAGCGCCGGTCACCGGCGACGAGCGACGGCGCCGAGGGCTCGGACGCTGCCGCCGCTCGAGGCACGTCGTGGAGGAGCACCGATGTCGGGCCGGTCAGTCGAGCGTCGGGAGCCAGTTGCCGTGGAAACCGAACGGCACGCGTCGAGGCAGCCGCACTTCGGCGACGGGCCCAGCTGAGACGTCGCGGGCATCGAGCACGACGAAGGAACTGGTGCCCTCGGCCAGATCAGTGACGATGTTGATGAGCCATCCGTCATCCTCGGAGGAGCCGTCGGGGTCAGCGGCGAACACTGCCTCGCCACACACCGAGGTGGGCCCGTAGACGTGCTCACTCGAGGTGCCCTTGTCCAGGTCGAACCAGATCACGCCGTCGAACTCGACGCCTTCCTGACCCCAGTGACGGGTGTGAGCGTGCGCGCCGTAACGGTGCGCAACACCGTTGTAGGAGTCGTTGATCCGAGGGAAGTCGCCGGTGCGGTCGTCGAGTTGTCGGTCGGTGACGGTGCCGGCAACCGGGTCGATCTCCCAGCGCCACAGGTACGGGCGAACGTGGTCCTCGGGCGGTGAATCGTCCCCGAACGCCGTCGGCATCGCCTCGGAACGGCATCCGGTGACGACGATCCGCCCGTCCTCGTCGTGGGCGTTGAGAAAGTGGAACACGTAGAACGGTTCGACGTCGATCCACACGGTGTCGGTTCCTTCGCCGTCGCGTGGCATGACGCCGATGCGCGCACCGGTCTCTGGTTGCCAGCGGATGGCCGTGCCGCCGTTCATGAGCGACTCGCCGTCGAAGAGCGCCGGGAGGTCGAAGAACACCGCAGCCGACTCGGTGGTCACGAAGTCGTGCATCATCACCGAACGTCCGATGGAGATGTCGGTGGAGCGCACCAACGCACCGGACCGATCGGCCACGTGGTACCGGAGGTACGGGGGGAACGGCGAGTAACCGAAGAACAACAACTCGCCGGTGGCCGCATCCCAACGAGGGTGGGCGGTCATGGCACCGTGCAGCGCCCCGTCGAAGTCGTACTCCCCGACGGTCGCCAACTCCGGCGTCACCTCGGTCGGGTGCGCTCCCTCCATGAGTGCCAGGTGCCGTCCGGCGTGACGGATGATGTTGGTGTTGGCAGTGTTCTTGTACATCCCCCCCGCCTCGATCGCCTCGGCGGACGGCATGGAGAACTCATTCAGGCCGCCGTAGACGGAGTGCCCGACGGACTGTTCGTAGCGGAGACCTCTCGAGTCGATCCAGCGATTGCGGTACTCGACACCGCCCTCGCCGTCGAGGTAGATCCCGTGGAGCATGCCGTCGCCGTCGAAGACGTGATACCGCCCGGGCGGCGGGAAGAATGGGTTGGAGCCATTGCGCAGGTATGCGCCGCGCAGGCCAGCGGGAAGCTCTCCGGTGACCTCGAGGGCAACGTCGTGTCGTTCGTCGTGGACCGGCTCGTACTGGCCGAGGAGGTAGGGCGTGTCGACATCAGTGAATGCTGCTGCGAGTTCGCTCGAGGACTCGGTGGTGGTCACGGCACGCTCCTTCTCGGTTCACCGGGATCGACCGGGTCCGAATCGCAGGACACCGCAGTTGTTGCGCCGACCCTGACGCCAGCATAGATCCTTTGGCGAACAGTGTTCACTCGGCGCGGCCGACGGGTTCGCCGTCGATGATCTGATCGAGGTACTCCGACAACCCGTAACCGGTCGTGGCGCTCGGGTCAGAGCTGTCGTGTCCGGGTTCGGATGCGCTGAGCGGCCGGTCGAGCGTCCAGACGGTGAGCCCCTCGGAGATGCGGGTCACGCGGCCGTCGCGTCGGTTGCGGAGCGGGATCAGGTTCCGGACCTCGCCGGTGAGCTCTCGGCGAAGTGGTCCGTCGGGTCCACGGACGTCGAATCGGGCCGTGATCTGCTGGTGGTAGAGGTCCTCGCCGATCCACTCGGTCGAGATCTCGACATGGTCGACCGGGCGCAGTCCGGTGCCGTCCCAGACGAACCCGCCCCGGGTGCCGGGCCCGTCGGCGCGGGCGATTCGGCTGAGCATCATGCCGGTGCCGTCGCCCATGTTGACCGTGAGCCAGCGGTAGTACCAAGGGGCCTGCCACGTGCGCGGCCCCCAGGAATGATCACGCAGGCCCCGTCCGTCGACGCTCCACTCCTCCTCGCCGACGCGCACCGTGCCCCGTGCCTGCACGAGCTGTTCGTAGTGGCCGCGGGCGAACTCCTCGCCGGGTCGTTCGTGGGATTCCTCGGGCTCGCCGCCGAAGGGGGTGGACGCACCCGAGTAGGTGAGGTCCACCGACGCTGTCTCCCACGGGTTGGACGTGAACGCTGCTCGCGGGTCGGCCATGTCGAGCGGCTCGTCGAGAATGACGAGCTTCCCGTCGTAACGGACCCGCAGTTCCTCGAACGGTGTGATCACCTCGAAGCTCGCCCCGCCTGCAGCGAACCGCTCGTTGCTGTCGATCTCGGGTCGGTGGAACGTGAACGCCACCCGGCCGTCAGGCAGGTACAGACACACCGTCATTTCTGCGTGGCCCTCGTTGGGGCGGTTTCCGATCCGTACGAACCCGCCGAGTTGTTCGCTCGGGTCGAAGAAGTTGAAGTACATGGACTCGTTGAACGTGGGCTCGGGGCCCGGGTGCATGTACTCGTCGGCGGGTTCGAGCCGTACCTTCACGTGGTCCCCCTGTGCTGCTGATCTCCTGGCGCAGCCTAGGGCTGATCGGTCGTGTCGGGTCTCGCTGAGTGATCTCCAACAGTGTGACGATCGCCGACGTCGAGTGCGGCGCGGAGGTGGTCGGTGAGGTCGTCGACGCTGGTGTGGGCGTTGAGGCCACTCGGATTCGGCGCCACGTACACCGGCGTTCCACCGAGCTGCTGGGTCTGTTCCCCGAGCTGCGCCCGACGGTCGCCTGTGGCGTGGCGCCACCCGGTGATTCCGAGCACGCACACCACTCCCGGCTGAAGCCAGCCGCAGAGCCGCTCGAGACGTCCGAGACCAGCAGCGAACTCGGCCGGTTCGAGTTCGTCAGCTCGGGGCGTTGCCCGCTTCACGAGGTCACTCATCCCGATGCGTCCGTGGCGGAGGAGGTCGGTCGGGTCCCGGTCGACTCGGGCCAGTCCGCTCGCCAACAGCGCCGGCCACGCCCGGTTGCCGGGCCGGGCGAAGCCCACGCCGGCATCTGCGGCGAACAGCGACGGGTTGAGGCCGACCAGCAGGAGACGCATGGCCGGTCCCACGGTGTCGGCGAGGGTTCGCTCTCGGCGCAGCACGAGACGGTGGAACGTCACGCCGTCTGATTCGGGGCGGACACTCGACTCGACGATGGAGAAGCCCGACCCGGCGATGACCGTTGCGAGGAGATCGGACTCCCAGTGCGAGAACGATCGTCCACTGAAGTCGTCCCGGGCCCATTCGGCGTGCTCGGTCGCCACGGCAGCGCTGGCGTCATCGGCTCCGAACACACTCAGGTGCACCCCGCCTCCAACGGCGACACTCCGGTGCAGATCCCACAGCGCCAATGGCACGAGTCGGCGGTCGAGGTGCACGTAGCTCTTGTTGACCCAGGCGGCGCGCAGCGAGTGTCGGGCGAAGGGCAGCGCCCGCAGATCGAGCTGAACCCGGGGTGCGTGCGGTGCGTACTGGGGAACGAGGTCCAGCATCGCTCGCGCTGCATCCGCAGCGACCGTTCCGGCAGGAAGCGACGGTAGGTGCCAGCCGGGTCCGCAACCCAGATCGACCACGGCGCCCGGCGGGGATGACTCGTCGGTGAGGAGTTCACTGAACGTCGTGGCGTCGTCGGTGTTCGGCCGTCGCCGCTCCTCCCACTCTGCGCCGCGCTGTTCGTAGACGTCGATCGTGCGCCGGTGCGGATCAGGCACCGGCTCAGGCACCGACTCAGGCACCGGCTCAGGCACCGGCTCAGGCACCGACTCAGGCACCGGCGACGGCGTCGATCGTGTCGTCGATCGTGCGGCGACGGTCCTCCCCCCACGGCAGCGGCATGATCACCGGCACGTCCACTCCGGCGGAGCGGTACTCGCCAACGGTGGCGCGAATGTGCGCAGCATCACCACAGACGTCGATCTGGTCGCACATCTGATCCGACATCGCCGCAACCGCCGCATCTCGGTCGCCGGCTTCACGCGCCGCCCGGAGCGCTTCGATCTCCTCGGCGTAGCCCGCCCGGGCGAAGGCCGTGGCGTAGGCGGGGACGACGGCGTAGGAGAAGAGGTCCCGTCGGGCTGCGGGCCGGGCTGCGAGCGGATCACAGACGCCGACGTGCACGTATGCGAACACGGTGCAGCTTCCGGCGGGACGTCCGGCCGCCGATTCGCCGGCTCGGACCTGCTCCACGCACCACGGCACGGCACTGGCCGGGAGGTAGTTCAACAACACGCCGTCGGCGGCCTCGCCGGCGAGTCGGAGCATCCGCTCGTTGAGGGCGCCGAGCACGAGTTCGGGTCGCCGTTCACCGAGCCGGACCCCGAGGCGGAACCCGCTGATCGGGTGGTCGCCGTCGATCTGGTCGCCGTCGGTCTGGTCGACCCGCTCCCCGGTCAGGCACGCACGGGTGAGTCCCAGATACGAGCGCATCCGGGCGACCGGGCGGTCGCCGTACTCGGCGCCGTGCCACCGGCCGACGACCACAGGCGAGGAGATTCCGACCCCGAGGAGGATCCGTCGATCCGGGTGGGCCTCCTGCAGCGTGGCGGCTCCCATGGCGGCGAGCGGCGGGGTCCGGAGTTGCACTGCGAGCACTCCGGTGCCCAGGTCGAGCCCGTCGACGTGCGCTCCGATGTGAGCGAGCGTGGCGAAGGCCTCCGGTCCGGTGGTCTCGGCGGTCCAGAAGGACCCGTAGCCGGCGTCCGCGGCCCGTTGGGCCGCTTCGCACGCGGCGCGCAGGCCGAGGCTCTGGAAGCTGGCGAACGTGATGCCGGGCCGTTGTTGCTCTCCCGGACTGCTGCGATTCATCGACCCACGCTAGGCGAGGACCCAAACTGACGTGGAGGTGTCACACCGCAGCGGTATTCTGTGAGAACGAACTCGAGCCGAGGAGGGCCCGTGACCGAAGTGACCGACCTGCCCGACAGCAGCGAACTCGAGAACCTCATCGGCGCCACCGCTCTCGCCGGGGTCGATTCGGTGCGTGAAGCCATCCAAATCATCGAGGGCGGTCTGCAGGGTGTTCTCGATCGGGAACTCGTCTCGACGTCCGAAGTCGCCGATCTACTCCTCGACCTCCGTTCGATCCTCGCCCGGGCCGAGAGCCAGCTCGTCGCTGGCTGAGCGGTCCGGTATCCGAGCGACGGCACCCAAGATCTCTTCGTAGGCACGGTTCACCTCAGCGAGCAGCATCTCGGGTCGTTCGACTGCTGCGGTGTCCACGACCAGCCCCATGCACAACTGGCCGTTGTAGCTCATCGTCGTCAGGTTGAACGCAGTGCCTGCGAGTGGCCCAATCGGGTAGTTGCCCTCGATCAAGGATCCAGCAACGAACAGGTCGAACGGCGCAGCCTTCACGTTCGAACAGACGAAGTCGACCGCCCCGGCGATCTGCTGACCCGCTCGGACCACCACGACAGAGGGCAGGAGCGCCAACCACGACGATGCAGTGTCGACGGAGTCGAGGGCTCGTTCCCCCTTGACGTCGGAGAGGATCTCGTGCACCGCTCGGACCCGATCGATCGGGTCCATTTCGCCGGTGGGCACGAGCGACTGACTCGGCGAGAAGGCGTTGCCCCCCGCTGAACGATCGTGGCGGGTACTGATCGGGATCGACACGCGCAGGGCGTCGATCGGGGCGCCGACGAGACGGTGGTACTCACCGGCCGCCGCTGCGGCGCCCGCCACGAAGACGTCGTTGACGGTGGCCCCGATGGCGTGGGCGGCGTCGATCACCTCGGCGAGCGAGACCTGTGTCGTGTCGAACCATCGGTCGAGCGAGCGTTCTCGCCAGATGGGGGAGTGACGGGGATCCATGACCACCTGCCGGATGGCGGAGTTGACCGTCGCAGCGGCCCGGCTGGTGCTGTCCCCGAGGGTGCTCGGGTGCGCCACCGCACCACCGACTCCGGCGAGGACGCCGGCGATCAGGTCCACCGGCTGCCGCAGCGCCGCCGCAGCGGTGGAACCCAGCCGGGAGAACGAACTCGGGGTGTCATCGGTCTGGGTGGGCACATCGGCACTGACGGAGGTGGGTTCGCCCGGGCGTTCCGACGGAGGTGGATCCCGTTCGAGGTCGAGGAACTCCACCGAGAGGCGTATACCGCCCTCGCCGTCGGTGATCGTGTGATGCAGCCGTTGCAACATGGCGGCGCGACCGTCAGCGAGTCCCTCGATGATGATGAACTCCCACAGCGGCCGTGACCGGTCGAGTGGCTGACGGGACAAGGTGGCGACCAGCGTGGTGAGTTCGCTGTGGCCGGCATTCCCGCCGAGGTCGATCCATCGAAGGTGCCGGTCGACGTCGAAATCGGGATCCTCGTGCCACTCCGGCGGGCTGAAGCGACCGTTGGGGGTTCGGACCCGTTGTCGAAGACGAGGAACCCGGCCGCAGGTCCGGATGAGTCGGGCCCGGAGAAGGTCCCGATCCGGCGGGCGGTCGAGCGTGGTGAGGTTGGCGAACATCGAACTCAGGTTGGGGTCCCGTTCGAGTTCCCACATCACGGCCTCGAACGGGGTCATCTGGTTCTCACCCGCCACGCCCTCACGCTACCGGGATCGACGGGTCGAGTGCCTCAGGACTGCCCGGTGGTCACGTCGATGGCCAGATGCCAGTGGCGATCCGGCCGACGGTGCGTCCGATGGCGGCGCCCCCGATGATGTCGGAGGCGTGGTGCACGCCGACATGGACTCGGCTCCAGGCCACTGCTGCAGCGAGGGTCCACCAGAGCGGCCCGGCTCCCAGATCGGCGCTGAGCATGGTCGCTGAGCACGCTGCGGCCGAGGCGTGACCGCTCGGAAAGCTCGATGTGCGGGGCTCGCGCAGATCGTGGGGATGGTCATCGACGGACGTCGGACGGCGGCGACGGAACCACGACTTCACCACGCCGTTCACGGCGACCTGCTCGGCGACGAGCACGGCGCTGCGCCGGAGAGCGTTGCGGCGGTGTGCTGATGCGTTCCCTCCGGCGGCGCCGATGGACCACGCAACGACCGTGGCGTCGATGGCGTTGACGCCGTGCCAGATGGCGCTGTGGTTTCCCGCCTGGCTGAGCGTGTAGAGGAGGCGATCGAGGTTCGGTGAACCACGGCCGGCGCTGGCGAGTCGCTCGCCGAGGGCATCGACTGTGCGAACGTACGGGTGGCCGAAGGCGCCCCGGTTGGGCATCAGGTGGGTCCGGCGAGGTTCACGGCGGCCTGTGCCGGGTCGCCGCCGAACGCAGGGCAGTAGGCCTGGAACGCACACCACCGGCAGAGCGCCCCTGGGCGTGGCCGGAAGTCTTCGTTCTCGCACGCCCGTTCGATGGCGGACCACACCGCCTTGACCCGTCGTTCGGTGCCGCGGTTGGACTGCTCGGATGTGGGGGTGGAGATGATCTGTGGTTCTCCGCCGAGGTAGACGAGTTGCACCCGGACCGGCCGGCGTCCGAGGACGTGTTCACAGAGCATCGAGTAGAAGTGGACGCCGCCCATGCGGGACCCGAGTTGGTCCGGTGATGGAGCTCGCCCGGTCTTGTAGTCGGTGACGACCAGGTGACTCTCGCTGTCGAGTTCGAGCCTGTCGATGATGCCGCGGACCGTGACGCCGCCCAGATCGGCTGTGAGCATCATCTCGACTCCGACGGCCTCGACGGTCGAGGGATCCTCCAGCGTGAAGTACCGCTCGACCATGACCGAGGCGTCCCGTGCGAACCGTTGGGCCTCGGCGGGGGAGAGGTCGAGACCCTGGTAGTCGGAGTCCTGTTCCATCTCGGTGAGGGCCTGCTCGAGGCACTGCCGGGCACGCTCGGGCGTTCGATCGGCGGGCTCGGCGTCGAACAGCAACTCGAGCGCCCGGTGGACCGTGGTCCCCTTGACCGCCGGGAGCGACGGCGGTTCCGGCAGGCGGTCGATGTTGGTGAACCGGAACGCGAGCGCGCAGTTGGTGAAGCTCGAGACCTTGGACGGCGACAGCGTGCTCGGCAAAGGAAGCGACATGGGGTGATCGTAGAACCTGCGGGTGACAGAGCCCGTTCTCGGGGTCGACGGCCTCAGTCGAGGGCCCGGACTGCAGCGGTGACCGAGTCCGCCATCTGCTCGAGATCGCTCAACGGGGCGAAGTGCCCGACCTCCGGATGGGTCTCGAGCCGGCCGAAGGGGAGGCGTTCGGCCACTCCGGGGGCGAGCATCGGCGGTCCCGGCTCGGGTCGTCCGCAGACCACCGTGACCGGACAGCGCACCTCATCGAGGTGCTGCCATGTGTGGGGTGACGTCCCAGCGGCGTAGGTCGATGCCTCGAACTCGGGTTGGCATCGGAGGGTGACGCCGCCATCTGGACTCGCTGCGAAACCGTGCCGGACGTAGGCCGCCAGTGCCTCGGGGTGCAGCACCGACAACGGCGGCTTGGACGAGAAGTTGGCGAGCGCCGCATCAGCCGACGGGAAGTCGGCCCGCCGACGCCGTGCAGCATCGACCATCGGGTTGGGTGCACCGGGGGGAGGGCTGGGGAAGTCGGCCGGGAACACGATCGGTTCGAAGAGCCACAGTCCCGAGAAGGTGCCCGGTCGGGCGATCTCCGCGAGTAGGAGCGACGCCCCGCCCATCGAGTGCCCGATGCCGAACGGACGATCCAGGCCCAGGGCGTCGATCGCAGCTGTGACGTCGTCGCCGGTGGCGACCCAGTCCATCGAGTCGCCGCCACCCGACTGGCCGTGACCGCGGATGTCGAGCGCTGTGATGTGTAGACCCTCGAGTCGACCGACGAGGGGCAGCCACGTGCCGGCGCAGAACCCGGTGGCGTGCACGAGCAGTGCATCCGGGCCTTTGCCACCGAGGTCGTAGACGGCCACGGGGGTCCCGTCGGCTGAGGTCGTGGTGTCCGGGTCGTCCAGCACGGCGAGGTCGAAGTCCACCTTCTCAGCCTGCCACCCGGGCCGCTGTGTGGGAGATTCCGGTTCCCCGGGTCGGATGTGGCGATAATGGCCCTGTGAGCAGTGTGGTGACCGAAGAGGCTGGGAACTCGGGGGGTTCGACTCCTGATCAAGCACCGCTCGTCCTGTTGACGCTGATCCTGGTGGCCACGGTTGCCAACCTCAACCTCTCGGTGGCCAACGTGGCGCTACCGGACATCGGGCTGGCGTTCGACGCCTCGCAACTCCAGATCAACCTGGTGGCGGTCGGTTACTCACTCGGTCTGGCCTCCTCGGTGCTGTATCTGGGGGCAATCGGTGATCGCTACGGTCGCAAGACACTCCTGTTGCTCGGGACGGGACTCGCCATCCCGGCCTCGCTACTCGCCGCCTGGGCGCCCTCAGTGGGCTTCCTGATCGCCTTCCGGATCCTGGGCGGTTTCGCCGCCGGCATGGCGTTCCCGACCACGCTCGCTCTCATCACGGCGCTGTGGTCCGGCCAGGCCCGGACACGTTCGATCGCACTGTGGTCGGCGATCGGCGGTGCCATGGCTGCGCTCGGTCCGCTCGTGTCGGGGTTGCTCCTGCAGTGGTTCTGGTGGGGTTCCCCGTTCCTGTTCACGGTGCCGCTCGCTGCGGTCGCAGTCGTCCTGGCGCTCAAGCTCATCCCCGCTCACGTCGGTGAGAGCGACGAGCAGGTGGACCACTTCGGTGGGGTGGTGTCAGTGGTGTTCGTGGCCGCTCTCGTGGCCGCGATCACCTTCGTCGTCAAGCCGGAAGCCTCCACGTTGGCACTCGTGTTGTTCGTCGTGGCGGTGGTGGCGGGCGTGGTGTTCATCCTGCAGCAGCGTCGGGCACCAAACCCTCTGTATGACCTGCACTACGCCGCCCGTCCGACCTTCTGGGTGGCGGCCATCGCCGGCATCATCGTGTTCGGATCCCTCATGGGCGGGATCTTCATCGCCCAGCAGTACCTCCAGAACGTCGAGGGGTACAGCCCGCTCGCCTCCGGGGCATCGGTCCTCCCGGCGGCGCTCGTGATGGTGGTCGTGGCCCCACGGTCGGCCAAGCTCATCGAGTCGATCGGTTCGCGTGCCACGCTCCTGGTGGGTTACGTCCTCTGTTTCGCCGGCCTGCTCGTGATGCTCTTCGTCTGGGGTGACGGCACGAGTTACGTGTGGATCGCCGTGGCTGTGATGTTGGTGGGAGCCGGCGTCGGCCTGGCGGGCACGCCGGCGTCCCGATCGCTCACCGGTTCGGTGCCGGTGCAGCGGGTCGGCATGGCGTCGGGGACGGCGGATCTGCAGCGCGACCTGGGCGCAGCGATCATGCAGTCGATCATGGGTGCGTTGCTGACCGCGGGTTACGCCGGCACCGTCGCCGACCTCATCGCCGGGGCGCCGACCGAAGCCCAACAGCAGCTCGCCGGTAACGCCACGACGACGCTCCAGAAGTCGTTTTCGAGCGCAGCGAACGTCGCCGAGCGCTACCCGCAGTACGCGGACGCAATCATCGCGGGCGCCCGAGAGAGCTTCGTGGCGGGCCAGGACTGGGCGTTCAGCGCTGCGGCGATTGCCGTGGCTCTGGGGGCGGTGCTGGTGTGGTTCTGCTTCCCGAACCGTGACCGCGAGCTCGAACTGATCGCCCGCTACGCAGCCGAGGACGGCAGCCCCTCGGCAACGATCTAGGCGCGGGTCGAGGCCTCAGGGGACTGAGCTGCTCAGAATCGCCGGGCGAAGACGCGCATGATCCCGGCGCCGACGGCCATCATGAATCCGATCACGATCGTTGACGGATCAAATGCGAGGTCGCCGAGGATCGGCGGCCCCTGTGTTGTTCCGAGCGGGTTGACCTCTGATCCGACCACTCCGGCGATCGAACAGATCACCAGGAAGACGCCAACGGCCTGCACCACGGCGAGCATCGGAACGAGGACGAACGACGCCACGGTGCCGCCGACGGTCATGGGCGAGTCGTACGGGTTCTTCGGCCCGACGAGTCGGAACGCCAGACGGCGAATGAGGGTGACCACACTCGCAGCAACGATCAGCACTCCGAGCAGCAGAGCGATCGGCACCGCAGCCCGGAACGGTGAGGACGCGCCGACCACCTGCTCGATCGCAGCATCGGTGAGGTCCGACTGTTGGAAGTCGGCGCCGGTCACGATCGCCCCGGTCAGGTCGGCTCCGCTCAGGTCCGACTGGGTGAACGAGCTGTTGCTCAGGTCGGCCTTCCGCATGTCCGCTGACTGGAAGTACGACTGGGATGCGGTCACGGAGCGCAGGTCGGCCCCGGTCAGCGTCGCCTCGTTCAGGTAGGTCTGGACCAGATAGGCGTCGGGCAGGAGGGCGTCGGTGAGATCGGCGCCGTTCAACTCGGACTGGGTGAACTCAGAGTCGCTGGCATCCACCCCGACCATGAGGGCGCCCGTCAGATCGACCTGCGTGAACTCGACGTCGAGCATCGTGGCTCCGACCAGGTCCGCTCCGGGCAACTCGACCTGCCCGAGGGCCGTGGAGCTGATCTGCACACCGCGCAGGTCGGCACCCTGCAGTTGTGTCTGCGTCATCGTGCCGCTCCGAATCGTCGTGTCCCGGAGGACCGCACCCCGCAGGTTGGTCTGGGTGAAGTTGACGGACACGAGCGTCGCTCCGCTCAGGTTGGCGCCGTTGAGGTCTGCCTGCGTGAGGTCGATCCCGGTCATCATCGCCCCCTGCAGGTTGGCGCAACGAAGGTCGATTGAGCTGGGTGCCAGAGGGAGTGGGTTCGTGTTGAAGTCACGCCCCGGCGCCTGCAGCGGCTCGGCGGGACAGATGATGGCGTCGTCGCCGGATGGCTCCTGAGCGGTCGCCGGTGCTGCGGGCCCACACGCCAGCAGGACGATCAGTGCCGTGACGCCAGTGCTGGTGAGTGCGCGTCGCCGGGTACCGGACTTGGTGGTCGATCCCATGCCGAGGGGAGCAACGAGCCCGCCGTTCATGACAGCTTTCTGCGTTCCAGTTGAACTTTTGTGGCGTCGCACTGCGTCGCCCGGCCTCACCGTTGCCTCGCCTCCGGTGTCGAGGCGATGAATCCGCTGACGATCTCGACGAGTTGGTCGCTGCAGTCCTCCTGCAGGAAGTGACCGCCGCCGGTGACCGTCGTGTGCGGTTGGCCGGCGGCCCCGGGGATCCGCTCTCGGATCGCCCGGTCGGCGCCGGCGGTGATCGGGTCGCTGTCGCTGAAGGCGCACAGCACAGGGCGTTCGAAGCGCTCGAGTTCCTCCCATGCCGCTCGGTTTGCGGGAGCCTCCGGATCGTCCGGCGAGGCTGGGACCAGCGTGGGGAACTGTCGGGCCCCGGCCACGTAGGTCTGGTCGGGGAAGGGTGCGTCGTAGGCGGCGAGCGCCCCGTCGGTCAGGGCCGAGACACACCCCATCGCCACCACGGCGCTCGAGGAGAACTCCGGGACATTCTGAGAGAAGTCCCGCCACATCCTGAATGCATCACCGGGGTCACGGTCGCCGGTGGGCAGGAAGGTGTTGGCCACGACGAGGCGGTCGAAGCGGTCGGGCCGGGCGGCCACGAGTCGCAGGCCGATCAGGCCACCCCAGTCCTGACAGAACAGCGTCACGTGTTGCAGATCGAGTGCCTCGAGCCACTGGGTCATCCACTCGACGTGGCGTGCGTAGGTGTAGTCGCTGCGTTCAGCGGGTTTGTCGGATCGACCGAAGCCGATCAGGTCCGGGGCCACGACCCGGTGTCCCGCTGCCACGAGCCCGGCGATCATCGTGCGGTAGAGGTACGACCACGACGGCTCCCCGTGCATCAACAGGATCGGATCCGTGTCGCTCGGCCCCTCGTCCACGCAGGCCACCCGCAGTTCGGTGCCGTCGACCGGGTCGGTGACCGTCACGTACCGGGGCTCGAACGGCCAACCGGGCAGGCCGTCGAAGCGTTCGTCGGGGGTTCTCAGGACGCGCATGGCCCGACCCTAAGCGCGGAGCGGGTCACGCCTGGGCGGTTGCGAGGGAGGAGGGTTCCCGCCCGGCTCAGGAGCGGCCGGTGACCGTCTGGACCGAGGTGGGATTGGCGGTCACCAGCCGGCGCGGGCCGCCGCCGCCAGGATCTCCTCCGTCACCAGCTCGGGCTGCTGGAGGAAGAAGTAGTGAGGGCCGCCCGAGACGATCTCGATCCGGGCCGAGGGCACCGCCGCGCGCAGGGGGTCCGCCCCGGCGACCCGCTTGACCTCAGCCAGTCGTCCGGCGCAGTCGCGCAGTGACTCCCGGACCTCCGGCGTGGCCAGCGCCGACAACGGGAAGGCAGCCGCCGGATCAGCGTCGTCGCCGATGAGGGCCGTCACCGGGACGTCGATCCCCGTGTAGTCGGGGCCCACGGCGTTCGTCCCCTCGTTGATCCCGGCCTCGGCCACGCTCCGGTCGATCGCCTGGATCGACCCGTTCGGCGTGGGTACGACCTGACGGCGCAGCTCGCTCGGCGGGATCGGTGCCCCGAGGACCGCCTCCTGCTGTCGGGCGGCGGCGGCCATGCTCACCAGCTCGAGCTGGCCGTCGATCATCTGGACCTCATCGGGACCGAACTCCAGGACCTGGTCGGCCGTCGGTGCGAGCGGGAGGCACTCGTCGAAGACTGCGGTCGATGGGTCGGTCCGGTCGAAGGCAGCATCCAGGTAGACGAGCCCCACGGGCAGGTCCGGTCGGGTCCGGGCGATCCCCGTCATCTCGTCCCCGGCGATGGAGTGCCCGACGATCAGCGCCCGGTCGATCCCGAGTGCGTCGAGTGCCGCCAGGTCGTCGGCCACCCGGGTGGCCACGTCGTAGCCGTCCTCGGTGGTCGTCGATCCTCCGTAGCCGCGACGGGTCAGGCCGATCACACGGTGGTCGGCCGTGAGACGGGGTGCCAGGTCGTCGAAGACGGCGGCGGAGTTGCCCAAGCCGGTCAGCAGGACGATCGGCGGGCCGTCCCCGCCCCAGTCCCGGTACTCGAGCTCGACCCCGTCGGCGACCCGTACCAGGCCGACCTCGGGGAACTCGCCGGTCGGTGTGGCGAGCGGCGTGTCGATGCCCGGGACATCCTCGGTGCAGCCCGCACCCGTGATCGCCACGACGAGGGCTGCGGTTGCGATCACGGCTCGCTTGAACTGACGCTGTGTCACGCTCCTCGAGTCCCTCCCCGGTAGTCCGCTCTGTCAGTCTAGGAGGGCCCGGTGGAATTGCTCTCTGTAGGCCTCCTGTCGCAGGTGGGCACGGTTCGCACCGCCCTTGAGATCGTCCAGCTGTTGGGCAACCTGCCAGCGCCCTTGGTGGTTGTCTACCCACGCAGAATGGCGCGGGTGCTTCCGCGGAAGCGTTTTGTGTGGTGGTGGTGCTTCCTCGGAAGCGTTTGGCGTCACGTCCGAACTCGACGGCTCGGTGGAGCTCGCACGCGTGCTGCGCCTGCGAGCGACTGGGGGAGTCAGGCCGATTGTCGGTCCGAACGGAGCAAGCCGAGGTCACCTGCGCTCACCAGCCCGGCGTTGAGGGCGTGTGAACCGCCCCGGGTTTCACGCAGGCTCTGGGGTCCGCTCGGTGGAGGGTGCGTCGCGGTTGCGGGTGTCGTTGCTGTGCTGTGGAGCCGGCGAGTGGTGTCACGGGGATCGGAGCCGCAGGCGGCGCTCGTCGTCGAGGCCTGAACGCCTCGCCATCATCGGTACAACAAGCGTTCTCGTACGTCTCGTTCGGTTCAGACGAACCAGCCGTACAAGATCGGTTGTTGTACGTCTCGTTCGGTTCAGACGAACCAGCCGTACAAGATCGGTTGTTGTACGTCTCGTTCGGTTCAGACGAACCAGCCGTACAAGATCGGTTGTTGTACGGGGGCAGGGCCGCAGCGGGCAGTTCGCCGACAGACAGGGGCCATCCGGCCCGGCCGGAGGCGTGGGGTCCACCGGGGGTTGGGCGGGGTGGTGCGGGCCCCTAGCCTGTGAGGCGTGACGACGGTCGGGGCAGTTGAGCCGTTCCGTTCAGTGGCGCCTCGGATGGGGTTCGTGGGCGGCTTCGACGGGATCCGCGGGATCGGCATCCTGCTCGTTCTGTTCAACCATGCGTGGTCACCGCTGTCGCCGAGCGTTGCCGGGATCATCGACGTGTTCTTCGTGATGAGCGCCTTTCTCATCACGACCCTGCTGCTCCAGGAGCACCGGGACCAGAACGACATCAGCATGCGGAACTTCTACGCCCGCCGCGCCGTGCGGCTCCTGCCGTCGGCGTACCTGTGCATCGTGGCGTGGTTCGTGGTCGCGCTGCTGTTCGACCGCGAACGGCTCGGCACACTCTGGAAGGAGGCCCTGGCCGCAGTCACCTACCTCTACGAGATCTTCTTCCCCGTCGGCCTCGGAGCGCTCGACCCTCGTCTGGTGGAGAACCTGTCGATCGACCAGTTCTGGTCGCTGGCGGTCGAGGAGCAGTTCTATCTCCTGATTGCAGTGACGGTGCTGGTGTGCATCCGGCGTCGCTGGATGGTCCAGTTGGCGGTCCTGTTGGCGTTGGCTGCAACGTGGATCTCCTGGCAGCGGTGGGTCGGCGTGCCCGGGCCCGTACCGATCCCGAATGATCCGGCCAACGCCAATCCGGTCGTTCGGGGACTCAGCCTCCTGTGGCTCTCCCGGCCGGACTCGCTCATGTGGGGCGTGGGCCTCGCTGTGGTGAACGCCAAGCTTCCCGAGCCGCTCCCGGCCGCATGGCGTCGTTGGCTTCCCTGGGTGGGTGGCGTCGGACTCGCCGTGTCGTTCGTCAGCATGTTCCTCTCGAGCGGTTTGCTGCTCGACGTCACGTCCAAGCTCGGCCTGCCGTACCCGTACGTGCCCATGGCGCCGCGGACTCCGGTCGACTCCGATGGGCAGATCTACTGGATCAACTTCGGTCACACCCTGAGCGCAGTCAGCGTGATGCCAGCGTTGTTGTGCATGGTTCGCTACAAGGACTGGATCGCCAACCGGATGCTCGGCTGGAAGCCGCTGAGGTTCCTCGGCCGGATGTCCTACACCCTCTACGTCTGGCACACGCTGGTGTTCTTCGTGGTGCTCGACGTGCTCGGTGGCAACTCGGTGCTCGGAGAGAAGTGGCGGGTGCCGATTCTGGCGGTGATCACCATCGTGTCGTGTCTCCCGATCTTCTACGGTGTGGAACAGCGGATGCTCAGGATCAAGCTCCGATACGCCTCGGAGAAGGAGGTCCTCGACCTCAACACCGGCAGGATGATCAGCGTGGACGATGCACTGCGAACTGGTGGGTCCAAGGGGCCGTCGGCATGACCGTGACCGCCCCCTCCTCCAAGCCGTTCGTCTCGGTAGCGCCCAAGCTGGGCCTGGTCGGTGGATTCGATGGCATCCGTGGCATCGGCGTGATGATGGTGCTCGTCGCCCACGCACTGATCGACCTGGTGGAGTCCTGGGCGACGATCGTCGACACCTTCTTCGTGCTCAGCGGCTTCTTGATCACCACCCTGCTGCTCCAGGAGCACCGCTCGACCGGTGACATCGGGATGCGCAAGTTCTACGCCCGCCGGGCGATCCGCCTGCTGCCGACGGTGTGGCTGTTCTGCGCCGTGTGGATCGTCATCGGTGTCATCGGGACCGTCTTCGGTATCGAGGGCATCAGCCTGCGCGGGATCCTCGAGGACGCGCTCGCCGCAGTCACCTACGTCTACGACCTCGTGTTCCCCAGCGGGCTCTACGTCATCCAGCCCGACGTCCAGGACGACCGCTACATGTGGCATCTCTGGACCCTGTCGGTCGAGGAGTTCTTCTACTTCCTGATCCCGGGCACAGTGCTGGTGTGTGTGCGGCGCAACTGGGTCCGCCAGCTCGCATGGGTGTTCGGCGTGTTGATCGTGGCCATCGGACTTGCTCGGTGGTTCGCCTTCACCGGGTTCTGGCAGAACACCGAAGGGGTCCTCCCGGGAATCCGGCTGGCGTTTCTCCAGCGGCCCGATGCGCTCATGCTCGGCACTGTGCTCGCGATCGTCAATGCCAACCTCAGCGCCGAGCGGATCGAACGCCTGCGCAAGCCGCTCCTCGTGGCAGGGACCATCGGTCTGGTGGTGTGGTTCGCCATGTTGAACCTCTCCAGCGGGGCCATCGAGAAGCTCGGCGGGCCGTACTTCCCGTTCCTCCCGGACGGTCCAGCGGAGTTCAGCCGCCCGCAGATGCTCGCCGAGGCACCGGTGTACTGGTTCCGATTCGGCCACACGCTGGGTGCACTCGGCTTTGCGGCGATCCTCATGTGCCTGGTCCATCAGAGGAACTGGTGGGTCAGTCGGTTCTGGTCGTGGTCGCCGTTCCAGTGGGTCGGACGGCTCAGCTACACGCTCTACGTGTGGCATGCGCTGCCGTTCATCATCATCATCGCCCTGACCGGTGGCGTAGAGATCTCAGTGGCCGGTCAGTTGATCCGCACGCCCTTCCTGATCGCCTCGGCGTTCGCCGTCTCGCTCCCCGTCTACTACTTCGTCGAGCTGCGGGTGCTGAAAGCGAAACTGCGATTCGCCGCAGAGAAGGAGACGCTCGACCTGCGCACCGGCAAGGTGGTCGACACCTCCACTGGCCGGCCCGTCGACGGGTCCGAGTCGACCGACTCCTGAGGCCGGCAGACCCCCCCGCCGCTCTGTGGTGCGAGCTACACGAATGTTCGTGTAGCTCGCACCACAGAGCAGGCTGGGGGGGTGAGGGGGTGGTGGTCAGTGGAAGGGGAGCGGGCCGGCGCCCCGATCGAGCGTGGCGTCGGTGATCGGGTGCTCAGTCGGTTCGTCGGGGAGTTCATCGAGCAGGTCGAGCGGTCGCAGCAACAGAGAGGTGACTGCGACGGCGGCGACGATGGCGGCGGTCAGGGCGAACGCAGTGGACACTCCGAGCCAGCTCGTGGCCACGCCGACCACGAGGAAGCCGGCCGGTCCGGCGGCGTACTCCGCAGTCGAGGCCAGGCCGACGATTCGCCCCCGGAGGTGTTCCGGTGAGCGGGTCTGGAGCGCCAGGTTGAGAATCGGGCCGACCGGCCCGTAGCCGACTCCGAGGGCGAACCCGGTGAGAAGCATCAGCGGGTAGGAGTCGACTGCGACCAGCAGCGCCAGCGCTGCGGCGGTCGCCAGCAGCCCGCCCCGAAAGAGCCAACTCCTGCGGACCCGATGCCCGAGCCAGGCGTACAGCAGAGCTCCAACGGCCCAACCGGCGCTCACCGTCGTGACCAGCAGGCCGAGTCGACCGGGTTCGTTCCGGGCCTCGAACTCGACTGGCAACAGCACGCTCTCGACGGGCATGTAGAAGGCGACGAGCCCTCCGATGACGAGCAGGAGGGTCAGGAGCAACCGGTCGTGACGGACGAAGTCCACGCCGGTTCGGATGCTGCCCAGGATGCCCTCGCTGAGATCCGGATCAGGTCGGAGGTCGGCGTTCGGGAGCCGGATGGTCCAGACGATCAGCGCAGAGAACACGAATGCGCCGGCGGTGAACCAGAGCGCCGAGGCGGCGCCGACCGCAGCGATCAACAGGCCGCCGATCCCCGGACCCATCAGGAACGCCACTCCCCAGACAGCTTCGTGGACACCGTTGACCCGCTGGAGTCGCCAACCCGAGCGCTCCGCAGCGTCGGGGAGCATGGTCTCGCGAGCGGTCACACCTGCAGGGTCGAACACTGCGCCCAGCACCGCCAGTGCGATCAGGACGGGAAGGTTCAGTCCGATCGTGGCCGCCACGATTGGAATCGAGGCGGCCGACACGGCCGAGAACAGGTCCGAACCGATCGACGTCCGCCGACGACCGACTCGGTCGACGATCGCTCCGGAGAAGATGCTCGAGAACAACAGCGGTAGCGCCGTCGCTGCGCCCAGGATCCCGGCGTCGGCTGCGTCGCCGGTGCGTTCCAGCACCAGCCACGGCAGGATGACGAGCGCCGCTCCGTTGCCTGCACCGGAGAGGACCGTGGCGGCCTCGAGTTGGAGCAGCGGTAGTGCACTCCGCCGATGGCCCGGCCGGGTGTTCACCTCACCACCGCTCTTGCGAACAGCGGGACGTCAGGAGGAGAGGGTCTCGAGCAGCTTCTTCAACTCCCCTGAGGGGTCCTCGGGTACGATGTATCCTGACTCGTCACGGATCTGCTCGAAATGATCACGGACGTCCTCGGCCGAATGACCCTCGGCGTACCAGCCGGGGGTGAGGCCGATGAAGTAGCGGGACACGACGCCCCCGGCGACGGAGTAGACCTCGCCGCTGACCGGGCAGTCCTCGTGTGCCAGATACACGACCGTCGGCGTCACCTCACCGGCCTCGAGCTTGTCGCCGAGCGGTCCGAGCAGGTCCTCGGTCATCCGGGTCTTGGCGACCGGAGCGATGGCGTTGACCTTGATTCCCTTGGAGCGACCCTCGGTGGCGAGCACCCGGGTGAATCCGACCAGTCCGAGCTTCGCTGCGCCGTAGTTGGCCTGTCCGAAGTTGCCCAGCAGACCGGAGTTGGAGCTGGTGTTCACGATGCGGCCGTAGCCCTTGTCGCGCATGATGACCCACGCCGGCTGTGTCACGTAGAAGGCTCCGAGCAGGTGCACGGCGATGACAGGTTCGAGCAGTTCGGGCGTCATGTTGTGGAACGTCTTGTCCCGCAGGATCCCGGCGTTGTTGATCACGATGTCGACCGTGTCGAACTCGTCGAGCGCAGTCTGCACGATTGCCTGACCTCCCTCGGGAGTGGAGACCGAGTCGTGGTTGGCCACGGCCTCGCCACCAGCGGCGTTGATCTCTTCGACGACGAGTTGCGCCGCCGAGGCGTCGCCACCTTCGCCGCTCACCGAGCCGCCGAGGTCGTTGACGACGACTCGGGCGCCGCGACGGGCCAACTCGAGTGCGTGTGACTTCCCGAGACCGCCGCCGGCTCCGGTGACGATTGCGACCTTGCCGTCGAAGGTGAGATCGGACATGTGTTCCCCTCGTGGTCAGGGCGCTCCGGCCCGCTGATGGTGGGCGCCGCAGCGACGCCGGGTCGAGACGATACCGATGCGCACTCCTGTGGGCGAACCCGGGGTGTCGCTCGGAGGGTTGCGTCAGGGTTCGATTCCGAGCGTGTCGAGCGCGTAGGCCTTGAGCCGCTTGTAGTCGACCTTGGCGTTGGGGGCCCGGCCGATCGTGTCGATCACCACGACCTGTTTGGGGGCCTTGTAGCCGGCGAGGTGTTCCTTGACGTGTGCGGCGAGTGCGTCTTCATCGATCGCAGCGCCGGTATCGGGCTCGACCACTGCGACGATGGCCTCACCGAACTTGTCGTCGGGCACGCCGACCACGACGGCGTCAGCCACGGTGTCGTGCAGCTTGAGTACCTCTTCGACCTCCTCGGGAAAGACCTTCTCACCGCCGGTGTTGATGCACACCGAGCCTCGCCCGAGCAGGGTGATGCTGCCATCGGCCTCGATCGTGGCGTAGTCGCCGGGCATGGAGTACCGGGTGCCGTCGATCTGGACGAAGGTCGCTGCGGACTTGTCGGGGTCCTTGTAGTAGCCGATCGGTGTGCGGCCGGGGACGGCGATGCGTCCCCGCTCACCGGAACCGGGCGAGACCAACTCGCCGTCGTCACCGACGACGATGACACCCGGACCCATCGTGAAGTGCGCTGTTCGCTCTGCTGCGCCCGAGGTCGACACGGACTGCCCCAGGCCGATCGCCTCGGAGCTCGAGAAGGCGTCGACGAGCATCATCGTCGGCTGGTGCTCGAGCAGTCGCGCCTTGACCGACTCCGACCACATCACTCCCGATGACGACACGATCAGCACCGAGGACAGATCCCAGCGGTCGGGTTCAGCGTCGAGGCAGGTCAGGATCGGCTTGGTGAACGCATCGCCGACGATGGTGAGCGCCCCGACCCGCTCCCGCTCGATGGTGTCGAGGAGCTCCTCCCAGTCCAGGTGCCGGTTGACGAGCGTGACCACTGATCCGCCGCCGGTCAGGTAGAGCAGCGAGGTGAACCACCCCGTACCGTGCATCAGGGGGCACGCCGGGAGCCCGGGAATGCTCGGTCCCTCGATCGCCGCCAGCGCTCCGGCCACTCCACCCACGTCGTCCGGGTCAGCGGCGAGCAGGGGGTTGCCGGCGGCGCAGACCACGCCGATCAGGTCGTCCTGGCGCCACATCACGCCCTTGGGCATTCCCGTGGTCCCGCCGGTGTAGATCATCAGCAGATCGTCTCCGGAGCGACCCCACGGTGCCTCCACCCGATCGGTGGTCGTGGCGACGGCGTCCTCGTACGGGGTGGCCCACTCTGGTGCCGGTCCAGTGCCGTCGTCGACCCAGATCCACTGGCGCACCCCAGCCAAGCGATCGCGCATGTGCTCGATCCGCTCTGCGAACACGCCGTGGAACACCACCGCCACGGCATCGGCGTTGTCCCAGAGGTAGAGCAGTTCGTCGTCGAGATAGCGGTAGTTGGTGTTGACCGGCACCAGCCCGGCCTTCCACGCTCCGTAGCACGATTCGAGGTACTCCGGGCAGTTGTAGAGGTAGAGGGCCACCTTGTCCTGCTGTTCGGCCCCGCCGTCGAGCAGGAACCGTGCGAGACCATTGGCCCGGGCGTCGAACTCGGCCCAAGTGGTCCGCCGGTCGCCCTGCACCTGCGCCGGTGCGTCGGGGATGCGCCCGGCGATCTCCTCCCACAGGTCAGCGAAGTTCCATCCGGCCACGGTTCCCCCCGGTCACCTTCGGTGGGCCGAGATTCAGCCCTCAAGACTGGGGAGCATAGGTGCTGGACCGGGCCGCCGACTACGGTCCGAGCGTGGACTTCGACCTGCCGGGCGAGGACGATGAGCGCCGAACTCCAGTGCGGAGATGGTTGGCTGAGCACCCGGCACCGACCGGCCGTCAGCTCGCCGAGGCCGGCTACACCGCCCCCCACTGGCCGGCACCGTGGGGTCTCGATGCGGATCCGATCCACCAACTCGTGATCGACGACGAGCTTCGGCGTGCCGGTGTTCGTCGTCCGGCCAACCCCATCGGGATCGGCTGGGCCGGGCCGACCATCCTGGCCGCCGGGACCGACGCACAGCGCAACGAGTACCTGTTCGGCCTGCTCTCCGGCGAGGACATCTGGTGTCAGCTGTTCTCCGAGCCGGGCGCCGGTTCGGATCTGGCGAACCTCTCAACGCGGGCGGAGCGCGATGGTGACGAGTGGATCGTCAATGGTCAGAAGGTCTGGACGTCGCTGGCGCACGTGTCGCGCTATGGGATCCTGATCGCCCGCACCGACCCCGATCGCCCCAAGCACGAGGGCATCACCTACTTCGTGTGCCCCATGGACTCGCCCGGCATCGAGATCCGGCCGATCGTGGAGATGACCGGTGGGCACACGTTCAACGAGGTGTTCCTCACCGACGTCCGATTGGGCCCGGAACACGTCATCGGCGAGGTCCACGATGGCTGGCGTCTCGCCAAGGTCACGCTCGCCAACGAGCGCGTCTCGTTGTCCTCGGGCGGAGCGTTGTGGGGGATGGGGCCCACTGCGGACGACCTCTTCTCGATCGTGCGTGACGAGGGCGGCGTGAGCGATCCGATCATGCGTCAGCGGCTGGCGGCGCTGTTCATCGAATCAGAGGTGTTGCGCCTGATCCGACTCCGCACGGTCACCGCTGCGGTGCAGGGCCGAGAGCCCGGCCCGGAGGCCTCGATCCGCAAGGTCATCGCTGATGAGCACGGCCAGCGGATCATGGAACTCGCCCACGATCTCGCTGGTGCGGCAGCGCTCACGGGCGCCGCCGGTCCACTCGGCACCGATGCGTCGTGGTGGACCCACGGTTTCCTGTTCGCTCCGGCGCTCACCGTCGGCGGTGGCACCGGCGACGTCCAGAGGAACATCATCGCCGAGCGGGTGCTCGGCCTCCCGCACGACATCGATGTCGAAGCTGGCCGGACCTGGTCGGAGAATCGTCGCGACCACACGCCTGCGCCTGCGGAGCAGCCCCTCGTCGGCTGAGTGGCGGTCGGTGGCCACCACCGGATGCCCCTCGCCGTTCGGGCCGGGGCTAGGTTGAGCCCGTGGCCAGCGAGAATGTCCGTCCGCTCCGTCGACGACAGAAGGTTGTGGCGGCAGTCGATCTTCCCGGCGTCCCCGCCGGGACGTACGGGCGCATTCAGTTGGTGAACGGGTTCTCGTGGGTTCGCTACCGGGTCCACTTCGACAACGGCGAGGAACTCGGGTTCCTCGACCGTGATCAGTTGGTGACCGCCAAGGAACGGAAGCGGGAGGGGGCAGCGTGAAGCTGAGCATGCAGATCGGTTACGCAGGCGGATTCGCCGAGTCCGTTGCACAGGTGCAGGCGCTCGAGCAGGCAGGCATGGACATCGTCTACGTGGCCGAGGCCTATGGCTACGACGCACCGACACTCATGGGCTACCTCGCCGCGGTCACCGAGCGGATCGAGATCGCATCGGGGATCCTCCCGATCTACACCCGCACTCCGACGCTGCTCGCCATGACTGCAGCCGGCCTCGACGAGCTCTCCGGAGGTCGGGCCATCCTCGGTCTCGGCGCCTCCGGTCCGCAGGTGATCGAGGGTTTCCACGGGGTGGCCTACGACGCCCCGATCGCCCGTACCCGCGAGATCATCTCGATCTGCCGCAAGGTCTGGGCCCGGGAGGAACCCGTGGTCCACCAGGGTAAGAAGTACCAGCTGCCGTTGCCTGAGGGCCTCGGCACCGGACTGGGTAAGCCCCTCAAGATCATCACGCACCCACCCCGACCCCGGATCCCGATCCACGTGGCGTCACTCGGGCCGAAGAACGTCGAGATGACCGCTGAGCTGGCCGACGCCTGGCTCCCGATCCTCTTCCATCCGGAGCGTGCCGCCGACGTCTGGGGGAGTGATCTCGACGCCGGCTTCGCCAAGCGCAGTCCTGATCTGGGGCCACTCGACGTGGTCGCCGGTGGGTTGCTGGCCATCGGAGCAGACGATGAGGTCCGGGGATTCCGGGATTTCAGCCGGGGCATGGTGGCGCTCTACGTGGGCGGCATGGGCGCCCGTGAGCGGAACTTCTACAACCAACTCTTCCAGCGCTACGGCTACGAGGCCGAAGCCCGGGAGATTCAGGATCTCTACCTGAGCGGCCAGAAGCGGGAGGCGGCAGCGGCGGTTCCGGAGTCGTTCCTCGAGGAGACGTCGCTGTGCGGCGACGAGGGCTACGTCCGGGATCGGATCGCCCAGTTCGCCGATGCCGGAGTCACCGTGTTGAACGTGACGCCGATCGCCGCCGACCTCGCCGGCCAGCAGCGCCTGATCGAGACGGTGTCCAACCTCCTGCCGTGAACCGCTGGACCACGAGTTGTCGACTCGGGGGCCGTGATCTCGAGATCAGGGTCCGGGGTTCAGCAGGGGTTCGATGATCGGCATGACGAGGGAGTCGGTGCAGGTCACCGTCTCGTCGTAGCGCCAGTTCACGACACCAGCCACGGTGCTGCCGAAGAACAATCCGGCGTACTCGGCCGTGGCCACGCCGGTGGTCCCGAACTGCACGGAGTCGCCGATCACCGCCCCGAGGGTCAGTGCCTCGTCGTTGATCGGTGCGACCGGGTCAGGGTCCTGCACGCGGAGCAGACCGATGTGGATCGGAACGACGAACGGGGTGACCGTTGCATGGCGGACCTGCACGCCGCTCGGGCCGGTGGCCTCGAGGAACAACTCGGCGCCGAGGCCATTCGGGTTGGCGCAGTGGGCGAAGGTTCCGCTGACCTGTTCATCGATCGACACCAGGTCACCGCCGGTCAGGTCCCGGACGCCGGCGAGCAGGAAGTTGTTCGTGAGGGGGAGCGTCGTGGTGGTCTCGGGGACCGTCGTGGTGGTCTCGGGGACGGTGGTGGTGCTCTCCTGGGCGTCGGTGACGGTGCTCACTCCGACAACCATCACGGAGGCGAGCAGACCTGCTGCAGCAACGCGCCACGACGTTCGACTCCTGACCGGTGCACTCACTTCTGTTTCCCTCACTCGTCCACCTCGAGGCTTACGACGGTGCAACGCAAGAACCCGTGCGGTTCTCGCAATCAACCCTCCTCGCCTGATGGCAGGGTACAGATCGGCAGGGACCTTCACAAGGAGGGTGGGCAACAGATGACCGCAATTTCACCGACGGTCACCTCGCTCAGGTCGCTCCTCGATTCGGTGAACGCAGTGAGTGGTCATGAGGGTGATCTGCGGGTTGGGCCGCGGACTCCGACCCTGTTCGGCGTCGGGACCGGAGATCGATGGTGGTCGTCGACGACTCGGTGTTCCGTGAGCGGATCCGGCTCGGGACCACCGGTACGAGCATGCCGTAGGGCGCATCGTTGAAGCGGTGGTGCAACTCGTGCGCTGCACCCAGACGGTCGAGCGCAGCGATTCGTGGAAGATGTCCACCGCCGAGGCGGCCGTGGATGTAGACGTCGTGGATCAGGAAGTAGGTGGCGCCGTACGCCGTGATGCCACCGGCGACCGGGACCAGAACCCAGAGGCCATCGACATTGGTCCCGAGGAGGAACAAGACGATCGCTATTGCGGCGAACACGACGGGAAAGCGGTCGTTGCGTTCTAGGCGCCCGGCGGGAGGCAGGTGGTGGCTCCGGTGCCACGACCAGGCGAAGCCGTGCATGGCCCAGCGGTGCTCAGCCGCTGCGATGGCCTCCATGATGAGAAACGTGATTGAGAAAATTGCCAGAGCAACACCCACGACTAATTCTTCACAGTGTGGTCGCCGGCGGATGCAGCGGAGTCGAGATCCCGCTGTGGCTTGCGCCACAGCAACCGGTTCAGGCGCCCCAGCGGGCGGATCCGTTGAGGATCGCCTCGGCCTCGGCGACGAGGTTCCGGACGATCTCGCCAGCGGGAGTCAACTCCTTGATGGCTCCCATGCCCTGACCTGCGGGCATGAACTCGTTGAGTGGATCCACGTCGGGAGTCGTCTCGTCGCCACCGAGGTGGTTGACTCCGTCGGTCATCGACTTGATCACCTGTCCGGGGAAGGGCTCCGGCGCTGCGCCGGAGCGAGCGAACTCCTCGGCGTACGGGGTCGCGATGACCCGGCACGTCTTGCCGGTGTAGGCCCGGGTCACCACGGTTCCGTCCTCGGCGCCTGCGAGCAGCCGGTCCTTGTAGCCGGGCACCGCCCGGGCCTCGGGCGTGGCGATGAATCTGGTCCCGACCCAGACGCCGTCGGCCCCGAGGCACAGCGCTGCAGCGAGTCCACGACCGTCGACGATGCCACCGGCGGCGACCACAGGCACCTCCTGACCGACGGCGTCGACGACCTGGGGAACCAGAGCCATGGTTGCCACCTGGCCGGTGTGGCCGCCGGCCTCTGTGCCCTGTGCCACGACGAGGTCGCAGCCGGCTTCGACAGCGGCGACGGCGTGGTGGACGCGTCCGCACATGTTGACGACCAGGACGCCTTGTTCGTGGCACTGGTCGATGACCTCCCGGGGCACGCCGAGTCCGGCGATGAACACGGTGGCGCCCCCGTCGATGATCGCCTGCACCTTGCCGGGCATGTCCTGGGGTGCCGCAGTGAGGAGATCGACACCGAAGGGTTGCTCGGTGAGGCGACGGACGTCGGCGATCTCCTCCACCATTCGGTCGTCGCCCATCGTCGAGGCCCCGAGACAGCCCAGGCCTCCGGCCTCGGACACCGCCGCGGCCAGTTGGAAGTACGAGACTCCACCCATGCCGGCGAGCATGACCGGGTGCTCGACGCCGAGCAGTTCGGTGAGTCGGGTCTGCATGCCCGGACCTTAGGTTCAACGCGCCGAGGGGTGGAACACCGGGAGGGGTGCACCATCTGCCTGATGAAACATCGAATCACTGAGAATCATCACTTCATCAGGAAGATCCGGTTGGTTGCGGTGACGGTGCTTCCGGCTCTGGCAGTCGAATCCCGGGTGCAGGTCCGAAGAAGAGCAGAGCGCAACGACGGTGGTGGAGACCACGACGACGCAGGAACCCGCTGCGACATCGCCTCCCACAGAGGCACCGACGATGAACCACAGGACACCAACGCACACGGAACTCACGTTGCGGGGATCGCTGCTGCGGCGACCGGCAACGGGATCGGTATTGCGGGGACGGCACCAGATTCGAAGATCATGCCGGTGCGTGTGATCGGAACCGACGCCACGGGGACTGACGAGGGGATCGCGGAGGGCATCAACTGGGGGGTCGCCAACGGTGCTGATGTCGTGACTCTCTCCCTCGGCGAGACGGGGGTGCTGAGTCGTGTCTCCAAGGGCGGGCCGCTCAACGCGACGATCACGGGCGCCGCTGCCCCCGGGGTGCAGATTCTCTCCACCGCACCCACCGAGCCGACCTCCCTGTGGTCGCCGGGGAGCCGTGGCTACGAGTTGTTCGACGGCACGTCGATGGCGACGCCGATCGTCTCGGGCATCGCCGCAATGCTGCTGTCGACCGGAGGCCGTGCTTCGACCGTCATCGAACGGATCGTGACCACTGCCGATGCGGCGAGCAATCCGCAATCCGGGGCCGGCGTCGTCGATCCGTCCGAGACGGTGGGCTGAGCCGACTCAGGCCACCGGCACAACGGGCTCCCTGAACGCACCGGGAGACGACAGCATCCGATGGTGCCACCGACGTGGCGTGAGGACGATGGCTCTGGGGTAGTCCTCGAACAACCAGCGTGCGAAGTTCCGCCGGGTCCACGGTGTGGCGCCCGCAAGTCTGATCGCCGTGCGGGCACCCTTCCGGTGACGCATCGCCCGCACCAGCAGCATCGACATCCGGTGGTCGGCGACGAGGTCCGAGGTGACCTGCGCTGCGTAGGTGCGCGCCGCGTCGCCTCGTTCACTAGTGGTGACGATCGCTTCAGCAGCGCGTCGGCCGGTCAGGAGTGCCTGACCGATGCCCTCGCCGGTGAGTGGATCGCACGCCGCAGCGGCGTCGCCGACGAACAGCGTCCGGTGGGCGCACAGCGCCAGTCCGTCGATGCGGGCTGGGATGGGCCACGCCCGGTGCGGACCCTCCGGCTCGGCGTCCGGGCCGAGCAGCTCCTGCGCCCACTCCCGTGAGAGGAGATCGGCCCACAGGGGCCCCATGTCACCGACGGCGACCTTGGCCCCCCGCTGGATGCCGAAGCCGACGTTCGCCCGACCGTCAGGCAGCGGGAACGACCAGAAGTAGCCCGGGAGTAGATCGGACTCGAACCGGACGAACAGGTCCCGTGCTGCGGCCGGAGCGACGTTCGTGAAGTACTGCCGGAAGGCGTGCCAGTCACCGCGGTAGCCGGGCACGGTGAGCCCCAGGTGCTTGCGAACCGGCGACCACATCCCGTCGGCGGCGATGCACCACCGGGCGTCGATCGGACCCCGGGAGGTCTCGACGCGCACGTGGTCGTCGAACTCGATCGTGTCGAGGACAGAGGTGTCCTCCCGCAACTCCGCACCAGCGGAGCGAGCCAGGTCGACGAGTGCCTCGTCGAGGTCGATCCGGCGTGCCACCACGGCGAAGGTCCCCTGACCTCGGGGAAGCGGGAAGCGTCGGGTGGTGCCGCTCGGCGAGGAGATCCAACAGTTGGTGACTTCCTGCCACGACCCGACGGAAGCGGGATCGAGACCGAGGTGCTCGAGGTGCCGGAGCGCCCCGGTGGTCAGGCCATCTCCGCAGATCTTGTCCCTCGGGAACACGGCCCGGTCCACGACGGTCACGTCGACCCCGGCCCGGGCGAGTTCGATGGCGGCTGCGGTTCCAGCCGGACCCGCACCGACGACAACGACGTCACGGCGCACGGGTGGGGCTGGAGCGAGGTCCTGCTCGGAGGCCTCAGTCGTTGTCACGCCCTCAGGCTACGGGCCCGGATCCGACACACACAGTCCGGACCCACACCATGTCCATCGGCGGCCTCGGTCAGCTCAGCCCGATCACCTGGTCGTAACCGCGACGTACGCACTCGACGAAACGCTCGGGGTCGGAGATGGCGGCCGGGTCGACGTTCAATCCGATGTTGAGGTCGTTCTGGTAGCTCAGGAGCGTCACGTTCGCTGCTGCCCCGGCCACGGGTCCGAATGGCGTCACCGACGCCATCTCCACGCCACGGAAGTACAGGGGGATCGGTGATCCCGGCACGTTCGAGGCCTGGAAGTCGAGGCCCTTCATCATCGAGCCGAAGATCTGCGTCACCACCGTGGTGGGCAGTCTGTTCAACACGTTGGACAGCACCTCCACGAGTTGGTTGGCCGGCTCATCCCGGGCACTCAGCATCCGCTCCCGTATGGCGATCATCAGGTCCCTCAGATCAGCAGAGCCCGTCGGGAGCTCGAATCGGGCCGGCACGAAGTCGTTGCCGGCGACCTCGGCTGCCTCGGCGGCGCGGACGTTGATGGGCATGCCCATACGGAGGGTGTCGAGTTCGACGCCGTGGTCCTCGTGATAAAGGCGGAACCCCTGCACGAGTCCGGTGACAAAGGTGTCGTTGATCGTGCCGCCGATCGTCTTGCCCGCCTTCTTGGCGGCGTCGAGCGGGACGGTCACATGTTCGAAGTGGGTGGACAGCGAACGGCCGGTCATCAGCGGTGACAGCGGGTGGCTCACCGGCCGGAGCACCCGGGCGGTCGAGGCGGCCAGTTCGCCGAGCGACTCCATGGATCTGACCGGATCACCGAGGGCGCTGCTGGCGCTCTGTAGCCCGCTGCCGGCGAGACCCGACAGGAAACGCGCCTGACGGCGGGTCTCGTGGGCGAAGGCGTCGGCGAATCGCTCGGCCTGGTTCAGGACTCGTACCGTCGGGGCTTCAGGCATGGGCCGCTCGGGAGCGTCAGGTTCGAGGTCGAACAGTTCGAGCATCAGCCTCACGCCGCCCACCCCGTCGGTGATCGAGTGGTGGATCTTCATGATGATGGCGGACCGTTCACCGTCGAGATCGGAGACCACCAAGGCCTCCCACAGCGGCCGGGCCCGGTCGAAGCTCTGCATGGACATCGGCTGTGCCATGCGGAGCACGTCCTCGACGGACCCGTTGCCTGGTACCCGGGCGAAGCGCAGGTGGTAGTCGAGATCGAAGTGTGGATCGATCTCCCAGCGGGGAGGGGCGATCGACATCGGGTTGGATTGAACTCGTTCACGGAGTCGGGGGATCCGTCGTGAGATCCGCTCGAACTCACGGCGGACCACGGACCGTTCGATGGTGCCGTTCAACACGGTGACGGTGGTGATGGTCGAGCGGAGTGCCGGGTCCTTCTCGATTCCCCACATGAGCGCATCGGCGTCGCTCATGCGGTCCTTGTAGATCACTTCGGGCTGCGGTTGGTCCATCACGGAGTTGAGGATATGGCCTCGGCAATCGGCCGTGCCGGTTGATCAACGACGGATCAGTTGGCCGGGGCCGTGGTGGTCGTCGTCGTGGTCGTCGTCGGCGTCTTGTCCTCCTCGCACTCGTAGTAGGCGCTGAAGGTGTCGTTCTCCTGACGACCGTCGAGCCAGTTGCGTTGGCGGACCGTGGCCACCGAGCCACAGCCGCTGGTCTGGCTCTGGCTCACCTGGCGGCCGGTCACGAACGGCGTGGAGTAGAGCTTCACGGTGATCGACGAGTCGGTGTAGGTCGGCCAGATCACGACGCCGAACGGGGTGTTGTTGGTGATTCGCAGGTCTACGTCGGGGAAGTTGAGGGTCGCCTCCCGTGCGTAGGGGTAGCGACTGATGTACTTGCCGTGCGACATGTAGTCGGGGATCTCGAGTCCACCGAAGAACGCAGCGTTGAACAGCGTGGTGGCGAACTGGCTCACTCCGCCACCGATGTCCTCCTTGAACTCCCCGTCGTAGATCACCGGACCGCTGACGTAGCCCTTCTCGACGGTCCGTCGGCCCACGGTGTCGTTGACGGAGAACGTGGTTCCTGGTGGGATCAGCGTGCCCTGGAGCGTGTCGGCGATGCGATGGATGTTCTGCACTCTGGGCTGGCCGGCCGGGTGGCTGGTCGTGAACTCGCCGATGACCTCCTCGACTCCGAGGGTGTTGGCCCACTCCACCCCCTGAGCCGCTGTCTCCACCGTGGTCGGTAGTGACGCCTCACGCTGGTCCCCGAGCAGCGCCTGCACGATCAGGTCGGGTGCCTCCGGGGCGCAGCACACGACGGCGTCGGTGCCGGCAACCGGTGACGGCACACCGTCGACGACGGTGAAGCGAACGCCAGTCGGGTTGGTCCGGTTGGTGGGCACGGCCTCGCTGAGCACGTTCGCCACCATGTTCGGGTCCAGCGTCAAGCGCAGCGGTTTGCCGGGGCCGTCATCGGCGATCACGACCGTCGGGCGAAAGCGGACAGCGTCGACGGTGACGCGCTCATCACCCACGACGAGCGTCATCTCGCCCTGGGTGATGGCGTTTGCCCGGTCGATCAACGCCTGCACCTCGGCGTCGGTGTGTTGCGGTCGCAGCGTTGCTCGTTCGACGTTGACCACGATCGGCTTGCCCACCTCGTCCAACGTGAGCGGAAGGGACTGCACGACCGAGTTGATCGAGATCTCCCTGCCGTCGACCCCAGGGACCAGCACGACCGCCTCGGGGGTGATCTGGATGCTCGGCTCCTTTGCGGGAACCCGATCCTCGCCCTCGAGCACCCCGAGTGATTCTCCGAGGGCGACGGTGTCGACGTTCAACACGATCGGCTGGGTGCGGTCGGCGAAGAACGACGCCAGCCAGCGCAGTGGGGGCGTGGGGAGAGGGTCGCCGCGGCCGATCTCCCAGACTTCCTCCACGGAGGAGTCCACATCGACGCTCAGGCCAGCCTGACCGAAGGTCGTGTCACGGTTGATCTCGGCGGCGTTGATCGTCAGCGGCGTGGCGGGAACCTCAGCGGCGAGTCGCTCCACGGTGGCTCTCAGTTCCTCCCGGGTGAGGCCGCCGACGGGCACGCCGGCAATGGTCACGTTGCGGGCGACCGTCTCGCCGCCGAGCCAACGGTCCGCACCCCAGGCTGCGGCGACCACCCCGAGCAGGATCAGCGGGGTGGCGAGCGCGATGGTGATGACCCTATGGGCGGACGACACCTCCAAAATGTGCCACATCACGCCGCAGATTTTGTGCCGCTCGCCCGGACCTGTGACCCGGCACCGAGGCCTTCGATACCGGGTTGGGGGTCTGCGGGGCGCCGTTGCTGGGGAAGGTCAGGGGCTCCGCCTTGCGTCTGGCAGGATGCTGCGGGCCATTCGCCCCGCCCGAGGTGCGGATCATCGGAGGAGGACATCGTGCCCATCAACCCCGACGCTGTTGGATCCACCGGGGACCCGGTGGAGACGTCGTGGAGCGCCAAGGACGCCCTGCTCTACGCAGTGGGTGTCGGAGCGGGTCAGGACCCGACGAACCCTGCCGACCTGCCGTTCGTCACCGAGAACTCCATGGAGATCACCCAGCGGGTACTGCCCACGTTCGCCGTGGTCCTCCCCGACGTCTCGGGTGCCCTGCTGTCGATGGGCTCGTTCAACCCGGTGATGCTCGTCCACGGTGAGGAACGGGTGCACCTGCACCGAGAGATCCCGGTCCGCGGAACCGTCTCGACCGTGGCGGAGATCACAGCGGTCTGGGACAAGGGCTCTGGCGCCGTGGTCGAGATCACCAGTCGGTCGAGTCTCCTCGACGATGGGGAACCGCTCTTCGACGTGGTGATGTCGGCATTCATTCGCGGTGAGGGCGGCTGGGGCGGCGAGCGGGGCCCGTCAGCGCAGTCGGAGATCCCCGACGGTGTGGCCCCCGATGTCGAGGTGGTCTACACCACCCGACCCGAGCAGGCCCTCGTGTACCGGCTCTCCGGTGACCGGAATCCGCTGCACTCCGATCCGTCCTTCGCCGCCCTCGCCGGGTTCGACCGTCCGATTCTCCACGGTCTGTGCACCTACGGGTTCACCGGCCGGGCGATTCTCCGGGAACTCTGTGACTCCGATCCGGCCCGCTTGGAGTCGATCTCGGGCCGATTCTCCTCACCGGTGTTTCCCGGAGAGGATCTCACTGTCCAGATCTGGCGCACTGCCAGTGCTCGGGCGGCGTTCCGCACTCTCGGGGGCGACGGACGCACCGTCATCGATGCCGGTCTGGTCACAACCCGTTCCTAGATCGGCCCGTCCTTCCCGCGAGGGGCGATCGTGACGGTCGGGCGACCGCAGCACCTGCCCTTCACCGGTGACGGGTCCCGTCTGCGGATGGGTCTGCGGCCGCTGCGCGAGGAGGACTGGCTGGAGATCGACGAGGACCTCGACCTGTTCGTCGCCCACAAGCAGCGGATGTTGTCCGAGCGGCCGGCGGATGTCGTGGCGGTGGTGGCCGACTCGGACGGTTCAGTTCACTCGGCGAGCGTCGAGTTGCTCGAGTGTCTGGCTGGCCATCTGGTGCGGTGGCATTCCTCGACCCACGTTCCAGCCGGCGATGGGATCGCAGTCGGTTCACGGGGCGATGTGGTGCCGGTGACGCCCTCGGCACTCGCCGCCGCCGGCCTCCACCCGATCGACGCCGCAGGTCGACTCACGCAGGAGGACTGGACGATCCAGGTGCGCCGTCCCGACGGGTGGATCCTGGCCGCAGCGAGTGTCTGCTGTCCGACACGTTGGGTACTAGCAGAGAAGCTCGGCCGACCAATGGCCGATGTGCACCGCCCGGTGGCCGGCTACACCGAGCAGCTCGAGTCCGCCGTCGACCGCTTCTTCGACCGGATCACTCCCGAGGAACCACGGTGGCGTCTCAACTGGAACCTGACCGATTCGACGGACCTCTACCAGCCCGGCGGCAAGTACCGGGACGAGCCGGATGCAGGCCTCACTGCGGATGTGGTGGCGGACCGGGTGTGGTTGCGGGTGGAACGCCAGACGCTCCGTCGGCTGCCCCGGAGCGGGGCGGTGGTCTTCGGAATTCGGATCCACTCCGATCCTCTCGGGGTGCTCGCTGACCGCCCGGACGTCCTGGCCCGGCTGGCCGCAACCATCCGTTCGCTCCCACCCGGGACGCTCTCGCACAAGAGCATGGGGGCGTTCGCGCCGGCCGTGCTGAGCTGGATCGACGGGACGGTCGCCGGTCGTCAGCCGGGCAACCGCTGAGTTCGAACTCAGAACAGGCGGAGTTCGTCGTCGACGGCTCCACGGAGGACGTCGTAGTCGACCTCGACCCATGTGATCCCACGTGATTCGGCGAGCACGCGGGCCTGTGGCTTGACGACCTGCGCCACGAGGACACCGCGTATGTCGCGCAGTAGTGGGTCGAGGCTGAGACGCTCGAGGTAGCGACTGAGTTGCTCGACGCCGTCGATCTCGCCCCGGCGCTTGACCTCGATTGCGACTGCGGTTCCCGAGGAGTCCCGGCACAACAGGTCGACCGGTCCGATGTCGGTGGGGAACTCGCGGCGCACGAGTATGAGGCCGTCGGCGATCACCTCGGGTGACTGCGCCAGTAGGGCCTGCAGGTGGGCCTCGACTCCATCCTTCTCGAGCCCGGGGTCCACGCCGAACTCGTGCTGGCTGTCGGAGATCACCTCGATCAACTCGATGGTGAGCCGCTCGCCCTTGGTATTTGTGACCACCCAACGCTCCCCGTCGTCGATCAGGGTGTTGGGGGAGTTCATCCAGTTGAGCGGCTTGTAGGCGCCGCCGTCAGCGTGGATGGCGACGCACCCGTCGGCCTTGACCATGATGAGACGGACGGCCTCGGCGAGGTGGGCGGCGAGACGGCCCTCGTAGTCGACCGTGCAGCGGGCCACGACGAGGCGCACGATGCCGAAGCTAGCCGGGGCTCGGCTGGGCGGTCAGGTTCGCAGGGAGGGGATTCGCCGGGAGATGTCGGCGCAGTCATCACAGACGCTCTCGGGCACCATGCCGACTCGCATCAGCACGGCGAAGACCCGGCATCCGAGGCAGAACCCGAACGCGGCCTCGAGGAACGCTGCGGCAGCGAGCAGGCCGACGACGACGCGGGCCGCGGGAACGGCTCCGAGGATCCAGAGGACCGATGCGGAGGTGGAGAACGCCACGCCGACAGCCTGGGCGAACCGCTTCGGCGGGCCGGGCACGAGGCGGTGGACTGAGGCGGGAAGACGAGGTGCAGCGAGGCGGGTGGCGAACAGTCCGAGGGGGCTTAGTCTCGGTCCGGTCAGCACCCGGGCCCAGAATCCATAGGTGAGGGGGATCAGGAGCCAGCCCCACCCGAGGACTGCCACCCCGAGCGCCATGAGGACCACGCCCGTGGCGACGGTTCGAGCGGCGGCGTCATCGACGGGGTTGGGGAACGAGAACAACCCGGTGCTGGCGGAACTGGTGCTGTTGGCCATGGGAGCAGGCTAGGGGCTAAAAGCCGACTCAACAAGTCAGCTTTTAGCTGTCGGCGTGCTTTCGCTGCTTCGCTGAACGCGCCCGTTCAGTGGCGTCCAGCGTGACCTTGCGGAGCCGGATCGCTGCGGGAGTCACCTCGACGCACTCGTCGGAACTGACGAATTCGAGCGCTTGTTCCAGGGACAGCAGGCGCGGCGGTGTCAGCTTCTGGGTGTTGTCCGAACCGGCCGCCCGCATGTTCGTGAGGTGCTTCTCCCGACAGATGTTGACGTCCATGTCCTCGCGTCTGGAGTTCTCGCCGACCACCATGCCCTCGTAGACGGGGTCGCCGGGGGCGATCAAGAGGCTGGCGCGCTCTTGGATCGCCACGATGGCGTACTGCGTCGCCGGGCCTGACCGGTCGGCCACGACCGATCCCCGTTCACGAACACGGATCTCCCCACTCCACGGGATCCAACCGTCGAACACGTGGTGCAGCATCCCCGTGCCCCGCGTCTCGGTCAGGAACTGCGTCCGGAACCCGAGCAATCCCCGCGCCGGCACTCGCTGGTCGATGCGCACCCACCCGGTGCCGTGGTTCACGATGTTGACGAGTTGGCCCCGACGTGTGGCGAGCAGCTGCGTGACCGCCCCGAGGTGCTCCTCCAGAACATCGATGCTCACGAACTCGACCGGTTCATGGAGCGTGTCGTCGATCATCCGAGTGACGACCTGCGGCTTGCCGACGGTCAGCTCGAATCCCTCACGCCGCATCGTCTCGATCAGCACGGCGAGCTGGAGTTCGCCTCGGGCGTGGACCTCCCAGGCATCGGGTCGCTCGGTCGGGTGGACCCGCAGTGACACGTTCCCGACGAGTTCGGAGGCGAGCCGGCTCTGGATCTGCCGAGCGGTGAGGAGTTTCCCCTCCCGGCCGCTCACCGGAGAGGTGTTGACCCCGATCGTCATGGCGAGGCTCGGCTCGTCGACGGAGATCACCGGGAGCGGGCGTGGATCGGTCGGATCAGCGAGCGTCTCACCGATCGTCACGTCGTCGAGTCCGGCCACGGCGATGATCTCGCCGGGCCCGGCCGAGTCGACCTCGACCCGCTCGTGGCTCTCGGTCAGGTAGAGGACTCCGAGCTTGGCGTTCTGGACGCTCCCGTCGGACCGACACCAGGCCACCTGCTGATTCCGCCGGACGGTTCCGTTGACGATCCGGCACAGCGCGAGACGCCCGACGAACAAGCTGGCGTCGAGATTCGTGACCCATGCCTGCAACGGATGATCCGGTTCGTGGGTTGGTGCGGGCAGGTGGTCCACGAGCACTTCGAACAGGCAGGTCAGATCGTCGTCGAGATCCTCCGCCGTGTCCGGTCGGATTCGACCGGCCCGACCGGCCCGGGCGTTCAGGTAGACGATGGGGAAGTCGAGCTGATCCACGTCGGCATCGAGGTCCAAGAACAACTCCTCGACCTCGTGGACGACCTCGCTGATGCGGGCGTCGGAGCGGTCGACCTTGTTGACAGCCAGGACCACGGGGAGACCGAGTTCGAGCGTCTTGCGCAGGACGAATCGGGTCTGGGGAAGCGGACCCTCGGAGGCGTCGACGAGTAGGACGACGCCATCGACCATTGTGAGCGCCCGTTCGACCTCGCCGCCGAAGTCGGCGTGTCCGGGGGTGTCGACGATGTTGATCTTGACCTCGTCACGACCGTCGCCGGTCCAGCGGACGGCGGTGTTCTTGGCCAGGATCGTGATGCCCTTCTCCCGTTCGAGGTCGAGAGAGTCCATCACGCGGTCGACGGTCTCTGCTCCCTCTCGGAACGCCCCCGATTGCTGCAGCATGGCGTCGACGAGCGTCGTCTTCCCGTGATCGACGTGGGCGATGATCGCCACGTTCCGGATCGATGGGACGCGCTCGTGCATGGGGCTCGACGTTCTCGGTGGGGGGGAAGAGCGCCGGGCGGGCCCAGCGCAGCATCATCGGCGGGATTCGAGCCGACGACGGATCATGTCACGCCGGGCCTGCAACTCACGATACGTGAGCGTTTCAGCGTCGTCGTCGACCACCCCGAAGCTCGCCTTGATCGCTGTGGTGTCGACCGTGAAGCCTTCGACCTCGACCCCCAGGTCCGTGGCGAACTGAGTGCCGTGGAGGGTCACCAGACGCATCGACAGGTTGGAGACCTCGCCGAGCAGATCCAGGTCGGGGGCCAGACGGGCGATGGCACCGTCGAGGAACACGAGGTTCTTCACGTAGAGCATGAGGATCTTGGGCAGTCGTGCGCCCATGGCGAGGAGTTCCTTGATGATCCTCTGGATCTCTCCGACGAGTTGCTCCTGATCGAGCAGCGTGGGGTCGACCGGGGCCTTGTCCAACCCGAGCGTGGCGATCACATCGTCGATGTCGGTGTCAGGTGGGAGCGCACCGAGGTCCCGGAACGCAGCGATCTGACCGGGAATGTCGCCCATGGCTCCGCACAGCATGAGGCGCAGGAACGCTGAGCGTTCGAGTTCGGTCATCCGTGCGGTGATACCGAAGTCGAGCAGGGCGATCCGGCCGTCGTCGAGCACGAACAGATTGCCGCCGTGGAGATCGCCGTGGAAGATCCCGTGCACGATGCAGCCCTCGGTGAAGCCCGCCATCCCGGTGCGAACGACGGCTTCGGTGTCGACGCCGGCTGCCCGCATGGCGTCGATGTCATCGAAGCCGAGCCCGCTGAGCCGCTCCATCACCAGCACTCGCCGGGTCACGAGTTCCGGATGCGGGCGGGCGATCACGAAGCCCCGCTGTCCGAGCTTGGCGAAAACCTCGGCGACGTCGAGCATGTTCTCGGCCTCGAGCCGGAAGTCCAACTCCTCGGTGATCGTCTCGGCGAACAGCTCGACGAGGGCTGGTGGGTTGGCGAGGGCGGCAACCGGGATGCGACCAACGAGCAGTGGAGCGATCCACGACATGACCCGCAGGTCCTGTTCCACCCGCTGACGGATGGTGGCGCGCTGGACCTTGACGACCACCTCTTCGCCGGAGCGGAGCGTGGCGGCGTGGACCTGTGCGATCGAAGCAGCTGCGATCGGCGACTCATCGAAAGAGGCGAAGACCGCCTCGATCGGGCGACCGAGGTCCTCCTCCACGACCCGTCGAACGTGCTCCCACGGTTCCGGGCGGACCTGGTCACGACAGAGCTTGAACTCCTCGACCAGTTCGCCCGGGAAGAGACCCTCGCCGGAGGAGATGATCTGGCCGAGCTTGATGTAGGTCGGTCCGAGACGTTCGGCGGCGCCCCGGAGACGGCGGGAGAGACCGGCGATGGAATCGCCGCCACCAGCTCGCCGCTCCAGTACCGCCCACGGCACGAGCGCTGCTGCGAGGTTGGCACTGACCGCTGCGAGGCGGGGGAGTGGTGGGAGCATCCGCCGGCTCGTGAGCATGGGGACCTGGCGTCGGACCGAATGTCGCAGCAGCGGCAAGCCGCTGGTCCAGGGGAGCTGGTCGCGGTCGACCACCCAGGGGCCGTTCTCGGTGAAGGTGAATCGGGCGGTGTCCGCAGCGGGCTCGTCAGTTGCCATTGAATGAGTCAACCCGCTCCGCCGACGAAAGTGGAGCCGTCGTCGATTGCCTGTCGGACCTGCGCAGTCAGTTCCCGTCGGGTGACCAGCAGGTCGTCGATCTCGACTGCGGGCAGGTTGTAGAGGAGTTCGGACCCGTCAAGGCGGGTGCATTCGGCTCCGGCGGCGACGGCCACAGCCACGGGGGCGCAGTTGTCCCACTGCTTCTGTCCGCCAGCGTGGAGGTAGACGTCGGATTCCCCGAGCAGTACCGAGACGACCTTCACGCCGGCAGATCCCATGGGGACGAGCGTCGCCCCGAGCCGTTCGGCCACGGTTCGGGCGATCTCCGGCGGGCGGGTCCGGCTGACCGCAACTCTGATCGTCTCCGGAGGTGATTCGTGGAGCACCTGCGGCGAACGAGTGCTGAGCACGAGGTTGCGAGCCGGGAGGGCCACAGCGCCGACGGTCGGGCGATGGTTCTCCACGAGCGCCACGTGGACCGCCCAGTCATCCCGTCCCTCCCCGTACTCGCGAGTGCCGTCGAGCGGGTCGATGATCCACACTCGTTCGGCGGAGAGCCGTTCGGATCGGGCGGTGTCGTCGTCGCTGTCCTCTTCGCTGAGCACGGAGTCGGAGGAACGCTCGTTGCGGAGCCGATCGAGGAGGTACTGATGGGCGGCGAGGTCGCCCGCAGTGCGCAGGACGTCGGGGTCGGCTCCAGCAGACGTGAGCCGGTCCCGGAGGCGGATCAGCAGGACCCCGGCGCCGCCGGCGAGGTTCTCGGCGAGCAGGTGATCAGAGGTGTCGGCCACACGGTCAACGTAGTGGCCGCAAGGTCAGCTGGCTGCTGCCTGAGTGCGACGAGCTTTGACCACGGGGGTCGTGTCGACCTTCCCGTGCGGATTCCTCGCCTTGGCGTAGCACCCATCGTGGTAGTGCTCGACGCGAACCCACGAGCCGTGCTCGTAGACGTTGCAGATGACCTGCTTGTTGCGGACCTTCGCCTGAAACTTCACCCGTACGCCGCAGTGGACGCAGTCCACGCTGCTGCCGGGTTCGACGTCGCGGAGCACTGCTCGGCTCGTTGCGCCCGTGGCGGATCGACGCGCCCTCGAGGCCTTGCTCGTGCTGGTTGACCGTGGTGCTGATGCCATGGCTTCAGCATTCCCGGGGGCGAGAGGAAACCAGCGCTGCGCACGTGGGCAATCCATCCCGGTCTGGGTGGTTCCACCCAGTTGCGTCAGCGGATGAGTGGCTTGTAGCGGATGCGGTGCGGTTGGGCGGCCTCGGCACCGAGCTCGCGGCGCCGGAAGGTCTCGTACTCGCTGAAGTTCCCCTCGAACCAACGGACCTGCGACTCGCCCTCAAATGCCAGGACGTGGGTAGCGATCCGATCGAGGAACCAACGATCGTGCGAGATGACCACGGCGCAACCGGGGAACGATTCGAGAGCCTCCTCGAGGGCGCGGAGCGTATCGACGTCGAGGTCGTTGGTTGGTTCGTCGAGCAGTAGGACATTGCCTCCGCGGCGAAGGAGCTTGGCGAGGTGCACCCGGTTGCGTTCACCGCCGGACAGGTCGCCGACCCGCTTCTGCTGGTCGGATCCCTTGAAGTTGAACCCAGCGCAGTACGCCCGACCGTTGACCTCCCGATTGCCGATCTGGAGAACGTCCTGACCATCGGTGATCTCGTCGTAGACCGATGCGTCAGCATCGAGTGTGTCGCGTGACTGATCCACGTAGGCCAGCTCGACTGTCGACCCGATGGTGAGCGTCCCGCCATCGGTCGAGGTCTCTGGGGCCTGCTCGCCGGTCGCGGCGGCCACGATCATCCTGAACAGCGTCGTCTTGCCTGCACCGTTCGGGCCGATCACGCCGACGATCCCGGCACGCGGGAGTGAGAACGTCAGATCCTCGATCAACAACTCCTCGCCGAATCCCTTGCGCAGGTGGTCAGCGGAGATCACCTGATCGCCGAGCCGTGGTCCCGGTGGAATGCTGATCTCCAGACGGCTGGAGGTGTCCCGGTTGGTCTCGGCTTCGGTCTGAAGTTGCTCGTAGGCGGAGAGTCGGGCCTTGGACTTCGCCTGACGGGCCTTTGGAGCCATGCGGACCCACTCGAGTTCGTTCTCAAGGGTCCGGAGACGGGCGGACTGCTGCTTCTCGGCCTGAGCGAGCCGAGCCTGCTTCTGTTCGAGCCAACTCGAGTAGTTGCCCTCGAACGGCAGGCCCCGTCCGTGGTCCAATTCGAGGATCCACGCGGCCACGTTGTCGAGGAAGTAGCGATCGTGGGTGATTGCCACGACAGTGCCGGCGTAATCGGACAGGAACCGTTCGAGCCACGCCACCGACTCGGCGTCGAGGTGGTTGGTGGGTTCGTCGAGCAGGAGCAGGTCAGGGCGAGACAGGAGGAGCCGACACAGGGCCACGCGGCGCCGTTCCCCACCGGAGAGGTTCGTTACATCTGCGTCGCCCGGCGGAACTCGGAGCGCGTCCATAGCGATGTCGACGGTGCGTTGCAGGTCCCATGCCCCGGCGGCCTCGATCTCGGCTTCGAGTTCGGCCTGACGCACACCGAGCGCCTCGTAGTCGGCGTCGGGGTCGCTCCACTCGGCCATGAGGGCGTCGTAGTTGCTCAGCAACTGAGCCACCGCCGCCACACCGTCCATCACGTTGCCGGCGACGTCCTTTGCCGAATCCAACTGTGGTTCCTGTTCGAGCAGTCCCACGCTGAATCCCGGTGAGAGACGGGCCTCGCCGGAGAAGCCGTCGTCGACCCCGGCCATGATCCGCAGCAGCGAGGACTTCCCCGAACCGTTCGATCCGATGACGCCGATCTTTGCCCCTGGGTAGAACGACAACGAGATGTCCTTCAGGACCTCACGGTCGGGCGGATGGAATCGGGAGACCTTGTGCATCGTGAAGATGAACTGCGCGGACATGGGCGCAGATCGTAGGCCCGATGCCGGCGCCGCTCTGAGTCGTTCGGTCGACCCCCGGACGCGACACACGGCCCGGTGGAACCGGGCCGTGTGTCGCGCCATTGAGGCTCATCGCCGACGGGCGGGTGCCTTCTTCTTGGCGGCTGCCTTGCGCTTGGCGGGTGCCTTCTTCTTGGCGGCTGCCTTGCGCTTGGCGGGTGCCTTCTTCTTGGCGGCTGCCTTGCGCTTGGCGGGTGCCTTGCGCTTGGCGGTTGCCTTGCGCTTGGCGGGTGCCTTGCGCTTGGCGGCTGCCTTGCGCTTGGCGGGTGCCTTCTTCTTGGCGGCTGCCTTGCGCTTGGCGGGTGCCTTCTTCTTCGTTGCCACAGTTTCCTCCTCGGAGGGTTCCCCTTGTTGGGTTGATGGTTGCTTGTTCCCCCCGCCGGACCGTCGGCGGCCAGTGGCCGTCAGCGCCGGTGGAGAGGTCGTGTCGACGGCGGGTACGCCGTCGGTGAGCGCAAGGTCGATGCCCCGACGTGGGGTGTCGACGCTGCGCACGATGAAGTCGAGGGTGTCGCCGATGCTCAGGACATCACGGGGACTCCGAGGAGGTGGAGTTCCCATCGCCTTGAGAGCGATGTAGCAGCGGGTGGAGCCGACGTTCACGTAGGCGCCGTGGGAGGCGAATTCGGTGACCGTGCCGGAGACGACTGTGCCGAGCGGGTGCTCGGAGACGAACGACAGAAACGCTCCCGGAGTGTTGATCGGTTGGCCGCTGCCGGCCCGGCGGCGTGGATCCGGACCAGCAGCCGTGGCCGTGGCCGTGGCCTTACCTCTGCTCTTCTTGCGGGTTGAGTCCTGCTGCGGCTTCGTCGGGGCGCCCTCGCTCGACGAGTCGGCCTTCGAACGCCGGTTGGCCGGGCGCCGGGTGCGGCCTGCCCCTCCCTCGGTCGCCTCCGGTGAGGCGGTCTGGTCAGCGGTGCGCTTCTTCGCTGCCTGACGGGAGCGACGACTCGCCGGTCCACGCACCGGGGTGCGCTCGACGAAGACCCATCCCACCTTGGGTACCGGCTTCCCGCCCCAGAGCCGGCCGGGTTCGAAGAGCCACTCGTGGTCGCCGTGGAACTCCTGAAACGAATCGTTCGACAGCACGGTGGCGCCGGTCTGCTCGGCAATCTGCAGCACGAAGGCGTCACCTCGTCCCACTGCGCCAGCCGGCGGCGTGAGCACCTCGCCCGCCAGTACCGCTGCTTCGAACTCGTCGACTTCTGCTGAGGTAATGCGGTTCGGGAACGTGGCGTCCACCACGACGACGACATTGTCGAACGGGTGCTGTTCGATGAACGAGGTCACGGCGACGTTCAGCTGCTCCAACGATGGTGCGGTGCGGCCTTCGGTCGCGATGTTCGATCCATCTACGACCAGATGTTGATCAGTCATTGTGCGTTCTGTTCTCGACGTGTGCTCACTGCGTTGTTGATGAGCGCAGCGAGGGTCGAAGGTCCTCTGCCGATGCTGACGACGACGACAGTCGCCAAGCAGTCGGGTGGATGAGCGATGACACTGCGTCGAACCTTACAGAACGCAGACAGTCGCGCGACGTTTTGGGTCGCGTTTGTTTCGAAGCGCGTGTTCGGTGCGCACGCTGTGGCGCGCGTCGCTGCCTACGATCCTCGACGTGTATCGCGCAGTTCTGTTCGACTTCGGTGGAGTCATCACGACCAGTCCGTTCGATGCGTTTGCGGAGTACGAGCGAGAACTCGGCATCGACGTCGGAACGATTCGGTCGATCAATGCGCGCTCGATCGACAGCAACGCCTGGGCGCGACTCGAACGGGGAGAGTCCGACATCCCCACCTTCATCGAGGAGTTCGAACAGGAGGCTGCGCAGGCCGGCGTTGAACTCGACGGTGCCCGGGTGCTGGCCTGTCTGCAGGGGCAGTTGCGTCCCAGGATGGTCCGAGCGCTCGAGCGCTGCTCAGCTTTGTTCGCCACGGCGATCGTGACGAACAACTTCCATCCACCGACGGCGGATCCGGAGTCGTCGCCATCGGCTCAGGCGTTTGCCGCGCTCGCTGCCGTGGTCGACGTCGTCGTCGAGTCCTCACGGGCGGGTGTCCGCAAGCCCGAGCCAGCCTTCTACGAGTTGGCCCTGAGTCGCCTCGGGGTGTCAGCGCACGAGGCGATCCTGCTCGACGACCTCGGCGTGAACCTCAAGCCCGCCCGAGCCATGGGGATGACCACGATCAAGGTGGTGGACCCGGACGAGGCGCTCGAGCAACTCTCGGCGCTCACCGGGCTCGACTTCTGAACCGGCGCTCCACGACGGCCGGTGACGGCAGATACGCCGGACGCCAGCGCTCAGGAGGTGAGACTCGCCGTGGCGAACGGCACGCTGAAGCGCTCACACCAGATCACGACGTTGGCGAGGACACCCAGATCTGCGGTGGGCGGGAGCTCGTAGGTCTGCGTTCCCTGGTTCCCCTTCAGGGGCTGGAGGTAGAGGCCGCCATCGACGGATCCATCGGATCGGGGCGACAGGTACAGCTGCAGGTCGGGACCGTTCTCTGCATCGAGGTCGGGCAACACGAGGAGTCGACCCTCCGGGCGGTTCACGACCACGGCAGTTCCTTCGACCCGATGGCCTGCTTGGCCGGTGAATGTGCCACGGCTGACTTCCTGCACCGGGGGTGGGGCAGGGACTCCGGACACCGTCGAGGGAGCGACCGACGGTGCGGGCGACGGCGCAGTCGCATCGGGTGCGGCGTCCGCCGTGGATGGTTCCGAGACAACGGCTGCCACGGCGGCGTCGAGTTGTTCGTCAACCCGTTGATCCGTCACCAGCTTGTCGGGACGGAAGACGGCAAAACCGATCACGACGATGACGAGCCCGGCCACGCCGGCAGAGATCCATCGGCGACGTCCGCGACGGGCGGAGTCGAGTTCGGCGCTGTCGGGGTTCTCTGGATGCTTGACACCCATTGGGCATGAGCCTTTCACACACCCGGAGCACTGGATCGTCAGGGGCGCCAGCTTGAGACGAGGCTCAGGAACCGGGAGCAGCGAGCGCCCGGTCGATCAGCATCGACTGCTCCTGCTGGTGGATTGCATGGGATCCGGTGGCGGGGCTCGCTTCATCGGCCCGGCTGACCCGCCGAACCTCGTAGTGGTCTTCGTAGGGCCCGTACAACTCGCCCTTGATCTGATTCCACGGGCCCATGTTCTCCGGCTCTTCCTGCAGCCACACCAACTCGGTGCAGTTGGGAAAGCGACGCAACTCGCGAGCGACAGCGTCGGTCGGCCACGGGTAGAGCTGTTCGATGCGGGCGACGGCGACGGGCACACCGACCTCGTTGCGACGGCTTTCGACCTCGACACCGACCTTTCCGGAGGCGAGGATCAGTCGCCGCACTGCAGCTGGGTCAAGCGATGAGGAATCCGGCAGGAGTTCGTCGAAGCTCCCACTCGTGAGGTGAGCGAGTGGTGATCGCCATCGCTTGTCGCGCAACCCGGACTTCGGGGTGATGCAGACGAGCGGCTTGCGCACGTCGCGGAGCATCTGTCGACGGAGCAGATGGAAGTACTGCGCTGCAGATGTGGGTGCGCATACCTGGATGTTGTCCTCTGCGCAGAGCGTGAGGAACCGCTCAATGCGAGCCGAGGAGTGTTCCGGTCCTTGGCCTTCGAACCCGTGGGGCAACAACATGACCAAGCCGGACTCCTGGTCCCACTTGTCGGCGGCTGCGACGATGAACTGGTCGATGATGATCTGGGCGCCGTTGGAGAAGTCGCCGAACTGTGCCTCCCACATCACGAGCGTGTCGGGGCTGACGACGGAGTACCCGTACTCGAACCCCAGTGCTGCGTACTCGCTGAGGAGCGAGTCGTAGATCCACAACTCGGTGCGCGGTGGATCGGCGAGAGCCGACAGCGGCAGGTACTCGGCTCCGGTCACGTAGTCGAACAACATCGAGTGACGTTGGGAGAAGGTGCCTCGTCGCGAGTCCTGCCCGGCGAGGCGCACCGAGGTCCCTTCGAGCAGGAGGCTCCCGAACGCCAGTGCTTCGCCGAGAGCCCAATCCACCTCTCCGCTCCTGTAGAGATCTGCTCGGGCCTCGAACTGCTTGGCGAGCTTCGGGTGGACGGCGAAACCGGCGGGCACCTCGTTGAGCGTCGTGAACACCCGGTCGAGTTCGTCACGTCCGACTCCAGTCGGCACGTGGGGGAGGACGCCGCGGTTCGGTGGGTGCGGTGCGGCGATGGCGCCCGGGCCGGGAGCGCTGGAACGCGTCTCCTCGAGTGCCCGCTGCATCCGCTGCTGGAAGTCGCCGATTGCGGATTCGGCCTCCTCGACGGTGATGTCGCTACGGCGGACGAGCGACTCGACGTACAGCGCACGGACGCTGGGGAGCTGTTCGATCGTCCGGTACATGATCGGCTGGGTGTAGCTCGGATCGTCACCTTCGTTGTGACCGTGCCGCCGATAGCAGACCATGTCGATCACGACGTCCTTGTGGAAGCGCTGCCGATACGCAAACGCCAGTCGGGCCACCCGCACACAGGCCTCGGGATCGTCTCCGTTCACGTGGAAGATGGGGGCCTGCACGGCCTTGGCGATGTCGGTCGGGTACTCCGAGGAGCGCGCTGATTCCGGTGGTGTGGTGAAGCCGAGTTGGTTGTTCACCACGACGTGGATCGTGCCGCCGACCCGGTAGCCCTTGATGAGAGCGAGGTTGAGTGTCTCGGCGACCACTCCCTGGCCGGCGAAGGCGGCATCGCCGTGCATGAGGACGGGGAGCACCGGGAACCGGCGTGAACGGTCGTGGGGGATCTGATCCATACGCGCCCGGGCCATGCCCTCCACGACCGGGTCTACGGCTTCGAGGTGTGAAGGGTTGGCGGCGAGGGACACCGGGATCTCGTTCCCGTTTCGGCTGCTGAACGTGCCGGTCGCTCCGAGGTGGTACTTGACGTCACCCGAGCCCTGGATCGAGTCGGGGTCGACGTAACCCTCGAACTCGCGGAACAACTCGCCGTAGGACTTGCCGACGATGTTGGCGAGGACGTTCAGGCGGCCTCGGTGTGGCATGCCGAGCACGACCGAGTCGAGGCTGTTGTCAGCGGCGTCCTCGATGATGGCATCGAGGATCGGGATGAGCGACTCCGCCCCTTCGATGCCGAACCGCTTCTGGCCGAGATACTTGGTGGCGAGGAACTTCTCGAGTGCCTCGGCGGCGTTGAGGTTGGCGAGGATGTGCTGTTGATCCTCTGGTGCGGTGCGACTGTCGACTCCTTCGACCTCTTCCTGGATCCACCGTTTCTCCTCGGGGTCCTGGATGTGCATGTACTCGATACCAACGGTGCGGCAGTAGGCGTCGCGCAGCAGGTGGAGCAGGTCACCGAGTTTCTGGTGGATGACCCCGCCGACCGGGGCGTAGATGCCCACCTCGCTGCCGGTGAGGAACTCGCGGTCGAGGTCCCAGATGGTCAGGCCGTACGTCGCCGGGTCGAGTTCGGCGTGCATCTCCGGCACGCTGGCAGCGAGCGGGTCGAGGTTGGCGATGAGGTGGCCCCGGACCCGGTACATGTTGATCAGCGTCGAGACTTGCATCTGCTTCGCTGCATGGGTGTGTTCGCCGTCGTCGTGTCCGGGATCGTGGTGGTCCTGACGCCAACGGACGGCTTCGTAGGGAACGCCGAGGTCACGGAAGATGGCGTCGTAGAAGCCGTGGTCGCCGAGGAGCATCTCCTGGACGATCTTGAGAAACGTCCCCGACTCCGCTCCCTGGATGATCCGGTGGTCGTAGGTCGACGACAGCGTGATGACCTTGGACAGGCCGAGCCCGGCGATCGTGTGAGGGTCGGCACCGGCGAAGGCCGTTGGGTAGGCGAGCGAGCCGACCCCGATGATCGCCCCCTGGCTCGGCATGAGACGCGGCACCGATCGTTCGGTACCGATCGTACCCGGGTTGGTGAGCGTCACCGTGGCGCCACGGAAGTCGTCGACGCCGAGGCGGTTGGACTTGGCCTTGCGGACCAGGTCGTCGTAGGCGGATCTGAACGCCGAGAAGTCGAGGGTGTCGGCGTCGGGGATGACCGGGACGACGAGTGCCCGGGACCCGTCGGGCTTCTCGAGGTCGATGGCCAGACCGAGGCCCACGTGTGAGTGTCGGATGATCTCCGGAGCGCCTGACTCGCTGGTGGTGAATGAGCAGTTGAGGGCTGGAACGTGTTCGTGGAGTGCTCGCACGACGGCGTAGCCGATCAGGTGGGTGAAGCTCACCTTGGCGCCGATGGTCCGACCCAGGTGTCCGTTGATCACGGAGCGGTTGATCTCGAGCAGTTTGGCGGGCACCTCGCGGAACGATGTGGCCGTCGGGACCGAACGGCTCGCCTCCATGTTCTCGACGATCCGCTTGGCCAAGCCCCGCAGCGGTTCTGGTTGGTCGGCGGTCTCTGCGGTCTCGCTGCCAGCAGGATCGTTGCCCGGCCCCGGAGAGGGTTTCGAGGCTGGTGAGGGATCCGAGGCTGGCGCAGTGGGTGCGGTGGCACTGCTCCCGTCCGACGGCGGGACGTCGAGCGGAACGATCCGGGTGACCGCCGATCGGCCACCGTTGGTGGCCCCGTTGGACACCCGATCGGAGAAGAACGCCCGCCAGCGCTCGCTGACGGAGTTGGGATCCCGGAGGAACGATTCGTGGAGTTCCTCGATGAGCCAGGCGTTCGGGCCGACTTCGTCGATGAGGTCGTCGGCCGCGTTGGAGTCGGCACCGCCTGCGGCTCCGGTGTTCTGGTCGCTCACGGCGACAGCCTACCGGCGATGCTGGTGACCCCGGCCCACCGTCGGCCCGGGCGGTGTTCGTGACCTAGATTCACCGAGGTGCTCCTGGCCACGTGGAACGTGAACTCCCTCAACGCCCGGATGCCACGGGTGGAGGAGTGGCTCGAAGCGGTGCAGCCCGACGTGCTGTGCCTCCAGGAGACCAAGTTGGCCGATGCTGCGTTCCCGGCGCTCGACTTCGAGCGTCTCGGTTACGAGTCGGTCCACCACGGGGAGGGCCGGTGGAACGGCGTGGCGATCCTCTCCCGGGTCGGGATCGTCGACGTCGTGTCGGGTTTCGACGACGGCCGTGAACCCGATCCGGACGCCCGGGCGATCTGGGCGACCTGCGGCGGAGTCAGGGTGGCGTCGCTCTACGTTCCCAACGGGCGGGAAGTCGACCACGACCACTACCGCTACAAGCTCGACTGGCTCGGAAGACTCCGGGCGCACCTCGACGCTCACCACCGCCCCGAGGAGTTCCTCGTGGTGATGGGCGACTGGAACGTGGCGCTTACCGACCTCGACGTCTGGAGTCCGCAGGCCTTCGAGGGGGGCACCCACGTCACGGCGGCAGAACGGGCAGCAGTGGCCGACGTCGTCGACTGGGGTCTCGTCGACACGATGCGCGAGCGCTACGGCGACGGCGGGATCTACACCTTCTGGGACTACCGCAATGGTGACTTCCACAAGCGTCGTGGGATCCGGATCGACTACCTCCTCTCGACGCGTCCGTTGGCCGATCTCGCCACCGCCGATCTGGTGGACCGCAACGCCCGCAAGGGGGTTAAACCGTCGGACCACGCCCCGGTGTTGGCGTGGTTCGCCGTGGAGTCGGAGGTCACCCCGTGACCTCCTCGGAGTCCGACAGCGACGTCCCGGCCGAGCCCACAGCGGTCGCCGAGCCCGCCGTGAGCGTGCGGATCGAGGGCCTGAGGGGCCTGCCGCAGACCCACCGACGGGCCGAGCTCCGCAGGCTCGCCGGCGCAGCTCGGCGACTCATCGAACACCTGGTCTCGACGACGGCTTCCGACGATCAGCTGACCGTCGCTGCTGACCAACTCGATGATGTGGCGGCGCTCTTCGAGTCGCTCCCACGCGGTTCGACCTACCTTGGGTACTCCGAGGCGGCCAACGCCGGGGCTTCGATACGCGATCACCTGAACGAGCAACCCGAGCCTGCGCCGCCGGCGGAGATCGAGTTGCTCGAGGGCGAATCGATCGTCGATGCCCTCACCCGGGCCTCGCCTGAGTTCTTCGCCGGGTTCGATCACAGCCCGTTCATCGGCTTGGCCAACCCGCTGTCGCCGCCGATCGAGCTGAGCCAGGAGAGCGACCGGGTCCTCGGCCGGGTTCGCTTCGGTGCTGCGTACGAGGGACCGCCGGGATGCGTGCACGGCGGCTACGTCGCAGCAGCATTCGACGAGTTGCTCGGTGCTGCACAGTCCGTGGCCGGAACCGCCGGCATGACCGCACGGCTCGAGATCGACTACCGGCGACCGACTCCGTTGGGTCAGCCGCTCGTGCTCGAGGGTTGGCTCGAATCGATCGAGGAACGCAAGACCTGGGCTCGCGGGGTGCTCAGGGCCGATCAACCCGGCGGCGACCCTGAGGCGGTTCTCGCCGAGGCGCGGGCGCTGTTCATCAGCTTCGACGTGGAACGGTTCCGTGAACTACTCGATGCCCGCAATCTCAACGACGATCCCGCATAGGGGCTGTCACGATCGCCCTGAGGGGGAGCGGGTCACGATGCGGAGCACTTCGTCGCCGAACCGATCGGCCTTCACGGGTCCGATTCCCGGGACATCGAGCAGCGCTGCCCGGTTGGTTGGACGTCGCCGTGCGACCTCCCGCAGGACGGCATCGTTGAAGATGACGAACGCTGGAACGTCGGCGCCCCGAGCTTGTTCGAGTCGCCAGGCCCTGAGGGCGTCGAACGTCTCCTGTTCTCCGGCGTCGAGTGCCTCATCGCCGGTCGCTACCGGTCGCGGCCGAACGAGTCGGCGGGCCGCTCCAGCGCGCTGTGAGCCCTGTTGGCGGTCGACGTTGTTGCCGACCGACCCGATGATGGTGGTGATGGACTCGATCCACGGTGAGGGGTTCCGACGCGAGGAGCGTGAGCCGAAGGATCGCCGTTGCGCCCAGTGGCAGTGGAGTTGGTCGCGTGCCCGGGTGAGCGCCACGTAGAGCAGGCGCCGTTCCTCATCGAGGGCGCTGACGTCGTCGCCGGCGTGGTGAATCGGCACGAGGCCCGATTCGAGTCCGGCGATGTGTACCGACGACCACTCGAGGCCCTTGGCGGCGTGGAAGCTGACCACATCGACCCGGTCACCCCCGGAGGCATCCTCGTTGCGGAGCGTGGACGTGAGCCAGGCGAGGAACCCCGGGATGTCGGCTGCGGGTTCGAGGGCTCGGTACTCCCGGCCGAGGCGGACCAACTCGGCCACGTTCGCAGCCCGTTCGTCGAACCCGTTCGTCGGGACGGAGCTCGATGCTCGATCAGAGGTCGGGTCGTCGGGTCGGGAGGTGTCGATGTCGCCGAGGGTCTCCGTCTGCGGCATCCCTGATCGTCGGGCCACCTCGGCGTCGAGGTCGCCGATCGCTGCGTCGAGCGAGGGCGAACGTCGCACGGCATCGAGGGCGGACCTGACCTCGGGTTGTTCGAGCAGGCTTCCCGCTCCACGGACCTGATGGGGAATGCCTGCGGCGACGAGCGCCTCGGCGATGGCGGTGGTCTGGGCGTTGGTCCGGACGAGCACCGCCTGCTGGGACCAGGTGACGCCGGGGCGGTGGCCGTCGCGGAGCGCTCTGGCGACCGCATGCGCCTCTGCGGTCTCGTCGTCGTGCGCAGAGACGGTTGGCATCGGTCCCGGAGGGCGGTGTGGCACGAGCGGCGCCAGTGGAGTTGCGCCGGTGGCGAGGACGGCATTGGCTGCAGTGAGGATCTGCGGAGTCGACCGGTAGTTGTCTGTGAGCGTGACCGACTCGGCCCCGGGGAAGTAGCGGTCGAAGTGATCGAGGTACTCCGCATCGGCGCCGTTCCAGGCGTAGATGGCCTGGTTGGGGTCGCCGACGACGCAGAGGTCCGAGGCGGACCCCAACCACTGTCGCAACAACTCGAACTGCAGTGGATTGACGTCCTGGAACTCGTCGACGAAGAGGTGTCGGAATCGCCAACGTCGGGCGGCGGCGTACTCGGGGTCCGCAGCGAGATCCCGGGCGGCAAGGCGGATGAGGTCGTCGAAGTCGACCACACGCCGCTGGCGCTTGCGGTCGATGTAGGCCTCCCAGATGCCGACGATCTCACCGGGATCGAGCGGCGGTCGACGACGGGACCGCTGTGCTGCCGCCGGGTAGTCCGTCGGTTGGAGAGCTCTGGCCGATGCCCACTCGATCTCGCCGAGGACGTCGAGTGCCAGCGTCGAGTTGCCCCCACGACGAGGCACCAGGCGGGCGAGGAAACCGAGCTTGCGGTCGAGGAGTTCCGGCGGGCGAACGCCCCGGTCCTGCCATCGCTGACGCAGCTGGGCGTAGGCAATTGCATGGAACGTGCCGGCGTGTACCGAGGCTCCCGGCAGGAGACGTCGGAGACGCTCCCGGAGTTCGCCGGCGGCCTTGCGGGTGAACGTGACGGCGAGGGTCCGTTCGGGGACGAGGCTCATCGAGGCGCTGCGATAGGCGATCCGGTGGGTGAGGACCCGGGTCTTTCCCGATCCGGCACCGGCGATCACCCGCAGGTGTTGGGAGGTGTTGGTCACCGCACGGCGCTGTTGGCCGTTGAGGCCGCTCAGGAGCCGGGCGGTCGACTCTGCCGGCCCTGTCGACTCTGTCGATCCTGTCGATCCTGTCGGCTCGTCGGACTGCACGGACCGGAACGTACCAGCGGCGTGTGACGTACCCGTCGGGGTCATCACCGGAGCGGTTAGGGTTGAGCCGTGGGGTACGACACCAGCCTCCTCTACGGCGACGAAAAACTCGTGATCGACACGCACCCGTCATGGGTGATGATGATCCGCTCCGTCATCTACGTCCTCGGCGCCACCGCCATCGGGGTCTTCCTCATCTCCTGGGGAGGCGATGGGATCTTCGGGACCCTCACCAGCTGGGTGGGTGTGGTCCTGATCGTGCTGGCACTGGGCCATCTCGCCCACCACCTGGCCAAGTGGTACTCCACCAACTTCGTCGTCACCACGGAGCGCTGCATCTATCGAGAGGGCATCATCTCCAAGAAGGGCGTGGAGATCCCGCTCGACCGGATCAACACGATCTTCTTCCACCAGCGTCTCCTCGAGCGCCTGTTCGGTTGCGGGACGCTCCACATCGAGTCGGCGGGCGAGCTGGGTATCCAGCGGTTCAAGGACGTCCGCGATCCGCTCGGCGTCCAGAACACGATCTACCAGGCCATGGAGGACAACCAGAATCGGCACTACCAGCGAATGGGAACCTCCGCGGCCCAGGCGGTGGCACCCTCGGCCACGCCGCCGGCCCCGGCGCTGTCGGTGGCCGACGAACTCGCCAAGTTGGCAGCACTGCACGAGTCTGGTCACCTCACCGACGCCGAGTTCGCTGCGCAGAAGGCGCTCCTGCTCCAGACTCCTGACAGCACGATCGACATGGGCGCGATCGGCACGGGCGCGATCGGCACGGGCGCGATCGACACGGGCGCGATCGACACGGGCGCGATCGACACAGGTGGCCCGCCCGCTGGGCAGGCCTGACCGGGCAGGCCCGAGGTTCTCGGGTCTGGCGCACGGCCATCTCAGCGCAGGTGGGCACCCGGGCTGGGCTGCACCCGTCGGCCGCCGGCCCCGGCGTCGCTGAGGTCGACGTCCGGCTCGGTGAGCGCCACCACCGACCCACCGAAACCGGCGCCGGTCAGCCGTGCGCCGAACACACCGGGTCGCGCCTCGAGCGTGGTGACGAGCTCGTCGAGAACCAGGGTGGACACCTCTGCGTCGTCGCGCAACGACCGGTGCGAAGCGCTGATCAGCGGACCGAGTTGGGCGATCTCCTCGTTGGCGAGCGCCTCGGCAAACGCCTCGACCCGATCGCATTCGCTGCGCACGTGCCGGGCGCGCCGGCGGAGCACATCGTCGTCGAGTTCGGCGATCCGATCGAGTGATGCGGTTCGGATTGGTCCGAGGAGTGAAGCGGCCGTCTCGGCCTGGCGTCGACGCTCGGCGTAGGGAGAGGTGCTCAGTTGACGGGTCTGGCCCGACTCGACGATCCAGACGGCAACGCCCTCGGGCACGGCGACGGCCCGGTGCGTCTCGGTGGCGCAGTCGATCAGGAGGGCATGGCCCTCGACCCCGGCAGCGATGCAGAGCTGGTCCATGATCCCGCAGGGCACTCCGGTGGCGAGCTCCTCGGCCTGACGGCAGGCCCGAGCCAGCGTTGCTGCGTCCCCCGTCGCTCCGAGGGCGAGGGCGAGGGCGAGTCCGATCGCCGCCGACGACGAGAGTCCGCTGCCGGGCGGAACCGTCGAGCTCACCGCTCCGGTGAACCCGGTGGACGTTCCGATCACCGCCGCCACCCCAGCGACGTGGCGCGCCCAGTCCGGATGGGCGGTCCGCGGATCGCTGAGGGGCACATCGAAACGGGCCACGCCGTCGAACTGATCCGAGGTGAGCTCGACGGTTCGCCCGCCGCGCCGTCCCCGGACCTCGGTGGCGAGGTCGATCGCCATGGGCAGGACGAGTCCGCCGACGTAGTCGGTGTGGTCCCCGATCAGCACCACCCGTCCGGGAGCGACGGCGCAGACCTCGTCTCCGTCTGCGGCGCCAGTTGTGCTCACGCTGCAGCACCCGGGAGGTTGCGCAACTCCCGGGCGGCCTCGGCGGGATCGACGGGGTTGAAGAAGATGCCGGCTCCGACCTCGGCCGCGGCGACGAACCTGGGCGTGCCCGGGCTGCGGAGCAGCGGCGCGATGAACACGCACATCCGGGCGTCGGGCCACTCCCCGCCGTCGGTCGGCCGTTGGTGGATCCACATCATGTAGGGCATGGGTTCATCGAAGCGCTGATCGAGACGGGCGAGGACGTCGACGAGGACTTCGGCGAGGCCGTCGCAGTCGCAGTCCGGATCGGTGAGCGAGCCGACGGAACCGACCGGGGCGATTCTCAGCTCGTAGGGCCATGTCGCCGCCGGAGGCACCCACGCCACCCAGTCGCCGCTCTGGCCGACGACGTACTCCTCGGGCACCGACTCGGGTCGCAACACGCCGTCGAGGAGTGTCCGCAACGGGACCGGCGGAATCCGGTCGTAGGCGTAGATCTGTCCGTGGGGGTGGGCGATCGTGGCGCCGACCTCGGGTCCGCGGTTCTCGAACACGAGCACGTAGTCGACGTCGTCCATGGCGCCGAGGACCTCGGTGCGTTCGGCCCACAGCTCGACGACACGCCGGGCACCGTCCACTCCGAGACCCCAGAAGGTCTGGTGATGGTCGGAGGTGTAGAGAACGACCTCACAGCGGCCGTCGCCGAGCGCTGGCCAGCGGTTGGGGAACGCCAGCACGTCGTACGGCTCGGGCGCCTCGAGGCCGCCGACGCAGAACGGGCACCCGGAGTCAGGGAGGTTCGGGCGGCCCTGTCGGGAGCGGACCACCACCGTGACGGCCCGGGTGAGGTCGTCGACCCTGACGTCGATCGCAGGTGTGTGCTCGGCATCCTCCGGATCCACCACGTCGCTCCTGCTCGTCGCTCTCGGTGCACCGCCAACGGTAGTGGCGGGTCGCTACCCTCACCCGGTGGACAACGGGCGACCCCGCCGACTCGGCGTCGCCGCAGCGGTGGTCGACGGCGAGGTGGTCGCCGGTGACGTGGCGGTGGACGGGGATCTGATCGCCGAGGTCGGCCTGTCGCCGGCTGGAACCGGTCTGGCCCACCCCGGTCTGGTCGACCTGCAGGTGAACGGTTACGCCGGCTCGGACTTCAGGACGGCCGCACCGGGTGCGCTGGTCGTGGCCGCAGAGGAACTCGCTGCTGGTGGGGCGACGGCGTTCCAGCCGACGTTGCACTCGGCTGCGGTCCCCACGTACTGCGATGCGCTGCGCCGGATCGACGAGGCGCGTCGTTCCACTGTCGACCTCCGTGACGCCGGTGGACCTGCGGGGGCCCGGATCCTCGGGGCCCACCTCGAAGGCCCCTTCCTCGCTGCCCGCTGGGCGGGAGCACATGATCCAGCCCTGCTGATGCCGGTGGACCTCGCCGTGGCGACGCAGCTGCTCGATGCCGGTTTGGTGGCCATGATGACGCTCGCTCCCGAGCTCGACGGGGCGGTGTCGTTGATCGAGATGCTCGGTCTGCGTTCGGTGACGGCTGCGATCGGTCATTCCGACGCCGACGCTGCGACCGTGCGCAACGCCATCGACTGCGGGGCGACCCACCTGACCCACTGCTGGAACGCTCACCGGCGACTCGGTGCCCGGGACCCCGGACCGGCGGGCGTGGCGCTGAGCGATCAGCGGACGACCATCGGTCTGATCGCCGACCTCGTCCACGTGGCGCCCGAGGTGGTGCGCCTCACCTTCGCTGCGGCCCCCGGACGAATCGCCGTCACGACCGATGCAGTCGCCGGTGCCGCTCGGGCGGGCGAGTCCGACGAGGTGCTGCTCGGTGGGGCGTCCTCGCCGGTGGAGATCCTCGGTCGGCTCCGGTCGCTCGGGTTCGGTTGGGACGTGACGTCCTCGGCCTGTTCGGGCGTTCCAGCACGCCTCGCCGGGCTCTCCGAGCGACTGCTGCAGCCGGGGACGGTGGCCGACATCGTCGTCCTCGACGATCGGCTCGACGTCGTGCGTGTGGTCGTGGCCGGGACCGAGGTCGCCCGGGGGGCGTGAGCCGGACTCGGTCCGTAATTGACCGGCGCAGGTCTGACGATCACACTGCCCCCGTGCCGACCACGACGTCCGCTGCGGGGATCGAGGTGTTCTTCGAGTCTCTCGGTGACGGGCCCGAGACCATCCTGTTGGTCTGTGGCCTCGGCGCCCAGGCCATCGGCTACGACGTCGAGTTCTGTGAGCAACTCGGCCGGCTCGGGGCCACGGTGGTTCGTTTCGACAATCGTGACACCGGCCTGAGCACCCACCTCCACGACGAGACCCCCGATGTGCTCGCTGCCATGGCCGGCGCCGCCGGTGGGGGAACGGTCGATGCTCCGTACACGCTGAGCGACATGGCGCTCGACGCCGTGGCGGTCCTCGATGCCCTCGACGTCGAGCGGGCCCACGTGGTCGGGGCGTCGATGGGCGGGATGATCGCCCAGACCGTTGCCATCGAACACCCCAACCGGGTGGCCTCGCTCACATCGATCATGTCGACCACCGGCGAGGTCGGCGTGGGCTCGCCGGATCCGGAGGTGCTGACCTCGCTCGTCGGGATCCTCGCTCCCGCCGAGGACCGCACCGCCCGTATCGACGGCATGGTCGAACTGGCTCGGATCATCGGCACCGAGTGGTGCTTCGACGAGTTGCGGGCGAGGGATCGGGCAGCACAGGCAGTCGATCGGGCCGACGACGCCCTCGGTGTGGCCCGCCAGTTGACGGCGATCCTGGCATCGGGCTCCCGGGCCGAGGCCCTGGTCACGCTCGCAGCGCCGACCGTCGTCCTCCACGGCGACGCAGACCGACTCGTCGATCACAGCGGCGGGGTTCGCACCGCTGAACTCGTGCCCGGAGCTGAACTCCAGACGCTCGAACGCATGGCGCACGACCTCCCACCGGAGTACTGGCCACAGGTCGTCGAGGGAGTGGCCGAGGCCGTTCGCCGGGCCGATCGGGCCCGCTGAGCGGTTCAGTCGACTCGGGGACGCCGGTCGAGCCTGTTCGAGTCGAAGCCGAACACGTTGTCGTGGCCCCCAATGGGCTACGTCGAACCAACCGAGGAGGAACGTGGGACCACTACAGGGCATGAAGATCATCGAGGTCGCCGGGATCGGTCCCGGGCCGTTCGTGGCGATGATGCTCTCCGACATGGGGGCGGACGTCATCCGGGTCGATCGAGCCGACCGGGCGGCCACCGGTGCGCCGTCGGCGCCACCCGTCGACGTCCTCAATCGCGGCCGGCGATCCGTGGCGATCGACCTCAAGTCACCCGAGGGCGTCGAGGTCCTCCTCGAACTCGTCGAACACGCCGATGCGCTGATCGAGGGGTTTCGACCCGGTGTCACCGAACGACTCGGCTTTGGGCCCGAGGTGTGCCGGCAACGCAACCCGCGGCTCGTCTACGGACGGATGACCGGCTGGGGCCAGGAGGGTCCGTACTCCCAGACCGCCGGTCACGACATCAACTACATCGCCCTCGCCGGCGTGCTCGCCCATCTCGGTCGGGCCGATCAGCAGCCCACGCCACCCATCAACCTCGTCGGCGACTTCGGTGGCGGCGCCATGTTGCTCGCATTCGGTCTCGTCTGCGGACTGCTCGAAGCCCAGCGATCCGGAGAAGGGCAGGTGGTCGACGCGGCCATGGTCGACGGGTCGGCGTTGCTGATGACGATGATGTGGGCGTTCACGGCGATGGGGATCTGGACCGAGGAGCGTGGGGTGAACCTGCTCGATACCGGTGCCCACTTCTACGACACGTATCGATGCAGCGACGGCGAGTACGTGTCGATCGGTTCGATCGAGTCGCAGTTCTACGCTCAACTCGTCGAGCTCACCGGTCTCGCCGATGACTATGCGTCCCGTGGCGAGGAACTCCCGCACCAGATGGATCGATCGCACTGGGGCGAACTGCGGGAACGACTCGCAGCCATCTTCGCCACCAAGACCCGTCAGGAGTGGTGCGAGATCATGGAGGGGACCGATGTCTGCTTCGCCCCCGTGCTCACGATGAGCGAGGCCCTCGAGCATCCGCACAACGTCGAACGCCAGACGTTCGTCGAGGTGGCGGGAGTCACCCAGCCGGCACCGGCGCCGCGGTTCAGTCGAACACCCGGGGCGATCCAGCGTCCCCCGTCGCACGAGGGCCAGCACACCGACGAGGTGCTCACCGAGTGGCTCGGGGTCGATCCGGATCGGCTCAGCGAACTGCGGTCCGACGGGGTCGTCGCTGGTTGAGCGCCGAGTTCACACCGGGACGCTGATCCGATCGAACACCTCGGTCGCCTCGGCGATGATCAGCTCGTCGTCCGCGGCCTCCAACACCAACGCCGCGTCGCCGGCCGTGGTGGCCACCACGACCGGTGCCCCCGTGGCCTCGTCGAGGTTGATCCACTCGGCGAATCGTCCCCGGTCGGCGCCCCACCACCCGGTCACCAGCGTCGACGGCCAGCGTTGATTGGGAACGGTCGGCTCGAAGGTGAGCACGGTCTTGTCGAGGGTGCCGGTGCGAAGCCGATCGGCCGCGTCCCGCCAGGTGGCCGGCACCGGCCCGTCCAGGAGTGGCAGGCCCGCCTGCAGCAGGGCCAGCGGCACGGTGAGGATGACGGCATCGGCGCGCTCGGAGAACCGGGGACCGTCGACCTGTGCCCCGGAACCCTCGCCGGTCCAGGTGATGCGGTCCACCGGGGCGTCGGTACGCAGGTCGATGCCGGCGGTGAGCGGTTCGAGGATCCGGTCGAAGCCGCCGACGACCAACAGGTCGCCGCCGACGAGGTCGTCACCTTCGTTCCATCCGGCAACGCTGAGAGTCGTGGCTGAGAGCGCTGACTCGCCTTCGATGTCGCTGGCGACCAGGCGGTCGACGGCGGCGGTGGTCTCGTCGTCGAGGCCGAGCCGGGCGACCGACTCCGCCACCGCCTGTTCGACTGAAAGTTCCTGAAGGTCCTCGTCCTCGGCGAGTTGTTCGAGCGTCGCAGCGAACGCCTCCCGAGCCCTCGAGTCGTCCCGGGCTCCGTCGTCGGCGACGACGCGACTGTCGTCCCAGTTGAATGGGACCGTGGCCACGCCGGCGAGTCGGGCCGACTCGACGAGCGGGTTGTCGGCGGCTCCGTGGATCCACGCCGCCCCGAGCTCGATCGGCACCCCGCTGGACCGGTCGGTGAGCACCCGGCCGTAGGGTCGAGGTCGGGCCTCGAGCACAGTGACGGAGTGCGTGGGCGCGAGCCTGGCCGCCGCAGCGAGTCCGGCCGCTCCCGCTCCGATGACGATCACTCGTCCACCGGCGGCGATGTCGGCTGCGACCTCGGCCGCTGCTCGTTCGCCCGAGGCCAGCGCCCCGTGCACTGTGGCCGGGGCCTCGGTGGACGTCGCTTCACCGGCCACATGGATCGGTCCGAACGATTCGCCGAGCCGCAACCGATCGGTGGGCGAGGCTCCGATCGGCACGGCGCTGTAGCTCCCGAGCGACCATGGGTCGGACGCCCACCGGGTGACGATTGCACCGGTCGGCCTCACGGCGGGTTCCGATCGGCTGCATCCGAGCGCCGTCACGGCGAGCGTGCCCAGACCGCCGAGGACGATTCGCCGTGTCGGCGCCACGTGGCCACCGTAGGCCACGGGGCACAACTACTGTCACCGGACATGTCCACGATCGTGTCATTCCATGCTCATCCCGACGACGAGTGCATCGTTTCCGGGGGAACGCTCGCTGCTGCGCACGCCGAGGGTCATCGGACCGTGCTCGTCGTGGCCACACGGGGCGAACTCGGCGAGGTGGCGCCGGGCGTGCTTGAGGAGGGCGAGACACTGGCGGAGCGGCGCACGGGGGAACTCCTCGACGCCGCGCGAATCCTCGGGATCGACCGGGTGGAGTTCCTCGGATACCTCGACTCAGGAGTCGTCGGGGCCGAGAGCAACGAAGCTGATGGTTCGTTCTGGTCGGCGGACCCTGAGGCGGCGGCCGAGCGACTCGCAGCGATCCTCGACTCCGAGGAACCCGACGTCCTCACCGTCTACGACGACCACGGTGGGTACGGGCACCCCGACCACATCCAGGTGCACCGGGTCGGTCACCGGGCTGCAGCGTTGAGCGGGGTGCCGCGCGTCCTCGAGGTGACGATGAACCGCGACCACATCCGCAACCTGCTCGGCCGCAAGCCGGCCGACGCAGTCCGACGTTCGGTTCGTGGGATGCTCCCCAAGAACCGACTCGGCCGGCAGATGCTGCGCAAGCTCAAGGTCTATGCCGGCCCGTTCGGCTCGCCCGAGGAGATCATCACCCATGCGATCGACGTGTCGGCCTGGCTCGGTGCCAAGCGGGCCGCCATGGCCGCTCACGCCAGTCAGATCCCGGCCGACTCCTGGTTCCTGCAACTCCCGGACGACGCGTTCGCCGCTGCGTTCGGCACCGAGTGGTACATCGATCCGAGCTCGCCGCGGGCCGCCGGTGATGGGTTCATCGATTCCATCTGGCGTTGATCCCATCTGGCGTTGATCCCATCTGGCGTTGATTCCGGCGGTCACGGCTCCGGCGGTACCGTGCCGACGTGACCAGTGCCGACGTGACCAGTGCGGTTCAGGGTGTCCACGAGTGGTTCGCCTGGGTGACCGTCATTGCCAACGGCATCGCCGGGACCTGGTGTCTGGCGGCGCACTGGGTACGCCAGGTCAGGGTCCGGGCGCTGTGGTGGTTCGTGGTGGCCGCCGAGGTCACGATCTTCATCCAGGTGGCACTCGGCGTGTACCTGCTCGCCGTCGCCGGCCAAGCGGTGGGTGAGTTCCACGTGTTCTACGGGTTCGTCGCCATCGTGGCGGTGGCGGTGCTCTACGGCTACCGCCAGCAGCTCGTGGCCTGGCAGTACCTGCTCTACGGATTCGGTGGCCTCTTCGTGATGGGCCTGCTGATCCGGTCGATGACGCTGAATCGGTGAGGCGGCGGGAGCCGGTGTGGCGGCGGGTGCCGGTGAGGCGGCGTCAGCCGTTGAGGCGGCGCTCGAGGTCGGCGAGCTCGCTGCTCATCTCCTCGGGCAGGCGCTCGCCGATCGAGTCGAAGTGGGCGTTGATCAACTCCACCTCGTCCTTCCATGCCACAGGGTCGACGGCGAGCAGGGTCTCGACGGTCCTGGTGCTCAGGTCGAGGCCGTCGAGATCGAGGGCGTCGACGGTCGGGACCAGGCCGATGGGCGTCTCGGTGGCGTCTGCGGTCCCTGCAATGCGTTCGACGATCCACTTGAGCACTCGGCTGTTGTCGCCGAAACCGGGCCACAGGAACTCGCCGGAGTCGGACTTCCGGAACCAGTTGACCCAGAACATCCTCGGGAGGGCCTCTGGCCGGGTCGAACGACCGATCTCGAGCCAGTGGGCGATGTAGTCGCCGACGTTGTACCCCATGAACGGGAGCATGGCGAAGGGGTCGAATCGAACGTCACCGACCGCCCCGGCTGCCGCTGCGGTCTTCTCGGAGCTCATGATCGATCCGAGGAACGTCCCGTGCTGCCACGACAGCGATTCGGTCACGAGTGGGACGTTGGTGGCCCGCCGGCCGCCGAAGAGGATGGCCGAGATGGGTACCCCGGCTGGGTCCTCCCACACCGGTGAGATGGATGGGCACTGTGACGCCGGAACGGTGAAGCGTGCATTCGGGTGTGCCGCTGGCGTGTCGGACTCAGACGTCCAGTCCTGACGGCGCCAGTCGACCAGGTGGGCCGGTGGCTCCTCGGTCATGTCCTCCCACCACACGTCGCCGTCGTCGGTGGCTGCGACGTTGGTGAACAGAGCGTTGCCCCAGAGGGTCGCCATGGCGTTGTGGTTGGTCGACTCCGACGTCCCGGGGGCCACGCCGAAGAAGCCGGCTTCCGGATTGATTGCGTAGAGACGGCCGTCCTCGCCGAACTTCATCCAGGCGATGTCGTCGCCGACCGTCTCGACCTTCCAGCCGGGCAGCGACGGCACCAGCATGGCCATGTTGGTCTTGCCGCACGCCGATGGGAACGCAGCTGCGAGGTAGACGGTCTCGCGGTCGGGAGGCGTGATCCCGAGAATCAACATGTGCTCGGCCATCCAGCCGCCGTCTCGGGCCATGGTCGAGGCGATTCGCAGTGCGAAGCACTTCTTGCCGAGCAGCGCGTTGCCGCCGTAGCCCGAGCCGTAGGACCAGATCTCCCGGGTCTCCGGGAAGTGGGAGATGTACTTGTTGTCGCCGTCGCAGGGCCACGGGACGTCGTCGCGGCGGACGCCGTCGTCGTCGACGAGCGGATAGCCGACTGAGTGCACGCACGGGACGAACTCGCCGTCGTCGCCGAGAACGTCGAGCGCTCCCTGACCCATGCGGGTCATGATCCGCATGGAGACCGCAACGTATGGCGAATCGGTGAGCTCCACGCCGATGTGGGCGATGGGCGACCCGAGCGGGCCCATCGAGAACGGCACCACGTACATGGTGCGACCGCGCATGGCACCTCGGTAGAACTCGAGCATCTCGGTTTTGAGTTCGGCCGGGTCCCGCCAGTTGTTGGTGGGTCCGGCGTCGATCTGACGCTCGGAAGCGATGTAGGTCCGGTCCTCCACACGAGCCACATCGGCCGGGTCCGACTCGGCGAGGTAGCTGTTGGGCCGGAGGTCGTCGTTGAGACGGGTGAAGGTTCCGTGGTCGACGAGGAGTTGACAGAGTCGGTCGTACTCCTCCTCGGAACCGTCGCACCATTCGACGGCGTCGGGCTGCAGGATCTCCCGCCACTCCTCGACCCAGTCGATCAGTTGCTGATTGCCTGTCACTGCCGCCATGGGGCTCCTCTGCGTGGTGTCACTCGGCTGAGGGTGCTGCTCAGCGTGCGTTCTGCTCGGGTACGGGCTCGGCGTGCGCATCGAAGTCGGGGGTGCCCATGTCCCGTTCGGATCCCAGGGAGAGCCCGGTCGCACGACCGTCGCCGTCCAGGACGAAGCACACACGCTGCCCCTGTCGGAGCATGCGGAACACTGATCCGACCAAGGCGTCAGGAGCCAGGTCGAACTCGTCGAACTCGGTGTCGCTCAACACGGTACCGTCGCCGGTTGCCGGATCGTAGGACTTGATCACTCCCTGCAACCGTCCGGCTCCTCGGTCCTCGCCGATCCCGACGGTCGTCGGTCTCGGGTGTCTGCTCCTCGGGTTCCGGTACGGTACCGATCCGGCGCCGATGCGGCAAAGCATCCCGCTGGTGGCGCTGGCGGCAAGGGGCTCCGGGTGCCCGCTTCCGTTGTCGGTGGGCCGGTCTCGGTAGGCTCGCCGTTGTGACGAGCGATCCGCCGCTCACCCTCCTCGACCTCTCCGACATGGGGGTCGACCGCCTGAGCGGCGTCGGCTCGGCCAAGCTCGAGGCGCTCAACAAGGTCGGAATCGAGTCCCTGCTCGACCTGCTCACGTGGTACCCACGCCGCTACCTCGACCGGACCCGGCAGGCGTCGATCGCCGAGCTGTTTGCCGGGGAGGAGGCGCTCGTGCTCTGCCGGGTCTCCTCGGTCGACACTCGGCGGACCCGTCAGCGTCGGGTCATGGTGACCGCCGAGCTGAGCGACCAGACGGGATCGCTGCGCGTCACGTTCTTCAACCAACCGTGGCGGGCCCGTCAGCTCGAACGGATCTGTGACGACGACGTGGAGGTCGCAGTGTTCGGCAAGGTCGAGGTGTTCCGGGGGCGACGCCAGATGACCAACCCCGTGATCGACCCGGTGGGCGATCGAACGGGGCGCATCGTTCCGATCTATCCGCAGTCCGAGGTCGCCGGTCTCGGGACATGGGAGTTCGCCGACTGGACCGCTCAGGTCCTGCGCCGCTCGAGCGCCCGGGGTATCGCCGATCCTCTCCCGGACGCCGTCAGGTCCCGGCTGGGCCTGGTGGGTCGCCACACGGCACTGACCGACATCCACCATCCGAGCGACGCCCACGACGTCCGTGCGGCGCGGGACCGGCTCGTGTTCGATGAACTCCTGCGCATCCAACTCGTGTTGGTCCGCCACCAGCGCGAACTGTCGCACAACTCCTCCGGCTTCGTTCACAGCGTGGGAGCCCCCGATGCGGTCGTTCCCGGTCTCATCGACGGCTTCCTCACGGGGCTCCCGTACGAGTTGACCCCGGCGCAGCGCCGGGTGATCGACGAGATCTTGGGCGACCTGGCGAAGGCGGTGCCGATGCACCGACTCCTGCAGGGTGACGTGGGTGCCGGCAAGACCGTCGTGGCCCTCGTCGCCATGCTCGCCGCAGTGGAGGGCGGTCATCAGGCTGCGCTCATGGCCCCGACCGAGGTGCTCGCGGAGCAGCACGCCGCTGGGATGCAGGACCTTCTGAGTGGGGCGTCACGTCGGGACGACTCCACCCTGCTCGGCGAACGGCCCGTCGAGGTCGCCCTGCTGACCGGCCGGACCCCAGCCGCAGCGAGGCGTCGGATCCTGGCGGGACTGAGCTCGGGGGAGATCCCACTCGTCGTGGGGACCCATGCTCTGATCGCTGATGGTGTCGAGTTCGACTCGCTCGGTGTGGTCGTCGTCGACGAACAGCACCGTTTCGGCGTCGAGCAACGCGCTGCGCTCCGGGTCGCGTCGCCCGAGGACGCCGTTCCCGATGTCCTGGTGATGACCGCCACGCCCATCCCACGAACAGCGGCCATGACCGTCTACGGCGATCTGGACCTCTCGGTGCTCGACGAGTTGCCACCCGGCCGGACGCCGATCGTCACGACCTGGGGCGTGGGCGAGGAGGGGGAGGACTCGGCGTGGGCCGCAGTGCGGGAGGAGGTTGCCGAGGGTCACCGCGTCTACGTCGTGTGTCCTCTGGTGGAGGAGTCGGCCAAGCTCGAGGTGGCCTCGGCCGAGGCGACGTTCGAGCGGCTGGCCTCCGGCCCGCTCGCCGGGCTGGAACTCGGGCTGCTGCACGGGCGGATGTCGGCGGACGACAAGCGTCACGTCGTCGACTCGTTCCGTCGCGGCGCCGTGGAGGTGCTGGTGGCCACGACTGTCGTGGAGGTCGGGGTGGACGTCCCGGAGGCGACCGTGATGATCGTGCTCGACGCCGACCGCTTCGGGATCGCCCAGTTGCACCAGCTGCGAGGTCGCGTGGGTCGTGGGCGGGCCGCCAGCCGCTGTTTCCTGCTCACCACCGCCGAACCCGGCGCCGAGGCCACGGCCCGCCTCGAGGCGCTCGTGCGGACCCAGGACGGATTCGAGCTCGCCGAGGTGGATCTCGACCTCCGGGGTGAGGGGACGGTCATGGGTGACCGACAGCGGGGGCGTAGCGATCTGCGGTTGGCGTCGTTGCGCCGGGACCGTGAATGGGTCGTGCGGGCCCGGGAGGTCGCCATGGAGCTCGTCGATGAGCAGGGACGCATCGAGGTGGCCGAGCTCGCAGACGAGCTCCGGCTCCTCGATGCCACCGACGAAGCGTTCCTCACGAAGTCGTGAGCTCATCGGTCTCGGGCTGGAGGTGACGTGCGGATCGTTGCGGGCTCCGCTCGGGGACGCCGCCTCGTGGCACCGCCCGGCGATCGGGTCCGGCCCACCGGGGATCGGGTTCGGGAGTCGGTGTTCAATGCGCTCGGCTCCCTCGGGGTGCTCAGCGGCGCCGTCGTCGTGGACCTCTTCGCCGGCAGCGGGGCGCTCGGTCTCGAGGCACGGTCCCGCGGCGCCAGCGAGGTCCACCTCGTCGAACGGAATCGTGACGCGGTTGCTGCGATCCGACGGAACATCGAGGTGACCGGGCTGAGCTCCGGGGTCAACGTGATCCCGACGAGCGTCTCGGTGGCGCTCGCCGAGGATGGACCGCTCGCCTCGGTCGACGCATCGATCGTCCTCGCTGACCCGCCATATGCACACCGGGATTGGGACGGGCTCTTGATAAACGTCCTCGGCCGATGGTCCGGAGCGATCCTCGTGGCGGAATCCGACCGGGAGCTCGACGCAGCGGCGCTCGACGTCGCCACGCTCGACGACCGGCATGTGGAGGTTCGGCGATACGGAACTACGGTGGTCACGTTCGTCCACCCGGGGTGACCGGCGAGGAGCGGAGCGCAGATGGACAAGCACGTGGAGTGGAGGTTGTCGAAGTGACCGTCGTGTTGTATCCGGGGTCGTTCGACCCCATCCACAACGGCCACGTGGAGATCGTCGAGACGGCCTCTCGTCTGTTCGACCGAGTCGTGGTCGCCGCCATGCGGAACCCGCAGAAGGGTGAGCCGCTGTTCTCCCTCGCCGACCGACAGGAGCTGATCGAGGAGTCGCTCAACCACCTGTCGAACGTCGAGGTCACGATGTTCTCATCGCTGGTGGTGGACCTCGCCCGCGAGATCGGCGCCCACGTGATCGTCAAGGGTCTCCGGGCCGTGTCGGACTTCGAGTCCGAACTCCAGATGGCGCAGATGAACCGGTCGATCTCCGGGGTCGACACGTTGTTCATCCCGTCGGCGTCCGGGAACTCGTTCCTGGCGTCCCGCTTGATCCGGGAGATCGCCCGCTTCGGTGGTGACGTGTCCAACATGGTGCCGGCACCGGTGGCGGAGCGACTCGCTGAGGTCCTGCCCGGGTGAGGCCGGGTCGGCCGGAGTCGCCTCGGTGCGGTTCCATCTGCGGCCCATCAACGGCAGGTATCGTGATCGTCGCCCGCCCGGGTCCGAACTCAACAGGTGATGCCGGTGACGCCACGACCAGACGACGATGATGAACGGCGCACTGCCGCCCCGGATCCCTACCGGATGCCGGAGAGCGAGCAGCTCCTGCGACGGGTCATTGAGATCGTCGAGGCCGCTCCGGGGCTGCCGATGTCGGCCTCGGTCCGGATCAACAAGGACGAGTTGCTCGAACTCCTCGACGACGCCGTTGCTTCGCTCCCCGAGGAGATCCGCAACGCTCGGTGGCTGCTGAAGGAGCGAGAGGACTTCACGGCCCGGACGAAGCGAGAGGCGGCCGACATCATCGAGGACGCCCGCCAACGCGTCGCCGCCATGGTGGACAAGACCGAACTCGCCCGAGCGGCCGAAGCGCGTGCTCGGGAGATCGTCGACGACGCCGAGGCTGAGTCCCGGCGAATGCGCCGGGAGACCGAGGACTTCTGCGATCAGAAACTCGCCAGCTTCGAGATCGTCCTCGAGCGCATCCGTCAGACCGTGGCGAAGGGCCGGGATCGGCTGGCTGCACCGACGATCGAGGAGGCCGAACTCGCCGACTTCGCCGATCAGCACGACGGCGCCCTTCCGGGCGGACCGTCCGACGGCGACGCCAGGGTCTTCGACCAAGATCTGTGAGGCCTGCACGGGACCGCATCGTCGTCCCCGTCGCCGAACTCCGACGCCGACCCGGCAACCGCATGGTGCTCGAACGCGACGTTCCCATCGGTGATCTGGCGACGAGCAGTGCCGCAGTGCCCTCTGGGGTCAGCGCCACGCTCACCGCCACGCTCGAGTCCCTGTCCGACGGTGTGACCGTCGTGGGTCGGATCCACGTTCCGTGGGAGGGGAGCTGCCGGCGGTGCCTCGATCCGTGCGTCGGTGAACTCGACGTGGACTTCTCGGAGGTCTTCTCTGACCACCCCGACGGCGGTGACCTGCTGGCGTTCTCCGGAGATGCTGTGGATCTGACCGATGCGGTCCGGGAGGCGGTCGTCCTCGGCCTCCCGCTCGCCCCCTTGTGTCGGGAGGACTGCGCTGGTCCGGAGCCATCGGCATTCCCGGTCGCCGTCGAGTCCGAGGGCGCAGTGGCCACCAGGGACCCACGCTGGGCTGCGCTCGACGCCCTCCGCTTCGACCCGGAGGCCGACGACGGCTAGCCTCTCGTTTCGGTCCGAACGTCGACCGGGGCCCGTGTTTGGGCCCGTCCCCCAGTTGCTGTCGAGCGAGTCATGGCTGTTCCCAAGAAGAAGACCTCCAAGTCCAAAACCCGGAGCCGCCGGGCGGCCAACTGGCGTCTGAGCGCCCCGGCCCGCAGCACCTGTCCGCGATGCGGCGCAGTCAAGCTCCCGCACCACGTCTGTGGGAACTGCGGCTGGTACCACGGCCGTCAGGCCGTCGAGGTCGACTGATCCCGGTACCTGTCGGCCGGTCATCCACCCGCCCGGCACAGTCGGTCGCTAGTGTCGGGAAGTCCGTGACGTTCCAGACCGGAGGATCCCACCCGGCGATGACGGCGATGCCGGGGTCTAGATGGGCCGGTTCCATCGATGGTCGTGGGGGTCGAGGACCTACAGCCAGCCCGACAATCGAGCGAGTCACTCGGTCCTCCGCCGGACGCCCGAAGTACACGAGGCGACCCGCTCGGACTGTCGCTGACCGGTTCGGCGACGAGAGCAACGAACAGAGAGCCTGATCCAGATTGCCTTCCGAGACCCACGTGCAACAGGGACCGATCTCCCGCGACGAGGTACTTCGCATCGTCACCGACCGCCTCGCTGAGATCCTCGAGATCAACGCATCCGAGATCAGCGAGGATCAGTCCTTCGGAGAGGATCTGCGGGCTGACTCGCTCGCCCTGATCGAACTCGTCGAGGTGCTCGAGGAGGAGTTCGGCGAACGCAGCGTCGGCTTTCGCATCGAAGACGAGGACCTCGAGGACCTCCGGACCGTCCGGGATGCCGTTGACTACGTCCACGGTCGGCTCTGACTCCGACGGCGGCCCGGTCGACACCGGGTCGCACCGAGACCTCGAGCTTCGGCTCGGACACCGATTCAGCGACCCCGGCCTGCTGGAACTCGCTCTCCGTCACCGGTCCTGGTGCGCCGAGAACGGCGGCGTGTTGTCCAATGAACGACTCGAGTTCCTCGGCGACGCCGTGCTCGGGGTGATCGTGACCGACTGCCTGTACCGGGCCCAGCCCGAGCGGGCCGAGGGCGTGCTCGCCCGTTGCCGCGCCGAGCTCGTCAACGCCGTGGCGTTGGCATCGGTGGCTCGCGAGATCGACCTCGGAGCCTCGATCCGTCTCGGCCGGGGCGAGAACCAGACCGGGGGCCGCAACAAGACATCCATCCTCGCCGATGCCCTCGAGGCGCTCATCGGCGCCGTGCACATCGACGGAGGCATCGTCGCTGCGACGACAGTCGTCGATCGGCTGTTCGCCGGGCGGATCGAGTCGGTGCTGTTCGGCGCGATCGACTCCGACTCGAAGTCCCGCCTGCAGGAGCTCGCTGCTCGCCTCGGTGGCGACCCGCCTCGGTACCGCATCACCGAGGAGGGCCCCGAGCACGCCAAGGTCTTCACCGCAGAGGTTGAGGTCGCCGGAGCGTCCGGTTGTGGTCGTGGCCGAACCAAGAAGGAAGCGGAGCAGGCCGCCGCCCGCAACGCCGCTGCGGCGCTGCTCGCCCGAGGTGAAGCGTCCGATGACCAAACCGGGTCCGGCCCGCTCGGTGCCACCCGGTCGACCACGCCCAGCCCGGAGGACCACGCCCAGCCCGGAGGACCACATGCCTGAACTACCTGAGATCGAGATCCTCCGCCGGGACCTCGATCGGGAGGTGAGCGGCCGGAAGGTCAAGGCCGTCGACGTCCCCGGAGCCGGTCTGGTGAAGCATCCCACCAAGAAGGCGTTCGCCACTGCGCTCATCGGGACCAAGTTCACCGGAGCCCGCCGACGAGGAACCACGCTGTGCATCGGCGTCGACGGCTCCCACGAGGTGCTCGTCGACCTCGGTCCCAACACCCGGCTTCGCCGGCAGGCCACCAAGGAGCCGACGATCAAGGGCACGGCGCTGGTCGTGAGCTTCACCCAGGGGCCGCAGCTGCGGCTGATCGACCCCAAGCGTGAGGGCGCTGTCGAACTCCTCGCATCCGAGGAGATCCCGGAGCGTCGCCCGGAGTTCGCTTCGCTCGGACTCGATCCGGCTGACGAGCCCATCTCGTGGACCACATTCGGCGAGCGACTCCTGCGGAGAGAGGACCGTCTCAAGACCGTGTTGACCGACTCCTCGTTCCTCGTGGGGATCGGCCCGATCTACTCCGACGAGATCCTGTTCCATGCCGGGCTGCGTTACGACCGCATTGCGTCAGGCCTGAACACTCAGGAGATCCGGCGGCTGTACCGGGCGGTGGTCGAGACAGTTCACGACGCCGTGAAGTACGGAGGCACCTCGGTCCCACCGGACGGCTGGGTCGGCCTCGATGGTTCGACGGGATCCTTCAGCGAGCACCTCGCCGTCTACAAGCGTGACGGCCAGATGAGCCCCCGGGCTCGGGGCCCCATCGTCAAGGTGAGGTACGGGAGCGGCTACACCTACTACTGCGAACAGACGCAGGTGTAGGACAGGAGTTCGATCGCAGGGCCGCCGTGGTCCTGCACACCACATGAGACGAACGGCTGGGGAGCTGCGCAGCGCACGGTGATCGTGTTCGCCTGCAACCCGGCCGGCGAGGGAGCAGGGTGTTCCTCAAGACACTGCAGATCAAGGGGTTCAAGTCATTCGCCGATGCGGCGACGATCGCACTCGAACCGGGGGTGACCGTTGTCGTCGGGCCGAACGGCTCCGGCAAGTCCAACGTCGTTGACGCCATTGGCTGGGTGCTCGGTGCGCAGGCCCCGTCGACGGTGCGTTCACAGAAGATGGACGACGTGATCTTCGCCGGCTCGGGAAACCGCCCAGCGTTGGGCCGCGCCGAGGTGGCGATCACGATCGACAACTCCGCTGGTCTCCTCCCCATCGACTTCACCGAGGTGACCATCTCCAGGCTCCTGTTCCGCTCGGGCGACTCGGAGTACGCCATCAACGGTGTTCCATGTCGCCTGCTCGACATCACCGACCTGCTCTCCGACACCGGTGTCGGACGTCAGCAGCACGTGATCATCTCCCAGGGGAACATCGACGCCGTGTTGAACTCACGGCCCGAGGACCGACGGTTGATCATCGAGGAGGCGGCCGGGGTCCTCAAGTACCGCCGTCGCAAGGAGCGGTCGCAGCGACGACTCGCTGAGACCGACGATCACCTCACTCGGGTCCAGGACCTGCTTCGAGAGGTGCGCCGACAGCTCCGTCCACTCGAGCGCCAGGCCGAGGCCGCACGCCGGCACGGCGACCTCGTGGCCGAGCTGACGGGGTTGCGCCTGTTCGTGGCTGGACGAGAGGTGGATCGACTCCGTCGAGCCCTCGAGCGGTCGGCCCTGCTCGAGGGCCAGTTGCGCAACGAGGGCGATCGGCTCCGTGCCGGTCTCGGGACGCTCGACGCCCGAATCACCGCCGGCGAGGCCGACCTCGCAGCGCTCGGAGGCCGGGACCTCTCGGATCTGCTCGTCCGGTTCGAGCGGCTGCGTGAGCGGACTCGAGGCATCGCTGCGCTGCTCGTCGAGCGGCTCGCCGGAGTGGATCGGGAGATTTCCGCTGCGATCGATGCTGCGGTGGTGACGTCCCTGGAGGCTGAACGTGGCGAGTTGGAGTCCTCAGCGGAGCAGGTCGGCGCCGACCGTCACGTGCTCGAGGCGGAATCCGACGAACTCCTGCGCGACGAGGCCGCTCTGGCCGAACTGCGGACGGCGTTCGAGTTGGAGTGGGGTGACGGCGTCGTGGTGCCGAGCGGCGAGGGAGCTGCGCTCAGGGGCGAGATCGCCGCACTCACCACAGCGGGGGAGCGGGCCCGGGTCGACGAGGAGCGACTCGGCCACCGCCGGGGTGTGATCGGGACCCGGCTCGAGCGGCTGGGCCTCGAACACGAGGAGCTGACCACGGCGATGTCGGCCGCCACGGCGGCGACGCCAGCGCTGCAGGCGGAGGCCCGGACGACGCTGCGTTCTCACGAGGACGCCGAGAGCGAGCTGAGCTCGGCCTCCTCGGCGGCCACCGATGCCGAGGTGGAGCACTCGGCGTGGACCGCCCGGGTGGAGGCACTCGCACTCGCCCTCGACGAGGCCCGTGACCGATCCGGGGCGAGTCGTCTCAGCGGGCTCGATGGCACGCTCGGGACCCTCGCCGAGCTCGTCAAGGTCGACGACGGATGGGTCGACGCCTTCGAAGCAGCGGCGAGTGAGGCGCTCGGTGCCGTCGTCGTCGCCGATGTCGCCGCAGCTCGACGGGGACTGCGTTCGTTGGTCGACGGCGACCACGTCGGAGCGGTGATCGCACTCGGTTCGGTCGCGTCCATCGGCTCACCGATCTCGGGCCCGGCCTTCGGGGAGCCGGTCCGGCCCCACGTCCGCCCCTCGGCGCGGGCCGGGTCCGCCGCCGCCGGGGTCAGCGCGTTGCTCGACGTCCTGCTCGAGCGGGCCGTCCGGGTCGACGGAACCTGGGAGGCTGCGGTCGATGCGTCGCTCCGCGATCCCTCGGCGATCGTCGTCACGTCACACGGCGGCCGTTACGGATCGACTGGTTGGCGACTCCGCGCCGCCGGCGCCGGCGCCACAGGTGCGGCGCTCGACGAGGCGGCCCTGCGAGTGGACGCCACGGCATCGGCTCGGGACGCCGCTCGTGTCCGGCTCGATGATGCCCGGACGCTCCTCGATCGGGCCCGGTCGGCGGCCGTGGCTGCGGAGCGTTCACTCGATGCCAACCGCCTGAGCATCCGCGAGTTGGCCGAGCGGCTCGAGCGGATCGAACACGATCGGATCGAACTCACCGATGAGCTCCGGTCGCTCGACGCGCACATCGCCGAACTCGTCGAACGAACACAGGGCGAGGCAGCGAGGCTCGCCGAGTTGCAGGACCGTGTGCCCGAGGTCGAGCGCGCCGAGGCGGAGGTGGATGCCCGAGCGCTCCGGTTGACAGCCGCCCGGGATCAGATCGAGACATCGGCAGCGACGATCGCCGCTCGACGAACCGACCTCGAGGTGAGGACGGCTGCGCTCGACGAGCGACGCCGGTACGTCGAACAGCGGCTGGCGCAGGTGGGTGAACGGCTCTCCCGACTCGAGTTCCAACAGCGCAGCGAGGCGTCCAAGCACCTCGAACTCGAGACCCGCCGCAGTGCGCTCGGTGTGCTCGCCGACGCAGTGGGCCGCATGAGTTCGACCATCGACGATCGGCTCGGGGCGCTCCGTGATGAGCGGCGGGTCCAATCCGAGGCGGCCCGAGCGGCAACGGAGTTGCTCGAGGGGCTGCGGGCGCAGCGTTCCGCTGCCGAGGGCGCTCTCGAAACAGCTCGGACGGAGCTCCAACAATCGGAGTTGGCCGAGACCGAGACCCGCCTCCGACTCGAGACGCTGACCGAGACGTTGCGTCTGGACCACGACTGCGGGCCCGACACCGCCGCTGCTACCGAGTGTCCGCCGTTGCCCGACGGGGTGACCGCACCCGCCCGGATCCGTGAGCTCGAGCGTGAGCTGCGGATCATGGGCCCGATCAATCCGCTGGCCCTCGCTGAGTTCACCGAGCTCAGCGAGCGACACGACCTCTACGTCAGCCAGCTCGACGACATCCGTCAGTCGCGTCGGGAGTTGACCAAGGTGATCAAGGCGATCGACGAGGAGATCGTGTCGGTGTTCGCGTCGGCGTACGCCGACGTGAGCGAGAACTTCAGCCGGTTGTTCGAGGCGCTGTTCCCGGGAGGACAGGGCCGGCTCAGCCTGACGACTCCGGATGACCTACTCGAGACCGGGATCGAGCTCGAAGCTCGACCGTCCGGTAAGAACGTCCGGAAGCTGTCGTTGCTGTCCGGCGGCGAGCGTTCACTGACGGCGCTGGCCTACCTCTTCGCCGTGTTCCGGTCTCGGCCGTCGCCGTTCTACGTGATGGACGAGGTCGAGGCCGCCCTCGACGACGTCAACCTGCACCGGTTCCTCGATCTGGTTGCAGAGTTCCGTGACACCGCTCAGCTCATCATCGTGAGCCACCAGAAGCGCACGATGGAGGCCGCCGACATCCTCTACGGCGTCACCATGGAGCCTGGAGGTTCCACCAAGGTGATCTCCGAGCGTGCTGCGTCCGTCCTCGAGTGACCCGAGCGCTGCGGTGTCGGTCCGGCAGCGGGGCCGACGTCAGGGGAGCCGGCTGAACCAGCGGAGCGAGAGGCCGCCGGCAATCATCAGCAGGAGGAGGCCCACTCCGACGAACCGGTACGACACGTCGGTCTCCTCCTCGTCGAAGCCGACCGTCGAGCCGAGTTCGGAGTACACCGACTGCAGGTCGGTCGCAGACTCTGCGGTGTAGGCCACGCCGCCGGTCCCCTCGGCGAGGGAGCGGAGTTCCTCCACGTTGACGGGAACCTTTGTCCGCTGGCCGACACCGTTACCGTCCTGATCGACGGTGATCTCGCCGTCCGGTGTGCCGTACGCAATCGTCGTGATGGCCACCCCGGCGTCGTTGGCCAGCGGGATGGCGTCGGCGGTCGGTAGTCCCACGGTCGTCTCGCCGTCGGAGATCAACACGACGGCCGCGTCGGGGACGGCGCCGTCCTCCACCCCGATCGACTGGTTCTCGACCACATCGAGGGAGAGGGCAACGGCGTCGCCGATGGCCGTGGACTTCTGGAGTTCGAGGTTGTCGATGGCGAACTTCACCTGTTCGTGGTCCTGGGTGGGGGGCACGAGGAGCTGGGCGCTCCCGGCGAAGCCGATCAGTCCGACGTTGAGGTTCTCGGGGAGCTGGTCGACGAACTCCTTCGCCGCTGTCTGTGCGGCCTCGAGGCGGTTCGGTTCCACATCGGTGGCCGCCATGGACAGCGACGTGTCGATGGCGAGGATGATCGTGGTTCGGTCCCGTGGGATCCGCTCGATCGCCACGGGCTGGGCGAACGCAACGACCAGGCTCACGAGTGCCAGGACGAACCCCGCAGCGATGAGGTGGCGACGCCAGCCCGGGCGCTTCGGGGCGACCTGATCGAGCATGTCGAGGCTCGTGAAGCGAACGGTGAACCGTGGCCGGGTGAACTGCACCGCCACGTACAGCACAACCAGCGCAACGACCACCACGAACAGCCACAGGCGGGTGGGCTCGGCGAACCATCCGGTCATTCGGGTTCCTTCATCTTGGGCTCCTCACCGCAACCGTCTCAGCTCGTCGACGCCGATCACCGACGTGTCGGGCCAAGTCCATCAGCCAGTCGCCATCGGTCCGCAGGACGAGGTGGTCGGCCCCGGCTCCCCGGGCGGCACGAGCGACGGCCGCCTGGTGGTCAGCGGCCATTCGGCCGAACGCAGCTCGCACCTCGCTCGAGTCGGTGTTGACCTCACGGGTGGCGCCGGTCGAGGGATCCACGAACTGCACGAGCCCGACCGGCGGGAGCTCGAGCTCACGAGGATCGACCAGTGAGATGCACAAGGCGCTGTGTCGGAGTGCGACCGTCCCGAGCGCCGTCTGCCAGCGGTCAGGGTGACCCTTGAAGTCGGACACGACCACGACCAGGCCGCGACGTGGCGCCACGGCGCCGAGGCGCCGCAGAGCGAGGTCGAGGTCGGCGGGACCGGAGTCGTCGGCCCGGGGTGTGTGCCAGATGCGTGAGAGCATCCCGAGGAGGTGTTTGCGGCCCTGTCGGGGTGGCACGGTCTCGGAGGAAGTCCCACGCAGAATCAACGCTCCGATCCGGTTGCCGCCACGGGCCGTCATCAGTCCGACGCCGGCACACGCAGCGATCGCCAGATCGCGCTTCTCACAGACCGTCGTGCCGAAGTCGAGACTCGAGGATCGATCAACCACGATCCACGTCGTCAGCTCCCGGTCGGCGATGGTCTCGCGGATGTAGGTGTCCTGCATCCGGGCCGTCACGTTCCAGTCGATCCGACGCACGTCGTCGCCGGGGTGGTACGGCCGGGTCTCTCCGAGTTCGCTCCCGCGGCCGGGCACGATCCCCTCGAAGTCGCCGTGGAGCATCCCGTCGAGGCGGCGCGTCACGTCGAGCGTCAGACGCCGCAGCACCTCTTCGGCCGGGCGATCCCCGACCAGGCCGAGCGTGGAGGACAGGCCACTCACTGGGCCGGGTACCCCCATGCGGCGCCATCGCCGGTCGGGGCGGGGTCGGGAGCCGTGGGGTCGAACGTGGAGGGCCATGAGCCCGCCGCTGCCGGGACGACCTCTGCGGGCTCACCGATCCGCGGCGCCGGCACGGTCGAGAGGACCCGGGTCAGGATCTGCTCGGTGTCGACGTCCTGTGCGAGCGCCTCGTACGACAGCAGCAGCCGGTGGCGCAGGATCTCCGGCGCCACATCGAAGATGTCCTGCGGTGTGAGGTACGTCCGCCCTCGGACCAGCGCCAGCGCCCGCCCGGCACGGATGAGACCGATCGACGCCCGAGGGCTCGCACCGAGCTCGATGAAGGTCCGCAGTTCCGAAAGGCCGAAGTTCTCCGGGGTCCGGGTGCACAGGACCAGATTGACTGCGTACTCGAGGACTCCACGGTCGACGAAGACGGCCTCGGCAGCCTGCTGTAGCGCCCGGATGTGCGACAGATCCAGAACCTGTTGCGCCTGTGGCGGGGAGGTGCCCATCCGCTGGACGATCTCGACCTCCTCGGCGGGGCTCGGATAGCCGAGCACGATCTTCATGAGGAACCGATCGCGTTGGGCTTCGGGCAGCGGGTAGACACCCTCGGATTCGATGGGGTTCTGGGTGGCCAGCACGAGGAACGGCGAGTCGAGTTCGTGGCGGATGCCGGCGATCGTCACCTGACGCTCCGCCATGGCCTCGAGCAGCGCCGACTGGACCTTGGCGGGCGCCCGGTTGATCTCATCGGCCAGGACGAAGTTGGCGAAGACCGGCCCGAGTTCGATGTCGAAGGTCTCACTGGAGGCTCGGTAGATCCGGGTTCCGACCACATCGGCCGGGAGGAGGTCCGGCGTGAACTGGATCCGCGAGAAGGTGCCGCCGCTGGCGGTGGCGAGGGTCTCGACCGAGAGTGTCTTGGCCAGACCCGGTACCGACTCGAGCAGACAGTGGCCGTTGGCCAGCAGGCACGCCACCATCCGCTCGATCCCGCGGTCCTGGCCCACGATGACCTTCTTCATCTCGAACACCAGCTGCTGAACGGTGGCCGCTGCGTCCGCAGTGTCGATCGTCTGCTCCACCGGTTCCTCCATGTCGCTTCGCTTCCTGTCGTTTCCTGGAATCGATCTGGGTCGTGCCGTCGGGCGGTCGGGCCGGTTCGGCGACGTCTCGTCGTTGTCGTGTCCTGCGGTCGGCTGCCGGCTCGGGCTGCTGTCGGCACCGACACGCTACGTGGTGCGGCCGGAAACGATGACGCAGCTCGGTGACCCGCCTGATCGGTGCTTCAGGATGGCCTCGCCCGGTCGTCGTCGGCGGCCTGCGGTGACGGACCGGTAGTCTCGGCCACCTCATGGAGATCCTGCTCGTCATCGTCCCGCTCGTCGTCATCGTCCTCGTCGTGGTCGCAGCGTTCACGCTGGTCGGCCGTCGTCGATCCGCCGAGGTCGACTCACTCGAGCGGCACGCTCTCGGCGGCGACCTGCTCGAGGAGGTCGCAGGGGACCTCGACGGCGCTGTCGAGCCCCGGGAACTCCAGGGCGAGCAGACCGGGCCCGAGGACCTTCTCGAACCGGAGATCCAGGTCACCGAGACCGTCGGTCCGGTACTCGGCACGTCGGTCGACATCGTCGGGCCCCCGCTGACCGAGGAGGAGGCTGCGGCCAACATCGCCGCAGCGGAGGCGGCCGAGGCCGAGTGGGAAGCCGCCCACGGGGGCGTCGAGGAGCTCGTTCGTCCGTCGTTCCGGGAGCGGCTGGCCAAGGCCCGGGGAGCTGTGAGCGGATACGTCGGATCGATCCTGTCGCGCTCGACGATCGACCAGGAGACCTGGGACGAACTCGAGGAGGCGCTCCTGCTCGCTGATGTGGGTGCCGGTTCGACCTCCGAGCTCCTCGATGCCGTCCGGGTCAGCGTCAAGGAGCAGGGAATCACTACTCCTGAAGCGCTCGTGGAGGCCGTCAAGGATCAGATGAAGCGCCAGCTCGCTGGACCCGTGGCGCTGACCCGGGCCGAGGAATCGCCAACGATCTGGTTGTTCGTGGGTGTCAACGGGGTGGGCAAGACCACGACCATCGGAAAGGTCGGTCGGCGTCTTGCCGATGAGGGTTCGAGCGTCGTGATGGCCGCCGGCGACACGTTCCGGGCGGCCGCCGCCGAGCAGTTGGGAACCTGGGCGGATCGCTGCGGGGCCCAACTCGTGCGCGGCGAGGAGGGGGGAGATCCGTCGGCGGTGATCTTCGACGCCGTGGCCGCCGCCTCCGCCCGAGGCGCTGATGTCGTCCTGGCCGACACCGCCGGGCGTCTCCACACCAAGAGCAACCTGATGGACGAGTTGAGCAAGGTGCGTCGGGTGGCCGACAGAGGCGACGGGACCGTCACCGAGGTGCTCCTCGTGCTCGATGCGACCACCGGCCAGAACGGCCTGCAGCAGGCCCGTCAGTTCACCGAGGCGACCGATGTGACCGGTGTGGTGCTCACGAAGCTCGACGGGTCCGCCAAGGGTGGGATCGTCTTCGCCATACGTTCGGAGTTGGAGATCCCGGTCAAGCTCGTCGGCTTGGGCGAGGGCGCCGCCGACCTCGTCGATTTCGACGCCGACGAGTTCGTCGACGCCCTTTTCGATCGGGACTGATCGATTGCTCGGATCGCCCCGGCGCTCGGTCGCCGGTCACTCCGGTGGGCGTTAGTGGGAACGCCCGGCGATCCGGGCGAGCAGACTGACCAGCGTCTCGACGTCCTGGGCTCCGGGGATGAGTGCCCGTTGGTCGATCAGGAACGCCGGGACCCCGGTGATGTCGAACTGCTCGGCCCGGGTCCGATCCTGTTGGACCTGCTCGATCAGCGAGTCGCTCTCGAGGACCGCCGCAGCGGCGCCGGCGTCGAGTCCGGCTCCATCAGCGAGTCCGACGAGCGTCGTGGGGTCCGAGACGTCCTCACCGTTGGTGAAGTAGGCGGCGAAGAGTGCCTCGACCAGAGCGTGCTGGCCTGCGGGCTGACTGTGGGCCCACTCGATCAGCCGATGGGCCGCCAGCGTGTTGACCCGCTGGGCCAGGTCGAACCGGTAGTCGATGCCCGCCTCGACCCCGAGCGGGACGAGCCGGGCGGTCATGGCGTCGAACGAACCGGGGCCGTACCTCTTGTCCACCGACGACCTGAGGTCCTGCGGGTCACCGGGTGCTGCGGGGTCGAGCTGGAAGGCCCGCCAACGGACCTCGATGTCGTCCGGGTCGAGGACCCCGGATCGATCCAGTTCCTCGAGTGCCGACCTGAGACGCCGGGCTCCGAGGTAGCACCACGGACAGACCACATCGGAGAACAGCTCGATCAGCACGGGCAGGAACGTAGCGCCGCTCCCGCTGCGGTGGCCGGGCGGCGCGACCGGTAGCCTCCCCACGACATGTTCGAGTCGCTCACCGATCGTTTCGAGGGGATCTTCACCCGGCTCAGGGGCAAGGGCCGGCTCTCCGCAGAAGACGTCGACGAGGTCCTGCGGGAGATCCGGCTCGCCCTGCTCGAGGCCGACGTCAACCTCGCCGTGGCCAAGTCGCTGCAGGAGCGGATCCGTGAACGAGCGGTGGGCGCCGATCTGTCTGCTGCGCTCAACCCGGCCCTTCAGGTCAAGAAGATCGTGCTGGAGGAGCTGACCGAGACGCTCGGTGGCGAGACCCTGCGGATCACCTACGCGTCCAAGCCGCCGACGGTCGTGTTGATGGCGGGCCTCCAAGGATCGGGCAAGACGACCAACTCGGCGAAGCTCGCCCGTTGGTTCCGCAGCCAGGGCCGCAACCCGATCCTGGTGGGTGCCGACCTGCAGCGTCCGGCTGCTGTGCAGCAGCTTCAGACGCTGGCGGCTCAGATCGATGTGCCGGTCTTCTCCGCCCCCGACGATGTGGTCGCCTCGGGGACCGGCGATCCCGTCGAGGTGGCTGCCGGGGCCGTCGCCGAGGCTCGACGACGTGGTCGCGACGTCGTGATCGTCGACACTGCCGGGCGTCTGGCCATCGATGTGGAGTTGATGGAGCAGGTCCGGCTCATCTCCGAAGCCGTGCAGCCCGACTACACGTTCCTCGTCGTGGATGCCATGACCGGCCAGGACGCCGTGACGGTGGCAGAGAACTTCCACGCCACGCTCAAGCTCGACGGGGTGATCCTCACCAAGCTTGACGGCGACGCCCGCGGCGGTGCGGCGCTGTCGGTCAAGGAGATCGTCGGTCGACCGATTGCGTTTGCGTCCACGGGCGAGAAGCTCGAGGACTTCGACCTGTTCCACCCCGACCGTCTCGCCGGTCGAATCCTCGGCGAGGGCGATCTAGCGACGCTCATCGAGAAGGCCGAGACCGCCTTCGAGCAGGAACAGGCGGAGGAGGCGGCCGCTCGGCTGCTCGACGGCACGTTCACGTTCGAGGACTTTCTCGATCAGATGCAGGCCATCAAGAAGATGGGACCCATCTCTGGCCTGATGGGCATGATGCCCGGAATCCCCAAGGAGGTGCGTGACGTCGAGATCGAGGATCACCAGATCGCTCGCATCGAGGCGATCATCCGGTCCATGACCCCCGGCGAACGGACCGATCCGGACCTGATCGACCAGTCACGTCGCACCAGGATCGCCAAGGGGTCGGGCACCTCGTCGTCCGACGTGTCCCAACTCATCACCCAGTTCAAGCAGATGCGGCAGATGATGCAGCAGATGGGTGGCGGCCCCAAGCGCAACAAGAAGGGCCGCAACAAGAAGGCCAAGAAGGGTGGCCGTGTCACCGCCAAGGGTCAGCCGCCCGCCAGGAAGCCCGTGTTCACGCTGCCGTCGATCGAGGAGATGGAGGCCCAGTTGCCCGGTCCGCTCTCCGGAGGTGGCCGGTCGGGTCTGGGCGTCCCGGATCCCTGAGCGCTCCCTGATCACGCTCTGCGAACGAGGCTGATCGGTGCACTCACCCCGGTTGTCGCCTGCGTGGTTTGCCTCGCCGGGTGGCGGCGACCATCATGGAGGGCCGCTCGCATCGACCAGTGACTCGCCGTGGCGCGAGCACCGGCTGGCGTCGAGGCCGGCTGGAACCGCCGAACTCGACACACCGAACCTGACACACCGAACCCGACCGACCGAACCAGCGACTGAACAGGACAACACAACGTGGCCGTGAAGCTCCGCCTCATGCGGATGGGCAAGAAGAAGCAGCCGACCTACCGGATCGTCGCCGCCGACGCCCGGTCACCGCGTGATGGTCGGTTCCTCGAGATCGTCGGTACCTACGACCCCCGTCCGGACCCCTCGGTGATCCGAATCGATGACGAGCGGGCGCTGCACTGGCTCCGCCACGGCGCCCAGCCCACCGAGCGGGTCGAGAAACTGCTCAAGATCACCGGCACCTGGGACGAGTTCCAGTCCTCCAAGAACCAGAAGTGAGGTTCGTATCGTGAGCGACGACGCCAACCCCGACGGTCCGACCCACGCAGTGGCAGTGCTCGAGCACCTCGCCCGATCCCTCGTCGACGATCCAGACGGCGTCCGGGTCGAGGTCGTGGACGGCTCGAGTCGGCCACAGCTCAACTTGTACGTGACCGACGGCGACATGGGCCGGATCATCGGCAAGCGCGGCCGGATGGCCAATGCGATCAGGACCGTGACGCGGGCCGCCGCCGCCCGCGACGGAATCGACATCGACATCGAGTTCATCGACTGACTGCGGTGCTCGAGGTCGGCCGGATCGCCAAGATCCACGGCCTGCGTGGCGAAGTGATCGTCGTTCTCTCCTCGGACCGCACCGAACGGGTCCAGTCCGGGTCCGTGCTGCTCGCTCCGCCTGTCGGCGGATCCGATCCGGACGAACCGGGATCCGTGGAGTTGTGCGTGCGCACGGCCCGGCCCCACAGCGGCCGGTGGATCGTCGCGTTCGATGGACGGAACTCGCGGGAGGCGGTTGAGGATCTGCGAGGCCGGTCGCTGTTCGCCGAGCCGCTCGAGGTCGACGGCGTGCTGTGGGTCCATGATCTCGTGGGTGCCGTCGTCAGCACGGTCGACGGCATCGAGCGGGGAGTGGTCGACTCCGTTCAGGACAATCCCGCCGCCGACCTGCTCGTGCTCGACTCCGGGGCGCTGATCCCGGTGGTGTTCATCGTGGACGGGCCGACCGACGGACGGTTGGTCGTCGAGGTGCCAGACGGGCTGTTCGAACTGTTCGAGTCGGGAGGGTGAGCGTGCGCATCGACGTCCTCACCATCTTCCCCGAGCTCATCACGGATTTCGCCGGCCACAGCCTGCTCGGAAGGGCCGTTGCGAGCGGGACCGTGGACCTGCTGGTCCACGACCTCCGTGACGTCACGACCGACCTGCACCGCACGGTCGACGACGCCCCGTTCGGTGGGGGAGCCGGCATGGTCCTCCGCCCGGAGCCGATCGTGGCGACGATCGAGCACGTCGACCCGCCGCGACCGATCATCGCCCTGGGTGCAGCCGGCCGCCGGTTCGATCAGGTTCGTGCCGTCGCCCTGTCCGAGCTCGATGGATTCACCTTGTTGTGCGGACGCTACGAGGGGATCGACGAGCGGATCATGACGCACGTCGTCGACGAGGAACTCTCAGTCGCCGACGTGGTACTCGCCGGCGGTGAGGTGGCGGCGCTCGTCGTGATCGAGGCGGTCACCCGACTCCTGCCGGGAGTGATGGGCAACCACACCTCGGGCTCGGAGGAGAGCTTTGCGGACGGGTTGCTCGAGTATCCGCAGTTCACTCGACCTGCTGAGTTCCGGGGGTGGCCGGTTCCAGAGGTGCTGCGCTCCGGTGACCACGGCCGGATCGAACGGTGGCGTCGGCTCGAGTCGCTCCGACGGACCATCGAGCGGCGTCCGGACCTGATCGAGGCGCGTGGAGGGCTGACTCCGGAGGAGGAGGCGCTGCTGCAGGCAGAGTCCGCCGATCGGACGGATCCCGCCGATGCGGATCCGACTCGCCACTGACTGGTGGGTGCTGCGACCCGGTAGCGGGTTGCGGGCGACGAGTGCTCCTCCGGTACTGTGTCGGGTCCGTGCCGATGCCCGCAGTTCCCAACCGGTGCCTCGGATCCTGCATCTCTGGAGCCTCCCATGAAGCCGACCGACCTGATCGATGAGAGCAGCCTCAAGGCTGACGTGCCGCAGTTCGAACCCGGCGACACCCTCAAGGTCCACGTCAAGGTCGTGGAGGGTAACAAGGAACGCGTCCAGATCTTCCACGGTGTCGTGATCGCCCGGCAGGGAGGCGGACTGCAGGAGACGTTCACGGTGCGCAAGCTCTCCTACGGCGTGGGCGTCGAGCGCACCTTCCCGGTGCACTCGCCGATCGTCGACCGCATCGAGGTCGTGACCCGCGGTGAGGTCCGTCGGGCCAAGCTCTACTACCTCCGTGATCGGGTCGGGAAGGCCGCCAAGGTCAAGGAGAAGCGGGCCTGATCCCGTAGCGATTCCGCACCGGGGCTCCGCCAGCGGAGCCGCCCGGAGCGACTGCAGCACCAACGATGGCAGGGACGCCTCCCTGCGGCGTCCCACAACGCCGTCGGCCGCCGAGCCGGGCGGAGCAGAGGAGGTCCGGTGGGCGAGTCGTCCTACGATCCGCATCGACTGGGCCGTCACGGCGAGGACCTCGTGGCCCGGTGGTACGTCGAGCGGGACTACGTCGTGCTCGCCCGCAACTGGCGTTGTGACCTGGGCGAGATCGACCTCGTGGTCGCTCGTGGCGGTGCGCTCGTCGTGTGCGAGGTGAAGACCCGTTCGTCGATGCGCTTCGGCCATCCGGCCGAGGCGGTCGGGCCCGACAAGCAACGACGCCTCCGTCGACTCACGGCCTGCTGGCTCGAGGCGTCGTCGATGCGGCCCGCCGAGGTGCGCATCGATGTCGCTGCGGTGGTCAACAACCGGGTCGAGGTGATCGAGAACGCCTGTTGATCCGAGGTCAGTCGAACTCGAGGTCCCACCGGTCGAGGCAGTCGGCGCAGCGATAGGCGAGGATGTCCCCGAGGCTGTAGCCGGTGACGGCGTCGTGGTCGGGGCGCGGTGGCGAGATCAGGTGTGCCGTGCCGCCGCAATCGACGCACGTGATCGTTGCGGGCGGCGTGAATTCCTCTTTCGAGGACTCGATCGGGTGGCCGTCACCTTCGTGGCGCCTCCCGTCGTCGGGTGGTGACACTCCTCGGACCTCCTAGCGCCGTGGCGCCCGTGTGGCCCGACGGTCCCAACATCCCCGGTGCCAATGACGCCGGAGGTCCGGTGCGTCGTGGGGGACCGCCACGACGTGGTGGGTCCCGGGGGGGATGTCTCGGTTGCAGCCCGGACAGATGTAGAACTTGGTGGCCTCGTAGGGCTGAACGAAACGAACGTCGCAGTCGGCGCTGGCCGTGTAGTCGCGTTCCACGCTGCGTGTCGTCGATCCGGTCGAATCAGGCCAGCACAGCCCACAGGACGACCGCCGCGGTCGCTGCGAGTGCGCCGACCACCATGAGGACGTCCCACCGGTTGGTCCGTCTCGGTCGTGTCGGGTCGAGTCCCACGGCGTTCGCTCCGGGTCGTGTGCTCTACGGGACCCTCAGCGTACGTTCCCGATGCACCGGGCCCCACGACCCGCTCCGACAGCCCCCCGCTGTCACACGCAGTCGCTACGTTTCGCCGTCGGCATCCGGCCACTCGCAGCACCGCTGCCCACACCCCTGTCCCGCCACGACGCCCGCCGTCGTGCAACTGGACACGGCGACCGGAGGCGCACGTGCTCGCTACCGTCACCTCAGCAGTCCTGATCGGGATCGACGGCCACCGAGTGGGCGTGGAGGTGCACGTGTCCGCTGGCCTCCCCAGCTTCACGCTGGTGGGCCTCCCCGACGCCTCCTGCCGTGAGGCCCGGGACCGGGTGCGGGCCGCTGTGTTGAGCTCCTCCTTCACGTTTCCGCCCAACCGGATCACGGTCAACCTCGCACCGACCAACCTCAAGAAGACCGGGCCCGTCCTCGACGTCGCCGTGGCCCTGGCGATCCTCGCTGCGAGCGACCAACTCGATCCTCACCTGCTGCAGGGGGCGGCGTTCCTCGGTGAGCTCGGCCTCGACGGCCGGGTCCGGCCGGTTCGAGGCGCTCTCCCGCTGGCCGAGGTGCTCAACGGCGGTCCCCTCGTGGTGCCCACCGGAAACGTCGGCGAGGTGCGTCTCGTGGCGCCAGAGGTGCGAGCAGCGGTCACGCTTCGCCAACTCGTCGACAGCATCAGGGGCGACTCGCCCTGGCCCGACGTCGATGATCAGCCGGCGACGGAGTGCTGTGCCGGCCCTCCGCCGGACCTCGCAGAGGTCCACGGCCATCCACTCGGCCGACTCGCCATGGAGGTGGCGGCCGCCGGCGGTCACCACACGCTGATGGTCGGCCCACCCGGCGCCGGCAAGACCATGCTCGCTGAGCGCCTCCCCGGTCTCCTCCCCGACCTCGCCGAGTCCGAGGCGCTCGAGGTCGCCCGGGTGCACTCAGCGGCCGGTCGTTCCGAACGACACGGCGGCCTGCCCCGACGTCCTCCGTACCGTTCGCCGCATCACACCGCATCCGTGGTGGCACTCATCGGCGGTGGGAGCAACCAACTGCGACCGGGCGAGATCAGCCTGGCGTCGTCGGGTGTCCTTTTCCTCGACGAGCTCGGCGAGTTCCCGGCGTCCCACCTCGACGCCCTCCGCCAACCCCTCGAATCCGGTCGGGTCGAGGTGGTCCGTGCGGCGGTGTCGGCGTCGCTCCCGGCGCGCTTCCTGCTCGTGGGAGCCACCAACCCGTGCCCGTGCGGATGGGCGCCCGATGTGCGTTGCCGCTGCAGCCCGGCGCAACTGGCTCGTTACGCACGGCGCATGTCGGGCCCGCTCCTCGACCGCTTCGACCTGCGTCTCCACCTCGACCCCCCGGACCCGAGCACGCTCTTCGCCGGTCCCGCCGGAGCCGAGTCGACTGCCAGCGTTCGCCAGCGGGTTCTCGCTGCTCGACTCCGGGCGCGTCATCGGGGGGTCTCGGCCAATCGGTCGTTGCGGGGGAGCGCGCTCGAACAACACGCCCCGCTCGAACCGGGTGCTGCCGATCTGCTCCGGGACCGGGTGGACCGCGGGCTGTTGTCGGTCCGTGGCACGATGCGTCTGCGGGCCGTGGCGCTCACGCTGGCCGATCTCGAAGGTCGCGACGGGCCCGTCACCGTCGACGACGTGCTGCTCGCTGAGTGCCTCCGGGCGCACGATGTCCTCCCGGGGACGACGGCGTGAGTGGCCTACCGCACGAGGCGTACCTGGCGTGCATGGCAGGCCTCCCGCAGGTCGGACCGTCGACGCTGCGCCAGCTCGCCGCCCTCGGTCCTCCCGACCAGACCTGGAGTCGGCTGTGTGCCGGTCAGGTTCCCCTCGGCGTCGTCCCACGTCACGCCACCGGTCCGGAGGCTCTCCGTCAGGCATGGGAGCGGGCCGCTGCGCAGGTCGACCCCTCCGGTCACTGGTCGAGACTGCGCGAGCTGGGCATCGGTGTGACGTCGCTCGGCTGCCCCGGTTACCCCGTATCACTCGTCGATGACCCGGAGGCCCCCGTGGTGATGTTCCACCAAGGCGATCCCTCCCTGCTCGAGGGCACCTGCGTCGCAATCGTGGGCACGCGCCGGCCCACCGGGTACGGCCGGCGGATCGCTCACCAACTCGGATCCGCTCTCGCCGCCGAGGGCATCTCGGTCGTGTCGGGTCTCGCTCTCGGAATCGACGCCGCCGCCCACGCTGGGGCGGTCGGCGCCGGTGCCGCCCCGATCGCTGTCGTGGGTGCCGGCCTCGATGCTCCGTGCCCGCAGGCCAACCGGCCTCTCGCTCGGCGTATCGCAGCCACCGGCCTGATCTGTTCTGAGGTCCCTGTCGGCGTCCGGGCCGCACCGTGGCGGTTTCCCGTTCGCAATCGGATCGTCGCTGCGTTCGCCCGGGTGGTCGTCGTGGTGGAGTCCGCCGTCACCGGAGGATCGATGTCCACGGTCGAACACGCCCTCCAACGCAGCCGGACGGTCCTCGCCGTGCCAGGTCCCATCGATGCCGGTACGTCGGCCGGCACCAACCGGTTGATCGCCGATGGTGCCGGCCTGTGCACCGGGGTCGGCGACGTCCTCGCTTCGCTCGGACGCTCCCCGTCCACCGCAGGGGTCCCCAGCGAGGTCCGCCGGCGGAGTCACCCTGAGGGACTGGCGGGCGTCCTCCTCGGCCTGCTCGGCTGGCGACCGGAGACGCCGGACTACCTGGTGCACGCCTCCGGCGCCGGTCTCCGGGAGGTGATCGTGGCGCTCGACTGGTTGACCCGCCACGGATGGGTGACTCAGCAGGGAGGGTTCGTCGAGCGGCTCCCCGTCGCTCCGGCCCCGATGGCGCCGTGAGCACCCTGCGTGGAACTCGGGTGTCCCGCACACACGAGGAGTCCGATGGAGCAACCTGATCTTAGCTTTCGGTACGCTGATCGGCGTCTCCGCCGACGGGTGGTGGACCAACACACCGGGAGCACGCCGACGTGGACGATCAGCACCTCGAGGACTGGGCGGTCGACTTGTTCGCCTCGTCGCTCGCTGTGGCCGACTCGACACGAGTGGCGTACCGGTCCGACGTCGAGCGCTTCGTCGACCGGGTTCGTGCCGACGGGGTCGACTCGCCCGGCCGACTCCGCCGCTCCGACGTGCGGCGCTATCTCGCTGAGTGCACCACCTCGGGCCTGTCGCACCGGACCGTCAGCCGTCGGTTGGCGGCGATCCGTCGCTACGCCCGCTGGGCGATGCGCACCGGCCGGATCGATGCCGACCCGACCGTCGGGGTCGTGTCGCCGACAGGGACCAGTCGTCTCCCGAGGGTGCTCGGCGCCGACGAACTCCATCAGCTGCTCGAGGACCCAGCGCGTTCCTCGGGCGACCCGCTCACCGACCTGCGGGACCGTACCGTCGTGGAACTGCTCTACGGGTCCGGGCTCCGGGTGGCTGAGTTGTGCGGACTCGACGTGGACGGTTGGAACGAGTCGGCCGGAACCGTCACTGTCTGGGGCAAGGGGTCGGTGCAGCGGGTCGTCCCGGTCACCCGGCCTTCCGCTGCGCTGCTCGCAGAGTGGATCGCTGCCGGGCGTGCCGAGTGGATGGCCCGTCATCCGGCACCGACGGCACCTGACGGCTCCTGCGGGGCCATCTTCACCAACCGCCGGGGCCGACGCCTCGGACCCCGTGACGTACGTCGGGTCGTCGACGCCCGATCTCCCGTGCCCACGCACCCCCACGCCCTCCGGCACACCTTCGCCACCCACCTCCTCGAGGGCGGTGCCGATCTCCGAGTCGTGCAGGAACTACTCGGTCACGCCGACGTGGCCACGACGCAGATCTACACCCACGTCGATCGCAACCACCTGCGCCGGGTCATCGAGAGCTCCCATCCCCGGAGACGCCACAGCGAGTCGGTTCCCGGAGCGGAGGGGTCGTGAGCGTCACCGAGCAGGCGGGGTCCACTCAGCCCGGCGAGGAACTCACTCGGCTGTGGCAGGAGTACAAGGCCACGTCCGACGCTGCCCTCCGGGACGCACTCATCGTCCAGTACTCGCCGCTGGTGAAGTACGTGGCGGGCCGCGTGGCTGCCGGGCTTCCCCAGAGCGTCGATCAGTCCGATCTGGTCAGCTACGGCATGTTCGGGTTGATCGATGCGATCGACAAGTTCGAACTCGAACGCGGGTTCAAGTTCGAGACCTATGCCATCAACCGGATCAAGGGCTCGATCCTGGACGAACTGCGCTCCATCGACTGGGTGCCCCGGTCGGTGCGCACCAAGGTCCGTCAGATCGAGCAGGCCTACGCCAAGATCGAGGCGATCCATCACCGACCTCCCACCGACGCCGAGCTCGCCGAGGAACTCGAGTGGACCGAGGAACAACTCGGGACGGCACTCCTCCAGATCTCACAGGTGGGCCTCGCCGCTCTCGACGAGACCGTGGGCGGCCGCGCCGGCGACGGCGGCGAGTCGATGACACTCGGAGACACGATCCCCGACCGTTCCGCTGGCTCCCCGATGGACGCCTTCGAGGTCGCAGAGTCCCGCCAGGTGCTCGGGACGGCGATCAACACGCTCCCCGAGCGGGAGAAACTGGTGCTCACCCTCTACTACTACGAGAACATGACGCTCCAGGAGATCGGCCAGGTCCTGAGCGTGACCGAGTCGCGCGTGTGTCAGATCCACACCAAGGCGCTCCTCCATCTCCGCAGTCGCATCGACGACTCGAGCGTCTGAGCCACCGTCCAATCCATCCTCAGGGGGAGCGCCCGCAGGGGCAGCGCCCGCAGGAGCAGCCGGGGCGACTTCGACGGATCCGGCCGAGCCTGCGGATCGCTCTCGTCGGCGCCCTCGCCGTCGTCCCGTTCGGAGCCGGGTTCCTCACCGGGGTTCCGGCTGATGCCGCAGTGGCGGTGGGCGACGGCGGCTCCGCCGGAACGCCGCCCGGTGCCACCGGAGGACGTCGGGCGCCCCGGTACCGACCACCTGTCACCGGGCAGGTCATCGACCCGTTCCGGGCCCCCGTCCACGACTATGCGGCCGGGAACCGGGGATTGGAGTACTCGGTACGGCCGGGGACCGCCGTCCGGCCGATCGGGGCGGGTGTGGTGGCCTTCGCCGGACAGGTGGCCGGTCGTCTCGTCCTCAGCGTGGTGCATCCCGACGGTCTGAGGTCGTCACTCACTGGCCTGGGCACGATCTCGGTCGGAGTCGGTCGGGCCGTCTCTGCGGGCACCGTGGTCGGGACGACCGGATCGCGACTGCACCTCGGAGTCCGGAGGAACGGTCGGTACATCGACCCGGCATCGCTGTTCTCCGACCCTCGGCCGACCCGCTCGGTGCTGATTCCGGGTGCAGGACCTTCGGCCAGGCGGTGAGGGGCCTCTGCCCACCCGGGCTTGGTCGGCCCGCTCTCGAACCCTTACAGTCTTCGCCGGTCCGAACCTCCGGGCCTCCGGGTCCGCCCGGTTCCACTGTCCACCCGGTCCATCCTCTCGGTCGCTTTCACCGGCGCTCGGCCCGGGCTTCGCTCAACCGAGAGGGAAGGAGCACGGCGTGAGCGCGGTCGTCAGCATCAAGCAACTTCTCGAGGCGGGGGTCCACTTCGGCCACCAGACCCGCCGGTGGAACCCGAAGATGAAGCGGTTCCTGCACGGCGAGCGCGGTGGGATCTACCTGATCGATCTCCACCAGACCCTGTCGGGGATCGAACGCTCCTACACGTTCGTTCGTGACCTCGTCGCCGACGGTGGGACGATCCTGTTCATCGGGACCAAGCGACAGGCGCAGGATCCCATTGAGCGCTACGCCCGTGAGTGCAACATGCCGTACATCAACCAGCGGTGGCTGGGCGGCATGCTCACGAATTTCGACACCATCCTCAAGCGGGTGAAGAAGATGAAGGAGTACCAGCAGATGCGGGACTCCGGCGAGTTCGATGCCATGCCCAAGAAGGAGGCGCTGCTCCTCCAGCGGGAACTCGACAAGCTCGAGCGCAACCTCAACGGAATCCGCAACCTCGAGCGCATCCCCGACGCCGTGTTCATCCTCGACACCAAGAAGGAGGACATCGCCGTCACCGAGGCCAACAAACTCGGGATCCCGGTCGTGGCAGTGGTCGACACCAACTGCGATCCGGACATCGTGCAGTACGTCATCCCCGGAAACGACGATGCGATCCGCTCCGGCGAGCTCCTGACCCGGGTGATCGCCGACGCCGTCATCGAGGGTCGCCAGATCCGCAGTCGGCGTCACGGCGATCCGGCTCCGGTTACGGCCCCGGCTGAGCCTCGTGAGCGCACCGTCGCTGAGCAGGCCGAGCACGACGCCGCTCAGGCCCGGGCTCGCACAGAGGCGGCGGCCGCAGCGATGGAACGTGAGGCTCGGCTGCTCGCCGCTCGGGGCGAGCCCGACGACTCGACCACGGTGACCTCTGCCGCCGTGGCCGAGGCCGACGTCGCCGAGGCAGAAACAGCCGAGGCAGAAGCAGTCGAGGCCGAAGCAGTCGAGGCCGAGGCAGGGGACGGAGGGCAGTGATGGCAGCGTTCACCGCTCAGGACGTGAAGGCGCTCCGGGATGCCACCGGCGCTGGGATGATGGACTGCAAGTCGGCCCTCACCGAGGCCGACGGCGACATGGAGCAAGCGGCCCAGGTCCTGCGGCAGAAGGGACTGAGCAAGGTCGCCACCCTCGAGGACCGTGAGAACAATCAGGGTGCGGTTGCCATCGCCCGGTCGGGAAACACCGCAGCCCTCGTCGAGTTGAAGTCCGAGACCGACTTCTCGGCCAAGGCCGACGACTTCGTGGCCCTCACTCAGGCCCTCGCCGATGCCGTCCTCGCCGGTGGCCCGGAGGCCGTGGCGTCGTTGCAGGCGGAACTCGACGATCTCCGGATCTCGAAGAAGGAGAACATCGTCGTTGGTTCCGTGGCACGGTTCGTTGCTCCCGAGGGTCATGTGCTCGACGCCTACCTGCACAGTCAGGACGGCCGTGGCATCAACGGCGTGCTGATCGAACTCGACAGTGGAGACGAGGAGTCGGCCCACGAGATCGCTCTGCACATCGCCTTCGCCCGTCCGGCGGCGCTCACTCGCGAGGAGATCGACAGCGACCTCGCCGAACGGGCTCGCGCCTCCTTCGAGGAGCTCACACGGACCGAGGGCAAGCCCGAGCAGGCCATCCCCAAGATCGTGGAAGGTCGCCTCAACTCGTGGTACGCCGAGCGCGTGCTCCCCGATCAGGGGCTGTTCGGGGAGAAGGAGACGGTGGCGCAGCGGCTCGGTGACGTCTCGATCGTGCGGTTCGCTCAGGCCGTCATCGGTTCCTGAGGTCGTCGGTGGCCGCTCACGATGAGTCGGAGCCGGGTCAGCCTCGTTGGGATCGGGTGCTCGTCAAGCTCTCCGGGGAGGCGTTCGCCGGTTCGGGTGGTCAGGGGATCGACGGAAACGTCGTGACGGACCTCGCCCGTGAGATCGTCGAGGCCAAGCGGTCGTTCCTCGTCGACATCGCCGTGGTGGTCGGAGGCGGGAACATCTGGCGGGGCCTCTCGGGCGAGGGCGCCGGGATGGACCGGGCTCAGGCCGACTACATGGGGATGCTCGCCACCGTGATCAACGGGCTCGCTCTCCAGGAGACGCTCGAGCGACTGGGTCAGCCGACCCGGGTGCAGTCGGCGATCCACATGTCCCAGGTGGCCGAGCCCTACATACGTCGCCGGGCCATCCGACACCTCGAGAAGGGGCGTGTGGTGATCTTCGCCGGCGGGACCGGGAACCCGTTCATGACCACCGACACGACATCTGCGCTCCGAGCGGTCGAGATCGAGGCGGGTGCGATCCTGATGGGAAAGCACGGTACGGACGGCGTGTACACCGCTGATCCCAACGTCGATCCGTCGGCGGAGTTGATCCGGGAGATCTCCTACATCGACGTGTTGAACCGTGGGCTCAAGGTGATGGACTCCACTGCGATCACGCTCTGCATGGACAACGATCTACCGATCTGCGTGTTTGATCTGATGGGCCGCAACATCGTTCCGCTCCTCGCCGGGGAGCGCATCGGGACGGTCGTGTCGTGACGGCGATTCCGGTGAACTGCAGTTGTCGGGAACCTTGCGGTGCGGTTGTGCGAGGCTGTGACCTGTGAGTGGTGACAGCGAGTACGTCGATGCCGCACTTGAGGAGGCGGGTGAGCGCATGGCCAAAGCGGTGGCGCACACCCGCTCGGAGTTCTCCGGAGTCCGGACCGGTCGTGCCACTCCAGCGTTGATCGAGAAGATACCGGTGGAGTACTACGGCAGCAGCGTCCCGTTGCAGCAACTCGCCGGTTTCTCCGTGCCCGATGCCCGGCTGCTGATGGTGACACCCTTCGACAAGGGGGCCATGGCAGCGATCGAGCGGGCGATCATGGACGCCAACCTCGGATTGAATCCGTCCAACGACGGCGTGGCGATCAGGTTGGCGTTCCCACCGCTGACCGAGGAGCGCAGGAAGGAGTTCGTCAAGCTCGTCAAGCAGCGCGCCGAGGACGGCCGCACGGCGGTGCGGGCGGCTCGTCGTGACGCACGCAAGGACCTCGAGTCGTTGCAGAAGGAGGGTGAACTCTCCGAGGACGACCTGCGTTGGTCCGAGGGTGAACTCGACAAGTTGACCAAGGTTCACGAGGCGGAGATCGATGCTGCCCTCGACGCCAAGACCGCAGAGTTGCTCGAGGGTTGAACATGTCGGATCGGTCGGTCGCAACGGGAGGGTCCGAACGTGGGTGATGACGAGACGCCGATGTCGTCGGGTCACATCGACTCCGTGCGTCCGGTTCCATCCGACGCCGACGTACCGGCAGTGTCCGACCCCGAGAGCCCACCTCGGAGGGTCGAGCCGAGAACGAGGCGGGCCGAGGTCCCAGCGGTCGGCGACCTCCCGCGGGTCACCATCTCGACCTCTGACTCGACCTCCGACGGGGCGGACGACGACCATCCGACCCGCCGAACGCTGCCGGGCGGACGGTTCGGCGCCGTTCCGCTCGTTCGGGTCGACAAGCCGTCGCCCGACACGGTCGACACGGAGCATCCGGGTCACGCACGACTCCTCACCGGCGATGACCACCAGATTCAGGAGGGTGGAATCATGACCAACGACGATCAACCAGACGATGGGCAGAGCGAACTCGGACTGAGTTCCTCCGGTGGCACCGACTTCGAGGCGGCTGATGAGGCCTTCGTCCTGCCCCACTGGACAGCACCCGGGACGGGTCAGGTGCCCAAGGTGGTGGTGGGCGATGACGCAGATGAGGAGCCGACCACCGGTTCGCAGCCTCGTTGGCGCGACGAACGGGAGCGCTCCGCTGATGCAGATTTCGACGACCTGCGCAGCGACGAACCGCAACTCGGTGCGCTCGCCGGTCAGGCGCCGTCGTCGGATCCGGACGACTTCTTCTCAGGCGAGAGCGAAGACGACCCGTTCCAGGCGTTCGCCCCGACGGAACAGGATGCGCGGCCGGCCCGGGTCAGCCGTCGTCGACGCGAGGACGCCGAAGCGGAGAAGCCGACCCGTCGCCTCGGTGGCCTCGGGCGGCTCGGCCGGCGCACCGATGGTGAACACGGCGATGAGATCCTGGCCGACAGCTCGGTTGAGGGCGCTGTCGGCGGCCACGATGGCGACGTCGTCGAGGTCGTGGAGGTCGAGGAGACATTCGACCCACCGGCCCCCGCGTTCGACGCCGCGTCCGGTGGCGGGCCAACGGGTGGATCGAGCGGAGGGTCAGGCGGTGGTGACCGCAATCTGGTGACCGCCGTCGCTGTCGGCCTCGGGCTCACTGCGCTCGCCCTGGTGTGCTTCAGGTTCGGTGGCCTCGCCACCACCGTCCTGGCGTGCGTGATCGTCGGGGTGGCCGCCGGCGAGTACTTCAACGTGGCTCGCTCGATCTTCGGCGAGGTCAGGGACGGGAGGGTCGTTCCCGACAGGTACTTCCCGACGATCGTCGGTCTGGTTGGCATCATCGGCCTGCTCATCGCCACCTACACATCCGGATTGTCGGCGTACCCGATCGTCATTCCCATCGTGGTCGTCTCGACGCTGATCTGGTACCTGTGGGTGCCAGACGCCGTGGAGCACAACGTGCTCGCAAAGGTCGGTCTGACCTTGCTCGGATTCGTCTGGATCGGTGTCCTCGGGTCGTTCGGGACGCTCTTCCTCGGTCTCGGCCGGCAGATGCAGTCTGCTGATCCGGCGCTCACCTCCAACCCGGGCATCGGAGTACTGATCGCTGCGATCCTGGCGACGGTGGCGAGCGACGTCGGTGCGTACTTCGTCGGGCGCTCCATGGGTAGGACGCCATTGTCGGATGCGAGTCCGAACAAGACCGTCGAGGGGGTGATCGGCGGATTCATCACATCGGTGGTCGTCGTCGTGATCGTCGTCGGGTTCTTCGGCATCGCCCCGATCGGCGGGAGTTTCCCCCGGGTGTTCGTCTTCGCACTCCTGTGCGCACTCGCAGCGC
>VGBZ01000006.1 GCA_016870275.1 Actinomycetota bacterium
TCCGGTCGCGGATCGTTTCCGAGGGCAGCCGCATCGACGGTCGCGGCCTCGCCGACCTCCGGCCGATCTCGGCCGAGGTGGGTGTCATCCCCACCGCCCACGGCACCGGGCTGTTCCAACGGGGCGAGACGCAGGTCCTCAACTTCTGCACGCTCGGCATGGCGAAGATGGACCAGATGATCGACGGCATCGACCCGATCACCAAGAAGCGCTACCTCCACCACTACAACTTCCCGCCGTTCTCCACCGGCGAGACCGGGTTCATGCGTGGCCCCAAGCGCCGGGAGATCGGCCACGGTGCTCTCGCAGAGCGGGCGTTGTTCCCGGTGGTTCCATCGCTCGAGGACTTCCCCTACACCATCCGTGTGGTGTCCGAGGTGCTGGCGTCCAACGGCTCCACCTCAATGGCGTCGGTGTGTTCCTCCACGCTGTCGCTCATGGACGCCGGCGTGCCGATCGTGGCCCCGGTGGCGGGCATTGCCATGGGCCTCGTGTACGTCGACGGCCAGTACGCAACGCTCACCGACATCCTCGGGGCTGAGGACGCCTTCGGAGACATGGACTTCAAGGTCGCCGGCACGGCGGATGCCGTGACCGCCCTGCAGCTCGACACGAAGATCGACGGGATCCCCGCCGATGTGCTCGCTGCGGCGCTCAACCAGGCCAAGGACGCCCGCCTCGCCATCCTCGAGGTCATGGCCACTGCCATCGCCGAGCCTCGCGACGACGTGTCGGAGACTGCACCCAAGATCGTCAGCTTCGAGATCCCCTTGGACAAGATCGGCGAGGTCATCGGACCGAAGGGCAAGGTGATCAACTCGATCCAGTCCGAGACCGGCGCCAACATCTCCGTCGACGACGACGGTCTCGTCGGTGTGGTGGCCATCGCTGCGGTCGACCGTGGTGCGGTCGCCGAGGCGGAGCGGCAGATCAAGTTGATCCTCGATCCGCCCACGGCGGAGGTGGGTGCCACCTACGAGGGTCGTGTGGTCAACATCACCAAGTTCGGCGCCTTCGTCAACATCCTCCCGGGCCGTGATGGGCTCGTGCACATCTCCAAGCTCGGGGGTGGCAAGCGGATCGAGAAGGTCGAGGACGTCGTGGCACTCGGCGACCCGATCACGGTCATCGTCGACGACGTCGACCCCAACGGCAAGATCTCGCTCACGCCGGTCGGTGAAGACGGCCAACCGGTTGCTCGTTCGGGACGTGCCGGCGATGAGCGGCCCTCGGGTCGCTCATCGGGTGGCGGTTCGTCGCCGGACCGCGGTGGCAGCGGCGACAGCACCGGGGGCGAGGCGAAGTTCAGTGAGGCCTTCGACGCCGAGCTGCGGGAGGAGTTCGGAGACCTCGGACCGGCGCCGGTGCGAAACCGCGGCGGTGGTGGCGGTGGCCGTTCTCGCGGCGGCCAACGGCGTCGGGGCTGAGCCACCGAGCGGATCTCTTCAGGGCCAGCGTGGACTTCCTTGACGCCGGGTCGATCCCGGGGGTGTCATCGCCGCTCGAGCGGCTGCGGCGAACCCAGCTCGACTCCGGTGTCGTGGTCCACACCGACACTGTCGAACACTCACGAACTGCCGCCATCTGCGTGTTCATCGGCGTCGGCGCACGCGATGAACCCGACCCCGACCAGGGTGTGTCACACCTCCTCGAGCACCTGCTGTTCAAGGGGACTGCTGAGGCATCGGCGTCAGCGATCGCTGCCGCCATGGATCAGGTGGGGGGTGAGCTGAACGCCTACACCACCAGCGAGTTCACGGTCTTCCATGTGCGGGTGCCGGCCACGGCTGCCGATTTCGCCCTCCGGATCCTCATCGAGGTGGTGAGTCGGGCGTCGTTGCGTGCTGAGGATCTCGACGCCGAACGGCTGGTGGTGCTCGAGGAGCTCGCCGTGGCACTCGATGATCCCGAGGACGTTGCGGCGGTGAAGTTGTTCGAGGCCGTCTTTCCTGGTCACCCGCTCGGGCGTGAGGTCCTCGGGACGAGCGAGTCGATCGAGTCGATCGAGCGTGACGTGGTGGCGGGCTTTCGTGATCGTTGGTACCGCCCCGCCAACATCGTCGTGGCCGCAGCCGGACGCATCGACCACGACGCCATCGTCGGTCGGGTCGCCGGGGCGTGGGGTCACGGTGAGCCTGGTTCCCGACCCGAGCGCATCGTGCCGGGTCCGGCGGTTGCGACCACGGTCGAGGAGTGTGGACCCGGTGACGTGGTGCAGCTCGCTCAAGCGTGGCGGACCTGCTCGGCGCGCCACGACGACCGGGTGTCGTTGAGTGTGCTGAACCACCTGCTCGGTGGGGCGCCGTCGAGCCGCCTGTTCCAGACCGTCCGTGAGGAACGGTCGCTGTCGTACTCGATCGGGACCTCGCTCAGCCTCTACTCCGATGCCGGAGTCCTCTCGTTGCAGGGATCCACCGGGTCGGCCCGTCACTCCGAGCTCGCCGACGCCGTCGATGAGGTGGTGGGCGGGTTCGTCTCCGAAGGGCCCGAGGAGGAGGAGGTCGACCGGGCCTGTCGGTCACTGTGGGCGGGTGCGGTGCTGGCGTTCGAGGACGTCGGCGCCCGGGCCGGGAGGCTCGGCGGAGCTGAGCTGCTGCACGGATCCGTGGCGCCTGTTGCGGACTTCCGGGACCGTCTCGATCAGGTCACCGTCGACTCGGTGCGGCAGGTCGCTGCTGAGGTGTTCTCCGTGGGACCGGTGACGTCACTCGTCGTGCCCGGGTGACGCTCACCCGTCGGTCGACCCGGCCGCCTCGACCTCGTCCCTGGTGACGCCGAGGACGAACAGCACCGCATCGAGGTAGGGAACGTTGACCGTGGTGTCAGCGGCCTGTTGCACCACTGGGCGGGCGTTGAACGCCACTCCGAGTCCGGCGGCGGCGATCATGTCGAGGTCGTTCGCCCCGTCGCCCACCGCCACGGTCTGGCTGAGGGGAATCCCCTCGGCATCGGCGAATGCCCGGAGCATCCGCGCCTTGTGTGCCCGGTCGACGACGTCGCCGAGCACCTCGCCCGTGAGGACGCCGTCGCGCACCTCCAGGACGTTGGCCACGGCATGGTCCACGCCGAGCTCCCGGGCGAGCGGGTCGGTGAAGTGGGTGAAGCCCCCCGAGACGATGCCGACGCTGTAGCCCAAGCGCTTGAGGGTCCGGACGAACGTGCGGGCACCGGGAGTGAGCCGCACCCGGGCCTGCGCACGGTCAAGGGCGTCGGTGCCGAGCCCGGCGAGCCGTCGCACCCGCCTCCGCAGTGCGGCCTCGAAATCGAGTTCGCCGGCCATCGCCCGCTCGGTCACGGCACGGATCTCCTCGCCGCAACCCGCCTCGTCGGCGAGCAACTCGATCACCTCGTCCTGAATGAGCGTCGAGTCGACGTCGAGCACGACGAGCCGTTTCGCTCGTCGCTCGAGGCCGGCGGGTTGCAGCGCCACGTCGAGGCGGTGCGCTGCGGCGGCCTGCCCGAGGCGGGTTCGCAGCGCCAGGGGGTCGGCTCCGGACACCCGGAACTCGTAGGCGAAGACCGGGTACCGGGCCAGGCGCACGATCCGGTCGATGTTCCCGCCGGCGGCTGCGATGCCCCCGGCGATCGCAGCGAGCTCCGCTGGCGACAGCGGCGTCTGGAACCCGTGGCCGAGCACGGTGACGGCGTCCTCCCGGGGCCGATTCGGATGACCTGCGGGAATGGCGGTGATGCGGACGGCGAGTTCGTGGGACTGCGCCGCTTGCTGGGCGATCTCGGTGAGCTGATCGATGTCGACCGGTTCACCCACGGCGACTGCGAGGGTGAGGGAGCCACGCACGAGCACCTGCTCGACGTCTTGAACGCTCACGTCGAGCAGGTCGAGCGTCGTCATCAGGTCAGCGGTGATACCGGGTCGATCGGCTCCGGTGAACTGCAGCAGCCAACCCGGCCCCGGTGCCACGGGACCAGCTCCTTCGGGAGACGTCCCGCTCGTCGGCGTCGCACGATCGGCTCCTGCGGACTCGTTCACCCGGGTTACGGTACGGCCACCGGGGCGCCCGTCGTGGAACCTCCATCGTTCGGGTCCGATCGGGATCGGAGGCGCGTCGTGGCGGTGGGGCTCGTGGAGTTGGAGACGGTGGGGGAGTCGGTACGGGTCGTGCGCCTGGCCCGGCCGGACCGCCTGAACGCACTGTCGATCGATCTGGCCGTCGAGCTCGACGAGGTACTCGCTGCCGTCGGCGCCGACAACGACGCTCGGGTCGTGGTGCTGACCGGCGCCGGCCGAGCGTTCTGCTCGGGGCTCGACCTCAAGGACTACGGGGTGATCCCCAACATCGAGGGCCTGTCGATCCACCGGATCGCCAGTCGATCGATGCGCATCTACTCCCAGCTCACCCGTCGGCTCCGAGCGATCCCACAGCCGGTGATCGCTGCGGTGAACGGGTCGGCGTACGGCGGGGGCATGTGCCTCACACTCGGTTGCGATCTGCGGATTGCGTCCGAGGACGCCATGTTCAACGCCACGGGAATCGTCAACGGGCTGACGTCCACCGAGATGGGTGCCGGCTGGCTGCTGCCCCGTCTGATCGGTTCGGCGAACTCCAACGACCTGCTCCTGACCGGCCGCCGGATCGACGCCGCCGAGGCGCTGCGGATCGGGCTGGTGTCCCGGGTGGTTCCTGGTGCCGAGTTGCTCGGCGAGGCCTTCTCCATTGCCGAGGCCATGTCGGCCTACTCCCACCACGGGCTCGAGGCGACCAAGCAGGCGCTGTGGGCGGAACTCGAGATCGCCAGCCTCGATGCGGCGATCGAGTTCGAGGACCGGAACCAGCTCATGGCCGGCTTCACCGACAACCTGCCCGAGGCGATCCGGGCCTTCGACGAGGGCCGGGATCCGGTGTTCTTCGACGACGTCCGGCGCGATCTGTTCAGCGTGCCGGCGACCGACGAACCCGTCGAAGACCTCAGCGACGGCGACGAGCCCGAACCCGCCTGAGGTCGACCGTCTGCAGCCTGCCTAGAGTGAGGCCGTGACGATCAGAGTCGGTGTGTACGGGGCCGGTGGCCGCATGGGCTCCACCGTGTGCCAGGCCGTGATCGACGACCCCGACCTAGAGCTGGTCGCCGCGGTCGACCCGCACTACTCCGGACTGGATCTGCGCACGGTCATCGGGGTGGATGCCGACTTGAAGTTCTCTCGCGACGGCGCCGCCATGGCCGCCGCCGGCGTGGAGGTGGCGGTCGATTTCACCGAACGCTCGGCGTGCTGTGAGACCCTCGGCGTGCTCGCTGCGGAGGGTATCCACGCCGTGGTCGGTACCACCGGGTTCACCGACGCCGACATGGACCGTTTCTCCGCCGAGTTCACCCGGTCGAACTGCGTGATCGCCCCGAACTTCGCGATCGGTGCGGTGCTGATGATGCACTTCGCCGCGCTGGCTGCCCCGTACTTCGAGTCCGCCGAGATCATCGAACTGCACCACGAGCACAAGGTCGACGCCCCGTCGGGCACCGCCATGCTGACGCTGCAGCGGATGGCCGAGGCGTCGGGGGAGTGGACGCCCGACCCGACGACGTCCGAGGTCGTCGCGGGCGCCCGCGGCGGTGACGGGCCGGGCGGGATCCGTGTCCACTCGCTGCGCCTGAAGGGGCTCGTCGCCCACCAGGAGGTGCTGTTGGGCGCCACCGGGCAGACGCTCACCATCCGCCACGACTCGATCGACCGGACGAGCTTCATGCCGGGCGTGCTGCTGGCGGTCAAGCAGGTGGCGGACCGGCCCGGCGTGACCGTAGGTCTGGACGCCCTGCTCGGCCTCTGAGCCGGACTGTGTTGGGCCCCGGGCGCATCAGTCGCCCAGGTCTTCCTCGAGCTCCTCGACGGCACCGATGAGCCCCTTGCGTCGGCTCGCCTGGAGGGCGACATAGCCGACGACCAGCACGATCGAACCGATCAGGAACCAGCGCTGGTAGCGGGCCACCACCTCGAGCACGTCCTCGATCTGCTCGGAGAAGATCGACCCGATCACACGCATCAGCAGGATCCGTCCGACGGTGCCGACGAGCGCCAGCGACACGAACCGCACGAACGGCACCCGGACGACTCCGGCGATCAGGCACACCGGATTGTTGGGAGCGATGACGAGCAGCGTGCCCATGACCCACTTGAACGAGCCGTCGTCGGCCCGGGCCTGCTCGATCACCGGACCGATGCCGGGGAACACGTTGCCCGCCCAGTGCAGCGCCCGGTCGCCGTAGAGGTAGCCGATCGCGTAGAAGAGCGGGTCGGGTGCCATGAGCCGCAGCGTCGAGATGACGAGCACCGGAACGAGGTCGGTGTTGACGCTCGTGGCGAGCAGGTACTTGTTGGAGGAGTTCAGAGCGAGCAGTTGCAGCGGTTGGTCGATCACCCACTCGGCCCAGATGACGTTGCCGAAGTTGTTCGCAATGACCAGGGCGATGATGGCGGCGCCGGCGGCGGGCAGGAACCACGGCGGGTGTGTCGGTCGGTCGGGTGCGAGGTCGGCGTCGGTCACTGCGATGTCGGTTAGGTTCAACTCGGCGGCGCGCACTCCGATCGGCCTACGCTGCGCACACGCTACCGGCGGGACCTGCGACGGTCCCGCCACGAGCCCACCGGGGGGACACGTGCAGGGCACCATGCAGGACCGACCGCTCACGCTCGACGGGTTCGTCGAGCGGGCCGAGCGGCTCTCGCCGAACAAGCAGATCGTCACCGCGACCGTCGGTGGCGTCGATCGGGTCACCCACGGCGAGTGGGCCGACCGCACCCGCCGGTTGGCCTCGGTGCTCGACACCCTCGGCATCTCCGCCGACGGCCGAGTCGCCACGTTCGCGTGGAACACCGCCCGCCACCTGGAGCTGTACTTCGCCGCACCGTGCAGCGGACGGGTGCTGCACACGCTGAACATCCGGCTGTTCCCCGAGCAGGTCACCTACATCGTCAACCACGCACAGGACGAGGTGATCTTCGTCGACCGGTCGCTGCTCGGCCTGCTCGCACCGCTGGTGCCGAGTTTCACCACGGTGCGGCATCTGGTGGTCATGGAGGACGGCGCGCCCGTGGCGGACGTGGCGGGTCTCGAGGGCGTCGAGCTGCTCGACTACGAGACGCTCCTTGCGACCGCCGAGCCGGCCGAGTTCACCGTCACCGACGAACTGCGCGCCGCGTCGATGTGTTACACGTCCGGCACCACCGGCAACCCCAAGGGGGTCGTCTACACGCACCGCAGCACCTACCTGCACACGATGGCGGCGATGTTCGCCGACTCGGTCGGCGTGTCCGAGTCCGACGTGATCATGCCGGTCGTCCCCATGTTCCACGCCAACGCCTGGGGGTTGGCCCACGCCGGTGTGGCCGCCGGGTCGACGCTCGTCATGCCCGGCCCGAACATGGTGCCGGCTGCGCTCGCCGGGCTCATCGAGTCCGAGCGGGTGACGCTCGCCGCCGGGGTGCCGACCATCTGGATGGGCGTGCTGCCGGAGCTGGCGGGCCGGGACACCTCGGCGCTGCGGGTCATCCCCTGCGGCGGGTCCGCCGTGCCGAAGGCCCTGTCCGAGGCCTACCGCGCCCAGGTCGGCCTGCCCATCCTGCAGGCGTGGGGCATGACCGAGACGAGCCCGGTGGCCTCGGTCGCCAACGTGGTGTCGTGGCTCGCCGACGGCACCGACGACGAGCTCGCCGACCTGCGCGCCACCCAGGGCCGGCCGCTGGTGGGGGTGCAGCTGCGCATCGCCGATCAGGAGACGGGTGCCGAGTTGCCCTGGGACGGCACGAGCCGAGGTGAGCTGCAGGCCGCCGGGCCGTGGATCGCCGCCAGCTACCACGACGACCCCCGCTCGCCCGAGTCGTTCACCGACGACGGCTGGCTGCGCACCGGCGACGTCGCCGTGATCACCCCCGACGGCTACGTGCGCATCGTGGACCGCACCAAGGACGTCGTGAAGTCCGGCGGCGAGTGGATCAGCTCCGTCGAGCTCGAGAACGAGATCATGGCGCACCCCGCCGTGGCCGAGGCCGCCGTGATCGGCGTGCCGCACCCCAAGTGGTCCGAGCGGCCGCTGGCGTGTGTGGTCGTCGCCCCCGATGCCGAACTGACCGCCGAGGACCTGCTCGCGTTCCTCGACGGCCGGGTGGCCAAGTGGTGGCTCCCCGACGACGTCGTGTTCATCGACGAGGTCCCCAAGACGAGCGTCGGCAAGTTCTCCAAGAAGGACCTGCGGGACCGCTTCGCCGACCACGTCCTGCCGACCGCAGGGGACTGACCGGCCGGGCGGGCCGGCCACTCGGCCGACGGGCTCAGTTGGCGAGCGATCCGCCGTAGATCTGCCAGGCCAGCAGGGACTTCGCCACCAGGCTCAGCACCAGGTAGATGCGCTCGCCGTGGAGGTAGTCGGCCCACTTGCCGACACGCCGATACTGCAGCCACTGGTTCAGGCCGAAGCTGAAGAACAGGATCTGCTCGGTCACCACGATCCCGTAGACGAACCCGGGCACCGTCTCGGCGCCGATCACGTTGATCCAGATGGCGATCCACGGTGCCATCCCGGCGATGGTGCCGAACCAGAACGCCTGCATGCTCGTGGAGGTGCGCCCCGGCGGGTTGGTGCGTTCCTGGATCCAACCGAACAGGATCATGGCAACGTTGGCGCCGACGATCGTGACGACGGCGGTGATGTCCGTGACCCCCGAGTACGCAGCGATCAGGACGATCATCAGCGATGCGCTGAACGAATACTCGACCCAGCGGAACCGGTTGATCCCCCGGCCGAGGTCGGTCTCGTAGGTGGACCGGCCCACGGTGGCGGTCAGCAGATGGTCGACTGCGGCGAGCCCCAGGAACACCGCCACGGCGATGCCGATCGGCAGGTCGAACAGCGGCTGCGGTTCGCTCAGGCGGCTGCCCGGGGGGCCCGTCGGGAACGTCGAGGTGATGGTGATGGCGAAGCTGCCGCTGAGCACCAGGATCAGCACCGCCTGAATGGCGTGCAGTCCGGTCAGGCCGACGTTCCAGCGCCACAGTCCGCTCAATCGTTCCGGCGAGGTGTCGACCGGCGGGACCGGCGTGGAGGTCGGGCGCACTGAGGCAGGGGAGTCGCTCACGGAGTCAACCTAGAGCGCAGGTGCTGCGGTGGCGGCGACCTGCTCCACGTAGGGTTCCCGTTGGTGTACGACTTCGCCCGACGGCCGGCCTGGATCGTGAGTCACGTGCTCGTGGTGGTGGGTGTGGCCGTGCTCGTGGTGCTCGGATTCTGGCAACGGGCCCGCTTCGTGGAGGAGAGCACGACCGCCGAGCAGATCGAGGCTCGCTCCACGACCCAGCCCGTGCCCATCGACGAGGTCGTCCCGCCCACACTCGAGGTGGCGTCCGTGCCCGAAGAGGCCGAGTTCGCCCGGGTGAGCGTCTCGGGCACGTGGGATCCGGCTGCGGAGGTCTACGTCCGCAACCGGTCCTACAACGGCGCCCCGGGCTCCTGGGTCCTCACGCCGCTCGTCCAGCCCGACGGCACCGCCGTTGCGGTGGTCCGCGGCTGGATTCCCACCGTCGATCCCGATCCGCCCGGCCCACCGTTCCCCGGTGCGGAGCCACCCGCCGGCCCCGTGGAGATCGCCGGTGTGGTCCAACTCAGCCAGACCGTGGGGGGTCTCGGTGCCGCCGACCCCTCCGGAGGTCGCCTCGAGGTGTTGAACCGGGTCGACCTGCAGCGGCTCGCCGAGCAGCTTCCCTATCCGCTCGCCCCGGCGTGGGTGCTGCTCGATGCACAGTCACCGGCGCAGACCACGGCCATCCCGGCCCGGGTGAGCGTCGAGACTCCGTCGGCCAGCCAGAACTTCTCCTACATGATCCAGTGGTGGCTGTTCGCCGCCATCGCCGCCGGCGGCTACGTGCTCGTCCTCCGACGCCAGGCTCGCTCGCAGGCGGCCGGGGGAGCCACGCCGGTCGACGACGACACTGCTCCGCCGTCGCCTGACTCGCCGAGGGACTCGCCGTCGAGTGCGATCGGTTCGGGGCGTGGCTGAGCAGAAGTCGTCGCGGGAGCGGGTCCTCGCCGCTGCGGTCCGCTGCGCCGAGCGCTCCGGGGTGAAGCGATTCTCGATGGAGGACGTCGCTGCCGTCGCCGGAGTGTCGCGCACGACGATCTACCGGCAGTTCCCCGGCGGGCGTGATCAGCTCGTCGAGGAGGCAGCGACCTGGGAGGTCGCTCGATTCTGGCGACGCGTCGGGCGGGCGGTGACCCGTGAGGCGACGCTGGAGGACCGGCTCGTGACCGGGATCATGGTCGGCGCCGACATGATCGCCCGGAGCCGCATCATCGCCACGATCGACGACAGAGAGGTCGAGGAACTCGCCGCTGTGCTCCGACCGTCCGATCGGCTCGTCCACGGGGTGATCCGCAGTGAGCTCCGGCGCCTGCTCGAGGTGGAATCGGACGCCGGTGGGTTGCGAGCCGAGGTGGATCTGGACCGGGCGGCGGACTACCTCACCCGGATGACTCTGTCGGTGCTCGCCAGCCCCGCCGGGACCGACCTCGCCGACCGCGAGGCGACCGCCCATCTCGTCCGCACCCAGTTCCTCGGTGGCATCGTCCCGGCCGCACCGGGTTGAGCGGCCGGGACGATGCCGCCGCACACGTTCCCGGTGCACTCACACCCGCCCGTGGGGACTGGTTGCACCGGAAACGGCCGCAGGCGACGGTGGCCGATGTCACACCGAGTAGGTGGTTGCCAGTGAGACACTTTCGGTCTTATTGTTCCACCCGTGAGTGCAGTGGCCGTCCTCAGTCTCACGCCCGCTGACCGGGCGCTCGACGCCCTCGTGGACTGCGCCATGCGCTGGGGTCTTGCCAAGACGACCGTCGATGACATCGCCCGGGCCGCCGGGATGTCCCGTGCCACGCTCTACCGCCTCTTCCCCGGGGGGAAGTCCGCCATGGTCCAAGCGGGCACCCACCGCATGGTCACCCAACTCGCCGAGACGGTCTCCGATGACCTCGGCGGCGCCTCCGACCTCGCCGATGCGCTGAGCCGGGCGATCGTCACCGCCCGGCGGGTCCTCTCCGACGACGACGCGCTGCAGTTCCTGCTCGAACACGACCCGGCGGCGATCAAGGCCCAGCTCGCACTCGGCGGCTACGACCAGGTGCTCGATGCAGCTGCCGGCGCCATCGGCCCGGCGCTGGCGCCGTTCGCCGGCTCGCCCGAGAGGGGCGCCACCGCTGCGGTGTGGGCCGCACGCCTGCTGGTGTCGTACCTCACCGATCCGGCCGACGAGGACCTCGCCGATCCAGCGGTGGCCACGGCGCTCGTCGAGGACTTCTTCATCCCGGGGTTCGCACGGTCCGGCGAGACATCCGCGACGGCGAACCGCACCTCGGGCCCGGCACCGACCACCGATCCCGAAATCGATCCGAACAGCCATTCGACCACCGACCCAGATACCCAACCGACCGGCACCCGGTCACAGGAGGACCTGACATGAGCATCAACGACGACCTGATCGGCCGCTCTGACGTCAACGACCTCGAGGCGATCCTCGCCGTGTCGAACACCGAGCGTGACGAGGTCATCTCCTGTGTGTCCCAGAACGCCGAGGCGATCTTCACCTGGGACTACACCAAGGGCGCCCGACCCTCACTCGACAAGCTCTACGAGAAGGCCAAGGTCTCCATGTGGAACGGTGAGACCGATCTGCCGTGGGACACGCCAGTGGACCAGGAGAAGCTGATCGCCGAACAGGCGATGGCCAACTCGGCTGCGGGTATCGGACTCGCCGATTTCGACATCTCCGGCACCTCGTTCGAGAAGTGGACCGAGAAGCAGTGGGTGGCGTTTGCGGTCGAGTCGGAGAACTGGACCCTGAGCCAGTTCATGCACGGAGAACAGGGCGCCCTGATCTGCACCGCCAAGATCGTCGAGACGGTGCCGTGGATCGACGCCAAGTACTACGCCTCGACCCAGGTGATGGACGAGGCTCGTCACGTCGAGGTGTTCGCCAAGTACCTCGACACCAAGCTCTCGGGCTACTACCCGGTCAACGCTCATCTCAAGATGCTGCTCGACGACATCGTGTCCGACAGCCATTGGGACATGACGTACCTCGGCATGCAGATCATGGTCGAGGGGCTCGCCCTGGCGGCGTTCGGCTTCATGCACCAGATGAGCATCGAACCGCTCCTCAAGCAGCTGCTGCGCTACGTGATGAGCGACGAGGCCCGCCACGTGGCCTTCGGCGTGTTGTCGCTCAGGGAGTATTACGAGCAACTCTCCGACGCCGAGATGTTCGAGCGCCAGCAGTTCGCCTACGAGGCCGCCGTGCGCATGCGGGACCGCTTCCTGCAGCAGGAGGTCTGGGAGCGGATGGACGTCCCCGTCAAGGAGGCCATCGAGCTGGTCATGCGCACGCCGACCCGGCAGCTGTTCCAGATGATGCTCTTCTCCAAGATCGTCCCGAACTGCAAGAAGCTCGGTCTGCTGGATCGCAACGACCAGTGGCTGCGTAGGCGGTTCGAGGAGATCGGTGTGATCCAGTTCGAGGACTGGGTCGACACGAGCGACGAGTACGAGCGCTTCGCCCTGGGCGAGGAACTCGAGCCCACTGCCGGCTGAACCGGTTCGTCGCCGGTTGAGCCGGTTCTCCCATCCGTGGCATAGCCTCACGGCCGTGTCCGACGGCGCCCCCACCCTGTTGGTGCTCCACGCGCTGCGGCTCCGTAGCCTCGCCTCGGCCGTCGACGTCGCAGACCGTTACCGGCTCTCGGCGGAAGCCGTGGGCGAGCGACTCGCCGAACTCGACGTCGACGGTCTCGTCGCCCACCGGGACGGCCGGGTCAGCGGTTGGCGGCTCACCGCAGAGGGCCGAACGCTGGGTGAGGCCATGCTCGCTGAGGAACTCGACCTCGCCGACGCCCGGGAGTCGGTCACCGTCCTCTACGAGAGGTTCCTGGCTCTGAACGCTCCATTTCTCGGTGTGTGCACCGACTGGCAGGTCGTCGAGAGCCCCGGTGGGCCGATCGTCAACGACCACAGCGATCCTGTGCGGGACGCCGAGGTGCTCGACCGCCTCACTGGGATCCACGAGATCGCCCTGCCGGTCACGGAGTCGTTGGCAGCTACGCTCGGGCGCTTCGACGGCTACACGATCCGACTCGAGCAGGCCCAGCGGCGAATCACCGCTGGGGAGCACGAGTGGATCACCGCCGTCGGAGTCGACTCCTACCACACGGTGTGGTTCGAGTTGCACGAGGATCTCCTCGCCACTCTCGGCCGGGAGCGGAGCACGGAGCGAACGTGAACAGAGCACAGAACGGGCCCCGCTTCGGCCGGGTGGTGACGGCGATGGTCACGCCGTTCGACGAACGCGGTGACCTCGACCTCGACGCCGCTGCTGAGTTGGCGGACTGGTTGGTCACCACCGGGACCGACGGGTTGGTGCTCGCCGGAACGACGGGCGAGGGTCCGACGCTCAGCGACGCAGAGGCCCTGGCGCTGTTCCGCCGGGTCCGTGCTGCCGTCGACGTCCCGATCCTGGCCGGGACCGGCTCCAACTCCACCGCACACGCCGTGGAGTTGACCAAGCAGGCCGCAGCTGCAGGTGTCGACGGGATCCTCTCGGTGACGCCGTACTACAACCGTCCGTCCCAGGCCGGCATCGAGGCCCACTTCAGGGCCGTGGCCGCAGCGAGCGGTCTTCCGGTGGTCATCTACGACATCCCGGTGCGCACCGGTCGCAAGGTGGCCACCGAGACGATCGTGCGACTCGCTCGTGAGGTGGACAACATCGTCGCGCTCAAGGACGCAGCGGGCGACGTGACCGAAACGGCTCGGGTCGTCGCCGGGGCACCCTCCGATTTCGAGGTCTACAGCGGCGACGACGCCATGACGCTGCCGCTCGTGGCCGTGGGCGCCGTCGGAGTCATCTCGGTGGCATCGCACTGGGTGGCGCGTCAGTTCGGCGAACTCTTCGACGCCGCCGAACGCGGAGACCTCGGCACGGCGCGGAAGGTCAACGAGCGGCTGATCCCCTCCTATGACTTCGAGTCCGGCGACGCTGCACCCAATCCCGTGCCAACCAAGGTCCTCCTTGAGGTGCTCGGACTTCACGTCGGCTCCTGTCGCCCACCCATGGGCCCGCCGCCGGCCGGACTCGAGAGCCGGGCCCGCGCCGTTCTCGACGGGCTCGGCTGACGTGGCCGAGCCCGTCCACATCACGTTCCTCGGTGGCCTCGGCGACATCGGTCGCAACTGTGCCGTGCTCGAGCAGGAGGGGGCGCTGCTCCTGATCGACTGCGGAATCATGTTCCCCGACAACGACATGCTCGGAGTCGACGTGGTCCTCCCGGACTTCACGTTCCTGCTCGAGCGCGCCGACGACATCGTCGGGTGCGTCGCCACCCACGGGCACGAGGACCACGTCGGTGGCTTTTCGTACCTGTTGCGAGAAGCGACCTTCCCCGTGTTCGGCTCGGAACTCACGCTCGGGCTCGCCCGGGGCCGCATCGAGGAGGCGGGGCTGCTCAAGCGCACCGAGCTCACTCCCGTGGCCGACGGCGAGACGTGGACCATCGGCCCGTTCGACGTGGAGTTCATCCCGACGACCCACTCGGTGCCGGAGGCGTTCGCCACGGCGTACCACACGGCGCAGGGAACGATCCTCCACTCCGGCGACTTCAAGATCGACCTCAGCCCCGTCGACGGTCGGCTGACCGACCTCGCCCACATCGGGGCGCTCGCCGACACCGACGGCATCCGTCTCCTGCTCGCCGATTCCACCAACGCCGACCAGCCCGGCCACGCCCGGTCCGAGTCGAGCGTCGGCGAGGTCCTCTACAACCTGCTCCACCACGAGGAGGGCCGCCGCGTCATCGTGGCGTGCTTCGCCAGCCACATCCACCGGATCCAGCAGCTCGCCGACGCCGCCGGGGCGTTCGGTCGGGTCGTGGCCCCGCTCGGTCGGTCCATGCGCCGCAACGTCACGATGGCCCGGGAACTCGGCCTCCTCCACATACCGGACTCGGCACTCATCTCCTCCGACGACATCACCGACCACGATCCGGGCGACGTCATGGTGATCTGCACCGGATCGCAGGGGGAGCCGATGTCGGCCCTGGCGCAACTCTCCACGGGCGATAACCGATGGCTGAAGGTGACCGACAGCGACACCGTGATCCTCAGTTCCCATCCGATCCCCGGCAACGAGCACGCCGTGACCCGGGTCATCGACAACCTGATGCGTTCCGGCGCCGATGTCGTCCACTCGGGCATCTCCGACGTCCACGCCACCGGCCATGCCAAGCGTGAGGAGCTCAAGCTCTACCAGTCGATCGTCCAGCCCGAGTGGTTCGTGCCGGTCCACGGTGAGTACCACCACATGGTCGCCCACGCCCGGATCGCCGAGAGCATGGGCATGTCCGAGGACCGGATCATCGTCGCCGAGGACGGCGACCGCCTGGTGCTCGACGACGACGGACTCCGCAAGGTCGGGCGGGTCCCCTCGGAGTACGTCTACGTCCATGGAACCGTCGGCGACGTCAGCTCCGGGGTGCTGGCGGACCGGCAGGTGCTCTCACAGGAGGGACTCGTGTCGGTGATCGTGTGCGTGGATCTGTCCCGGGGTCGTCTGGTCGCCGGCCCGGAGATCGCCACTCGGGGGTGGGTGCCACCCGAGGAGTCCGCCGACCTGCTCGCAGACCTCGCCGGGCGCGTTGCCGACACTCTCACGCAGGCGCTCGCCGACGGCACGCGGGAGCGTCCGGCGCTCGCCAAGGTCATCCGGCGTGCCGCTGGGGGATTCGTGGCGGATCGGACCCGCCGGCGCCCGATGATCGTCCCGGTAGTGCTCGAGACCCGGGCCTGACGGCGGCCGCCGGGCGACGGATGTCACGCCCCGGACGGTCGAAACAGGGATGGACGTCCGCGATGCTGACGTTGACAGCGGAGATCCTGTGTTTCTGGAGGTCTGTGTTGTTCGCTCGAGTCGGTCGGTCGTGCGTACGTCGGCGTTGGTGGGTGGTCGTGGTGTGGCTGGCGGTGCTGGTCCTCGGCGGGGTCGCCTCCGGCGCGGTCGGGGACGACTTCCGCAGCGAGTTCTCGCTGCCCGACGTGGAGAGTCGTGCCGGGTTCGAGACGCTGGAGGAGTCCTTCGACGGCCTCGGGGCGGGGGAGCGCGGGACCATCGTGATGGAATCGGCCGACGGCTTCTCCGACGAGGAGCGCGACGTTGCCTCCGAGTACCTCGATCGGATCGCCGCCCGGCCCGGGGTCACCCTGGTCTCGCCGTTCGCCCCGGGCGGTGAGCTGCAGATCTCTCCGCTGCCCGGTCGCGCTGGGACGATCGCGTTTGCATCCATCGAGCTCACCGGCGTCGAGGAACGACGGGCCATCGAGGAGTTCGGGGCGCAGGTCGTCGCAGAGGCGCCTCAGGTGGACGGGCTGAGGTTCGAGTTCGGCGGTCAGATGTTCTCGGAGTTCGCTGCGCCCGAGTCCGAGTTGCTCGGGCTGGCGTTTGCGATCGTCATCCTGATCCTGGCGTTCGGATCGGTGCTCGCCATGGGGCTGCCGATCGGCGTGGCGCTCGGCGGAATCGGTGTGGGCACGGTCACGCTCCTGCTCCTGTCGAACGTCGTCACGATGCCCGATTTCGCCACCACCCTCGGCATCATGATCGGGCTCGGGGTCGGGATCGACTACGCCCTGTTCATCGTGACCCGCTACCGGGAGGAACTGCGCAGCGGGCACGGCGTCGAATCGGCAGTCGGTGCCGCGCTCGACACGTCGGGCCGGGCCGTGGCGTTCGCTGCGATCACCGTGGTCGTGTCCCTCCTCGGGATGCTCCTCATGGGTGTCGGGTTCGTCTCGGGTCTGGGCATCGGGGCAGCGGTCGTGGTGACCGTGACGATGATCGCCTCGCTCACGCTGCTGCCGGCTCTGCTCGGCTTCGTCGGCGATCGGGTGGAGCGCACCCGGTGGCGCGGCCTCATCGCCGCCGGTCTGGTGGCCGTCGGCCTGGTCGGCGCCGGCCTCGCCCTGGCGCCGCTGATGGTGGCGTTCCCGTTGGCGCTGATCGTCCTCGTGGCTGGATTCGTCGTCCCGCCGCTGCGGCGGGAGGTGCCCCGCAGGCCGGAACGTCCCCTCGAGACCACCGCCGCCTACCGCTGGAGTCGTCTGGTCCAGCGCCGTCCCGTCGTGATGGCCGCCGCTTCCGCCGCGGTGCTGTTGTTGCTGGCGATTCCCGTGTTCGACCTGCGACTCGGATTCGCCGATGAGAGCAACAACCCACCCGAGTCGACCACTCGCCAGGCCTACGACCTGCTCGCCGCCGGGTTCGGTCCCGGGTTCAACGGGCCGTTGACGTTGGTCGCTGAGCTCCCCGAAGGCGTCGGCGCCGCCGACATGGCCCCGGTGACAGCAGCGGTCGGTGCTGATGAGAACGTCGCCTTCGCCACCCCGGCGGTCCCGAACGATCCTGCAGCGGCCACGGCCGTGGTCTGGCAGGTGTTCCCGCGAACGGCTCCCCAGGACGCCGCCACGACCGAACTGGTGGAGCGACTGCGCTCCGAGGTCCTCCCTGCCGCCGCTCCGCCCGGTGTCGAGGTGCTGGTCACCGGTTTCGTCGCAGTGTCGGTGGACTTCTCGAGTTACCTCGCCGGCCGCCTGTTCCTGTTCTTCGCCGTGGTGCTCGGTCTGTCGTTCCTGTTGTTGATGGTCGTGTTCCGCTCGGTGCTCGTGCCGCTCAAGGCCGTCATGATGAACCTGTTGAGCATCGCTGCGGCCTACGGCGTCATCGTTGCGGTCTTCCAGTGGGGCTGGCTCAGTTCGGTCGTCGGGGTGGAGCCGGGTCCCATCGAGCCATTCGTCCCGATGATGCTCTTCGCCATCGTGTTCGGGCTGTCGATGGACTACGAGGTCTTCCTGCTCTCACGTGTCCGTGAGGAGTGGCTCCGCACCGGTGACAGCAGCCGGTCCGTCGCCGACGGGTTGGCCGCCACGGCTCGGGTCATCACCGCTGCTGCGGCGATCATGGTGTTCGTCTTCGGATCCTTCGTGCTCGAGGACACACGGGCCATCAAGCTGTTCGGACTCGGTCTGGCCGTTGCGGTGTTCCTCGACGCCACCATCATCCGGATGCTGCTGGTCCCGGCGACCATGGAACTCCTCGGCGAACGCAACTGGTGGATGCCACGCTGGCTCGACCGGATCCTCCCGACGCTTTCCGTCGAGGGCCCGTCGGCGGGTGCGGCGCCGGCCGCACCCGGCCAGGGCGACGGCGAGGTCGACGGCGTCGGCGAACCCTCCGACGAGCGGGAACTCGAACCGACCCGGTAGATCAGCGGGCTCCGCCACCACCACCCGGTGGGCCGGTAGGTTGGAATAGCCGTGTCCACCAGAACCCCCCAGTCAGCCCGGTCGACCAAGAAACCCTCGGCCCAGAGCGGACCGAACCGGTCGAACCGTCAACCCCCCAGATCGGCAACAGCCGGATCCAAGCGGTCCGCTGGTGCGCCGGCGTCCCGTCAGGGACGCGGGGTCACCAACTCCTCGACGCCGTGGGGCCTGCTGTTCGACGGCCACGGCCACGATGTGCTCGGGATCGCCTGCATTCTCCTCGCTGTGCTCGTGGCGCTCGGCGTGTGGTTCGGCGCCGCCGGGCCGGTCGGATCGGCTCTCGACGCCGCAGCCCGAGGACTCGTGGGTCTCTTCGCCGTCGTGGCGCCGGTCGGCCTCGCAGTCACCGGGGTGCTGCTCATCCGGGGTCGTCGCCAACCCGGTGCCGCCCCGACGAGACGGTCAGGAGGTGCCCGCACGGCACGGTCCGGTGTTGCTGATCCCGCCGAGGCCTCTGAACCGGCCGAGGAGCCGACCGACCGCCTGCCCGCTCGGATCGCCGGGGCGGTGCTCGCCCTGATCGTGGCGCTCCTCGCAGCCCACCTGCTCGCCGGGACCGACGCGTCGATCTCACAGGACGGCCTCGACGCCTACGGATCCGCCGGCGGGTTGCTCGGAGCGGGGTTCGGTTGGCCGGTGTTCCGTCTGATCGGACCGTGGGGGGCGTGGGCCGTGGTGTTGACGCTCGGCCTCCTCGCTGCCGGACTCCTGAGTGGCCGGCCGATCCGTTCGATCGTGGGTGCTGCCGCTCGTCGCGTCAGACCCGCTGCGCAGGCCTGCCTTCGCTGGGTGCGTGGCCTGTTCGTCGTGGGCGCCGCAACGCCACCGCCGAGGGTCGCTCTCTACGATCAGGATGCGGCCGCTGAGACCACGGCGCCCCCCGGATCCCGCCGTCGACGCAGAACCCGTGACGACATCGATCCGGCATCTCCGCAGGAGAGCCCCGCATCGCCGCAGGCGACACCGGGTGCCGCTGAGCCAACCGGATCGACGCCGGCCGTTGCAGACGACGCCACGCCACCGGGCCCGCCCGAACAGCTCCAGATCGGACTGCCTCCCGGTGCTGGGCCGTCCAACTGGAAGCTCCCGGCGGCCACGTCGCTGTCGATGTCGGAACGAACTGCGATCGACACCGAGGCCGTCGAGCAGCGGGGCCGGCAGCTCGAGGCCGCACTCGCCGAGCACGGCGTCGAGACCCGGCTCGTCGGGATGGTCGTCGGTCCCACCGTCACCCGTTACGAACTCGAACTCGGCGTCGGCGTCAAGGTGGCTCGGGTCACCTCGCTCAACAAGGACATTGCGTACGCACTCGCAGCCCCGGACGTGCGGATCCTCGCTCCGATCCCCGGTCGGCAGGCGATCGGCATCGAGGTGCCCAACGCTCGACGTCAGGTCGTGAACCTCGGCGACATCCTGGCCTCGCCCGAGGCGCGGGCGGCGGTGCACCCTCTCCAGGTGGGCGTCGGCCGGGACATCACCGGCGCTGCGGTGATGATGGACCTCGCCGCAATGCCCCACCTGCTCATCGCCGGCCAGACGGGAGCGGGCAAGTCGAGCTGCATCAACTCGATCATCACATCGATCATGATGCGAACCACGCCCGACGACGTGCGCATGATTCTCATCGACCCCAAGCGTGTCGAGCTCACCCAGTACAACCGGATTCCGCACCTGCTCACTCAGGTCGTGACCGACCCCCGCAAGGCGTCCAACGCATTGAACTGGGCCGTCAAGGAGATGGAGCGGCGCTACGACATCCTCGAGAGAACCGGCGCCCGGGACATCGGCATCTACAACGCCGCATTCGACAGCGGCGAACTCGTCGCCGGACCCGGCGAGGAGAGCGACTTCGAACGCCTCTCGCACATCCTCATCGTGATCGACGAGCTCAACGACCTGATGATGACCGCACCCCGGGACGTCGACGACGCCATCTGCCGTATCGCCCAGAAGGCCCGGGCCGTCGGGATCCACCTCGTCATCGCCACGCAGCGACCCTCGGTCAACGTCATCACCGGAACGATCAAGGCCAACGTCCCGGCCAGGCTGGCGTTCGCCGTGGCATCAGCGGTCGACTCGAAGGTCATCCTCGATCAGCCCGGTGCCGAGCGGCTCGTCGGCAAGGGCGACATGTTGTTGTTGACGCAGGGCTCCTCGGTGCCGCACCGGATCCAGGGGGCGTGGGTCGACGAGAAGGAGGTCGCCCGGATCGCTGCGTTCTGGAGGCGCCAGACGCCGGCGGTCGCTGCGGTTCTCGACGACGTCCAAAGTGAGCAGAACACCTCGCTGCCCGGTACCGGCTCCGACGGTGGCTCCGATGACGACGCTCTGCTCGAACAGGCCATGGATCTCGTCGTCGGCGATCAGATCGGATCCACCTCCATGCTGCAGCGTCGACTCAAGGTCGGCTTCGCCCGGGCCGGCCGCCTCATGGACCTGCTCGAGGAGCGTGGGGTGGTCGGACCCTCGGAGGGTTCCAAGGCCCGGGTCGTCCTGATCACCCCGGACGAACTCGCCGCCATGCGTGCGAGCACCGGCGCGCCGACGCCGGGCACCGGTGATCCCACCGGTGCCATCGCCGGTGATCCCACCGGTGCCATCGCCGGTGATCCCACCGGTGCCATCGCCGGTGATCCCACCGGTGCCATCGCCGGTGATCCCTGGGCGGATGCCACGGACGCCCCCGCCGCCGGACCTCCCGGTGTCACGGGCGACACGAGATCGACGACCTGACCGCTGGGCCACCCAGGTCGGAGGATCGGAGCATCAAGGTGAGCCGGGACTATCGAGGTGAGGGAATCACCATCCACTGGGCGGGCGACCTCTGCATCCACTCGGCGAACTGTCTGCGGGCTCTCCCACAGGTGTTCGACACCTCCGCTCGTCCATGGATCCAACCCGAGGACGTCTCCGCTGATGCCCTCGCTGCTGCAGTCGACACCTGTCCGAGTCGGGCGCTCACCTACACCCGGTCCGATGGCGGGCCGGACGGGCCCGGTGCCCGCGCTCTCGGATCGGACGAGCAGTCCGGGGGGACCGGCGATGCAGCAGTGACGGTCCACGTGAAGCCGGCCGGCCCGCTCGCCGTGGTCGGCCCGGCCCGGGTGGTCGACGCCGATGGCGAGGAACTCGCCGCCGGAGGCCGACTGTTCCTGTGTCGGTGCGGTCACTCGAACAACAAGCCGTTGTGTGACGGGTCGCACAAGCCGGTCGCCTTCGACGAATGACAGCGGCGCTCTGCATCCGGAGCGCCGCTGACCCGTAACCTCTCGACCGTGCCGTCGTACTGGATCGAGACCCTCGGCTGTCCCAAGAACGAGGTCGACTCCGACGTCATCATCGGATCGCTCCAGGCGGACGGCATGGTTCCGGCGAGCGGCCCGGACCAGGCCGACCTGGTCGTCGTCAACACGTGTGCGTTCATCGCTGCCGCCCGTGAGGAGAGCGTGGCCGTCACGCTCGAACTCGCAGACGTCCGGCGTGAGGGCGCGTCGTTGGTGGTGACCGGGTGCATGGCTGAGCGCTACGCCGGCGAGCTCGCCGACGCACTCCCGGAGGTCGACGCCGTGGTGGGCTTCTCCGGTCAGGCCGCTCTGGCTGACCTCGCCGCCGCAACACCCGTCGCAGCCCCCTCCCGGCGCCCGCCGGCGCCGGTTCTCGACCTGGCCCACGTGCTCCGTCCCGCATCCGGGCGGCCGTGGGCGTACGTGAAGGTGGCCGAGGGTTGCGACAAGGCCTGCGGCTTCTGTGCCATCCCGACGTTCCGCGGGCCGCAGCGCTCACGCAGCATCGACGATGTCCTCGCCGAGGTCGAGCGACTCGCAGTACGAGAGGTCGTCCTCGTCGCCCAGGACCTCGCCGCCTACGGTCGGGACCGCACAGCGGCCGAGCCGGGGGAGCGCCGCATCGTCGAACTCGTCACCGCCGTGGCCGAGCGTGTGCCGTGGGTGCGACTGCTCTACCTGTATCCGTCCGAGCTGACCGACGAACTGCTCGAGGTGATCGCCACTGGTCCGGTGCCGTACTTCGACCTCTCCCTCCAGCACGTGTCGGCCCCGTTGGTGCGGGCCATGCGGCGCTGGGGTGACGGAGCCCGGTTCCTCGACCGGATCCGGACCATCCGGGAGCTCAGACCGGACGCTGCACTGCGGTCCAACTTCATCGTCGGCTACCCCGGCGAGACCGAACGTGACCACGCCGAGCTCCTCGAGTTCGTCGAGGCCGCCCAACTCGACTGGTGCGGGTTCTTTGCGTGGTCGCCCGAGGAGGGCACGCCGGCGGCGACACTCGACGGTCGGGTCGGCGACGAGGTGGTACAGCTCCGGCTCCGGGAGCTAAGCGAGATCCAGGACCGCATCACGGCATCGCGCCGCGACGATCTCATCGGTGACGTCATCGAGGTGCTCGTGGACGAGGTCGGCGTCGCTCGGAGCCACCGCGAGGCGCCGTCGATCGACGGGGTCGTCCACGTTCCGGATTCGCTCGCAGTGGGGGAGTTCCATCAGGTTTGCGTCGTCGAGGCCACCGGCCCCGACCTGGTTGCTGAGCCGTGAGCGAGCCCGAGGCCGAGCGGACCTTCGGGCCCTCGGCCCTCCTGACTCCGGCCAACGCCATCACCGTGGTGCGACTGCTGTTGGCGCCGTTGGTGTTCTGGTTGATCTACGACCGGGGTTCCGGTTGGTTGCTGTTCGCCCTGTGGCTCGGCATCACCGCCTCGGACAGCGTGGACGGGTGGCTGGCCCGAAAGCAGGGGACGACACGCTCCGGGGCGTTCCTCGATCCGCTCGCCGACAAGGTCCTGGCCCTCGGAGGGCTCTGGGCCGTCGTGTTGAACGGCCGCTTCTGGTGGCTGCCGGTGGCCCTCATCACCGCCCGTGAGGTGCTCATCAGTGGGTTCCGCAGCTACTGGGGCCGCCAGGGGCTCGCCGTTCCGGCGTCGCAGATCGCCAAGTTCAAGACCTTCCTGCAGTTCACCGCCGTGACATTCGTGGTCTGGCCGTGGACGACGTCGACGACCTGGCTGGCGGACGTCACCGTCTGGTCGGCCGTGGCGGTGGCGTGGGTCAGCGCTGCGCAGTACGTCGTCGCCGGTTCCCGATCCACTTCGGTCACCGGCTCGGCCTGATGGGTCGAGCGTCCCGGGGGCCTGATCGGGCCGGTTAGGTTCACCCCGTGCGCTGCGAGGTCGTCGCCATCGGAACCGAGTTGCTCCTCGGCCAGATCACCGACACCAACTCGAGTTGGATCGGGGAACAACTCGCCCTCGCCGGGATCGACTCGTTGTTCCAGACCAAGGTCGGCGACAACCTCGACCGGATCGTGGACACCCTCGAGCTCGCCCTCTCGAGGAGCGATGCGGTCATCTGTTGCGGCGGACTCGGCCCCACGCAGGACGATCTGACCCGCACCGCCCTCGCTGCGGTCATGGGCGTGCCGCTGGTCGCCGACGAGGAGATGGAGGAGCACATCATCGGGCTCTTCTCCGGTCGGGGTCGGTCGATGCCGGCGAACAACCTGCGCCAGGCCGAGCTGCCGGAGGGAGCGTCGTTCATCGAGCAGATGCCCGGCACCGCCCCGGGCCTGATCTGTCCGCTCCAGCGCCCCGGGGCGGGTGCCACGACGCGGGACCTGGTCATCTACGCCGTTCCGGGTGTTCCGTGGGAGATGAAGGAGATGATGCTCGCCACGGTGGTGCCCGACCTGCAACTCCGGGCCGGCATCACGTCGGTGATCCGCAGCCGGACGCTGCGCACCTGGGGGGAGTCGGAGTCCGGGCTCGCCGAGTTGCTCGCCGGCCGGATCGATCATCTCGACGGGACGGGCAACCCGACCCTAGCGTTCCTCGCATCCGGGATCGAGGGGCTCAAGGTCCGCATCACCGCCAAGGCCGACACCGACGTGGCGGCCGAAGCACTCCTCGCCGCTGAGGAGGCCGAGGTGCGGGGTCTGCTCGGGCCGCTCGTGTTCGGTGTCGACGACGACACCATGGAGTCGGTCGTGTTGGATCTCCTGCGAGCGGACGGACGCACGCTCGCCGTGGCCGAGTCCCTCACCGGCGGAATGATCGGATCCCGGCTCTGTGACGTGCCGGGTGCGAGCGACGTGTTCCGGGGCGCTGTTGTGTCCTACGCATCCGAGGTGAAGTTCGACGTGCTCGGCGTGGATCCCGGTCCGGTCGTGACGACCGATGCCGCCGTGGCCATGGCCGAGGGGGTCCGCCGGATGCTCGGTGCGGACATCGGGATCGCCGCCACCGGGGTCGCCGGACCCGACGAGCAGGAGGGCCGCCCCGTGGGCACGGTCTGTCTGGCTGTGATCTCCTCCACGGGGGAAGATGCCGAACCGGTCGTCGAGTCACTCGAGATCCACCTCCCGGGAGGTCGGCGCCAGATCCGGGAGTTCACCGTCATCACGCTCCTCGGGCTGCTCCGGCGCCACCTGCTCAGCTGACGGTGCTGGTGGTGCCGATGTTGCTGATGTCGACAAAACCCGTCCCGCCACGGTGCACGGGTGTGTTGCGCCGCGCGATACTCGACCGAATCACAATGGTGTCGTTCGTTCGGGTCGGGGGACCTGTCCGGCCGGGTTGAGGGCCGAGACCCACCAGCGAGACCCACCAGCGAGACCCACCAGCGAGAGAGGCAGAACGGGTTCGTGCCGAGTTCATTCGTCCACCTGCACCAGCACACCGAGTACTCCATGCTCGATGGCGCCTCCCGCATCGGCGAGGTCGTGGCCGCTGCTGTGCGCGACGGCCAGCCGGCGCTCGGGATCACCGACCACGGCAACATGTACGGAGTCCTCGACTTCTACAAGGAGTGCCGGGCGCAGGACATCAAGCCGATCATCGGCAGCGAGCTCTACATGGCCTACGAGGACCGCACCGAGCGCTTCCAGCAGCGGGGGAGCCGGGTCGACGACTCGGGTGGTTCGGTCGAGGGTGGACGCAAGGCCTACTACCACCTCACCACGCTCGTTGAGAGCCAGGTCGGCTACCGCAACCTGATCCAGTTGTCGTCCCGGGCGTTCCTCGAGGGCTACTACCGCAAGCCCAAGGTCGACTGGGACCTCCTCGCCGAGCACTCCGAGGGGTTGATCGTCACCACCGGCTGCCTGGGCGGCCACGTCCTCCAGGCCATGATGAACGAAGGGTTCGACGCCGCCTGCGAGCGGGCAGGTCGCCTCCTCGACATCTTCGGCCGGGACCACCTCTTCGTCGAGCTCCAGGACCACGGCATCGATGAGCAACAGCAGACCAACCCGCTGCTGTTGCAACTCGCCAACCGTCTGCACCTGCCGCTGCTCGCCACCAACGACAGCCACTACGTCCACCAGCACGATGCGGTGTCGCACGATGCCCTGTTGTGCGTGCAGACGGGATCCCTGCGCAGCGACCCGGACCGCTTCAAGTTCAAGGGCGACCAGCACTACCTGAAGTCCGCAGCGGAGATGCGCTCGGTGTTCGGCGAGATCCCCTCGGCGTGCGACAACACACTCTGGGTGGCCGAACGTTGCGAGCTCGAGATCGAGTTCAACAAGCCCCAGCTCCCGGCGTTCCCGCTCCCGGAGGGCTTCGCCGACGACGCCGCCTACCTCGAGTACCTGACGCTGGCCGGGGCCCGTGAGCGGTGGGGTGACCACCTCTCCGACGACGTCGTCGAGCGGCTCGCATACGAGCTACGGATCATCTCCGACATGGGCTTCAGCGCGTACTTCCTGATCGTCTGGGACCTGATCCGTCACGCCCGGTCCTCGGGGATCCGGGTCGGCCCGGGTCGCGGTTCGGCAGCGGGTTGTGCGGTGGCGTACTGCCTGCGGATCACCGACCTCGACCCGATCCGTTACGACCTGCTCTTCGAACGGTTCCTCAATCCGAGCCGGATCTCCATGCCCGACATCGACATGGACTTCGACTCCCGTTACCGGGACGAGATGATCCGTTACGCCGCTGAGCGTTACGGCCGGGACCACGTGGCCCAGATCGTCACCTTCTCGACCATCAAGGCCCGGGCGGCCGTGCGTGACGCCGCCCGGGTGCTCGGTTTCCCGTACGCGCTCGGTGACCGGGTGGCCAAGGCCATGCCGCCCCTCGTCATGGGCCGCGACACCCCGTTGCACGCGTGCCTCGAACGGAACGACGCCTACGCCGAGGGCTACGCCATGGCCGCAGAACTGCGGTCCATGTACTCCGCCGACCCCGACGCCAAGGAGGTGATCGACGTCGCCCGTGGTCTCGAGGGGCTTCGACGCGGCGACGGCATCCACGCTGCTGCGGTCGTCATCACCCGGGAGCCGCTGACGGAGTACCTCCCGATCCAGCGCAAACCCGAGGCCGGACAGGACCCCGAGGACGCACCGGTCGTCACGCAGTACGAGATGCACGGGGTCGAGGATCTCGGTCTGCTCAAGATGGACTTCCTCGGCCTGCGCAACCTCGACGTGATCACCGACACCCTCGAGTTGGTCCGGTCCCGCCGAGGCGTCGACGTCGACATCGACTCGGTGCCGCTCGACGATCCGGCCACCTTCGAGCTGCTCCGACGGGCCGAGACCGTGGGTGTGTTCCAGCTCGAGGGCACAGCCATGCGGGCACTCATCAAGTCCTTGGCGCCCACGACGTTCGAGGACGTTGCTGCGCTCGTCGCCCTGTACCGACCGGGACCGATGGCAGCGAACATGCACACCGACTTCGCCGACCGCAAGAACGGCCGCCAGGAGGTCAGCTACCTCCACCCCGACGCCGAGGACATCCTCGGTGAGACCTACGGACTGTGCATCTACCAGGAGGGAATCATGCGGATCGCTCAGCGCTTCGCGTCGTACTCCCTCGCCGACGCTGACAACCTCCGAAAGGCCTGCGGCAAGAAGGACCGAGCCAAGATCGCCGCCGAGCGCGTGAAGTTCGTCGAGGGCTGCGACCGCACCGGTTATGGCCGTGACCTCGGTGAGCAGTGGTTCAACATCATCGAGCCGTTCGCCGACTACGCATTCAACAAATCCCACAGCTACGGCTACGGGTTCGTGGCGTTCCAGACGGCGTACCTCAAGGCCAACTACCCCGCTGAGTACCTCTCGGCGCTGCTCACCAGCGTCAAGGACAAGCTCGAGAAGGCAGCGGTGTACCTCGCCGAGTGCCGAACCTCCGGGATCGAGGTGCTCGTTCCCGATGTGAACCGCTCAGCGTCGGACTTCACGCCCGTGTCGGCCGTCGGCGATGACGGCGACGAGCGGGATCAGATCCTCTTCGGGCTGTCGGCGATCCGCAACGTCGGCACGGCGCTCGTCGACCTGATCGTGGCCGAGCGGAGTGCCAACGGGCCCTTCGTGGACTTCTGGGACTTCGCCGAGCGGGTCAACACGATGGTCCTCAACCGCAAGACGATCGAGTCGCTCATCAAGGCTGGTGCGTTCGACTCCCTCGGGCATCCCCGGCAGGGGCTGCTCGCCGTCTGCCCCCAGATCATCGATGCGACCGTCGCCCGCCGCAAGGAGCACGACATGGGCGTGATGTCGTTGTTCGGTTCATCCGATGACGGCCCGGTGTTCGACGAGCGGGTCGGCATCCCCGACGTCGAGTTCGACAAGTCCCAGCGACTCGCTTTCGAAAAGGAGATGCTCGGGTTGTACGTCTCCGACCATCCCATGCTCGGGGCGGAACAGGCGCTCGCCCGGCGCACCGACTGCGGGTTGGGCGATCTCGAGGACGTCCCCGACGGCGAGCGCCGGACGCTCGGAGGAGTGGTGACCAATCTCAACAAGCGCTGGACCCGTCGCGGCGAACTCATGGCGACGTTCACGCTCGAGGACCTCCGGGCCAGCGTGGAGGTCATGGTGTTCCCCAAGATGATGGCCGAGGTGGGCCACCTCCTCGACGACGACGTGATCATCATCACCAGTGGGCGGGTGGATCGTCGGGACGACGCCCTCAAGTTCATCCCCGCCGAGGTCTCGGTGTTCGAACCCGTCATCGACGAGTCGCCCCCGCTGCGACTGCATCTCTCCTCCCGGCGGCTCGACGAAGGGACGCTCGAGCAGCTCAAGACGTTGTTCGCCGACTTTCCCGGCGACAGTGAGGTGCTGATCGTGCTCGACGAGGCATCGTTGGTGCGTCTCCCCGACGACTATCAGGTCAGCACGCAGAGTGGGCTCGTCGGTGAACTCCGGGCCCTCCTCGGCCACGCCGCAGTGACGGTCTGAGCGGCTCGTCACCGTGAGCGGCGCGAGTTGCAGCCGTCGCCCAAAACCGCTGGACTAGGGGGGTCGTCCGGCATCGTCGGACGGTTGCGGAACCGAGGCGAGGAGAGCACGTATGGCGCTAGAGGTGACGACGATCGACAGCGTGGCCTTGGGGGATGCCGAACTGGCCGAACTCGCAGATCTCTGTGCCGAGGCCGGCTTCCCGCACGAGGTCGGGACGCTCTCGAAACTCCGTGACAACCCGGACTGGGTGCTCGTCAGCCGGGTGCGCGAGGGCAACCACCTGCGCGGTTTCTCGGTCTCCTCGCTGGTTCGCCTCGGTGGGACCCCGTCGATCGTCTACGCCCTCGCCGTGGTGAAGCGGTCGTCCCGTCGTGACGCCATCTTGAAGTCGATCATCACCGAGAACTTCCGCCGGGCGCTCGCAGCGTTCCCCGACGAGGACATCCTCGTCGGGGCCCGGTTCAGCGACCCGGGCGCCACCGAGGCGTTCAAGGCCGTCGTCGACATCGTCCCCCGACCGGGACACAAGGCATCGGGCGAGGAGCGGGCCTGGGGCAAGCGTCTCGCCCGGCGCTACGAGGTGAGCGCCTCGGCCTACGACGAGGTGTCCTTCACCGTGACCGGTGACGGATCGCTGCCCATGGTCGTGGACCACGAGACCTCCAAGCCGGCCTCAATTCCCGCCGACATCGCTGCTCTGTTCGACCACCTCGACGCCGACCGGGGCGACCACTTGATCCTCTGTGGTTGGGTGATGGCCGAGGACCTGTTGAAGTACGGGTGACCCGGAGCCTGAGCGACCTGCTCGCCTCCCGGCGGATGTGCCGGGATTTCTCGCCCGAACCCATCAGCTCCGACATCCTCGACCCGGTGCTCGCTGCGGCGTTCGCAGGACCGAGGGCCGGGAACACCCACGGGATCCACCTCGTCGTTCTCGAGGACGCCGAGTGCGCTCGGTACTGGGACGTGACCCTCCCCGAGGAGCGGCGATCCGGGTTCCGATGGCCGGGCCTGCTGCGGGCCCCGGTCCTCGCTGTGGTCGTCGTCGACGTCGAGGCCTACGTCCGCCGCTACGGCGAGTCGGACAAGGTCGGCTCCGGACTGGGGTCGTCCGCTGAGGCATGGGCGGTCCCGTACTGGTTCGTCGACGCCGGATCGGCGGCCATGGCGGTGCTGCTCGCCGCCGAGGCTGCTGGACTCGGTGCTCTCTGGTTCGCCCTGTTCGACCACGAGGCGGCCGTCGCCGAGGAGTTCGGCGTCCCCGCCGGGTTCCGTGCGGTCGGGACCTTGGCGCTCGGGCGTCGGGCGCCGGGCCCGTCGGAGGCGTCCCGCTCGGCCACTCGGGGCCGGCCGGACCCGTTGGAGTTCCTCCACCGGGGCGGCTGGGCCTGACAGCGTGCGATCAGCCGAGTTCGGCGAGCAGGCCCTCCACATCGTCGACGGGCGAGCGGCACGCACGATTGCGGCACACGTAGGCCCGGCCGTCGCCACCCGTCTCGTCTCGGCCCTCCCACAGCGGGCCGTCGCCGCGTTCACCGGCGGCGAGCACCACGGTTGGCAGGAACCGTCGGTGGACCGCAGCCACCAGGTCCGGCCGCTCGCCGGTGATGACGACCTCGGTGATGCCGACCGCTTCGAGCTCCACCGCCCACAGGAGCATCCCGAATCCGGTGGGGTGACGGGCGGCGAGCGGTCCGAGTGACCGCAGGAGCGACCGGGCCATCTCGCCGTAGCGGGTCTCACCGGTCAGCGCCTCGAGCCGGAGGAATCCGACGGCGGTCTGGCTGGCCCCGGACGGGGTCGCCTCGTCGGCGAGTTCCCGGGGTCTGGTGAGCAGCTCCTCGGCATCGTCTGCGGTGGTGAACACGCCCCCGTCGGGGTCCCAGTAGTGCTCGGCGATCTGCTCGGCCACGGCGGTGGCCTCGTCGAGCCAGCGCAGCAGCCCAGTCGCCTGGTACAACGCCAGGAAGGCGTCGAGGAGCGCTCCGTGGTCGGCGGCGTAGGCCAGGTGCTGGGCCCGGCCGGCACCTCCTGCGGACTGCCATGAGCGCAGCCAGCGGCCATCGTCCCGACGCAGTCGCTCACAGAGGAACAGCGCCGTGAGCTCGGCCTGGATCACCCACTCCCGGTTACCGGTCGCCGCACCGGCCTCGGCGAGCGCTGTGATCATCAGAGCGTTCCACTCGCACAGCACCTTGTCGTCGAGGCCGGGACGCGGCCGCTGTGAACGAACCGCAGCGAGTGCCCGCCGGGTCTCGGTGATCTCCGTCGGACGATCGAGATCCGTGCGGTGCCGGATCCGGTTGGGGATCGAGCGGCCCTCGAAGTTCCCCGCCGAGGTGATGTCGAAGAACGAACAGCAGGCCTCGGTGTGCGCACCGAGGCCCTGTGACTCGAGGGCCTCCGCCACCTGCTCCGGCGTCCACAGGTAGTACTCGCCTTCCTCGGCCTGTTCGCTGCCGGGCTCAGCGAGGCTGTCGGCGTCCTCGGCGGAGAAGCGCCCGCCCGCACTGTGCGACAGGTCCCGCAGGACGTAGGTGATCGCCTCGGTCAGGGTCTGGAGGTGGCGCTCAGCGCCCGTGACCTGCCACGTGTGTGTGAGCAGTCGGATCAACAGCGCATTGTCGTAGAGCATCTTCTCGAAGTGCGGGACGAGCCACTGCCGATCGACGGAGTAGCGGGAGAATCCGCCCCCGAGGTGGTCGTGGATCCCGCCGGCGCTCATGGCGTCGACGGACGTCACCACGGCGTCGAGCGCTGCGGTCGAACCGGTCCGCACGTGGGTACGCAGGAGGTGGTCCAGGGTGAGGGTCTGGGGGAACTTGGGGGCCTGACCGAAGCCGCCCCAGGCGGCGTCGAAGGAAGCGAGAGCCGCCAGGGTCGCCTCGTCGAGCACCTCGATGGCGGGGAGGTCGTTCCCCGACGGCACTGCGTCACGACGAACCAGTTCGGTGAGCTGGCCGGCCTGTTCGAGGAGCTCATCACGCCGGTCGGTCCACGCCTCGTGGACGGCGGTGAGGACCTGGGCGAACGAGGCCTGGCCGCCCCGGGGCCGGTCCGGGAAGTATGTGCCGCAGAAGAACGGTCGACCGTCGGGCGTGGCGAACACGGTCATGGGCCAGCCGCCGTGGCCGGTCATGGCCTGCGTGGCCTCCATGTAGATCCGGTCGACGTCGGGCCGCTCCTCCCGATCGACCTTGATGTTGACGAACCACTGGTTCATCAACTCGGCGGTGGCGACGTTCTCGAAGGACTCGTGTGCCATGACGTGGCACCAGTGACAGGACGAGTAGCCGACCGAGAGCAGCAACGGACGGTCGGTCGACCTGGCCAACTCGAAGGCCTCCTCACCCCACGGGAACCAGTCGACGGGGTTGTCGGCGTGTTGACGCAGATAGGGACTGGTCTGGTCGAGGAGACGGTTGGACATGGGGGCAAGCTAACGCCACGGAGTGGGCTCGCCGTCCTGTCGAGCCGGTAGGTTCGGCCCGTGGACTGCAGACTCGACAACAAGGTGGCGCTCGTGACGGGGGCCTCCCGTGGGATCGGCCAGGCGATCGCTGCGGCGTACGCGGCGGCGGGAGCCTCGGTGATGCTCTCGTCGCGCAAGGCCGAAGCGCTCGACGAGGCGGTGCGGGCGATCGGCTCCACCGGCGGCGAACTCGCCACGTTCGTCGCCAACGCCGGCGACCCCGAGGCCGCAGCGGCGTGCGTCGCAGCGACCGTCGAGCGTTTCGGTGCGCTGGACATCCTGGTGAACAACGCCGCCACGAGTCCCTACATGGGGCCCATGATCGACATCGACCTGCCGCGGCTCGACAAGACCTACGACGTCAATCTGCGGGGTGCGTTCGTCTGGACCCAGGAGGCGTGGCGTCAGTCGATGAGTGACCGTGGGGGAGTGGTGATCAACATCTCCTCCATCGGAGGGATGTCCGTCGAGACGTCGATCGGTCACTACAACGTCACCAAGGCGGCGCTCATCCACCTCACCCGCTCCCTCGCAGCTGACCTGGCGCCCGGCGTCCGGGTGGTGGCGTTGTGTCCCGGCCTTGTCAAGACCGACATGGCTCGAGCCCTGTGGGAGCGCAACGAGGATGCAGTGGCGCAGATGGTTCCCCTCAAGCGGCTCGGGGAACCGAGCGACATCGCCGACGCCGCCGTGTTCCTTGCGAGCGACTCCGCCTCGTGGATCACCGGGACGACCCTCGTCGTCGACGGTGGGATGCTCCTGTAGGTCGAATGTGGGCGAAGACGGTCAGTGGACCGTGCTGTTCAACACGATCCGGGTGCCGCACGCCGATTCGATGACCCACCGGCCCTCGGCCACCTCGACCGCCCCGGGCACCGTCGCCGGCTCGTCGTAGCTGAAGTACAGGTGACGCAAGCGGCCGTGACGGTCGCCGACCCACGACGCCGCCTCGCCGTGGGCCGCCTCGAGAAGCCGGAGCCGGCCGCCTCCACCCCAGCTGAGCTCCACCCAGTGGTTACCGTCGACGGCTGCGCCCCGGGAGGTCACGACGCCTCCGAGCAACTCGCCGAAGAGTCGAACGGCGCCGGGGAGGTCGGCGACGGCGTGGACCACTCGGCCGAGGGACGCCACGGGACGGTCGTAGGCGACGTCGGGGAACCCTTCGGGCGGCTCCTGTGTGCGTCTCGCTCCGATGTGGGACTCCGCCACCTGCACCACGATGCCGTGGGCCTCGGACGGGTGGATGAACACCTCCCGCCACATCGGATCGTGTCGATCCTCCTCGATCGGGTTGATCCCGGCGGCGCGCAGCGTGGCGATCGTACGATCGAGGTCGGCGACGTTGAAGGTCAGGTGGTGCGGCCCGGGCCCGGAGCGGGCGAGGAAATTGCGCAGGAAGTCCCGGCCGGCCTCCGGATGGATCCCCTCGACCACGAAGCCGTTGGCGAACCGGAGCTGTGTCCACCCGAACCCGTCGTTCAGGCCCCGATCGAGGTACTGCCCGCCGAGAGCGCTCGCAAACAGCGGCCACGGATCGGTGATCTGATCGACGGCGATCGCCACGTGTGTGAAGGTGGCGTCCGAGGCCTGTTCGGTGTGGGGAGGGTTCACGGACGGGACGCTCCGGTGTCGGGGGTTCGCAGCCGGTATCGCTCGATCTTGCCCAACGTCGTGCGGGGGAGGCAATCGCGCAACTCCATCTCCCGCGGGGCACAGGCGCTCGGGAGCACGGCGCGCACTGCGGCGCGCAGCGCCTCGAGGGTCGGTGGACGAGACCGTTCGGCCGGCACCACCACGGCCACCACCCGCTCGCCCCACTCCGGGTCACTGCGACCGACGATCGCCACCTCCTCGATGGAGTCCATCGATGCGAGCACGTCCTCCACGGGCTGCGGCCACACGTTCTCGCCCCCGCTGACGATCACGTCGTCAGCTCGTCCGGTGACGCTGAGCCGGCCGGTGTCGGGATCGATCATCCCGAGATCGCCGGTGCGGAACCACCCGTCGTCCGCAACGGGATCGGTCCCGCTCCGGTAGGCCCGCAGCAGCGACGGCGTCCGTAGCTCGATCGGAGCTGGGACGCTCCAGTGCTCGCCGGGTTCGAGCGTGACCCGGACCGACACGCCATTGAGTGCCAGCCCGTCGTAGACCACGCCGCCGTAGGTCTCGGTGCAACCGTAGGTCGCAACGGTGTTGGCCGGACGGTCGGTGGGGGCTGCGGCTCCACCGAGGAGGATCACTCGCCACGGTGTCGGATCGATGCGGTGCAGCAGCGTCGGGACGAGCGACACGTGGGTGCACCCGGCCAGAGCGGCACGCTCGACCACCTCTGGTGTTGCCCGGGGCACGATCTCCAGGCCTGCTGCGGTGTGCCACGCCCTCGTCAGGACCGAACACCCACCGACGTGGTGCAGCGGGAGGCACGCCAACCAGCGCACATCGGGAGCCACCCCGAGAGCCGTGGAGGTGGCGAACGCCGCAGCCTCCACGCCGGCGTGGGTGTGGATCGCCGCTCGCGGACGACCCGTCGTGCCGGAGGTGCAGATGACGAGCGCATCGCCGTCGATCAACTCGGTTCGTTCCGCCTCGACGGGTGTCCGGGGGTGGCCGTCGGCTGGTTGGTAACGGGTCGTGCCCTCCGGGGTGAGGACCCAGTCAGGGTCGACGGCGGCGAGCAGCGACTCGAGGTGCGCTGCGGGGGCGTCCCACGGCAGCGGAGCTGCGACGTCGCCCCGGTCCCAGATGGACCGCAGCGCCCGGGCGAACTCCGGCCCGCCCGGCAGGACCAGTCCGACGAGCTCAGGCACAAGTCACGATCCGCTCGGCCACGCTCATCACGGTACCGTCGGTCCCCGTGGACACTGTCGTCGCACTACGGGCCGGGTCGCCCGGTCGGATCCTCGCACTCGGAGCTCCGCTCGGCGCCGTGGCGCTCGTGCTGCTCGGCGCCCAGCGGGACAGCCTCGTTGCGAGTTCGACCGACGTGGTTGCGCCGAGCGTGGTCGCCGTGGTGACCGTCATTGCGGGTCTGGTGCTCGGCTGGCGGGCGTGGACCCAACGAGCGGAGTTGGACGAATCGGGCGTCCGCTGCCGGAACCTGCTCGTCACCTTCGACGTGGACTGGGGGCTCGTCGAGTCGCTGCGGGTGGAACGCCGCGGACCGCTGGTCCTGCTCGAACTCGTTCTGGTTCATCAGCGTCGGTCCCACCGGATCGGTGCCGCCACACGACGCAGTGGACCATCGTCCGAGGCGGTGCTCGCTGCGGTCTCGCAGGTCGCTCCGGCATCGCTCAGGCTCGACCGCACGGCGTCGTAGGCTCAGCGAGTCATGAGCGAGCCCCGACCTGTTCCTGCCGGAGCGGGTCCAGCAGCATCCCTGCCCACCGGCTGGCGGAAGTGGGTCCTCGGTGCCCGGCCCCGAACCCTGCCCGCTGCGGTGGCTCCGGTGATCGTCGGGACCGCCGCCGCTGCCGGTCCATCATCGCTCGGCGTGGCCCGTGGCCTGTCGTGGTGGATCGCCGGGTGTGCGCTCGGCGTGGCGATCTCGGTTCAGGTGGCCACGAACTACGCCAACGACTACGCGGATGGCCGACGAGGCACCGACGACCCGTCCTCACGTGTCGGACCGCCCCGGCTCGTCGGCAACGGACTGGCCTCTCCGGAGGAGGTGAAGACGGCCACGATCGCTGCGTTCGTCATCACGGCGCTGTTCGGCCTGCCGCTCGTCGTGTTCGTCGAACCGTGGCTGGTGGTCGTCGGTATCGCAGCCATGGCTGCTGGATGGTTCTACACGGGCGGTCCCCGTCCCTACGGTTACGCCGGATTCGGCGAGGCCTTCGTCTTCGTGTTCTTCGGTCTGGTGGCCACCACCGGCTCCACCTACGTCCAGATCCTCGGCGTTCCGTGGATCTCGTGGGTTGCAGCGGTGATCGTCGGTTCGTTCGCCACTGCACTGCTCGTGGTCAACAACCTCCGTGACATCCCCGGGGACACCCGCTCCGGAAAGCGGACGCTGGCGGTCCATCTGGGCGACCGGGGAACCCGCTGGCTGTACCTCGCCCTGCTGGTCCTCCCCTTCCTGCTGCTACCGATCGTGGCCGGTCTGGGCGGGCGACCGCTCGCCGCACTCGGCCTGGTCGGGGTGGTGCTCGCTCGTCGTCCGGTGATCACGGTCCTCAGCGGGGCTCAGGGCCCGGCCTTGATCCCGGTGCTCGCCGCCACGGCGCAGGTGCAGATCGTCACGTGCGCACTGGTGGCGCTGGGCCTGTTCGTCGGGGGCTGAGCCCGCTCACCGAGCGCCGAGGAACCCGATGACGGCCTCGACGCACTCCTCGGGGCGCTCGAGGTGGACGGCGTGGCCGGCGCCGGGGACGATCCGTGCCGTTCCGCCGAGGCTTGCTGCGATCCGTTCGGCGTGGCCGACGAACGTCGGGTCGGCCTCGCCGGCGATGGCCAGAACCGACACCGGGTCGGTGGAGCGGCCCACGTCAGCGAGTTGGCTCCACAGCGGCCGCATGGCCCCGGTGCCTGCGTGTCGCAGCGAACCCGCCAGTCCCGCAGCGGTGTTGGAGCGTCGTTCCTCGTCGAAGTGCGCCCAGTCGGGCAGTCGGGCGAACATCTCCTGGCCCAGCCACCACTCGACGAAGGCGTCGACGCCGTCGTGTTCGACCGCAGCAGCGCGTCGCTCGTCGATCGTTCGACGTTCGGCTCGTTGCCGGGCATCCTCGATGCCTCCTGTGGCACCGATCGTGACGAGCCGACCGATGCGCTCCGGGCGGGCACAGAGCCAGGTGAGTGCGACACGCCCGCCCATCGAATAGCCGACCACGTCCAGCGGGTCCGGCACGTCGACCAACGTGGCGTCGAGGAGTTCGACGGTGCGGTCGAGGTCGGCGTGTGCGAATGCGGCCGATGCGCCGTGGCCGGGCAGGTCCACCGTCACCACGGTCCGACCGGCCGACAGTGCCGGAGCGAGCGGCCCCCAGCAACGTCGGTCCTGTGCGAAACCGTGGAGGAGCACCACGGTCGGGCCTTCGCCGGAGCCGTGACGATCCGCTCCGAGTACGTCGGAGGTTCCCATGTCGGATCGCACCCCGCCACCGTAGGCTGCGTCGGCTCATGGGTACTCCACCGTCACCACCGGGTGATCCGCCGGCCGCTGAACTCGGTACCGCTGATCTGAACTCGACGTTCTGTGCCGCGCTCGTCGACCAGTGGTCGCGTCTCGGCCTCCGTCACGCCTTCGTCTCACCCGGGTCACGCTCCACCCCGTTGGCGCTCGCCCTCGTGACCGATCCCCGATGGCACGTCGAGGTCGTCATCGACGAACGTTCCGCCTCCTTCGCCGCCGTCGGCTGTGGTGCCCTCACCGGCGTCCCGGCGGTGCTGCTCTGCACGAGCGGCACGGCCGCAGCGGAGTTCCACGCCGCTGTGGTCGAGGCCCACCAGTCAGCTGTCCCGTTGCTGGTGGTCACCGCCGACCGCCCTCCGGAGCTCCAGGGCGTCTGGGCACCCCAGACCATCGACCAGCGGCGGCTCTACGGCAGCGCCGTCCGTTGGTACTGCGAGCCGGGTCCCCCGATGGAGGCCGGTCGGAGCAGTTGGCGGGCCCTGGCCACCGACGCCTACCTGCGGACGCTGGGCGTGACGCCGGGACCAGTCCATCTGGATCTGGCGTTCCGCGAACCACTCGCAGGTGAGGCCGGCGACCTGCCACCCGTGGACCCATCGCTCTCCGCACCGCCACCAGAGACCCGCCGGGGCGCACAGTGGGGCCTGACCGACGAGGAACGAGCGCGCCTCGTGCCGGCCCTCGCCGGCCGACGCGGAGTCGTCGTGGCCGGGGTGCGAGCAGCTGTCGAGCCCGGGGACAGCGATGCCATCATCGAGTTGGCCCACCTCCTCGGTTGGCCGCTCCTCGCTGATGCCCAATCGGGCTGCCGGCTGCCGGACCCGGCTGTGGTCACCACGTCCGACGCTGCGTTGCGTTCGGTTGATGTTGCAGAACGCCTGCGACCGGAGTTCGTCCTCCGGATCGGCGGCCTGCTCGCCTCCAAGGTGCTCGCCGGGTGGTTGCGCTCCTCCGGAGCGCTGCAGATCGGCCTCGACCGCTCGGATCGGATTCCCGATCCGGACCGTCAGCTCACGCGGTCGATCGTGGCGGACCCCGCAACGGTGGCCGCGCAGATTGCAGCGCTCGCCCCAGCACCGGCCCCCATCGACTGGACTCGGGACTGGGCGGCGGTCGAAGTGATCTCCCGGGCAGCGATCGACGCCACGCTCGACCGTCACGGTGAGGTCACCGAGCCCGCCGTGGCCGGTGACGTGCTCAGCGCTCTCCCCGACGGTGCGGCACTCGTGGTGGCGTCGTCCATGCCCGTGCGAGACCTGGAGTGGTACGCCGCTGCCCGTGGTGGCGTCACCGTGTGGTCCAACCGCGGAGCCAACGGGATCGACGGCGTGGTCTCCACGGCGATCGGTGTGGCCGCCACCGGTCGGACGACGGCGGCGCTGGTCGGCGATCTCGCCTTCCTGCACGACGCCTCGGCCCTGACCGCCCTCCGGTCCCGTCATCTCGACCTGGTGATCGTCGTCGTCGACAACAACGGGGGAGGGATCTTCTCGTTCCTGCCCCAGCGTTCCGTCGTGGAGTCCGCCACGTTCGAGCGGGTGTTCGCCACGCCCCACGGCGTCGACCTCGCCGCACTCGCCGGAGCCCACGGTATCGACGCCCTGGTGGCCGAGACCCGAGCGGGTGTCCGCTCGGGGGTCTCCGGTGCGCTGGCGAGGCGGGGCACTCGGGTCGTGGTCGCCCGCAGCGAACGGGATCACAACGTCTCCGTCCACGACGAGATCAACGCTGCGGTCGCCGCAGCGCTCGGGTCCGCCGGGCTCGGCGACGCCGGCTGCGGCTAGCGTGGAATGGACCGGGAGGTCTCAACGGGTGCCGGATGAGTTCGATGACAGCGAGGTGATCGGCCTGGGGTCGGTCGAGGTCGAGTGGTGCGCTCCTCTCGATCGTGACGAACCACCGGTACCCCGGGATCTCGGTCACGTCGATCTCCCCGACGGGCGGTCACTCGCCTGGGCCGAGTACGGCCACCCGGAAGGCGATCCGGTCCTGTGGTTCCACGGGACTCCCGGTGGTCGTCATCAGGTCCCGCCCGCTGTCGACGAGGTGGCGCTGCGGTCCGGGTTCCGGGTGATCGCCGTCGAGCGACCCGGGACCGGGATGTCCTCCGACCACCGTTACGGCCGGGTGGCAGAGTTCGCACCCGACGTCACGGCCCTCGTCGATGAACTCGGCATCGACCGGTTCGCCATCGTCGGCCTCTCCGGCGGAGGCCCGTACACGCTCGCTGTGGCCCACGAACTCCCCGATCGGGTCGTGGTCGCCACGCTGCTCGGTGGCTTCGGCCCGGTGCGGGGCGTCGATGCGGTACACAGCTACACGAGGGTGTTCCGGTTCTTCGCCCCCGGACTCGAGTTGCTCCGAGGGCCGCTCGGCGCTGCGTTCTCCGCAGTGATCCGCATCGCCGACCCGATCGCCGCTCCTGCGTTCAACGTGTACGCCAACGTGTTCGGCTTCGCCGATCGGAGCGTGCTGCGGCGCACCGGCATGCGGGCGATGTTCCTCCACGATCTGCTGACCGCTGACGACGTGCGCGCCGCCGCCCACGACCTGGCGCTGTTCACCCGGCACTGGGGCTTCGAACTGGCCGACGTCGAGCCGCCGGTGGTCATCTGGCAGGGCCTCGCCGACGTGATCGTCCCCCCGAGCCACGGACACCACCAAGCCGCACGGCTGCAGCGTGGAGAGCTGCACGTCCGACCCGGCGAGGGGCACTTCGCCGGATTCGTGGAGGTCGAGTCGGTCCTCGGCCGGGTCCGGGAGGTGTGGGCCGGCGAGACCGCCGCCCCCCTCAGCACCACCCGCGACGACTGAGCCGACCGCTCAGGGGCGCCCGAGGGCGTCGAGGATGGCCCGGGCCTTGGACTGGGTCTCTGCGAGCTCGGCTGCGGGATCTGAGTCCGCAACCACGCCGACGCCGGCGAACACCCGGGCAGATGGCCCATCGAGCTCGGCGCTGCGGATCCCCACGGCGAAGGCCCCGTTGCCGGCCGCATCGACCCAGCCGACCGGTCCGGCGTAACGACCCCGATCGGCCTGCTCGAGCGTCGCCTGGAGTTGGAGCGCCTCGTCCTGCGGCCAACCGCCGACCGCCGGCGTCGGATGCAGCGCCGCGACGAGGTCCAGCACCGACGGTACCGGGGCCGAGAGCCGCCCCTCGACCAGCGTGGCGAGATGCTGGACCGGCCCGGCGTCGACGACGCTCGGTGCCGGCTCGGCGTCGAGGTAGGAACACCAGCCCAGGATGGCGTCGTGTACGGCGTCGATGGTGATCTGGTGCTCCCAACGGTCCTTCGTTGATGCCGCCAGCGCCGCTGCCACCCGCCGGTCGGTCTCCGGGTCGCCGGTACGGGGAGCGGTCCCCGCCATGGGCTGGGCCCGGACGACGTCGCCTAGCCGCGACACGAGCAGCTCGGGCGATGCCCCCACGAACCCGTCGACGCAGAAGGTGAACGCATGGGGGGCTGATTCGCACAAGCGGAGGAACACCGTGGCCGGATCGAAGGGCGCATCGGCGCGGAGGGAGAGCTCACGAGCGAGGACCACCTTGACCAACCGGCCATCAGTGATGTGCTTGGTGGCCGTTCGCACGTCGTCGCACCATGCATCAGGGTCGCGTACGGCACGCACCTCGAGTCGTTGCGGCGCCGGGGGAGTGGCACCGTCGACGGTGCGCTCGGCGCCGACGTGGGTCACCCACCGGCGACCGTCGGGTGAGCAGCCGTGGATCACGGCGGGAACGACGAGCGATGCGGCAACGGACCGGTCGTAGGGGAGGGCACCGAAGGCCACTGGACCTGTTCCCGGTTCGGCGACCCCATCTCCGTCGACGAGGCTGGCGAGTACCTCCCCGACGCGGCCGACGTGTTCAGGCCAGGGTGCGGGGAGCTCGATTCGTTGCGCTGTGCCCGTGCCCCAGAGCCGCCGACGGGGTGAGGAGAACGCCACGAGGTCGTCGCCGGGCTGCGGGGCGGCGTCGGGCCGGTCGGGCTGGACGCTGGTCACGGGCGGTCCCGGGTGGCGGTCACGAGCTGCGCAATCCCGCCGGAGAGCAGGGTCCGCTCCGGATCCCGGAATCCGTGGCGTTCGAACGTCGCCCGAAGCTCTGGCCAGTCCGGGAGGTACGCCACCGATCGAGGCAGGTAGCGGTAGGCCGACGAATCCGAGAGCCATCCTCCGATCACCGGGACGACCCGACCGAAGTACACCGAGTGACCGGCCCGCAACACGGGGTTGGGCGGTTCGGACACCTCGAGCACAGCGAGCCGTCCCCCGTGACGCAGGACCCGGGCGACCTCGCCGATCGTGGCGTCGAGGTCGGTGAAGTTGCGGAGGGCGAACCCGCACGTCGCGCCGTCGAACGCACCGTCGCTGAACGGGAGCGCCGACCCGTCGCACTGCGTCCGGTCGAACGGTCGGGCGGCGGCGTCGAGCATCCCGTAGGACAGGTCCGCGCCGACTGGAACGAGTCGTCTCGAGGCGAGTTCACCGGCGATGTCGCCCGTCCCGCACGCCAGGTCCAACACCAGTGACCCCGGTGCCAGACCGAGCGAACCGACGGTGCGCCGCCGCCAGCCGACATCCATGCGGAACGTCATGACCCGGTTCACCATGTCGTAGCGCGGAGCGATCACGTCGAACATCGCCTGGACCGATCGGGTCTTCGCCTCTCCCGTCGGGAGTGGCTCGCCGGGTGAAGGGATCAGACTCCTCAGGTCATCGCTCACCGGCTCAGACTACGGCCCGGTCGTCGCCGTCAGGAGGCCGCGACGCTCGAGTTCGCGTCGGGCCGTCGCCGGTGACGTGAAGACCAACGCATCCCAGCCCACAGCGAGAGCGCCGGCGACGTTGCCCTCGTTGTCATCGAGGAAGATCGCCTGATCCGGGCCGAATCCGAACCGTTCCTCGCACCGGCGGTAGATCTCGGGTTCGGGTTTGCACACGCCCTCGTGCCCAGAGATCATCACGCCGTCGAGCAGATCGAGGACGGGGTAGTCCTCGGGGATGCCCTCGAAGCACACCGCCGACCAGTTCGACAGTCCGACGCAGCGCACGCCGGCGTGGCGCAGATCCTCGATGATTGACTGCGTGCCGGGATCGGTCTCTCCCAGGCTGTGGCGGAAGTGCTCGACGTACCCGTCGACCACCCAGCCGTGTCCGGGGTGACGGGCCTCCATGACGCCTCGGACCTCCTCCACGCCGGCGCCGCGGTCGAGGTGCAGGTTCGCCTCGAGGTCGAACACCTCCTCGGCGAGACGTTCGACCTCGAGTGGATCATCGACGAACCGGGCGATGGCCCGACGTCGGTCCCACGGGATCACCACGTTGCCCAGGTCGAACACGACCACCGGCTCGGCGTTCACGCACCGACCGCCTGTGCCCGGGCCCAGCGGTAGTCGGCCTTGCCCGAGGGCGAGCGCACCATCGCCTCGCAGCGCAGCAGCGCCTTGGGGAGCTTGAAGCGGGCCACGTGCCGGCCGGCCTCTGCGAGCAGTTCCTCGTCGCTCGGGTCGTCACCGGAGCGGAGTTGGACCACTGCGACCACCTCGTCACCCCAACGCAGCGATGGGCGACCCACCACGACGCAGTCCACGACCGCCGGGTGCTGCAGCAGCGCCTGTTCCACCTCCTCGGCGAAGACCTTCTCGCCACCGGTGTTGATCGTTGCGGCGTCACGGCCGAGCAGTTCGATGCTCCCGTCCCGAAGCCGCCTCACCCGGTCACCGGGAACCGCGTAACGGACGCCGTCGATCGACGGGAAGGTGGCGGCGCTGCGTTCGGCATCACCGAGGTAGCCGAGCGGGATCCGGCCTGTCTGAGCCAGCCAGCCGATGCCGTCGTGGCCGGGTTCAGCGACCGCCTCGAGTCCGTCGTCGAGCACCACCGCAGTGGTCATCGGGATGAAGTAGCGATCGTTACGCACCGAGCCGACGGTCGACACCCGACTCGCCTGCTGCCCGCTCTCCGACGCCCCCAGGCCGTCGAGGAGGACCGCCGAGGGCGCTGCGGCGAGCAGTCGTTCCGCCACTCCCGTCGAGAGCGCTGCCCCTCCTGAGACGATCGCCAGCAGCGAGGACACCTCGTGGTCCCGTCGTTCGAGCGCATCGGCGAGTGGTCGGCCGAATGCGTCGCCGACGATCAGGAGCACCTCCACGTCGTGCTCCTCGACGGAGTCGAGCAGCGCGTCGGCGTCGAAGTGCTCGAAGTTGCTCCCGATGACCACGGTGTCGCCGTTGGTGAGGGCGCTGAAGGCCAGCCAGTGTGCGGCTCCGTGCATGAACGGTGACGCCGGCATGACCGACGTGTGGTGATCCGCAGCGGCACCGGCGATGTCGCTCAGCGCAGCCCACTCGGTGGCGTCGTCACGTCGGCGCCCACCGAGTGATGTGACGAAGATGTCTGCCTGGCGCCACAGAACGCCCTTCGGCCGTCCGGTCGTCCCGCCGGTGTAGAGCAGGTAGAGGTCGTCGGGGCACCGTGCCGCCCGCACCGCAGGGTCGATCTGTGTCGGCCGGGCGTCACGGGCGGTGTGGTACCACTCGGCGCCGGGGAGGAGATCGACACCGCTGCCGTCGTCGACCTGGAGCAACAACTCGAGGTCGACGAGTCGGTCGCGCACCTCTGCCATGACCGGAGCGAACGCCGAGTGGTAGACGACGCCGCGGGTACCGGCGTCACAGAGGAGGTACTCGAGTTCCTCGGCCACGTATCTGTAGTTGACGTTGAACGGGACGACACGGGCAGCGAACGCACCGAGCATCACCTCGAGGTACTCCGCTGAGTTGTGGAGGTAGACCGCAACGTGATCCTGCCCGGATTCGTGGTCGGCGAGCTCGCTCCGAGGAGTGGATCGTCCGAGTCCGGCGTCCAACAACACGTTGGCGAACTGCCGGCTGCGATCACCGAACTCCCTGTAGGTCAGGACCTGCGTGTCGCAGACGATGCAGGGCCGATCCTTGACAGCGGACTCGACCGCCTCGAACACCGAGGCGATGTTGTGTTCCACGGCGGTCCTCCGGGGTCCCACGAACGGCGCTCGGATGTTAGAACTCGGCCCCGGCCCCGGCCGATTCCGTCCGGCCTCGCCGATCCGCTGCTCAGCAGCTCGTTCCGGGGGACGGCACGGTCAGGTCGATCAGGTACCGGTCCACGATCCGGTCCACGCACGGCGTTCCACCGTAGGCCGTGTGCCCGTCTGAGTTGACCGTGACGAGCACGGCGTTGGGGATGCGCGCCGCAACGGCCTGGGCATTGCGGAATGGTGTGGCTGGATCTCCGGTGCTCCCGACGACGACGATCGGCGGTGTGGCCGGATCGTACGGCGGTGCCGTGTCGGAACTGGGCCCGACGGGCCACGTGGCGCACGGGAGCATCTCGTTGGCGACACCGGCCCCGAAACGCGGTGCTGCAGCAGCTGCGTCGTTGGCGAATGCCCGGAACTGTTCGGGGTCGGCCGGAGGCGTGTCGTCGGTGCACACCACAGCGGCGTACGCCGGGTAGCCGCCGAAGTCGTAGTAGTTCTGGGCCAGGGACTCGAGTTCGGAACCGTCTCCCTGTTCAGCGGCGGCGAGCGCCGGCCCGAGGCGTCGCCAGCCGTCGTTGAGGTAGCCGGTGAACGTCGCAGCGACCACCACGTCGTTCGGTCCGAACGTGCCCCCCGTCGTCCCGAGTGTCCCGGCCTCCGCCGCCGCCATCACCCGGTCGTAGCTCGCAGCGAGGTCATCTACGCCGCACTCCGCTCGCCCGCCGGCGGCGCACTGGGCCGCAGCAGCATCGAACGCCCGCTCGAAGCCGACCGCCTGTTCGGTCAGGAACTCGGTGAAGCCGAGTGCCGGATCGACGACCCCGTCGAGCGCCATCGATCGGATGTGCTCACCGAAGCGTGCGGCGTACTCCTGCCCGATCCGGGTGCCGTAGGAGAACCCGACGTAGTTGAGCGGCCCCTCGTTCAGCGCCCGGCGGATCGCCTCGAGGTCCCGGGCCACCTCGGCGGTCGCCACGTGAGCGAGCAGATCCCCGTGGTCCGCAGCGCACTCGGCGCTGATCGCAGCCGCAGCGGTGTCGAGTGCAGCCTGTTCCGCCGGGTCGTCGGGACTCGAGTCGAGCGTCTGGAACTCCGACACTCCCGAGTCGCAGTCGATCACCGCCGACTCGCCCACGCCGCGTGGATCCCAACTCACCGTGTCGAAGCGTCGTCCCGTCGCCGGTGTCAGCGGCAGGCCAGCGAGGAACTCCAGTCCCGATCCGCCGGGACCGCCGGGGTTGGTGACGAGCGAGCCGATCCGATCTCCGGTGGCCGGGATGCGACCGAGGACCAGGTCGATGGTCCGACCGCCGGGGTCGGCCCAATCGAGCGGCACGGCCATGGTGGCGCACTCGATCTCCGGAGGTGCGTTCCGGCACGGACCCCACTCGAGTCGGGGTGGCTCCCAGCCCTCGGGGAACTCCACCCCGGTGGTTGCCGACGGTTCCCCGCTGGTGCTCGGCTCGGTGCTCGGCGCGGTGCCCGGTGCAGAGTCCGGTGCGGCGCTGGGGTCCTCGGACGTCGTCGAGCACGCCGAGACGAGGACCGCAACGACGCACCCCACGACCAGACCCGTGCGGGCGGCCGTCCGACGTCTCGATGCCCAAGGGCGCCGACGTCGGTCGGTCAAGTCGTTCTTCACCGGCCGAGCGTAGGCCGGTTCGTCTTCGCATTCTCCGCAGCCACGAAGCGGGACTCGCTCTGCGACGCCGAATTCTCCGCAGCGGTTCGATTCACTCTGCGTAGCGGTAGATGACCTCGGCGATGCACGCCGGCTTGTCGATGCCTTCGATCTCGAAGGTGAACGTCATGTGGATCTGAGCCCATCCGCCGTCGAGTGGGCGGACATCGTCGAGCACCGCTCCGAGGCGCAGGTTCGACCCGACCGGAACGGGATTGATGAACCGCACCCTGTCGAGGCCGTAGTTGATGCCCAGCGACACTCCCGAGACGATGAGGATCTGCGGCATGAGCACCGGGCCGAGTGAGAGGGTCAGGTAGCCGTGGGCGATCGGTCCGCCGAACGGCGACTCGGCGGTGGCCCGCTCGACGTCGACGTGGATCCACTGATGGTCCCCGGTGGCATCGGCGAAGGTGTTGACGCGGTCCTGTGTCACCTCCAGCCAGTCGGAGTACCCGAGGTGGGTCCCGATGAGTTCGGTGAGTCCTGCGATTCCATTCACCTGCGTCGCCATGGCGCGATCATGGCCCACGTGGACGGCTCAGGCGAAGTACGACTGCTGGTAGTCCCGCGACTGCCGGTGCAGAACCAGAGCGATCAAGGCGTAGACGAAGATCGCGTTGAGGATTCCGCCGGGGAGCAGGTAGAAAGTCGCGTTGGCGATCACCGACCCGTACAGCACCACGATCACGAAGCGCACTGCGATCGGGAGGAACGACGCCACCACGGCCACCTGGTAGCCACGCTTCATCTCGTTGGCCACACCGAAGGCACCGAAGGCGTTGGCTGCCGCTGCAGCGAGGAACACGAGCCGAGCGAACATGCCGTCGGTGGGGAAGTCGTAGTCGTTGTTCCACCCGAGCGCAGCGAGCGCCAGGAAGACCGCGTCGAAGTACAGGAGGAACTGGGCGATCACCAGCGTCTGCGGCTGACGGCTGTTGAACCAGCGTCGTTCGTTCATGACTGACAGTCTGGCAGGAGTGTGCCTGGCTGCTGGTGCCGGGACCCGACTGCGGCCCCTCACGGACCTGCTGGCGAAGCCCCTGTGTCCGGTCGGGAACCGGCCGCTGCTCGACTGGGCGGTCGAGGCGCTGTCCGGCGCGACGTCGGACCTGGCCGTCAACGTGTGCCACCACCCGGAGCGGATGCGCGCCCATCTGGCGGCGCACCACCCGTCGGTGCACGTGTCGCTCGAGTCGCCGGTGGCGCTCGGCACCGCCGGGGCGATCGGCCGGCTGCGGACGTGGCTCGACGGACGGGCGGCGCTGGTGGTCAACGCCGACACGTGGCATCGGGTCGACCTGCGCCCGTTCGTCCACGACTGGGACGGCGAGCGGGTGCGTCTGGTGACATCGACGCCGGGGCCGTTCGGTCCGGGCAGCGGGGTCGTCGCCTCGCTGCTGCCCCCCTGGGCCGTCGATCGCTGCGCCCCGGAGCCGAGCGGACTCTGGAAACAGATCTGGAGTCCGGCCATCGACGCCGGCCGGGCCGAGACCGTCCACGTGGTCGACGGTGACGGCCCGGTCGTCGACTGCGGGACACCGTCGGACTACCTGCGGGCGAACCTGATCGTCTCGGGCGGCGAGTCGGTGATCGGCGAGGGGGCGGTCGTGGAGGGCGCCGTCGAGCGGTGCGTGGTGTGGCCCGGATCGGTGGTCGGCCCCGATGAGCACCTCGTCGAGGTGATCCGTGCCGACGGTCTCACCGTCGCTGCGGATCAGTCAGGCCGTCGGATCTGAACCTCGACTCCAGCCCGGAGCTGTCCGCAGGCGGCGTCGATGTCGCGGCCGCGAGTGTCCCGGATGGTGACGGCCACGCCGGCGTCGGCGAGGCGGTCGCGGAAGGCGTGGACCCGGTTGCGCGACGATCCGACCACCGGGTAGCCGGGCGTGGGGTTGAGCGGGATCAGGTTGACGTGGGCGCCGCGGTGCCGGGTGATGACGGCGAGCCGCTCGGCGTCGGCGAACCGATCGTTCACACCGTCGATCAGCGCCCACTCGAACGTCACCCGCCGCCCGGTCCGCGACCGGTGCTCGTCGCAGGCGTCGAGCAGGTCGGCGAGCGGGTAGCGACGGTTGATCGGGACGAGCTCGTTGCGCAGTTCGTCGTCGGCAGCGTGCAGCGACACGGCGAGGCCGACGGGCAGACCCCCGGCGGTGAGCCGCCGGATGCCGGGCACGATCCCGACGGTGGACACCGTGAGGTGCCGGGCGCCGATCCCCAGGTCGTCGTGCAGTCGTCGCACGGCCCCCCACGTGGCGTCGAAGTTGGCGAGCGGCTCGCCCATCCCCATGAACACCACGTTGGACACCCGGCGCTCCCCGGATGCCCATCGGGCCCTGACGACCTGCTCCACGATCTCGCCGACGGACAGGTGCCGTTCGAAGCCGGCTTGGCCGGTGGCGCAGAACCTGCAGGCCATGGCGCAGCCCGCCTGGGTGGACACGCAGACCGTCGTCCGGTCGTCGTAGTGCATCAACACGGTCTCGACAGCGGCGCCGTCACGGAGTCGCCACAGCCACTTCGTGGTCGCCCCGTCGTCGGCCCGCTGCTCGGCCGCAGCCCCGAGGGCCGTCGGCAGCGACTCGGCGAGCCGGTCCCGGAGCGCGGCGGGGAGTCCGGTCACGTCCTCCAACGGGCGACCCTGTCGGTAGAGGCCGTCCCAGAGCTGCTCGATCCGGTAGGCGGGTTCGCCGCCGAGCAGTTCGGCGAGCTCGGCGCGATCGGGGTCGTAGCGGCTCGAACCCATGGCGGTCACGGCGCGGTCCCGTCCGGGTGCCTTGTCGAAGCCCTCGCCGTCGTGGGCCCACCGGTCACGTACCCGACCTGTCGGCGATGGAGCGTGAAGCCCATGGACGCGTAGAGCTGCTGGGCGGGTGCGTTGTCCCGCTCGACGTACAGCATCGCCACGGTCGCCCCGCGCTGCGTCTGATGGTCCAGGCCGGCGACGGCGAGCGCCCGCCCCAGCCCCCGGCTCGGACGGTGCGGGTCGGTGGCGATCGCGAAGATCTCGCCGAACGCAGGGGAGTCGTCGGTCGCCGGGTGGAACCGCGTCCAGCAGAACCCGTCGATCCCGCTGCCGTCGTCCGCGTCGTGCACCAACAGGTCCTCGGCGCGGAACCAGTCCGCCGCCGTCCGGTCGGCGAGGTCCTCGGCGTCCCAACCCCCCTGATCGGCGTGCCAGGAGAAGGCCCGGTTGTTGACGGCGAGCAACCCGGCATCGTCGTCACCCGGCCGGTACGAACGGAACCCGCTTCCGGTCCAACGCCCCGACTGCTCGCGCTCCAGCGGGAGCGGCCGACGGAGCTCGTCGAGGTGCCGGGCAGGGTCGCCGGCGCCGGCGGGCGGCGGTTCGGCCGCGTCGCACCACAGGAGTGCGTCGGCGCGGTGCTCGGCCGGGATCCGTCGGGGTTCGTCCACCAGCGGCGGAGGCTACCGTGCGCCCGTGTCCGACCTCCCGAGCGAGCCGCCTCGTCGCCGGGTCCGACCTCGCACTCCGGCCGGTCGCGCCCGGACGGTGGACCGCCTCCTCTCCGAGGAGTACCCCGATGCAGTGTGTGAACTTGACCACCGCAACGCCTTCGAGCTGCTCGCCGCAACGATTCTCTCGGCTCAGTGCACCGACGCCCGGGTGAACCTGGTGACCCCGGCGTTGTTCGAGCGCTACCCGGATGCCGCTGCGCTCGCCGTTGCGGATCCGGAGCAGGTCGAGGAGATGATCCACTCCACCGGGTTCTACCGCTCCAAGGCGAAGAACCTCATCGGCATGGCCGCCGGTCTCATCGACCGGTTCGACGGGGAGGTTCCCACCCGGGTCGAGGACCTGACCTCGTTGCCCGGGGTGGGACGCAAGACCGCCAACGTCGTGCGGAGCGTGGCGCTCGGCCTGCCCGGTCTGCCGGTGGACACCCACGTCCTGCGACTCTCCCGCCTGCTGCACCTCACCAGCTCCGAGGACCCGGTCCGTGTCGAACACGAGTTGAACCCGATGGTTCCGGCCATGGGGCGAGGCGACTTCAGCCTCCGTCTGATCCTCCACGGCAGGCGTGTCTGTGTCGCCAGGCGACCGGATTGCGGTCGTTGCGTACTCGCCTGGATGTGCCCGTCCGCAGGACCGTGAACCGAGGTTTCGAAGCGGTGGACGGAGAGTGACGAGTTGTGGTGGACTCACCGGACCAGGTTCCCGCCACCTGGTAGTGGCGCTCGGGCTCCCGCCGCCCGACGCGCCCGCCCGGCGTCCCTTCGGGGGCGCCGGGTGTCGTTTTGGAGCCGCTCGCCGGAGACCCGGCGGCTCAGTCGAGTTCGTTGATGGTCCGAGCGAGCCGGCGGGCTGCGGCGCGGAGGTGGCGCTCGATCTCGTAGAGGTCGCCCACCATGTCGTCGAGTTGCGTGCCACGCACCGAGTCGACCGACTCGCTGAGACGCTCGAGCGCCTGATCCAAGGTCGACTGCAGCGATGCCAGATCGGCGCTCAGACTCACAATGCCTTCCTATCACCTGCGGGTCGGCGGGTACGTTGAGTCGGTGCTCACCCGGCTCGACCTGCGCGGCGTCGCCGATCCGACCATCGGACTCCCACGACCAGAACGCCTTGATGTCGATGTGCTCGAGTCCGTGCGCAGCACCCTCGAAGCGGTGCGGACCCGTGGTGACGCCGCACTGCTGGACCTGACCGAGCAGTTCGATGGTGTCCGACTGGAGCAGTCCCGTGTGCCCGGGGCGCAGATCGCAGCGGCGCTGGCCGCTCAACCCCCGGGGGTGCGCAGTGCCCTGGAGCAGGCGGCCGAGCGGATCCGTGCCCACCACGTCGGACAGTTGCGGCCAGAGGTCACCCACGACGCCGACGGTGTCAGCATCCGCTCCTACTGGATGCCGGTCGACCGGGTCGGCTGCTACGTGCCCGGCGGTCGTGCCGCCTACCCCTCGACGCTGCTGATGACCGCCGTACCAGCCCAGGTGGCCGGTGTCGGCGACGTCGTCGTGTGTGTTCCCCCCGACCGCACGACGGGTCAGGTCGCCCCGGTCACGCTGGCCGCTGCTGCGGTCGCCGGGATCGAGGAGGTCCACGCCGTCGGTGGCGCCCAGGCCGTCGCAGCGCTCGCCTACGGGACCGAGTCGATCCGTCCCGTCGACGTCGTGTGCGGTCCGGGCAACATCTACGTCGCCACAGCCAAGCGGGAGGTGGCTGACACCGTGGGCGTGGCGGCCGCCTTCGCCGGCCCGAGCGAGGTCGTCGTGATCGCTGACGGCTCCAGTCCTGCGGAGTTCGCTGCGGTGGACGTGATCCTCCAGGCCGAGCACGGCCCTGACGGACTGGCGTGGTTCATCACCTGGGACGCCGACGTCGCCGAGTCGGTCACCGTCGAGATCGAACGCCTCACCCGGGCCGCTCCCCGGCGCACCGAGATCGCCGCCACGCTGAGTCGGAGCGGCTACGTCGTCCTGGTCGACTCCCCGGCAGCGGCGCTCGCCGTGGCCAACGCAGTGGCTCCGGAGCACCTCGAGTTGCAGGTGGCCGACCCCGCACCGCTCATCGCATCGATCCGCAACGCCGGTGCGGTGTTCGTCGGACCGTGGTCCACAGCGGCGATCGGCGACTACATCGCCGGACCGAGTCACGTCCTGCCGACCGACGGTTCGGCTCGGTTCGCTTCGGCGCTGACCGTCGACGACTTCGTCAAGCAGCACCACATCGTGACGGTGAGCGGTGATGGATTCGATGCGCTCGCACCGGCCGTCGAGGCGCTCGCAGAGGCCGAGGGCCTCGACGCCCATGCCGAGAGCGTCCGGCTCCGGCGAGCCGCTCGCCGCACGGGCGGGTGGTCGTGATGGGTCGGCCGCTGATCCGGGATGACCTGACGCTCGTCGAGGGGTATCACTCACCGCAGCTCGATGTGCGGGTTCGACTCAACACCAACGAGGCCCCGGTTCCACCGCCGCCGGAGTTCATCGAGACCTTCCTCACCGTTGCCCGGGGCGTCTCCTGGAACCGATACCCGGAGCGATCCGCCGCCCCCCTGCGGGCACGGATCGCCGAGGTCGAGTCCGACGGTTCGCCCTGGTCGTTCACCGCCGCCAACGTGCTCGCCGCCAACGGATCCAACGAGGTGCTGCAATCGCTCGTCCTCACCTACGCAGGTGCCGGTCGATCGGTGTTGTGCTTCGAGCCCACCTATGCGTTGCACGCACACATCAGCCGGGTGTGCGGGAGCGCAGTCAACGAATTCGACCGCCGTGACGACTTCACGCTCGATGTCGATGCCGCTGTCGAGACGATCAGCCGAAGCCGCCCATCGGTGGTGTTCCTGTGCTCGCCCAACAACCCCACCGGCCGCGAGGAGGAGCCGCCGACCGTCGAGGCGTTGCTCGCCGCCACCGAGGCCGTCGGCGGTCTGCTCATCGTCGATGAGGCCTACGGCCAGTTCGCCGGTTTCTCGGCGCTGTCGCTCGTGGCCGAGGACCGCAACGTGGTCGTGACCCGGACGTTCTCCAAGACCTGGTCAGCAGCGGCGCTCCGGCTCGGGTATCTGATCGGACCCACGTGGGCCGTCTCCGCAGTCGAGCAGGTCGTCCTGCCGTACCACCTCGATGCGCTGACCCAGCTCGCAGGGACGGTGGCGCTCGACTTCGATGGCGCCATGCGTGACCGGGTCGCTGCGCTCGTCAGCGAACGCGAACGGCTGGTGGCTGCGCTCGCCGAAATCGGTGTGACGCAGTGGCCGAGTGGCGCCAACTTTGTGCTCTTCCGGCCACCCGATGGTGATGGTGACGCCGTTTGGCAGGGGCTCGTGGATCGCTCGGTGCTGGTACGGAACTGCTCGTCGTGGCCCCGGCTGTCCGGGTGCCTGCGGGTCACGGTGGGGACTCCCGAGGAGAACGACGCCTTTCTCGGAGCGCTCAGCGAGGTGCTCGGCTCGTCGACGGATCGGTGAGGTTCGGATTCGGTGTCCGGCTACGCGACTGAGTGTGCGAACCTTTCCACCGTGAGCAGCACACCGACACCGCGCACCGCCACGGGGGAGCGCAGCACCGCTGAGACCTCGATCACCATCACCCTCGACGTCGACGGAACGGGCACGACCGAGTGCACGACCGGCTTGCCCTTCTTCGATCACATGCTCGATCAGCTCGGCCGGCACGGGGGCTTCGATCTTCGGATCGAGGCGGTCGGTGACCTCGCCATCGATGCCCACCACACCGTTGAGGACACGGGAATCCTGCTCGGCAGGGTGTTCGCCGAGGCACTCGGTGACAAGCGCGGCGTGCGCCGCTTCGCATCCATCCGGGTTCCGCTCGATGAGGCCGTCGTGGAGGCCGTGCTCGACCTCTCCGGCCGGCCGTACCTGCACTACGAGGTCGCACCGCCCGGCGAGCGCATCCTCGGGGACCCGCCGTTCGACCCGCAGCTCATGGAGGAGTTCTGGCGGGCATTCGTGACCTCTGCGGGGATCACCCTGCACCTCAGCCTGATCCGGGGACGCAACACCCATCACGTGGTGGAGGCGTCGGTCAAGGCCACGGCACGGGCGTTACGGGACGCAGTTCGGATCGAGTCGACGGAGCTCCCGTCGACCAAGGGCACCCTGTGAATCGCAGGCGTCACCGGTGAGTCGACCGGCGATCGCCGTCCTCGACTACGGCATCGGCAACCTGCGATCCGCCGAGAAGGCCCTCGAGCACGTGGGTGCCGACGCTGCGCTGACAGCTGATCCGGCGCAGGTCGCCGCCGCCGACGCCGTCGTCCTGCCGGGAGTCGGTGCGTTCGGTCCGTGCGCCGCAGCGCTCGCCGACAGCGGACTCGATCGCGTCGCTCGTGACGCGGTGGCCGCCGGGACCCCGTTCCTCGGGATCTGCGTCGGGATGCAACTCCTGTACTCCTCCTCCGAGGAGTCACCCGGCGCCGTCGGCCTCGGTGTGCTCCCCGGTGTGGTCCGGCGACTCCCGCCCCGCGTGAAGCATCCGCAGATGCAGTGGAACACCGTGGAGAGCGACGACGAGCTCTTTGCGGGCCTCGGGCCGGCGCCGTGGATGTACTTCGTGCACTCCTACGCCGCCGAGCCGACCGGTCACGTCGTGGCCACGTGCGACTACGGCGGTCCGGTGGTCGCCGCCGCTCGGAACGGGTCGGTGTGGGCGGTGCAGTTCCACCCCGAGAAGTCGGGTCGGCCCGGGCTCGGCCTGCTCGCCAACTTCGTGCGGATCGCCGGCGGAGGTGTGCGCTGATGGACCTCTACCCGGCCATCGACCTGCGCAGCGGTCGCTGCGTGCGGCTGTACCAGGGCGACTACGACCGGGAGACGCACTACGGCGACGACCCCGTCGGCCAGGCCCGGGCCTTCGCCGAGGCCGGCGCAGCGTGGATCCACGTCGTCGATCTCGATGCGGCGCGCTCGGGTGAGGCCACCAACGGAAAGGTGATCGCCGACATCTGCGCTGCGGTCGACGTGCCCGTCCAGTCCGGTGGCGGCGTGCGGACGGTCGACGCCGCTGCGGCGCTCGCCGATGCGGGGGTGGCCCGCGTGGTGATCGGGACCGCAGCGCTGGAGCGCCCCGAACTGGTGGCCCAGGTGGCGGCACGCCAGCCGGTTGCGGTCGGCCTGGACGCCCGGGGGACCGACCTGGCCACCCACGGCTGGGAGGTCAGCTCCGGACTGGACCTCTGCGAGGTGGCGGCCCGGTTCGCGGGTCAGGGCGTGACGGCGTTCGTGGTCACCGAGATTGCCCGCGACGGCACGCTCGAGGGTCCGTCGATCGACCAGCTCAGCGCCGTGCTCGCCGCCGTCGGCGGTTCCGGCGTCGACCTGATCGCATCGGGCGGGGTCGGGACGGTGGACGACCTGCTCGAGCTGGCGGCGCTGTCCGTCGACGGGGCGACGCTGGCCGGAGCGATCATGGGTCGGGCCCTCTACGAGGGGGCCTTCACCCTGACCCAGGCCCTGGACGCCGTCGGCTGAGATCGACGACCCGCGGCTGGCCGCCGACCCAACCGCTACCGTCGCCGTCGTGAACGTCGCCCGGGTCATTCCGTGTCTGGACGTCGACGCAGGTCGGGTCGTGAAGGGGACCAACTTCGTCAACCTGCGTGACGCCGGAGATCCGGTCGAGCTCGCTGCTCGCTACGGCTCAGAGGGTGCCGACGAGCTCGTCTTCCTGGACATCACGGCATCCTCGGACCGGCGTGACACCACCATCGAGATGGTCCGCCACGTCGCCGAGCAGGTGTTCATCCCGTTCACCGTCGGCGGCGGAGTGCGGTCGGTCGACGACGCCCGTCGCCTCCTCCGGGAAGGTGCTGACAAGGTCGGGGTCAACACCGCAGCGGTCGACCGGCCGGAGCTCGTCGCCGAGATCGCAGACGAGTTCGGCGCCCAGTGCGTGGTGGTCGCCATCGACAGTCGTCGCCGGCAGATCGACCGGCTCGGTCCGGAGCACGAGGTGCTCACGCACGGCGGGCGGACGGAGACCGGTCTCGACACCGTCGAGTGGGCGGCGCAGGTGGTGGAGCTCGGTGCCGGCGAGATCCTGCTCACGTCCATGGACCGGGACGGAACGCGGGACGGCTTCGATGTGGACCTCACCGGGGCCGTGGTGGCGGCCACCACCGTGCCCGTGATCGCATCGGGCGGCGTCGGGACGCTGCAGCACCTCGTCGAGGGCGTCACCGTCGCCGGCGCCGATGCGGTGCTCGCAGCGTCGATCTTCCACTTCGGCGAGCACACCGTCGCCGAGGCGAAGGCTGCGCTCATCGCCGCCGGCGTGCGGGTCCGGCCGGTGGGGGAGTCGTGACCTGCGATCCGCTCGTCGAGCGCATGCAGCCGTACCGGTCGTCGATCTTCGCCGAGATGAGCGCCCTCGCACAGCGCACCGGGGCAATCAACCTGGGCCAGGGATTCCCCGACACCGATCCACCGTCCGCCGTGCTCGATGCAGCCGTCGTGGCCCTCCGCAGCGGGCACAACCAGTATCCGCCCGGTGCCGGACTCGCCGAACTCCGAGCGGCCGTGGCCCGCCACCAGCGCCGGGCCTACGGCATCGATCTCGATTCGGACTCCGGGGTGCAGATCACCGTGGGCGCCTCCGAGGCGCTCGCAGCCACGATCCTCGCCACCTGTGGTCCCGGCGACGAGGTCGTCGTCTTCGAGCCCTACTTCGACCTCTACGCCGCAGTGGTGGCGCTCGCCGGTGCCACGCTCCGAACGGTCACGCTCCGGGCACCCGAGTACACCTTCGATCCGCAGCAGCTCCGGGCCGCCGTCGGTCCCCGGACCAGACTCGTCGTCGTCAACACCCCGCACAATCCCACCGGTCGGGTGTTCACTACCGCCGAACTCACCGAGATCGCAGTGGTGTGCTGTGACGCCGACGTACTCGCCGTCACCGACGAGGTCTACGAGCACCTGACCTTCGACGACTGCGCCCACGTGCCACTCGCGACGCTCCCCGGCATGTTCGAGCGCACCTTCACCATCTCATCGGCCGGGAAGACGTTCTCTGCGACCGGGTGGAAGATCGGTTGGGTGAGTGGCCCGCCGGAACTCGTTGCCGCCACGCGAGCTGTCAAGCAGCACCTCTCCTACTCGGGTGGCACTCCGTTCCAGGCAGCGCTGGCGACGGTGCTCGACGACGTCGAACCGATCATCTCCGACCTCCGGGTCGACCTCTCCCGACAACGGGACCTGCTCTGTGCGGGTCTGGCAACCCTCGGCCTCGAGGTGCGCCGGCCGGCCGGCACGTACTTCGTCGTCGCCGACGTCGCGCCGCTCGGCGCCTCCGACGGTGTTGCGTTCTGCCGTTCGCTGCCCGAGCGGGCCGGGGTGGTCGCGGTCCCGACGCAGGTCTTCTACGCCGATCCGGACGACGGCCGGACGCTGGTCCGTTTCGCATTCTGCAAACGGCCGCAGGTCCTCGCCGAGGCGGTCGATCGCCTCCAGAAGGCGTTCTGCTGAGCCGGGGCGAGCGGGTCGCGGTACGTTGAGACTCATGGCCGACACCGAGGTCCCGGACACAACCAACAGCGATCCGGAACCCGACCCGGTGCCTGAATCGACACCGGTGGAGGCGTCACCGGCGGTCGGGGCCATGGGTCGCAGCGACAAGTTGCCCGTCCGGATGCTCAACGACCGTCTGCTCGTGCAACTCGACACGGCGGACGCCGAGCGTCGTTCCGCCGGGGGGATCCTGATCCCCGCCACGGCCCAGCTCGGCCGGCGCCTCACGTGGGCCGAGGTCCGCGCCGCCGGTCCGAACGTGCGTGCAGTCGAGGAGGGCGATCAGGTGCTGTTCAACCCCGAGGACGTCTACGAGGTCGAGGTCCGGGGTGAGACGTTCATCATCCTCCGGGAACGTGACATCCACGCCGTGGCCGCCGAGCGCCTCGACGACGGCCTCACCGGCCTCTATCTCTGAGCCCGGGCCGGAGTCGCTGTGCCGGGAGCCCGAGGGCGGCCCGTTCGGGCATGTCGTTTCGGGTCCGGGCCCACCCCCTCCTACGATGACACCATGGCCGGCGCCCCAGCAGTGACACCCGTCGAGATCCGGGTCGAGGACCTGGAGCGGGTCCGCTACAACGACGACGGACTGGTGGCGGCCATCGTCCAGGACGTCGAGACGCGGGCGGTGCTGATGATGGCGTGGATGAACGCCGAGACCCTCCTCATGAGCCTGGAGCAGGGTCGGACCGTGTTCTGGTCCCGATCTCGCCAGGAGGTCTGGCGCAAGGGCGACACCTCCGGCGATCGTCAGTTCATTCGTTCGGCGTGGGTCGACTGCGACGGCGACACCTTGTTGTTTCTCGTCGAGCAGGAGGGAACCGGTGCGTGCCACACCGGCACCTACACGTGTTTCGCCCAGCCGTTCGGTTCCGATGATCGTGCCCCTGACCGGCCCGGGCCGGTCTGAGCGCAGCTCGAGTCCGACCCGAGTCCGAGCCGACTCCGTCATGCCCTACCCCACCCGCAGCGAGTTCCACCGTCTGGTCGCCGACCACTCCGTCGTACCGGTGTGTGAGACGCTGCTCGCCGACCTGACTACTCCGCTCGCCGCCTTCGCCCGCCTCTGCGGTGACGACGACTCCGGCGGGTCGGGGTTCCTGCTCGAGTCGGTCGATCACGGGGGACGGTGGAGTCGCTGGTCGTTCATCGGCCGATCACCGCTGGCGCGCCTCGTCGCCCGAGGTCCACAGGTGCACCTGAGCGGTGACCTCCCGCTCGACGTTCCCACCGACCACGGGGTGCTGGCCGCGCTCGAGGTGCTGCTCGAGCAGTACACCGCACCGGACGAGGCGGCGTTCGGCCACCCGCTCCCGCCGCTGCACTCCGGGCTCGTCGGCCATCTCGGCTACGACGTCGTCCGAGAGGTGGAGCGCCTCCCCGATGCACCCGACGACGACCGCAGCTTCCCCGACGCCGTGCTCTCGTTCATCGGCGAGCTCGCCGCCTACGACCACTGGTCCCAACAGGTGACGCTCGTCGCCAACGCCGTGGTGCCGTCCGGGTCGGACACCGCGGCGATCGACGCCGCCTACGACGGTGCGCTCGAACGGCTCGAGCGCCTCGCCGCCGACGGGGCCAACCCGCTCGACGAACCGCTCGTCACGCCCCCGGAGCGCACTGACGAGGTCGTCGATGTGACGTCCTCCATGAATCCGGGCGACTACGTCGCTGCGGTGCGCGCCGCTCAGGAGCACATCCTCGCCGGCGACATCTTCCAGGTGGTGCTCTCGCAGCGGTTCACGTTCACCACCATGGCCGAGCCGCTGGACATCTACCGCACCCTGCGCCAGATCAACCCGTCGCCGTACATGTACTTCGTCCGGGAGGATGACCTCACGCTCGTCGGATGCTCCCCCGAGCCGATGGTGCAGCTGCTCGGAGGCCAGGTCATCTCCAGGCCGATCGCCGGGACGCGCTTTCGGGGCCGTGACGACGAGCACGATCGGCTGCTCGCTGCTGAATTGCTCGAGCACCCCAAGGAGCGCTCCGAGCACCTGATGCTCGTGGACCTCGCTCGCAACGACGTCGGCCGGGTCGTCGAGTTCGGGACCTGTGGAGTCGACGAGTTCATGACGCTCGAGCGCTATAGCCACGTGATGCACCTGACCTCGCAGGTGTCGGGCACTCTGGCACCCGGCCGCACCCCGATCGACGTGCTCCGGGCCACGCTCCCCGCGGGAACGGTGTCAGGGGCACCCAAGGTGCGGGCCATGGAGATCATCGACGCCCTCGAGCCCACCCGCCGGGGTCCGTACGCCGGTGTCGTGGGCTACCTCGACTTCTCCGGAAACATCGACACGGCGATCGCCATCCGAACGATGATCGTGGAGCCACCCGGCCCGGATGGCCGTCGGCGGGCGTCGGTACAGGCGGGCGCCGGGGTCGTTGCCGACTCGGACCCGGCGGACGAGGAACTCGAGACCCGCAACAAGGCCAAGGCGCTGCTCAGCGCCGTGCCGCTCGCCGAGCGCATCACCGCCCAGCGCCGCGCTGCGCCAGACTGACGCCGTGGCATCAGAGGTCGAACCGGGAACGACGAGACGGGCGACCGTGGCGCTCGTCGGCGAGCGGGACGTCGTGACCGTCTCGGGTGTCGACGCTGCGACGTTCCTGCAGGGCCAGCTGTCCGCCGATGTGGCAGGGCTCGCCACGGGCGACTCGACCTGGTCGCTGCTGCTCGAACCCCAGGGCAAGGTCGACGCCTGGCTGCGCGTCTGGCGCTCCGAGCCCGACCGGTTCCTGCTCGACGTCGACGCCGGGTGGGGTGACCCGGTCCTCACCCGGCTCCGCCGTTTCCTCATGCGAGTCGAGGTGGCACTCGAAGCGGTGCGCTGGTCGTGGGTCGGCCTCCGTGGCCCGGACGCCGCAACGCTCGCAGGGCACGTCGACGGTGCGGTGCTCGTGGCCCCTGTCGACTGGCGCGGGGTGGCTGGTGCAGACGTTCTCGGCCCGGAGCTCGCTGTTTCCGACAAGGTGTCCGTGCTCACACCCGAGGCCGCCGAGGCACTCCGGATCCGTTGCGGCTGGCCCGCCATGGGCCGCGAGCTCGACGACACGGTGATCCCCGCCGAGGCCGGAACCTGGTTGGTGGAGAACTCCGTGAGCTTCACCAAGGGCTGCTACACCGGCCAGGAACTCGTCGCCCGTGTCGACAGTCGCGGCAGCAACACGCCGCGACGGCTCCGTGGGGTGGTGATCGAGGCTGCACCTGCGCCACCAGCTGGGGCCGAGGTGGTCCACAACGGTGAGGTCCGCGGGACGCTCAGCTCGGTTGCGGTCACCGACGACGGCACCGTTGTGGCGCTGTCACTCCTGCACCGCTCCATCGAGGATGGCGAACCGATCGACCTGCGTTGGGCCGGTGGGTCCGCCGTGGCCATCGTGCGTGACCTGCCCATGCAGGAACCTCTGCTCCCCGTGCCCGAATCGTCGCCGGTCGGTCCCTCGGGGCAGGGGTCGGGTTGAGCTCCACCGACCCAGATCCGTATCTGGTGCTCGGCGTGGCCCCCGAGGCCACTGCTGCGGAGATTCGGGCTGCGTACCTGGAGTTGGCCCGTTCCGCCCACCCGGATCGACACGCCACCGATCCGGCGGCGCAACGTTCAGCAGAGGAGCGGATGCGACGGATCAACGCCGCCTGGGCGGTCCTCGGTGATCCGCAGCGGCGTGCAGAACACGATCGGCGCGCCGGGACCGGGCCGCTCGAGGGCGTCCTGATCACCCGGCCGTCACGTTCGTTCACCCCGCATCACCCCGATGACCCCGATACCTCCGACGCCGACGACTGGCACCACGAACCCGACCCGTACGATCCGCGAACGGCCGTGGGCCGGGTCCTCGGTGCGGGTCCGCCGTTGTTGTTCGTTGCGGGGCTCGTGTTCCTCGCCGCATCGACGGTGACCGGGATCCGGACGCTCTTCGCCGTGGCGCTCGCGATGATGATCCTCGCTGCGTTCGCATTCGTCGGTGTGCCGATCATCGCCGTGGCCCGGAGCAAGGCCAACGACTCGGACCGCAGGTGAGCCATCCCTGTCGCCGGCCGCAGTCGTTACGCTTGCTCCCGTGGCGACCTACCTCGATGAGATCCTCCGGGCACACCGAGCCGCAGCTGCAGCCGACGACCGACCGATGGACGAGTTGTTCGCTGCGGCCGCCGACGCCCCGCCGACCCGGGGGTTTCTGAGCGCCATCCGCAGCGACCCCGGGTTGGCCGTCATCGCCGAGGTGAAGCGCCGCTCACCGTCCAAGGGTGCACTCGCTGAGGACCTCGACCCGGCGGTCGTCGCCGCCGCCTACCGGGACGGCGGCGCTGCGTGCCTGTCGGTGCTCACCGACGAGGACTTCTTCGGAGGGTCCGTCGAGGACCTCGCCACAGCACGACGGGCCTCCGGTCTCCCGGTGCTTCGCAAGGACTTCACCGTCTCGGAGCGGGATGTGCTCGACGCCCGGATCATGGGGGCTGACTGCGTGTTGCTGATCGCCGCTGCGCTCGATGACGACGAACTCGCCTCGTTCGCCGCCGTGGCCGTAGACGTCGGACTCGATGTCCTCGTGGAGGTGCATGACGAAGCCGAGGTGGCCCGAGCCCTCGTAGCAGTCGAGCTCCGCGAGGACAGCGGCACGGGCGTGGCGATCGGGGTCAACCAGCGCGACCTGGTGACGTTCAGGGTCGACTCCCAACGGGCGGTGCGAGTCGTCGACGCCATTCCGGCGGGATTCGTCCGGGTGGGGGAGTCGGGAGTCAGCGGCCCCGATGACGCTGCGGCGCTGCATGCCGCGGGATACGACGCAGTGCTCGTCGGCGAGCATCTCGTGACCTCGGGGGACCCGAGCGCATCGGTGGCGGCGCTTCGTTCGGCCGCACCGGTGAACCGAGGCCTCTGAAAGTCCCCCGACGTGGAGGGGCACCGGCGTTAGCCTGCGGGCAGTGTTCGTGAAGATCTGCGGGATCACCAGCGCCGAGGACGCCCTCATGGCCGCCGCCCTCGGTGCCGACGCCGTCGGGTTCGTCTTTGCCCCGAGCCCCCGGCAGGTCACCGTCGGGACCGTGCGCGACATCACTCGACGGCTCCCGCCGAATCTGGTCACCGTCGGCGTCTTCCGGGATCAGGAGCCACGTTTCGTGATCGACACCCTGCTCGGTGCCGGTCTCCGAGCGGCGCAGTTGCACGGACACGAGACAGCCGATGACGCCGCTGCGATCCGTCCGTACTGTCAGGCGTTGATCGTGGCGCTCTCGGCCGGTGAGTCCCGGTGGGAAGCCGTGGCCGACTACGGCGCCGACGCCGTGCTGGTCGACGGGCCGTCGCCCGGATCCGGCCGGGTGTTCGACTGGTCGGTCGTGGAGGGCGCACCGGCCTCGGGTCGTTTGATCCTGGCCGGGGGACTGACCCCCGACAACGTCGGTGAGGCTGTCCGCTCGGTTCACCCCTGGGGAGTCGACACCTCCTCTGGGGTCCAGGTCGACGGTGATCCAACCCGAAAGGATCCCCGTCGGGTCCAGGCGTTCATCCGTGCGGCCCGAGCAGCGGCTCCCGAACCGCACCACGCCTCCGGCCACGGGCCGTTCGACTGGGCCGAGGACGGACTGTGACGAGCGCTGTCCGCTGGAGCAGTGTTGTGGCCGGGAGTCCGGCCGGGGGTACCTTGCGCAGGTGAGTACCGCAGCTGAGCATCATGTGTCCGGAGAGCATCCGGTGATGGGCGAGCCCGATGCCACCGGCCGGTTCGGCGAGTACGGCGGCCGCTTCGTGCCCGAGACGCTCGTCCCGGCCCTCGCCGAGCTCGATCGGGGCTTCCGTTCGGCCTGGGCCGATCCGGCGTTCCGCTCCGAGCTCGACGGTCTCCTCGCCGACTACGCCGGTCGACCGAGCCCGTTGACCGAGTGCCATCGTCTCTCAGCGGAGCTCGGTGTGCGGGTGTTGTTCAAGCGCGAGGACCTGAACCACACCGGGAGCCACAAGATCAACAACGTGCTCGGTCAGGCGTTGCTCGCCCGGAGGATGGGAAAGACCCGCCTGCTCGCTGAGACCGGAGCCGGGCAGCACGGCGTCGCCACGGCCACCGCCGCTGCGCTGCTCGGGATGGAGTGCCTCGTCTACATGGGTGAGGTCGACATGGCCCGCCAGGAACTGAACGTGTTCCGTATGCGCCTTCTCGGTGCGGAGGTCACGCCGGCGATGTCGGGCAGCCGTACGCTCAAGGACGCCGTCAACGAGGCCATGCGGGACTGGGTGGCCACCGTCGAGCACAGTCACTACTGCCTCGGTTCGGTCATGGGTCCGCACCCGTATCCGTGGATGGTCCGGGAGTTCCACCGGGTGATCGGGTCCGAGGCGGCGGTGCAGTGCCGGGACCTGCTCGGCGGCCCGCCCGATGTGGTCGTCGCCTGCGTGGGCGGCGGATCGAACGCCGCGGGGATCTTCTCCGGGTTCGCCGAGGACCCGTCCGTCGAACTCGTCGGCGTGGAACCCGCCGGCGGAGCCGCAGTCGGGCGAGGTGTCCCCGGCATCGTGCACGGCATGCGCTCCTACCTGATGCAGGACGAGTTCGGTCAGGTCCTCGAGGCACACTCGATCTCTGCCGGACTCGACTACCCGGGGGTCGGCCCGGAGCACTCCCACCTAGCGACCAGCGGCCGGGCGACCTACCACCAGGTCGACGACGGCGAGGTGGTCGAGGCGTTCGTGCTGACCTCTCGCACCGAGGGGATCATTCCGGCGCTCGAACCGGCGCACGCCTTGGCCTGGGTCGCCAGGGAGCGGGCTTCACTCGCCGGTCGAACCGTGCTCATCAACATGTCCGGTCGGGGCGACAAGGATGTCGCCCAGATGATGGACGTTCTCGCCGACCGGATCTGAACGTGGCTCCCGGGGCGCTCGAACGAGCTCTGCGCCAACGTCGCTCCGCCGGTCAGAAGTGCGTCGTTCCGTATCTGACGGGCGGCCTGGGGTCGTGGGGCGCCTACGTGCAGGCGGCGTCTGCGGCCGGAGCGGATGCCGTGGAGGTGGGGATCCCCTTCTCGGATCCGGTCATGGACGGGCCGGTCATCCAGGAGGCCTCGGAACGGGCGCTTCGTGCCGGGACCACTCCGTCGGCGATCGTCGACGAACTCGGCCGAACCGATGTTGGAGTGCCGGTGGCGGTGATGACCTACGCCAACCTCGTGGACCGTGCCGGATGGACGCGCTTCGCCTCCTCGCTCGCCGCCGCCGGTGTGGCTGCGGCGATCCTGCCTGACATTCCCCTCGAGGAGACCGGGCCGTGGTGCGATGCCGCCGATGCCGCCGACGTCGAGACGGTGCTCCTCGCAGCGCCCACTGCGCCCGATCAGCGCCTCGAGCGGATCGTTGGTCGATCCCGGGGATTCGTCTACGCCGTCGGCCTGCTGGGGGTGACCGGGGAGCGCAGTTCCCTGGCGGATTCCGCCGTGGTGATCGCTCGGCGCCTGAAGGCCGTGACCGACCTGCCTGTGCTCGTGGGGGTGGGAATCTCCACGCCGGAGCAGGCCGTTGAGGTCTGCGAGGTGGCCGACGGTGTCGTCGTCGGCTCGGCGCTCGTGCGGCGGGTGCTCGAATCGGGAGCTGACGAGGCGTCGGCAGACGTGGTCGCCGAGGTGGTCGGGTCGTTCAGAACCGCACTAGATGCCGGTTGAGACGCCGGGGCGACCGCTCCCGGTGAGTTTTCCGGCTTTCGCGCCCCACGTTTCGCCCACGTAGGGTGACGGATTCGGTGAAAGTGCCGGTATTCCGCGGAAAATGCGCCCTCCTGCCCCGGGATCGTGCTAATCACAAGGCTGACATTTGCCACCGGGCGCCTCGTTCCGGTGCCCACCTGGAGGAACCACATGAACAAGACCGAGCTCATCGAGACCATCGCCCAGCGCACTGATCTCGCCAAGAAGGACGTCCAGGCGGTGCTCGACACGTTCGAGGACATCGCCGGTGATGTCGTGGCCAAGGGTGGTGACGCTCTGACCATCCCGGGCTTCTTGAAGTTCGAGCAGACGCACCGCAAGGCCCGCACGGGTCGCAACCCGCAGACCGGCGAGCCGATCGACGTTCCAGCGTCCAATGCCGCCAAGGTGACCGCTGGAGCCAAGCTGAAGAACCGGGCCAAGACCGGAAGGTAAGCGCAGATTCACTCCGCAGCGAGGCCGCCCTCTGGGGCGGCCTCGTTGCGTTTTCGGGCTCTGCGACCCGTTCCCGCCGTCCGAGGAAGGCCGTAGGCTCCGACCATGCCCACGACCACGCAACTCCAACCCGGCGACAAGGCCCCGGCGATCGGTCTCAAGGACCAGACCGGATCCACCGTCCGCCTGTCCTCGTTCATGGGCCGCAAGGTCCTGGTTTTCTTCTACCCCAAGGCCGACACACCCGGATGCACGACGCAGGCCTGTGGCCTGCGGGATGTTTCCGGCGCAGTCGGTGACACCGCCATCGTCGGAATCAGCCCGGATCCCCCGGCCAAGCAGGCCCGCTTCGACGAGAAGTACGAACTTGGCTACCCACTGCTCGCCGATGAGGACCACGTCGTGGCCGAGAAGTACGGCGTGTGGGGTGAGAAGAAGATGTACGGCCGTTCCTACATGGGGATCATCCGATCGGCGTTCCTGATCGACGAGAAGGGCCGAATCGAGCAGGCTTGGTACAAGGTGAGTCCCAAGGACACCCCGCTCAACCTGCTCGCTGCGTTGCGCTGATCAGTCGCGGTTGGTGTCGGTCGCCCGCAGTCGAGCCTCGAAGTCCTTGTCGGCCTGACCGAGAGCGGCTTGACGTCCGGCCACGATCGCCCCGATCGCTGCAGCTGCGACCACGACGAGCCCCAGCCACCGACGTCGTCGATTGCGGGTTCCATCGGCGGTCGGATCCCCATCACTTCCCATGCGGTCCACCCTCCATGGGTCCACCGTAGGCGATGCCCGGCTCTCGTCCCTCGCCCCTCGGCTCGCAGGCTGCCGCCGCCGGTACGGCTACTCTTCGCACCGCAGGCCCGGGTGGCGGAATGGCAGACGCGGCGGACTCAAAATCCGCTGTCCGCAAGGGCGTGTGGGTTCGACTCCCACCCCGGGCACGCCACCTGCTGACACCTGGGGAGTGGTCTCCCGCCCGATCGGGTCGGTGTCAGGTCGATCTGGATCGTTGGAGTTCGAACAGCTTCACGAGGTCGTCGATCGGCATGGGCCGGTGGAGGCCGAAGCCCTGTCCGAACTGGACGCCGAGTTCGACGAGCGTGGCGATCTCAGCATCGGTCTCACAGCCCTCGGCGAGGAGCAGGAGATCGAGTTGTTCGGCAATGTCGACCTGCGCCCGGACGAGCGCACGGTTGACCGGATCGGAGTCAATGCCCCGAATGAACGACTGGTCCACCTTGAGCCCGTGCACCGGGAGGTGTCGGAGCCGGGAGAACGATGAGTAGCCCGTGCCGAAATCGTCGATGGCGAGGCGGACACCGGTCTCGGCGACCGCTGCGAGGTTCGCAGTCACCTGAGGATCGCCGACGAGCGCTCCCGACTCTGTGAGTTCGATCCAGAGCCGGACCGGCTCGCTGTCCGCCGACGTGCAGTAGGCCTCCAGCTCGCTCAGGAACGTCGGCTCTCGCAGGTGGACCGGCGAGGTGTTGATCGACACCGACAGCGGCAGATCGAGCAGCGGTCGGATCCTCCCGTAAACGTCATCGAGCACGATCTCGATGACCCGTTGGGTGAGCGGCGTGATCATCCGGGATTCCTCCGCAACGGGAACGAAGACATCAGGGGGGATGGGCGTCCCGTCGGCGTCGACGTAGCGCGCCAGTGCCTCGATCCCGAGCACGAGGCCGGTGGTGAACTCGACTGCTGGCTGGTAGGCGACCCACAGGTCGTCGAGGCCGTTCGGTGACCGGAGCCGCATGGTCAGATTCACCCGTTCGGCAATTCGGTCCCCGCTGGCCCGGTCGAATGACACCGCCCGGCCACCGCCGGCGCCCTGGGCTTGCCGGAGCGCCGCCTCGGCACCGCTGATCAAGTCGGTGGCGGAGAGCATCGATGAGTCACCGACGTTGAACCCAACGCTGGCGCTCATCGTGGCGACCTGCCGGTCGAGTTGGATCGGTTCGCTGATCGCTGCGGCGATCCGACTGGAGATGGCGTCGATTGCGGCGTCGTCGCCGGCGTCATCGACCAAGAAGGCGAACTCGTCCGCTCCGATCCGGGCCACGTGGTCGTCCGGTCGGAGGGCGGCTTTCAGCCGGGTGGCAATCTCCCGGAGGATCGTGTCCCCCGTGTCGAAACCGAGGGTCTCGTTGACGTCGGCGAAACGGTCGATGTCGAGCAGACCGATCAGTGTCCTCGGGTCACCGAGGATGTTCCTCCGATCAGCTGGGTTCCGATCATCGAGGGGAACACGCCGAGTTCCGTTTTCCAGTGACTGCTCGACGAGTTCCATGAACATCGTCCGGTTGGGCAGACCGGTGAGCCGGTCGGTCAGTTCGACCCGTCGGGCTCGGTCCTCGGCCCGGATCCGACGCAGAGCTGCGCCGATCGTATCGGCCAGGATCCGCAGCACGTCGAGGTCGGCCGGAGAGAACTCGGCGCGGTGCCGGACGTAGTCGAATCCGATGAACCCGTGCGTGTCGCTGCCGGAGCCGAGCGGTGCCACCAGGAGAGATCGGATGTCCTGAGCGAGCAGGATGTCCCTGAGGTCCTCGTCCTCGTCGCCGAGCGCAGCGACATCGGCGACGTAGACGTGACGATCCGCGGCAAATTCCTCCATCCAGACGTCCGCCACGCTCTTGGGGACGTGCTGCAGGTTGGCGATCTCCGGAGCAATTCCCGCAGCGCACCACTCGTGGGTATTGCTCAGGTGCTCGCCGTCGTCGTCGATGAGGAAGATGTACGACCGATCGACACCCGAGAAGGTCCCGATCGCTGCGAGGGCGCTGTTGAGAATGGGATCGATGGAGGCCTGGCCGGCCTGAGCGAGCCCGCGCATGGTGGCCGAGACGAGTCGGTGCAGACCGACGAGACGGACCGAGTCGGGGTGAGACTCGGTGGCCTCCTCGGGCAAATCGTCATCCATCACGGCCAGATCATAGAAAGTGCGAAGCCGGTGTCACCAACGGTGGCAGGCGGGCGAAGGAGGAATCAGGCAGGGCTCGCCGCCAGTTGGGATTCTCGTCCTGCGTCCCCGGGAGATTCGGTCGATGCGGGTCACCGACTGCGTCCTCGGGGGTGAACAACACCACGTCGGCGGATGACTCCCAGAGTCGCCGGTTGGCAGCCCCGATGACATCGCTCAACGATGCTTCCTCGGTCCCGATCCACGACTGCAGTCGCTGCCGCAGGGAGTCGGCCTCTTCGGGAGCGGGTTTCAGTCCGGCGGCGATGCGGTCGACCTCATCGATACCGGTCCAGATGCCGGCGATCGTCGGGAGGTCATGGGTGGTAAGCATCCCGACGGAACACTCCGGCCAGGACTCCGGCGGCGTGGTCTCGAACCAGGCGATCCGGTAACCCGGCACGCTGCGTTCGGACATCCCAGACCGGACTGCCGCCTCCACGGTACCGAGGTCCTCACCGATGAGCGCCGCACCGACCCGAGCTGCCTCCAGACACGCCACGTCGAGCAGTTCGAGGCCGTACTGGCGAAGGTAGGCGCCGTGGCGGGCGTCGAGGCCGGGTGGGACGCAGTAGAGCCGAGAGAGCCCGACCACGTGGTCGATCCTGATCGCTGCTGCGTGCTGGAACGCTGAGCGGAGCGTCTCGATCCACGTGCGATATCCATCTGCCCGAAGACGCCATGGGACGTACGGGGGAAGTCCCCAGTCCTGCCCCTCGTTGTTGAACTCATCCGGCGGTGCGCCGATCCGACATCCGACGGCAAGCAGGTCCTGGTCGCGCCAGGCGTCGGCGCCATCGGGGTGGAAGCCGACCGGGAGATCGACGATCAGATCGATCCCCGTTGCGGCCCGAGCGAGTTGGTCTGTCAGCTCCTGCTGGATCCACGCCCAGAACGCAACTTCGCCGGCGTGCTGGCGGCGCCACGCCTCCACCGACGGGAGGTCGGGATGGCCGTGCTCGGTGGGGAAGCGGTTGCGTCCACCGCCGTGGTGCTCGGCGAGCGCATCGAATGTGGCGTGATCGAGGGAGCTGCGCGTGAGGTCCTCGAGTCGGACCGGTTGACCGAGAGCGTCGAAGATGTCCTGCAGCGCCTGCCGCTTCAGCTGCCAGACGGCGTCGTGGTGGATCCTGCCGTCCTCGGCGAGCCCTCGGCCGGCCGTGGCCGCAACCTCGACCGCCTCCGCTGCGAGTTCCGCACCGCGAACCTCATCCACCCGCAGGTACAACAGGTTCCAGTGACGCCGCGACGACGGCGAGTAGGGCGACGGCTCGATCGGTGGCACCGGGATCGGAGCCCCGAGCGGTGAGCTGGCGAGCACCCCGGCGCCGCAAGCGGCCGAGCGCTCACCGATCCGGCGCACGTCGCTGAGGTCGCCGATTCCCCACGATTCCTCGCCGACCGCCGAATGGGTCTGCAGGGCCCAGCCCCACGATCGCGCCAGCCGTCGCACCCGCGTAGGAACGACGAACAGTCGGGTGGTGTGGCCGCCACTGGAGTGCAGGAGGTGCACCCCGAGCGGCAGGTCGCCGGGGAGTCGTTCGACGACCGGCACCTCCGCACCATCCTCGAGTTCGACCAACCCGGGTGACCACACCTCGGGCTGTTCTCCGGCGCGGACGAACCACGTCGAGATCTCCTCGTCCTCGGGCGGGTCGCCCAGAGCCTTGCGCAACGACGCCCGGGCCTCCGGGTCGGTTTCGTGCCAGACACCAGCGACGTCGTGGTACCCGTCGGTGATCCGCCACTCGTCCCAACCGTCTGCGTTCACCCGCTCAGTCTGCCTGCCCCACGATGATGCTCGCACCCACGACGATGCTTGCGCCGTCATTGGAATCCCTAGACTACGCAGCGTGTTCGAAGAGCGTCGCCTGCGGGCGGTCAGTCGGAAGCTCGTGAAGCTGCGCTGCGAACTTGCGATGGCCGACGAGCAACTCGCTCACTTCGCCGACATCACAGACGACACCCGTATTCGTTCGCTCGTGTCCGAGACCCCGCTCGCTGACGTCGATCACCGCGACGCCGAGCGAACGAGCAGGGCGTTCGCCCGTCATCGGAACGAGATCGTCGAACGGATCGCCCGACTCGAGGTGGAACAGGACGAACTCCTCGATCAGCTCGTCGCTCGTCGCTCCCGCTGAACGCCGTCGGGACCGCTCGCTCCGCCCGCATAGACTCAGGCTCCCGTGGACACGGGAAAGCCTTGAGAGAAACGGAGGGCGGCGTTGCCCACCCGCATCGTGGTCGCCGAGGACGAGGCGATCATCCGCATGGACCTGCGTGAACTGCTCGTCGAAGAGGGCTACGAGGTCGTCGGCGAGTGTGGCCGGGGCGACGAGGCCGTCGCACTCATCCGCAGTCATCGTCCCGACGTCGCCCTGCTCGACATCAAGATGCCCGGGATGGACGGCATCTCGGCGGCCCGACAGGTGGCGGCGGAGCAGCTGACGGCGGTGGTCCTCGTCACGGCGTTCTCCCAGCGCGAGCTGATTGAGGAGGCCAGCGACGCCGGCGTGCACGGCTACGTGGTCAAGCCGTTCGAACGTCACGACCTCGTCCCGGCGATCGAGGTGGCGTTGGCCCGCTTCCGATCGACCCAGCAGCTCGCCGAGCAGGTCACCACGGTCGAACAGCGTCTCTCGGCGCGGATTGCCGTCGACCGCGCCAAGGGCGTGCTCATGGACTCAGTCGGGCTGAACGAGCAGGAGTCCTTCGACTTCATCCAGAAGACAGCAATGTCGACGCGCCGCTCAATGGCAGACATCTCCCAGGACGTCATCGACGGCGTGTTGCGGCCCTGAACGAGGAGCTGCTGTGTCCACCGTGATGCTCATCGACGGGAACTCGCTCACGTACCGCGCGTTCTTCGCACTACCCACCGACCTCACGACGTCGTCCGGGCAGGTGACCAACGCCGTCCTCGGATTCACCTCGATGCTCATCAACCTCGTTCGCGACCACCGTCCCGATCAGGTCGTCGTGACGTTCGATCGCCCCGAGCCGACGTTCCGCCACGAGCGGCTTCCCACCTACAAGGCCAACCGCGAGGCGACCCCGGACATCCTCGTCGAGCAGATGGGTCTGGTGCGACAGGTCGTGGAGGTGCTCGGACTCCCCGTCGTGGAGCTCGCCGGGGTGGAGGCCGACGACGTGATCGCCACGCTGGCGACGCAGGCCGCCGCCGCCGGCCGGGACGTGCTGGTGGTCACCGGCGATCGTGACAGCTACCAACTTGTTCAGGATCCGCACATCCGAGTCCTCTACAACAAGCGGGGTGTGTCGGACTACGTCCTCTACGACGAAGCGGGCATCGTGGAGCGGACCGGTGTCACGCCGGCGCAGTACGTCGACTACGCCGCTCTGCGTGGTGACCCCTCGGACAATCTCCCCGGGGTTCCGAAGGTCGGCGAGAAGACGGCAGCCAAACTCGTCACCACCTACGGCGACCTCGATGGAATCTTCGCTCACGTCGAGGATCAGACACCGGCGCTGCGCTCCAACCTGACGACCCATGAACAACAGGCAAGGACCAACGTCGAACTCATGACGCTCATCCGCGACGTCGACCTGCCGGCCGGCCTCGAGGACCTCCGGCAGGGCCTGGTCGATCCCGAGGCGGTCAGGGAACTGTTCCGGTTCCTCGAGTTCAACTCGCTGCTCGGGCGCCTCCCCGGCGCCTTCCCCGGCATCTTCGGCGACGGCGTCCCCTCCGACGACTCGGGTCCCGACGGGGCCGGCGTCGGAGCAGGCCGAGCGGTGCTCGTTGCCGAGTTGACTCGAGTCGAGGATAAGGCCTCGGCGACAACGGCCCTCGAACGGCTCGCAGCTGATGATCAGGTGGCCCTCGCCGGCAGTTGGACCGGTGAACCCGGGCGGTCATCTCTCGTCGGGCTGGCGCTGACAACAGACACCGAAACTGCAGCGGTCACGTGGATTCCAGCCGATGTGCTCGCCGAGGTGACCGGGCCGTTGGCTTCGGTGCTGAGTGGATCGCCCTCTGTGGTCGCCCACGACGCCAAACCGATCGTGCGGTCCCTGCTGGCGCTCGGCGCCGGACTGACCCGACTCACGCTCGACACCAAGTTGGCGGCGTACCTGCTCGACCCGGCCGACGCCTCCTACGCCCTGGCGGACCTGCTGGCCGGTTACGCCCAGGCCGAGCTCGCCGACACCGGAGCGGTCCCGACGGGTCAACTCGACCTCACCGGCGAGTCCACCGATGACGCAGCCATCGCTGCCGCCGAGGCGCTCGGCGTGGCGGTGCTCGCCGGGCCGATCACCGAGGCGCTCGTCGCCGGTGGCGTCGACTCGTTGAACACCGACGTCGAGGTGCCGCTCGTGGGGGTCCTGGCGCTGATGGAGCACGTCGGTATCGCCGTCGACGTTGACGTGTTGCGTCACCTCAACGTCGAGCTGACCGAAGCGGCCGACCGGGAACGATCCGCCGTCGTGGACCTCGCCGGCCACGAGTTGAACGTCAACTCGACCGCCCAGTTGCGCACCGTACTGTTCGAGGAACTCGGGCTGACCCCGCAGAAGCGGACCAAGACCGGCTACTCGACCGATCAGGCGACGCTCGAGAAACTCCGGGGCGACCACCCGATCGTCGAGCACCTGCTGCGGTACCGAGAGGTCGAGAAGCTCAGGTCGACCTACGGTGAGGGTCTCCTCGCTGAGGTGGCGGCCGATGGCCGGATCCATGCGACGTTCAACCAGACGGTCGCCCGCACCGGCCGCCTGTCCTCCGATGCTCCGAACCTCCACAACATTCCCGTGCGCAGCGAGGAGGGTCGGAGGTTCCGCAAGGCGTTCGTCCCGAGTCCCGGCTGGCAACTGCTCGTGGCCGATTACAACCAGATCGAGCTCCGCTGCATCGCGCACCTCTCCGGGGATCCGGGTCTCCTCGACGCCTTCAACTCCGGCGCCGACATCCACGACCAGACCGCAGCGAAGGTGTTCGACGTCCAACCCGGGTCGGTCACGGTCGAACAACGGTCCAAGGCGAAGATGGTCTCCTACGGTCTCGCCTACGGCATGGAGGCCTACGGCCTCGGCCAACGACTCGGCATCGGCACAGGTGAGGCCCAGGAGATCCTCGACGCGTACTTCGACGCCTTTCCGAGCGTCCGCTCCTTCATGGACTCCACGGTGGCCGAGGCCCGCAACCGGGGCTACACCGAAACGGCCTTCGGTCGCCGCCGCCGCATTCCGGAACTCGCCTCACCGCAGCGGAACGTGCGTCTCGCTGGTGAGCGGCAGGCCATGAACGCCCCGATACAGGGACTCGCCGCCGACATCTTCAAAGTGGCCCTGATCCGTCTCGACTCCGAACTCCACCGGACGGAATCGACGGCCCGACTGGTGCTCCAGGTCCACGACGAGGTGCTCGTCGAGTCGCCTCCGGACGAGGTCGACCAAGCCCGGACCATCATCCTCGATGCCATGCGTGGTGCGTTCGCACTGGCGGTGCCCTTGGAGGTCAACCTGTCCGTCGGCGACTCCTGGGCTGCGGCCAAGGGTTGAGCGAACAAGCTGAGCTGAGAGGGCGGGGGCGAGTGGTGGCCGACGGTGATCGTCACTGGTTCGAGGACCTCGCCGAGCACATGGGACCGGCGTACCTCCGCTACTCCTTCACCAAGGGCACCACGTCGGAGGTCGACTTCCTCATGTCGGTCCTCAACCTGCATCCGGGCGAGCGGCTGCTCGATGTCGGGTGTGGACCGGGTCGCCACGTGTTGGAGTTCGCCCGCCGGGGCATCCACGTCGTCGGGGTGGACATCAGTGAGCGGTTCGTGGACGTCGGCACCGAGATGGCTCGTCGGGCCGGCCTCGACGAGCGGATCCGTTTCCTCCGGGCCGATGCCCGCTCTCTCCACTCCGATGCGGCCACCGGCTCCAGCCCACTCGATCCGTTGCCGGAGGCGCCGTTCGACGCCGCCATCTCGCTCTGTCAGGGGGCGTTCGGGCTCGGTGGACCATCGGCCGCCGAGGACCCGCAGAACCTCGCCGCCGACGAAGGGGTCCTCGCCGGCATGAACAGCCTGCTCCGGCCCGGGGGACGACTGGCGGTGAGCGCCTTCTCGTCGTACTTCCAGGTGCGATGGCTCGAATCCGGTGACGTCTTCGACGCAGCGAGTGGAATCAACGTCGAATCCACCGAGGTTCGCGACCCTCAGGGCCGGTTGGCCGCAGCGAGCCTCTGGACCACGTGCTACACGCCCCGGGAACTCCGACTCATCGCCGAGCGGGTGGGGATCGTCGTCGACGCCGTCCACTCCGTCGCTCCGGGCGCCTACGCCGCCGCCGAACCCACGACCGATTCCCAGGAGTTCCTGCTCCTCGGGCACCGATCCGCCGACAGTGGCGCATTTTCGCCGGATCAGGGCTTCGGCTAGCCTCTTCGGGTCCTAGTCCCCGAGCGCGAAGAGTTCCCGTTGTCCGACCAGAGCAGCACCGCCACCATCGACGCGGACGACTACGTCCCCCGACAGATCGTCGATGACGATCTAGGCGGTCTCAGTCTGGACGAGGCGTACGCCGCCACCATGGTCTCCGTCGAGGACGGCGAACTGGTGACCGGCACGGTGGTCAAGATCGACCGGGACGAGGTCCTGCTCGACATCGGCTTCAAGTCAGAGGGCGTGATCCCCGTCAAGGAACTCTCGATCCGCAACGACGTGGATCCGAGCGAGGTCGTCAGCCTCGGCGAGACACTCGAGGCCCTCGTCCTCCAGAAGGAGGACAAGGACGGCCGATTGGTCCTGTCCAAGAAGCGGGCCCAGTACGAACGTGCTTGGGGCGACATCCAAGAGCGCAAGGACCGGGAGGAAGTGGTCCGGGGGCCGGTCATCGAGGTCGTCAAGGGCGGCTTGATCGTCGACATCGGTCTGCGTGGATTCCTCCCCGCATCGCTCGTCGAACTCCGGCGAGTTCGTGACCTCCAGCCCTACATGGGTCAGGTGATCGAGGCCAAGATCATCGAACTCGACCGCAACCGGAACAACGTCGTGTTGTCGCGCCGGGCGTGGCTCGAGGAGACGCAGAAGGAACAGCGCGACGAGTTCCTCACCAACCTCAAGCCCGGGGAACGGCGCAAGGGCGTGATCTCCAGCGTCGTCAACTTCGGAGCGTTCGTCGACCTCGGCGGCATGGACGGCCTGATCCACGTCTCGGAGCTCTCCTGGAAGCACATCGACCACCCCGGTTCGGTCGTGACGATCGGGGACGAGGTCGACGTGGAGGTGCTCGAGGTCGACCTCGATCGTGAGCGGATCTCGCTGTCGCTCAAGGCCACCCAACAGGATCCGTGGCAGGAGTTCGCCTCGAGCCACGCGGTCGAGGAACTCGTATACGGCCGGGTCTCCAAGCTCGTTCCCTTCGGTGCGTTCGTGCAGGTCGGCGACGGAATCGAGGGACTCGTCCACATCTCTGAGATGTCGGCGCACCACATCGACCTCCCCGAGCAGGTCGTGACCCCCGGTGAGGAACTCTGGGTCAAGATCATCGACCTCGACGTCGATCGCCGTCGCATCAGCCTGTCGATCAAGCAGGCCGCAGAGGGCGGAATCGTGGCGGCGGAGTACCAGGAGCAGTTCGGCGAGCAGAACTACGACGCCGAGGGCAAGTACATCGGCCCGACGGCCGAGTTCGAGGACACCACGCTCGGTGACGGCGAACCCTCCGAGGCCCAGGCGGCATGGGAGGCGGAGTACGGCAACGGTGCTGTTGCCGATTCCGGTGCTGTTGCCGATTCCGGTGCTGTTGCCGATTCCGGTGCTGTTGCCGATTCCGGTGCTGTTGCCGATTCCGGTGACGTCCCAGCGGAGTAGATCCCGGACGCAAGGTTCAAGGTCTGGCCGGGATCGGCCGAATCACCACTCTGTAACGGCCCGTCGGGCCGGGATCGGAGTGGCAGGTTGTGGCTTCACGCCGGACGTTGACGTTGATCGGGGCGGTGGTGGTCGCCGCCCTCGCTGGACTGCTGCTCCTGCGCTACGTGCGTGGGGTCGAGGAACGATCGGCCGCCGCAGCGACCCTCGTCGAGGTCGCCATCGCCACCGGCCCGCTACCTGCTGGCGTGCAGGTCGATGCTGCGATCAGCGCCGGTCGGATCACCCTCGCTTCCCGGCCCCAGCAGGACGTCCCCCAGAGCGCCGTGACCCGCCTCGCCGACATCGGCGGCCAGCAGACCGCACTCGACCTCGGTGGCGGTGAGATCCTCACCACCTCGATGTTCGAGGTCGACTCCGTGGCGGAGTCGTCCAACACGAACGACATCACACCCGGTTTCGTCGCGGTGTCGGTTCAACTCGACGAGGCAGCCAGTCTCGGTGGCCTGATCGAGGTCGGCGACAAGGTCAACGTCTTCGCTCTGGTCGACTGCGCTGCCTCAGGCGGCGACGCTCCGGGCGCTGCTGCTCCGCCCGGGCCCTGCCAGATCAACGCCAGCGGCGGGATACCGCTCAGCCAACGTCCGGCACGGGCGATGTTCCAGTCCGTCAAGGTGATCGCTGTCGGTGATCGCTTCGGTCAGCCGGTGGCCGCCGAGGCACCGAGCGACGCCGACGCCGAGTCGACCGAGACGACCGTACCCACTGGCAACGAGCGTCTGTTCACGTTCGAACTGCAACCGGCTGAGGCGGCGCTGTTGCTGTCGGTCCCGGCCGGCAACATCTACCTCACGCTGAACCCGACCGGATACGAACCGGCACCGATCCCATTCGTGACCGACATCCCGATCCTCCCGGGCGAGGCCGGTGTGACCAGCGATTCCGATCGGGCCCCGACCGGGGCCGGCGGACAGTGAGTTGGACCATGGCACCGGAGCAGGTCGATGCGCCCGCTGCCCCGCCGAGCGCTCTCGCCGTGACGCCGGAACCCTCGTCCGCAGTGGTTCCCGTGCGTGACACGATCAACTCGTCGTTGGCGGTGGTGGATCCGGTTCCGTCGGTACGGGACGAACTCGCCGCACAACTCGGTGGCGGATCGTCGCCCTTCGCGTCGATCGAGGAACTCGGTGACCGGCTCACCGGCGCCGCACCGGTCGTGGCGGTGATCGGACCGTCGGGTGCCGACCCGACACAACTCGCAGCGGTGGCTGCGCTCGTGAATCGGTTCCCGATGGTCGGGTGCATCCTCGTGACCGAACAGGTGACCACCTCGTTGCTGCAACAGGCATTGCGAGCCGGCGTGCGTGATGTCGTGGCCATCCACAGCGGTCCGGCCGTGCTCGCTGAGGCGGTGCAACGTGTCTCGGCGAGTGTCGAACATGCGATCGTGACCGTGACGGCGCCGGGAGGAACCACGGCGCCGAACGGACCGGGACCGGCGCATGGCCCGTCTGAGGGACATCCCGACGCTGCAGCGTCAGGCCCGCCACACCGGGGTTCGGTGGTGACGGTGTTCTCGCCCAAGGGTGGGTCCGGCACGAGCGTCGTGGCGACGTCCTTGGCGGTGGCACTCGCAGAGCGATCCACCCGCCCGGTGTGCATCGTCGACGCTGATCTCCAGTTCGGTGACGTGGCCGTTCTGTTGAAGCTCGCCCCACACCACACGATCGTCGACGCCGTGGCATCGATCGATCGACTCGATGCCGCCATGTTGGAGTCGCTCCTGGTGACGCACGAGCCGTCGGGTCTGCGGGTTCTCCCGGCGCCGCTCGAGCCGGCGTACGCCGACCAGGTTGGGGCCTCCGATCTGGTTCGGATCCTCGGGATCCTGCGAGAGATCTGCGATTACGTCGTCGTGGACACGCCGTCCTACCTGAACGATGTGGTGCTCAGCATCCTCGATGAGTCCGACAGCGTCGAACTCGTCGCCGGTCTCGACATTCCGAGCGTCAAGAACCTCAAGGTCACACTCCAGACGCTCCGTCTGCTCGAGGTGCCGGAGGAGAAGCTGCACCTGGTGCTGAACCGGGCCGACAGCAAGGTCAAACTCGACGTCGCCGAGGTCGAGCGGGCGCTCCACTTCGAGGCTCGCAGCCAGATCCCATCCGATGTGGTGGTGCCGCAGTCGGTGAACCGCGGCGAGCCGGTGGTCACCCATGCGCCACGCTCCGGCGTCGCCAAGGCCATCACTGCGCTCGCCGATCACTACGTGGCCCCGCGAGCATCCCGCACCCGGCGTCGCAGGTGAATCGAGACTGAGGGAGTCCCGTGTCGCTGTACGAGAGAATCAACCAACGTCAAGCTCCCCCGGCCCGGCCGCACGAGACGGTGCCGCAGCCGTCGGTGCCGGCCGAGACGGTGCCGCAGCCGTCGGTGCCGGCCGAGACGGTGCCGGTCGAGATGGTGCCGGAGCAGACGGTGCCGGTCGAGATGGTGCCGGAGCAGACGGTGCCGGTCTCGCCGTTCGGCCGTTTCGACGAGCACCTCCTCGCTGGCCCGATCGAGGCCGGCCTGCCGACCAACGGGGCAGTGCGTCGTCTCGATCCGGCGGTCGGTGAGCTCCGCCACCGGATCCACCAGTTGTTGATCGACGAGCTCGGGCCGCTGCTCCTCGACCGCTCGCTCGAGGAGGACGAACTCCGCAGGCGGGTCCAGGAACAGTTGCAGGCCGCTCTCGTTGCCGAACAGGCCCCCCTGTCGGCTGCGGACAAGGCACAGCTCATCCAGGACGTGAGCGACGACATCCTCGGTTACGGACCGATCGAGCGTGTGCTCGCCGATGACGATGTGACCGAGGTGATGGTGAACGGCCCGGACGACGTCTTCGTCGAACGGAACGGGAAGCTGGCGCGAGACACCGCAGTACGGTTCCTCGACGCCGATCACGTGCGGCGGGTGATCGACAAGATCGTGTCCCAGGTCGGACGCCGGATCGACGAGTCCACTCCGATGGTCGATGCGCGTCTCCCCGACGGCTCCCGCGTCAACGCTGTGGTGGCCCCGCTGGCAATCGGGGGTCCGTTCCTCACGATCCGGAAGTTCGCCGCCGATCCGCTCCAGGTCGAGGACCTCATCCGATTCGGTTCACTGGATCCGAGATCGGCTCGGTTCCTCCAGGCGTGCATCGTGGGACGACTGAACGTGATCGTCTCCGGTGGCACCGGCACGGGAAAGACGACCCTGTTGAACGTGCTCAGCAGCTTCATCCCGAGCGACGAGCGGATCATCACGGTCGAGGATGCCAAGGAGCTGCAACTCCATCAGGAACACGTGCTCAGTCTCGAGTCGCGTCCACCGAACGTCGAGGGTCGGGGCGAGGTGACCATTCGTGATCTCGTCAAGAACACCCTGCGTATGCGGCCCGACCGGATCGTCGTCGGAGAGTGCCGTTCCGGCGAAGCGCTCGACATGTTGCAGGCCATGAACACCGGGCACGATGGATCTCTCACGACGGTTCACGCCAACAGCCCGCGTGATGCACTCTCACGGCTCGAGACGCTGGTCCTGATGGCCGGATTCGACCTGCCGATCCGGGCGATCCGTGAGCAGCTGTCCTCCGCGGTCGATCTGGTCGTCCAGCTCACCCGTCTCAGTGACGGCACCCGCCGGGTCACCCACATCACCGAGATCCAGGGCATGGAGGGTGAGGTCGTGACCCTGCAGGACATCTTCCTGTTCGACTTCTCCGCCGGTGTGGATCCGGAGGGCCGCTACCTCGGACAACTGCAGCCGACCGAAGTTCGTCCGAAGTTCTCCCAGAAGCTCACCGACCGTGGCCTCCACCTCGGCCCCGACGTGTTCACCGCAACCCCACGGATGGCGGGATGATGCATCGGCTCCCGCTGCTCGGTCGGGCCGTTCTGACGTTCGCTGCCGCTGCGGTGTTGTTCGGCGCAGCCATCGTGTCGTTCGGGTCGCCATCGGCATCGGCCGGGAACGACGACGGCTTCCTGCGGGTCGATTCGCTCCGGGGCGCTGGTGGGCCCGTCGTGATCGACGGTTACGCCCCGGGTCTGAACAGGGAGCCGGTGTCGGTCAGCACCGGATCCGGACCCCTCGTGGCCGACACCCGCTGGGCCGATCGCCTCCCGCTCGAGGTGGCCCTCGTCGTCGACGACGCTGCCGGCCAGCGGAACGGGACCGTGCAGCTCGCCGCCGACGCCCTGCTCGCACTGATCCCCGGCGGCGATGGTCCGGCACGCACGGCCGTGCTCACCACGAGTGGCGGCCCGGACGTGGTCGCACCACTCACCGGGAGTGGAGCGGAGATCTCCGATGCGCTCGCCGGGATCACGCTGGCGAAGTCCGGGGGTTCGGATCTGCTCGGCACGATCGAGGCGGCAGCGGACCTGCTCGGATCCGGGGACCCCGCAGCACGGCGGGCGGTCGTCGTCGTCGCCGCCACACCCGAACGCGGGACTTCCGGCCTCGGACGGACCGAGCGGTCGCTCGTGTCGTCGCAGGCGTCAGTCGAGGCACTCGTCGTGGGGACGGGTGCTCCAGCGGCACAACTCGCTCGTCTCGTCGAGGCCACCGGCGGCGATGTCACGCCGCTCTCCTCCGACGAGCAACTCAACGAGGGCGCCGAAGCGGTGGCCGATCGACTGTCGACACGATTCCGTACCGAGGTCGCTTCACCGCCGGGGTCCGGAGTTCGCTCGCTCGAACTCGCACTCGACGGCTCCACGACGTCGGTGACGCTGGCTCCCGGGACCGACCGGAGGGGCCCGGCGGCGTTGCAGCCGCCCGTGGCCGCTGAGCAGTCACAGGCATCACGTGTCCTGGAGCATCCGTTGGCGGTGGCACTTGCTGCGCTCGTCGGTGCCGGTGCGCTGGCGGTGGTCCTCTGGATCGTCGTGTCGATGGTGCTGGGACGGCGGCAACTGAGTGACCGGCTCGGCGCCTACGACGAGCAGGCCGTGCTGGTCATGCCCGAGGGGCCTCCTGTGACGGAGGTGGCGACGGTCCCGTTCCTGCAGCGTGCAGTGGCGATCACCGGCGACCTCGCTGAGCGCCAAGGTCTCCTCGAGCGACTCGAACGCGACCTCGAGCGGGCCAACCTCCCGCTCCGGGCGGCCGAGGCACTGTTCTTCGGTGTCGTAGCTGCTCTCATCGCCGGTGCATTCGCCCTGGTACTGACCGGCAGCCCACTCGTTGCGGTTGCTGCGGTGCTCATCGGCGTGATGCTGCCGAAGGTCATCATCAACATCCGGGTGCGCCGCCGGATCAAGGCCTTCGAGGGCCAGCTCCCGGACATGTTGGATCTGCTCGCCGGAACACTGCGTGCCGGTTACTCCATTGCCCAGGGAATCGACGCAGTCTCCAAGGAGATTCCCGACCCCATGGGCCGGGAGCTCCAGCGAGTCGTCAACGAGCACCGACTCGGGCGATCGCTCGAGGAGTCACTCGACGGTGTGGCAGAGCGCACGGGGAGTGACGACTTCGCCTGGGCGGTCATGGCGATCCGGATCCAGCGTGAGGTGGGTGGCAACCTGGCGGAGCTGCTGCTCACTGTGTCCAGCACCATGAATCAGCGGGAGCGCCTTCGGCGCGACGTCGCCTCGCTGACCGCCGAGGGCCGCATGAGCGCCATGGTCCTCGGACTCATGCCGTTCATCCTCGGAGCGGTCATGTACGTCATCAACCCCGAGTACGTCCTGGCGCTCCTGACGCCGGGGATCGGCTACTTCATGCTCGGAGCAGCGGTCGTGTCGATGATCATCGGGTTCATCTGGATGAAGAAGCTGATCACGGTGGAGGTCTGACGTGGAGCTCGCAGTGCTCGTCCCGGTCCTCCTGCTCGCCACGTCACTCGGTGCGATCATCGTGGTGGTCGTCAACGGACTCACCGAGCGGGCTGGGCTGCGCCAGTCGCTGCGGCAGGTGACGGGGCCGGTGGTGGAGAACGAACGTGACCGGGAGCTCCTCGACCCACTGCGTCAACGGGCGATCGACCCGTTCTTCGCCGGGCTGACCTCGCTCGGTCGACGCTTGACGCCGGTGGGCTACGTCGAGAAGGTCCGTCGCAAGTTCCTTCTCGCCGGGATCAGCGATCAGCGAGCGGTCGACCGGTTCCTCGCCATCCGGGCAGCGACGGTCGTCGCTGCGGTCGTGGTGGTCGTCGTCCTTCTGCTGGGCAATGTGCTCGGTCTGTCCGGCCTCGTCCGTGTGGCTGTTCCGGGCCTGCTCGCCGCCGTCCTCGTGCTCGGCCCGGACAGTTGGATCAACAAGCGCGTCGAGGCCCGTCAGCGTGAGATCCAGACGTCGCTGCCGGATGTCCTCGATCTCCTCGTGATCTCCGTCGAAGCCGGACTCGGCTTCGAACAAGCCATGGATCGTGTGATCCACTCGGTACCCGGACCGCTGAGCGACGAGTTCGCCCGTGTGCTCGGCGAGACCCGAGCCGGTGCGGCTCGAGCCGACGCCATGCGGGCGATGGACGATCGATGCGGGGTCGGCGAACTCCGGTCGTTCGTCATGTCGATCATCCAGGCCGACACGTTCGGTGTCTCGATCGGCCGGGTCTTGCGTTCCCAGGCCGAGGAGATGCGGGTCAAGCGGCGGCAGAACGCCGAGGAACGGGCACAGAAGGCTCCGGTGAAGATGCTGATCCCGATGGTCTTCTGCATCTTCCCGGCGCTCTTTGCGATCATCCTCGGCCCCGCCGTGATCAACATGATGACCACGATGTGATGGATGCGACACGATGACTGCGTTGTGCCGCTGGAGACGAACGTGACGAACGTGCTCGTCGAGCCGAGACGGATCAGCGCTGGACGCATCGAGCCCTCGGTCACCTCAGGTCCACCCCAGCCGCTGCTCGGAGCAGTCAACTGGTTGAGCGCCGGCGTCGTGGCGCTGATGGCGAGCGGTCCGCTCGTCGACAACAGCTTCCTCACCCACCTGGCCACCGGACGGCTGCTGCTCGAGGAGGGCCTTCCCGGCACCAACCCGTTCCTGTTCACGGGAGGAGACTTCCCGGTTCCGAGTTGGTGGTTCTCCGGCGCTCTCGCTCTCGCCGAGAACCTCGCCGGCGGTGCTGGGATCCGGCTGCTCATCGTCGTCGTGGCGGCGCTGCTCGGTGCGGCGCTCGTCACTCTGGCGAGGCCAGAACGGGTTGCGCACGGCACGGGAACGCTGGTCGGGGTGGTCGCACCGGTGGTGCTGGTGATCGTGACCCTGTCTCCCTTCACGACCCCGAGACCACACCTCGTCGGCTTCCTTCTCCTCGCCGCCGTTCTGATCGTCTGGCGGGACGACCGGTCCCCATGGTGGATGCTCCCGTTGTTCGCCACCTGGGTCAATGTTCACGGCACGTGGCTCTACGGTCTCGGCATCCTCGGCGCTCTGGCAGTGAGCGCATCGATCGAGCGCCGTCGCTGGACCCGGGTCGTGCCGCTGCTCACTGCTGCGGGCGGCGTGCTGATCGGCGGGTTGTGCTACCCCGAGCGGTGGCGCCTGATCGGGCTTCCCTTCGAGCAGATGGGAGACGACCGCGCTCGTGAAGCCATCGCTGCCTATCAGGAGTGGGCTCCGGCCGGCTGGTTCCATCCCCTCACGTGGGTCGTGCTGGTGCTCGGGGTCTTCGCTGTCGTGGCGCTCGGCCGTCAACGTCGCTGGCCCTCTGTCGTTGTTGCCGTGCTGCTCGTGGCGCTGGGGTTGAGCGCCGGACGGCTCCTCCCGATCGCTGCCATCTCGCTGCTCCCGTGGGCTGCGAGCGCCGTTGACGGCGTCGGACCGGACCTGCGCTCACGACGTCTCGCCACGCTGCTGCGCTCCGCCGGGCTCGCCGTCCTGCTCGTTGCCGGGATCTCAGCGATACGGGGGCCCGCCTATGCGCTCGATCGCTACCCCGTTGCTGCGGTGGACTGGCTCGACGCTCGTAGCCTCGTCGCCACGCCCGATGTCCGGGTCGTCAGCCATGTCGACGTCGGCAACTTTCTGGTCTGGCGCTACGGCACCGACGCCAACGCCTTCGCCGATGACCGTCCATCGGTCGACGCCATGTTGGATCATCGATCGCTAGATCAGGCTCGCAACGACTGGGCTGCGGTCCTCGACCGGGTCGACCCCGACGTGGTCGTGTTCCGGGAGGACAAGCCACTCGTCCCGCTGCTCGACGCCTCCGGTGAGTGGCCGCGGGCGGCGACGATCGACGGGTTCGCCGTCTACTGCGCGCCCTCGGTGCGCGACCGCTGCAGCTGAGCCCGGCGTGAGTGGCGCTCGAGCGCCAGGCGGACCAGTTCGTCGAGCAGCTCGGCGTAGGTGAGGCCGCTCGCACCCCACAGCATCGGGTACATCGAGATGTCGGTGAACCCCGGGATGGTGTTGACCTCGTTCACGAGGAGTCGGTCGTCATCGGTGAGGAACAGATCGACCCGGGCCATGCCCTCGACCCGCAGGACCTGGGCGGCTCGGACTGCGAGCGACCGTGCCTCCTCGGGCACGTCGTCTGGAAGATCGGCGGGGACGACCGTCTTGGCTGCGCCGTCGACGTACTTGTCATCGAAGTCGTAGAAATCTGCTGCAGGGATGACCTCGCCGACAACGGAGACCCGTAGTTCCTCACTCGGGCCGAGCACGGCGGTCTCGAGCTCCCGTACCGTCAGCGCCTCCTCCACCACGACGACGTCGTCGAAGTCGAACGCCAACTGCAGCCCCGCGAGCAGGTCCTCGACGCCCGTCCGCCTGCTGATGCCGACCGACGAGCCCATGTTGGCGGGCTTGACGAAGACGGTCTGCCCCAGCCGGGACAGCAGGTCCACGCAGCGGGCCTCGTCGTGCAGGATCGCCCGGTCGACCTGCAGCCAGCGCGCCTGGGGGATGTCGTGTGCATCGAGCACGTTCTTGGCGGCCGCCTTGTCCATGCACAGCGCCGAGCCGAGCACGCCCGAGCCGACGTAGGGAACGTCGAGCAGCTCGAGGAACCCCTGCACGGTGCCGTCCTCACCGTTCGGGCCGTGCAGCACGGGGAACACGACGGTCGGGATGCCCGCTGTGAGTCCTGCTGTCTCCGGGCTCACAGCCGCCTCCCGCTCGATGAGGGGTCCCTCGACCGGGTGCTGCGGCCCTGCTGAGCGGTGCCAACGACCTGACGGATCGATCCCGACCAGCTCGACGGCGTAGCGGTCCGGGTCGAGCGCCCGCACCACGTTGGCGGCCGAGATGCAGCTGACCTCGTGTTCGGCGGAGCGCCCCCCGTAGAGCACGACCAGGCGCACCCGGTCGGGGAGCTGGGTCACAGGCCGGAACCGGGCTTGAAGATCATGAGGACGAGGATCACGACGAACGACAGGTGCAGCGCGCCGGAGAACATACCGACCTGCTTGCCGAGGGCCTCCATCCGCGCCGGAGCGTCCGCCGACGCCGTCCCGGCGACGAGCCCTGCCTGGGTGGCGATCATCGTCCGAACCCGGGGGAGCAACAGACCGTGCGAGACCCCGAGCGAGACCACGTACAACAGGATGGACAGCCACACCCAGGTCTGTCCCCACGAGAACACCCCGTCGCTCAGGCTGACGAGACCGAACCCGAGGATGCCGGCGGCGAGGATGAACCACTCGGCGACCCTGGAGCTGACGAACCCGTTGACCTCGAGTACCGCCAGGGTCTGCGCTGGTTCGTAACGACGTGCCCGGCTGGCGTAGAGCCCGTTGAGCAGGACACCGCCGAAGCCGACGATGACGGCGAGGACGTGGAGGAATAGGAACACGTTGTAGACGCCAGAGTTGAAGCCCATGCTGTGAGTCTCCCATGCCGATCTCGGACGTGTAAGCATCTCGTCGTGCGAATTGACCTCGAGTTGCTCGCTCACACGCTCGGAGCCCGGCTCGTGGGTTCCCGCCGCACGATCGAGGGCCTCTCGATTGACTCCCGGACGCTCAGGCCGGGCCAGCTGTTCGCTGCGGTGCGCGGAGAGCGTGACGGCCACGACTTCGTCGCGGACGCCGTGGCGGCGGGCGCCGGTGCGTGCCTGGTGGAGCGCGTCGACGCAGAGGCCCTCAGCGGCACGCCGGCGCTGGTGGTCGACTCGGTGTCGGACGCCCTGGCAGCGCTGGCCCGTCTCGCCCGTGACCGGATCGAGGCGACGGCCGCCGGTCGGGTGGTCGGCGTGACGGGGTCGGTGGGCAAGACCACGACCAAGGACCTGCTGGCGTCGGTCCTGCGGCAGCAGTACCTGACGGCGGCGTCGGAGAAGTCCTTCAACAACGAACTCGGGGTCCCCCTGACCCTTGCGAACGCGCCGGACGACGTCGAGGCGCTCGTCGTGGAGATGGGCGCCCGCGGCGACGGGCACATCCGGACCCTCTGCGACCTGGCCCGCCCGTCGGTGGCCGTGGTGACGCTCGTGGCCGCGGTCCACTCCGAGTTCATGGGCGGGCTCGACCGGATCGCCGCGACCAAGGGCGAGCTCGTCGAGTCGCTCCCCGCCGGCGGGGTCGCCGTGCTCAACGCCGACGATGAACGAGTCGCGGCCATGGCGTCGCACACCGCCTCCCGGGTGCTGACCTTCGGGGACGGTGGCGACGTCCGCGCCGAGGACGTCCGTCTCGATGCTGAGCTGCGGGCCACATTCACGCTCCGGACCCCGGACGGATCGATCCCGGTGCATCTCGGGGTGCGGGGTGAGCACAACGTGACCAACGCCTTGGCCGCAGCCGCCGCGGCGTGGGCACTCGGTGTCGACATCGACGGCACTGCGGCCGGTCTGGCCGCGCCGGAACTGTCCCCGTGGCGGATGGAGCTCGTGCGCCCGGCGTCGGGCGCCGTCCTGCTCAACGATTCCTACAACGCCAACCCGACCTCGATGACCGCTGCGCTCCGAGCGCTCGCCGAGGTGGATGCCACTCGCCGGGTGGCCGTACTCGGCTACATGGCGGAACTCGACGATGCCGTAGCGGAGCACCGGCGGGTGGCCGAAGTGGCGGACCAGCTCGGCATCGAGGTCGTGGCGTTTGCCACGGACCTCTACGGAGTGGATCCGGTCGAGGGCATCGACGCTGCGGTGTCGGCTCTCGGCTCCCTCGGTCCCGGTGACGCCGTGCTGATCAAGGCGTCGCGCAGCGTTGGCCTGGAGCGGCTGGTCGCAGCGATCAGTTGATCGCCGCCCTCACGCCGGGACCGGCGGTTCTGAGCGGACGTGGCGCAACGACACCGCCAGGCCGAGAGCGACCACAGCGCCGGCGAGGAGGACCGGCACGATCCCGACAGTGTCGATCGCCGGACCGGCGAGGAGCGCCCCGACGGGCACCGGCCCCGCCCAGGCCATCATCCAGAGCCCCATGACCCGACCGCGCACGGCGTCGTCGGTCTGGAGTTGGAGTGTGGTGAGCAGGGTCGTCACGACGACGAAGTAGCAGACGCCCGCCACGAACGCTCCGACACCGGCGACGACCGGTGACGTGCTCAGCGCCAGGGTGGTGAGTCCCACCGTGAACACGACGAGCGCCCAGCGGCCGACCACCCACCGGTCGTGTTGCACCAGATACGACCCGGCGCTGAGCGCACCGGCGGCGGTACCGACGGCGAAGGTGGCGAAGAGAACCGTGTACCCGAACTCGTCGAGCCCGAGCCGCTCCGATGCGATCACTGGCATGGCGTAGATGAACACCAGCGAGAAGAACGAAAAGGTGGCGATCGTCGTCAGTACCCGGAGGATCACCCGGTCACCTGCTGCGGCGCGGAACCCCGATCGCAGCTCGGAGATCGGACTGCTCCGAACTCGCTCCACCGGACGCAGGTCGACACGCACGGTGGCGACGGCCCAGATCGCCACGAGGAACGACCCGGCGTTCACGACGAAGACCGCTGAGGTGGACAGCGTGGCCGCCAGGAGACCACCGACGAGCGGTCCGACGATCCGGCTGCCGTTGAGCGCCAGGGAGTTGAGCGCAACGGCGCCCTGCAGATCCCGCCGGCCCACGAGCGCCGGGATCGTTGCGGTGAGGATGGGGACGTACAAGGCGGCGCCGATCCCGATGGCCCCGACCAGCAGGGTGATCAGGAACTTGCTCGGCGTGGGATCCACCACGACGACTGCGAGCGCCAGGCTGAGTACCAACTGCGTGCCTGCGATCGCCACGAGGAGACGGCGTCGATCGAACCGGTCCGCCAGCACGCCACCCCAGGGAGAGAGGAGGAGCATGGGTCCGAGTTGCGCAAAGGTGAGCACTCCGACGAACCACGCAGCCCCGGTGAGCTCGTAGGCGAGGATGCCGAGCACCACGTTCTGCATCCACGACCCGGTGTTCGACGTCAACTGGCCGAGCCAGACCCTCCGGAACGGGTGGTGACGGAGTGCAGCGGTGATCGAACCGGGGGTGCCACCGCCGGACCGATCAACCTGTTCGGTTGTCGAATCGTTCAACGACCGAAGTAACTTCACCCACGCAGGCTACAGCAGCGCTGCGCCGTAGTCTGATCGCATGTCGGGCTCGTCCGGTCGAACCCACTACCAGGTGCTCGGAGTCGGGGCGAACGCGTCCGCCAAGCAGATGCGGGACGCCCATCGGCGCCTCGCACGGCTCCTGCACCCGGACCGGCAGGCGGGGGCGTCCCCAGCGGAGCGAGGTCTGGCGGAGCGGCGAATGCAGGAGGTCAACGCCGCCTGGACCGTGTTGTCCGATCCGGATCGTCGGCGCAATTACGACCGTTCCCTGCGACCGACCGACGAGCGGGTGAGCACTCCGCCCGGCCCGTCGCCGCAGGCCGAGGCGGACGATCCGGATGAGTACTGGGCCAGCCTCCGAGCTGCTGAGGTCGACCCGGACGAACCGCCGATGGGCGCAGCATCGTTCTGGCTGCTGCGTCGGGGGCCGATCGTCGCTGCGCTGTTCGTGGCGGTGATCCTGTTCGTCGGGACGGCCTTGGCGGGAGGAGGCCGGGGGGCGGCCGGCTCCGGTTCCGACGATTCCCCGCCGCCCTTGGCTCCGGATTCGCAGTGCGTGACCCGCCAGTCGGACGGAAGCCTGAGGACGGTCGACTGCGCCGAGGACCACGAGGCCGTCATCGAATTCGCCGGGGTCTCTGCGCCACAGGCGTGCCGCAACGGCGAGGTGTTCGAGCGGCTCAACACCAACGAGGGCGTCTGTCTACGGACCCTCGACGGGTGGATCCCCGGTCCGTGAGATCGTCGTGATGGGCCACGGCTACAGTAATCCCTCCCGGGCGTATAGCTCAGTTGGCTAGAGCGCTGCCTTCACACGGCAGAGGTCCACAGTTCGAGTCTGTGTACGCCCACTCCCACATTCCGGCATCCTCGACCGACTCGGCCGTCCCGTCACCAAACCTGACACGCGTGTCATAGAGTGTCCGGACCCGGGACACCCGGTCCCGAAGGGGAGGCCATGATGGATCCAGGAGACGCCGTCAATCCGCAGACCGGCGAGGCGAACCCGTATCTGCCCGAGGTCGCCGCCAACCCGATCCCGTTCTACGAACGGCTGCGCGACCACCTGCCGGTGGCCATGTTCGAAGGCTTCGGACGAGGGACGTGGATCATCAGTCGCTACGAGGACGTGCGCTGGGCGCTCAAGCACCCGGAGATCTTCAGCTCGGACTTCGTGGCGGTCGACATCGGCCAGGACCGTCCGCTCATCCCGCTGCAGATCGACCCGCCCGAGCACGCCAAGTACCGGCGGGTGATCGACCCCACCATCGGCCCCCACGAGGTGGCCCCGCTCGAGGGCGAGCTCCGGGTGGTCGTCAACGACGTCATCGACTCCTTCATCGCCCGCGGGAGCGTGGACGCCCACGCAGAGTTCACCGTCCCCCTGCCGTGCATCGTGTTCCTCAGCATGTGCGGCCTTCCGCTCGAGGACCTCGACAAGCTCCTCGTCTGGAAGGACAACATCATCCGACCCAACACCGGTGACCCCGAACAGGACGCCAAGGTGCGCCGGGCCACCGGGGCGGCGTTGTACGCCTACTTCGAGGATGCCATCGACCAGCGTCGGGGTGGGTCTGGAACGGACCTGCTCACCCGGTTCCTGACCTCCGAGGTCGATGGCCGGAGCATGTCCCAGGAGGAGATGCTCGACATCTGCTACCTGTTCGTCCTCGGTGGGCTCGACACGGTGACGTCCACGCTCGACTGCTCACTGGCACACCTGGCGCAGGATCCCATCCAGCGTCAGCTGCTCGCCGACGACCAGTCGATCGTGCCGGCCGCCGTCGAGGAGATGCTCAGGTACCACACGCCCGTGATGCAGATCCTCCGTGCCGTGGCCCAGCCGGTCGAGCTCCACGGGCACAAGTTCGAAGTCGGTGACACCGTGATGCTGATGCTCGGCTCGGCCGACACCGATCCGACGGAGTTCGGCGAGGACGCCTCTGAGTTCGATGCCACCCGTGAGGTCAACCGGCACCTCGCCTTCGGCGGTGGGCCGCACCGATGTCTGGGTTCGCACCTCGCCCGTCTCGAGCTCCGGGTGGCGCTCGAGGAGTGGCACCGTCGGATTCCCGACTACACCGTTGCTGAGGGTGCGCACCTCGAGTACTCGCCGGGCATCCGGGAGATCGTGTCGCTCCCGCTCGTGTTCGAACCCGTGACCGTTGCGGTGGCGGAGTGATGCGGATCCACTTCGAACCCGACGCCTGCGTGGGGCACGGCCGGTGCTACGCCTTGGCCCCACAGGTGTTCGATGCCGACGACCTGGGCCACTGCGTGGTGCTGCTGTCCGAGCCGCCGGCCGAGCTGGCCGACGCTGCACGTCTGGCTGTGGCCTCCTGCCCCGAGGACGCTCTCACCATCGATGAGTGATCGATGAGTGCGACGCCGGTCCTAGCGGCCGGTGAAATCGGGCGGGCGCTTCTCCCGGAACGCCGCCATGCCCTCGACCAGATCCGCTGAGGCGGTGGCGAGTGACTGGAAGTGCCCCTCGAGCTCGAGGCTGTCCGGGAGCGCTGTCTCGAACGAACGGTTGAGGAGCGTCTTGGACAGGCCGAGCGACCGTGTCGGGCCCGCAGCGAGTCGGACTGCGAGCTCGTCGGCCTCGGCGCTCATGGCGTCGCCCATGCCGACGTGGCGGTAGGCGAGGCCCAGGTCGACCGCCTCGGTGCCGACGGCCCCCTCGCCGAGCATCACCATGGCCTTGGCGCGGGGGAGCCCGACCAGGCGGGGGAGGAGGTAGGCGCCTCCGGCATCGACGACGAGGCCCCACTTGGCGAAGCTCCAGAGGAACTTGGTCCGGTCGCAGGTGAACACGAAGTCGCACGCCAGCGCCAGGTGCGCTCCGGGCCCGACCGCAGCGCCCTGCACGGCGGCCACGGTCGGCTTGTCGAGCTCCCACAGTTCCCGGATGAACGTCTGGACCCCCACCCGTAGCGCCTGTGAGGTGGAGCGTGGGTCGAAGTCCTCGGTCCCCGCCTGCGCCACGGTGGAGCCCCGGAGATCCATGCCCGAGCAGAACGACTCGCCGGTGGCTGTCACCAGCACGGAGCGGACGTCGTCACGGTCCCGGCACTCGCGCACCCGCTCGACGATCTCGTCGCGCATCTCGACGGTGAGTGCATTGGCGGCGCCGGGACGATCGAGCGTGATCCGGCCGACGTGATCGTCGCCGACGGTGAAGCGGATCACGGCCCGTTGGTGGTGAGGATGTTCACCACCGAGACGCCGGACCCGCGTCCCCCGACGTTGTGCTGGAGTGCAAAGCCGTTGCGCACGGCCACCTGGCGTTCGTCGGCCTGACCGCGGAGCTGCCACCAGCACTCGGTGAGCTGCGCGATCCCGGTGGCGCCGATGGGATGGCCCTTGGCGAGCAGGCCGCCGGACGGGTTCACCGGGATGCGACCGTCGAGCGCCGTTTGGCCCTCGATCGAGGCGATGCCACCCCGACCCTTCTCCACGAACCCCAGGTCCTCGATGTCGAGGATCTCGGTGATCGTGAAGCAGTCGTGAACCTCGGCCACGTCGACGTCGGCCGGTGAGATGCCGGCCATCTCGTAGGCCCGGCGCGACGCCTCGACCGTTGCCGGGAGTCCGACATAGGTCGACTTCTCGTGCAGGTACGGGTGGTCGGTGGCGACCCCGAACCCCGCCACGAACACGGGCCGGTCGGTGAAGTCGGCGGCTCGCTCGGGTGAGGTGATGACGATGGCGGCAGCGCCGTCGGTCTGCGGGCAGCAGTCGAGCAGGTGCAGCGGGGAGCACACCGGCGGTGCGGCGAGGACCTGCTCGATGGTCACCTCGTTGCGGAAGTGCGCATACGGGTCGAGCACGCCGTTGTGGTGGTTCTTGACCGCCACGGAGGCGAGCATCTCGCGGGTCGTGCCGAACTCGTGCATGTGCCGGGTGGCGAACGGGGCGAACAACACCGGTGCCGACTCGCCTCGGGTGTAGACGGGGTGACCGGCCGCCGCTCGGGCGAGCAGACCCTCGTCGGAGGATTTGTCGCGCATCTTCTCCACGCCGATCACGAGCACGACGTCGTGGACACCCGAGGCCACCGCCATGCAGCCCACCCGGAAGGCATCGGACCCGGTGGGGCAGGCGTTCTCCACGCGGGTGCATGCCACGCCGGCGAGACCGATCGCCGACGGGATGGTGTTGCCGCCGATGCCCTCCTGACCCCACAACGTGCCTCGTTGGGTGGCGACGAACACGGCGTCGATCTCCGTCGGGTCGAATCCGTTGTCGACGGAACCGACTGCGGCGTCGAACGCACCACGGGCCATCTGTTCGTAGGACTGCTCGAACAACTCACCCATGTGGATCAGCCCGGCGCCGATCACTGACACCCGGTTCCAACTCACTGCGTGATCTCCTGACGGGAATGCGCAGAGAGGACCTTCCAGCCGTACACCGGCACCCCACGTTCCACTGCGTAGCGGCGCAGCACCAGGTGGACCGGGGCGCCGACGGCCAGGTCGGCCCCGTCGTCACCGCCCTGGAGTTGGATCCGACCGCCGTCGTCGAGGTCGACGACGACGAGCGGCAGGGGAGCCTCGAACGGTGACGGCATGGTGCGGTTGACCACGAACGTCTGCACGGTCCCGGTGCGGCCGAGCGGCACGATGTCGAACTTCGTTGATCCACACGAGATGCAGGTCGGATGGACGTCGGGCGGTGTGTTCAGCGTGCCGCAGTCCACGCAGCGGGCGGCGAGCAACCCGAGCATCTCACCGGCGCCCCGGCCGAACATGGCGCTCCCAGGCGGGACGGCCATCTCGACGGACTCGCCGGTGGGGCTGAGCACGCCGCGGGCCCGCAGAACCCGGGTGTAGGTCACCGCTTCTCCGCCGGCGAGCGCCGCAGCCACCTGCTCGGCTCCCGGGACCGGTCGGTCGACGATCACCGTGATCCCGCTGACCCGGCCGCCACCGGAGGCGAGTAGATGGAGAGGCCCCGGGGTTCCGAGGGCCGCAGCGGCACCGACGAGCGCTGCGGCACTGCCCAGGTCCCCGAGACGGCTGCGATCGCCCGCAGCAACGTCCTCGGCAGCCCCACCGGGAGTGGCGAGTCGCTTCAGCAGCGCCCGGGCCAGACGTCCGTCGGGATCGGGTACCGACCAGCGGCCGGCCGGATCGCCGTCGTCGACCAGCGCGTCGCCCACGTCGCCGAGCATGGGTAGGTAGGCCTGCTCCCGGAACAGCCGACCGTCGTAGGTCTCCCGGGTCTCGGCCTCGCGGTCGCCCCGGTAACGATCGAGTCGGGGCTCCCAGCGGTGCGCCGAGCGCACGAGCCGCGCCGGTCCGCTGTCGCTCTGCAGCACCACTGCCGCCGCTCCGGCGCCGGCGGAGGTCTCGTGGCCGGTGCCGGTGGCCGGAAGGAGCGCATCGGAGGTGACCACCAGCGCCGTGTGCACCCGGCCAGCGGAAACGGCGTCGACAGCGGCGAGCAGTGCGTCGACACCGGCGTGGGTCGATCCGGCGAACAGCGCTCCATCGACGGTGGAGTCGAGGTGCAGGGTCGCTGCGAGCGTCGTCCAACTCGGTCCCTCGGCAAAGGGTGGTCGGGTGCAGCCCCACCACATGCCGTCGATCGCATCAACGGACAGTCCCGCAGCGGTGAGCGCCCGGTCGGCAGCGGCCCAGGCGAGCGTCAGGGGGTCCTCGTCGGCCCGGCAGACAGCGAGCGTGCCGCGTCCTGGAGATCGGCCCCAGGCGGAGTCGATGTCGGCCACGGCGACCCGCCACTCGGGCACCGCAACCCCGACTGCCGTGATGGAGGCATCGAGTGAACGTGTGCGAACCACGGCGGTCACAGTACCTGACGAACGTGTCAGTACCTGCAGCCGCCTCAGGTGCTGAGCAGCACCACCGAGGCGTTGGCTCCCCGTCCGATCGTGTGTGCCAGCGCCACCTTGGCCCCCTCGACCTGTCGCGGTCCGGCCTGCCCCCGCAACTGCCGCACCAGTTCGACGACCTGCCCGAGCGCCGAGGCGCCGAGCGGCTCGCCCTTTGACAGCAGGCCACCCGATGGATTCACCGGTCGGACCCCACCCACGTTGGCGTCGCCGCTCGCCAGGATCCGGGCCTGTTCTCCGGGCGCACAGAGCCCGAGTTCGGCCCAGCTGATCAGCTCCCGGGCGGCGTCGGTGTCCTGACACTCGACGACGTCGACGTCCTCGGGGCCGAGTCCGGCCGCCTCGTAGGCATCATCCGCTGCCAATTGTGTCGGCGGGGTGATCCCCTCGTCATCGATTCCCGACAGAGGCGTCGACTCGTCGAGAACCGAACCGGGCAGGTGGCTGCGGAGCGCCGCTGCGTCCAACCGCACGGCGCCGGGGCCCACCAGGTCGGCCCGACGGAGCACGACTGCGGCGGCACCCTCGTTGGGAGAGCAGAGCATCCACAGGTGCAGTGGGGGACTGACCATCCGCGAGGCGAGCACCTCCTCGGCGGTGACCGCCTTGGTGAACATGGCGTCAGGGTTGTGGACCCCGTGGCCGCGGTTCTTGACCACGACCGAGGCCAGGTCGTCGAGAGTGAGGCCCTGGTCACTGAGCAGCCGCTGGGCGCGCAGCGCAAAGTACGCCGGAGTGGCGGCCAGCCCCCCGGTCTCCATCCACGACGGGAAGAACGAGGAGCGGATGATCCCCTTGGGCATCTTCTCGATGCCCACCACCAGCACGGTGTCGTACTGACCCGCCCGGATCGCTCCGGCGGCCAGCGCGAGCGCCGCACCACCGGATGCACACCCGGCTTCGACGTCGACGATCGGTACCCCGGTGAGCCCGAGTGCGCCGAGCACTCGGTGGCCCGCAGCGACGCCGCCGTAGGCCGTGGCGCAGAAGGCGGCCTGGAAGGCGCCCCGACCCACCGACGCCTCGGCCATGGCGTCGCGCAACGCGTCGGCGCCCATGGCGGTCGCAGTCAGGTCGCCGTGACGTCCGAATGGATGGATGCCGACCCCGGCGACGGCGACGGCGACGTCGGTCATCGGTCCCCTCCGGTGTCGGGGGCGAAGGCCCACGTCCGCACTGGTCCGTCATCGGTCGGTAGTTCCTCGGCGACGACGACCATCGGGTCCCCGGCGCTGAGAGCGTCGGCGTCGGCCACCGTGATCCGGCCGACGATCCGCAGCACCTCGCCGTCGGCCTCGCCCGGCACGTCGAACTCGACGACCCCGAAACCGTAGGGGACCGGACCGGCGTAGCCCGGTGGTGGCGCCGTCACCGTGGTCCACGCCCACAGCCGGCCGTGGCGGGGCAGGTCGCTCGGTTCCACGTCGTCGGCTCCGGTCCACGGGCAGACCGCTGCGAGCGGGAAGTGGAGTCGGCCACTCGAACGAGAGCGACCACCCACCAGCGTGAGGGTCCCGTCGGGGGCGAGTCGGAACAGTCCGCCCTGCAGCGCCGGTGTGGGGTCGGCCACGGTGCTCAGATCCTCCGATCGGTGTCGGCCCAGTGGGGCTCGCGCAGGTGGCGTTTGAGCACCTTGCCGTTGGGGTCCCGCGGGAGCTGTTCGACGATCTCGATGCTCGACGGGCACGACCATGGATCAAGCCGCTGCCGGCACAGCTCGAGCAGCTCCTCGACGGTCGCGTCGGCGCGCAACTCGACCACGGCGTGGAGGTGTTCGCCGTCCCGCTCGTCGGGGATGCCGAAAACGGCACAGTCGACCACTGCCGGGTGCTCGTGGAGGACGTCCTCGATCGTGCGGGGGTAGACGTTCACACCGCCCTTGATCACCAGGTCCGCTGCCCGGTCGGTCAGGTACAGCCAACCGTCGTCATCGAGGTGGCCGACGTCGCCGACGGTGAAGGCGTCACCGTGCCAGGCGTTGTCGGTCTTGTTGCGGTCGTTGTGGTAGTGGAACCGCCCACGGGCGGGACGAACGTAGATGAGCCCATCGGTCCCGGTCTCGACGGGCACCAGGGTGGCGGGGTCGAGGATGCGCACCTCGGTCCCGGGCCACGGCAGCCCGACGGTGCCGGGACGTTCGAGCCACTCCGCAGCCGAGACCCGCGTCGCACCGCCCTCGCTCATGCCGTAGACCTCCCACACCTCGGTGTGGGGCCACCACTCCAGGATCCGGCGCTTGACCCCGACGGGACACGGCGCTCCGGCGTGGATGACGTGACGCAGTGAACCGACGTCGTAGCGGGAGCGCTCCTCAGTGGGCAGTTCGAGCAGACGGATGAAGTGAGCCGGTGTCAGGAACGTCGTGGTGGCCCGACGTTCCTCGACGAGTTGCAGGAACGCAGCTGCGTCCCAGCTGCCCATGATCTCGACCGTGCCACCGGTGTAGAGGGTGAGCGCGGCGTATCCCTGCGGGCCGGCGTGGTAGAGCGGGCCCGCCACCACGTGGACGTCGTCGGATCGGTACCCCCACAGGCCGACGAGCGCCTCCTGGGTGGCGCGGAGGACCTCCGGGTCGGCCAGGGCACCGTGGACCACGCCCTTGGGTCGACCCGTGGTGCCCGAGGTGTACACGACCGGCCACGAGCACGGCCACGGTGTCGGCAGGTCGTCGGTGTCGGCTCCGGCGAGGCGTGCCTCGTAGCCGGCACCGGAGTCGTCGCCGACGTAGAGGACGGGGCACGTCGCACCGGCCGCCTCGACCACGTCACGGAGCGAGTCGTCGGCGACGAGGGCGCCGGCGCCGGAGTCGGTGAGCACATAGGCCAGCTCAGGCGCTGCGAGGTGCCAGTTAACCGACAGCGCCGAGCACTCGGCCTTGGCCGATGCGGCCAGGGCCTCGACGAACTCCACCCGGTTGGGCAGCATGATGGCGAGCCGACCACCGGGGGAGAGCCCATCGCGCTCGAGGACCGACGCCAGGCGCGATGCCCGACGGTGCAGTTCGCCGTAGATGAGCTCTCTCCCGCCGTGGCGAACCGCCGGGTGTCCGGCGAGGTCGGCGTAGTTCTGGGAGTACCCGGCCATGGCGACCTGACGTTAGTGTCACATTCGCATGGGTGCCGCGTCCGCTGCCGCTGCGTCGAAGGTCGTCGGCCTGGGCGAGGCCGTCGGACACGTCCAGGCGGGTGACACGGTCCACGTCGTCTGTTCCCACACCCGCTGGTCGGCTGCGGTCCGAGAACTCGTGCGGCAGTGGTGGGGCCGCGATCCGCAGTGGACGCTGGACATGCTGTCGCTGTCGAGTCTGGGGACGCTGTTCTTTCGGGGCGGGCTCGTCCGCCGGGTCGTGACCGGATACTCGGGTGACGTCTTCCCGAACTTCACGCCCAACCCGCGCTTCGGTCGTGCCTACCTCTCTGGCGAGGTCGACGTCGAGCACTGGTCGTTCCTGACGTTCGCCCAACGGCTCGAGGCCGCTGCCCGGGGCCTGCCGGCGCTGACCACCTCCTCGCTGGTCGGCTCGTCCATGGAGGACAACTCCGGCTTCGCCCGGGTGGACACGCCGTTCGGGCCGGTCGGGCTGGTGCAGGCGGCGACGCCCGACGTGGCGATCGTGCACGCAGCCGTGGCCGACCGTCAGGGGAACCTGGCACTGCACCCGCCGCTGCTCGAAGGCGTGTGGGGTGCGCTCGCCGCCCGACGGGGTGTGGTGGCCACCACCGAGCTGGTCGTCGACGACATCACCCCGTGGTCGCACCTGGTGGTGGTGCCGGCGCACCGTACCCTGGCGGTCGCCGAGTGCCCGATGGGGGCGCATCCGGGCGGCCTGTACGGCTCGTTCACTCCGGCCGAGCCCTACGCCGAGGACGTCGGGTTCTGGGCCGAGGTCCGCGACGCCAGCCGGCTCGACGACGAGGGGTTCGACGAGTGGATCCGCCACTGGGTGATCGAACCCGAGGACCACACGGCGTATCTGGATCGGCTCGGCCCGGATCGGGTCGCCGCGCTCCGGGCCCGGGCCGACCGGGAGTCCTGGCGCGAGGATGCCTCCGCCCACCCGCCCGACCTCGCCCCACCGGCCAACGACTGGGAACTCGCAGCGGTCCACGGCGCCCGGGTTGTCGCCAGTCGTGTGCTGGCAACCGGGGCCGACGTGGTGCTGGCCGGCGCCGGAGTGGCCAACCTGGCGACCTGGCTCGGCGTCGAGCAGGCCCGGGCGCAGGGTGCTCACGCCGTGCTGACCGCCGAGCTCGGACTCCTCGGCTACACCCCGACACCGGCTGACCCGTTCGTGTTCAACCACCGGGCATTCCCGTCCGCAACGGCGCTCCACGACGCCTCGTGGGTGCTGGGGGGCCTGGTTCCGGGCCCGGGAACCGTCGCCCTCGCCTGCCTCGGCGCCGCACAGTTCGACTCGGCCGCCAACATCAACTCCACCGTCGTGCCGGGCCGAACGTTCCTGGTCGGCTCGGGCGGCGGCAACGATGTCGCCTCAGCGGCGGACGAGGTCGTCGTGGTGACCACGCTCACCGGTCGCCGGACGGTCGAGCGGTGCGCCTACGTCACCTCACCCGGGGACCGGGTGGTCGCAGTGGCCACCGATCTGGGTGTCCTGGAGCGCCGTCAGGGCCAGTTCGTGGTGGTGGCAGTGGTTCCCGGTCGGTTGGACGAGCTGCGCACCCTGCTGGCGTGGGACGCGCCGGTCGCCACGGACCTGGTCGACCTGGACCCGCCCACCCCCGGGGAACTCAGGTCGCTGCGGACCTGGGACCCCCAGGGGTTCTTCCTGCGGGCCTGAGCCCTGGGCTGCCCCGTTCAGGAGGTTCGGAGGCGCTGGACCTGGTCGCTCCCGGAGTTCGACGCCCAGAGACTGGTTCCGTCGAAGATGCCGCTGCCCAGACCGAGGCCCGTGTCGATGTTCCCGCTGATGGCGTTGCCGATCGGGTCGATCCGGGTTGTGGTCTCGACCAGCGGCGAGATGGCCCAGATGTAGGACCCGTCGTAGACCAGGTCGAGCGGGACGGCGAAGGGAGACCCCAGGTTGATGGTCGCAAGTACGGCTCCGTCCTCGCCCATCCGCAGCACCGCCCCGGTCACGGCGCGTCGGTGACGCCCACCCAGACGTTGCGTCCGTCGAAGGTGATGGAACTCGGTGCCGTACCAATCCCGGCCGTGAACGTGGTGACGGCGGAGGTGGCGTTCCCGGTGGTGATCCGGGACACGCTGTCCCCACTGCCGTTGACCACCCACATGTCCCGGGAGGGGCCGAACAGCGACGAGTTGTCCGCACCTCGCGTGATCTCACCGGGTCCGGCGCCAGCCGGCAACGGGATCGTCTCGGCAACGGTGTTGGTCGTCGGGCTGATCCTCGAGACGTTGTTGGAGCCGGTGTTGGTGACGTACACCGAATTCGCGTTGACGGCGACCGCATTGGGACTCGTGCCCACAGAGATGTTCGAGGCCTCGATGGCGTTCGTGGTGGCGTTCACCCTGATCACCCGGTTGGTCCCGGTGCAGAGTGCCCAGATGCTGTTGAACCCGTAGGCGATGTCCGCAATCAGGTTCACCGGACCGTTCGACACCAAGAACCGCACCTGACCGGTCGAACTCAACGCCACCGTCACCGAGTTCGGTGTCGGCCCCGACCCCACCGAATAGTTCAGATTCGACGCGTTCGGCGCCGGATTCGCCGGAACAACCGTCACGAACCCGTTCACCCGCACAGAACCCGACAACCCAGTCCCCACCACCGTCACGTTCATCACCACACCAGTGGCATCCGCCGGAATCCTGCAGTTCCCCGTCGAACCCGTCACCTGAACAGCAGTATTCGACCCCGAACCCAACGGACCGGCCACCGGCCCGATCTGAGAAACCCCACCCCCAACCGGGTCCGACGGACCCCGAGTGTCGATCAACCGACACGGCGTGATCAACGTCTCCGACGGCACCAACTGCGGATTTGTAGCACCCGACATCGCCACACCACCCACACCCGCGATCACCGCCACAGCAGTACCAACAGCCGCCTAACGCGACCGCCACAGGCCAGAGGTGCGCCGACGCTTCTGGGAGACCCCGGCGAGGGTCATCCCCTGCGGAAGCCCCTCGCCGAAGTGACCGTCGGCGCATGCCACGACCGGGCTGTCGCTCTCGGGTTCAGACGCTTGGCTTCGCATGTCGCTACCTCCTGTGGGCGAACGGGCAAACACGCAAAGGCCATGGTTCCACTTCCGAGAAAGTCAAGGTTCCTCGGTGGCGGATCATCAGACAGGTCGGTCGAGACGCCGGCGCATCTCGAATCGGTCGGCCTTGCCCGATGCGAGCACCGGGAAGGACTCGACGAGTTCGACTCGTTCCGGCCACTTGTAGCGGGCGAGGCCACGAGTGCCGCACCACGCCGTGACCTCATCGAGCGTGAGGGTCACCCCGGGCACGGGGAGGATGACGGCAGCCGCCCGTTCGCCGAGCCGCTCGTCGGGCACGCCCACGACCACCGCCGCACGGACCTCGGGGTGGGCCTCGAGCACTGCTTCGACCTCGGCGGGTGAGATGTTCTCACCACCCCGGATGATGACCTCGCTCAGCCGACCGGTGATCGTCACCCGAGCGTCCTCGCCCAGTTCGGCGAGGTCGCCGGTACGGAACCAACCGTCGGCCGTGACGGCCTCGGCCGTGCGCTCGGCGTCGGTGTACCCGACGAACAGCTCGGGCCCACGCACCTCGAGCTCGCCGGCGTCACCGATCCGGAACGACACACCGTCGACGGCGCGCCCGTCGGTGTCCCATCCGAGCCGGACGTCGTCGTCGGCGTGGTTGGTGGCCACGGTGGGCGCCTCGGTGGACCCGTAGCTGCGCTTGACGGTGGTCCCGAACTCGGCGGCGACCTGCTCGCAGAACGCCGCACTCACTCCGGCGCCACCGGCGGACACGATCCGCAGCGAGGCGACACGCTCGGGCGACCACCCGGAGGCGTCGCGGAGTCCGGTGAAGAACGTCGGCGGGCCGACCATGAACGACACCCGTTGACCCTCGATGATCGCCAGCGCCTCGTCCGGATCCCATCGGGGGAGCAGCACCGTACGCATGTGCGCCGCTGCGGGCACGAGCACGCCGTTCAGCACGCCGGACACGTGCCCGAGTGGTGCCGGCATCAACACGACGTCCTCGGCGCCGAGCCCGTGGATCCGGACCATCGAGCGGGCCTTGTGTGCCAGACCGCCGTGCGTGTGGACGACCGCCTTGGGGGTCCCGGAGGACCCCGAGGTGTGCAGGACGAGCGCCGGCTCGCCCGGTGCCGCCGGCCCCCCGGGGTGTGGGGGTGACTCCTCGACGAGTCGACTGATCCATCGGTCGTCGAGCACGGTTGCCTTCGGCAGGGCGCCGAGCATCCGCTCGACCTCCGCTGCGGTGGCACGGTGGTGGATCGGCGCCGCGACGGCCCCCAGTCTCCAGCACGCCCACAGTGCCAGCGCCGCCGGCTCACCGTTCGGCAGTTGCCACGCCACCAGGTCGCCGCAACCCACACCGGAACCTGCGAGCCCCCCGGCGAGCCGGGCGATGCGCAGGTCGTCCGGCTCCAGGTCGCTCACCCGGCCGGTGGTCGGGCCCAGGGCGTGCGGCCAGGTCGGCTCGAGCCGCTCAGCCACGGTGCCGGTTCAGAAGCGCTGTTCGATCCACGCCGGGGAGGTCGTGGTCCGGCCCCGAACGACGTTGGACCCGACGTAGTTGAGTTGGGCCTCGATGGTCCCCGCTCCGATGCACAGCCCGCGGATGTCACGGTAGGCCCGTTCGAGCGGGTACTCACGGGAGTAGCCGTATCCGCCGAGCAGTTGCATGGCCTCGTCGCAGACGAACTTCGCAGCGCGATTCGCTGCGGCCTTGGCCATGGCCGTCTCGAGGGCCGGGGGTGTTCCGCCCGGCCCGGCGAGGTGCACGGCCCGACGCAGCAGCAGTCGGGCCGACTCGAGTTCGATGGCCATGTCGGCGAGCTTCCACTGCAGGCCCTGACGGCCGGCGAGTGCTTCACCGCCGATGACCCGCTCGTTCAGGTAGCGCACGGCGTACTCGAGCGCTCCCTGTGCGGCGCCGATGCACATGGAGGCGTTGCCGCACCGTTCGTGGTTGAGGTGCGCGAGCAGCAGCTTGAACGCCTCGGTCGAAGCGGGATCGCCGGCGATGAGCACGTCGTCCGGAGTGATCTCCACGTCGTCGAAGGCGACCTCGGCCTCTGTCGCAGCGTGGACCCCCATGGAGTGGTGCACGCCCGTGAGCGTGACCCCCGGACGATCAGCGGGCACGACCACCGCACCGATTCCCTTTGCGCCTTCACCGCCCGGCCAGCGGCACCACACCAGGTACCCGTCGGCCACGTGGCCGAGCGTCGAGTAGTTCTTGTAGCCGTTCAGTCGGTAGCCGGATCCGTCGGCGCGGAGGGCGGTTCGCATCTCGTGCACGGCGGACCCGGCGTCGGGCTCGGTGATCCCAATGGACAGGAGCGCCTCACCGTTCGCCACTGCCGGCAGCCATCGCTCCCGCATGGCCGGCGGTCCGAGGTGTTCGATCCCTCGGGGAGGTCCGTTGTAGGTCAGTTGGCACCAGATGGCGGTGGACACATCGGCTCGGGCGACCTCCTCGAGCACGATCGACGCCTCGACGTCTCCGTAGCCGAACCCTCCCCACTCCTCACCGATGGTGATGCGCAACAGGTCGGCGTCGGCGAGCGCCTTGGCTGCGACCCGCGGCGGTTCGCCGGTCTCGTCCCCGTGGGCGGCTCGGGGCAGGACCTCACGGACGGTCACGTCCCGGGCGAGATCGCGCAACGCCTGCTGGTCGTCGTCTTCGGCGAACGGGTCCCGGCCACCTGCTGCACCCACGACGTCAGCCCTTCTTGGCCCGGACGATGAGTGTGAAGCGATCGGTGCAGACCACCTGACCAGCCTCGTCGCACCACTCGGTCTCTCGCACGTAGAACTCCATCGTCGCCGACGAGGTGTCACGCTCGTAGACCTCGGAGATCCGGCCGGTACCGGTGAGCGTCTCGCCGACCTGTGGCGGCCGGACGAAGTCGAACTCCTGTTCACCGTGAAGGATCATCCGGCCGGGACCGCGCAGCTTGTCGATCGGGAGCCCGGCGGCGCCGCCCTGTCCCATCGACCCCCAGTAGCTCATGACGAACGGCCACGTGGGTGGCGTCGGAGCTGCGGGACCGGTGTAGCGGTCCGGGTCGTCCTTGATGGCCTTGGCGAACGCCCGGACGGGGCCCTGTTCGATGACGATGGTCTGGCTGCCGAGTTCCTCGCCCTCCAGTTCGGTGAGTGCCACCTGAGTCCCCCTTGTTGAACGAACGACAAATCTGACGCTGGCGTCAGGTTAGTGTGCCCCGTCATGGGAATCCTCAACGGTCGTGTCGCAGTCGTCACCGGTTCCGGCCGTGGCCTCGGTCGGGAATTCGCCCTCAGCTTGGCCCAGCAGGGCGCAGCGGTCGTCGTCAACGACTTCGGTGTGTCGCTGCGCGGGGACGGAACCGACGAGGACCCGGCCGGATCAGTGGTCGCTGAGATCACCGACGCCGGGGGCCGTGCCGTGGCCGCCCGTGATTCCGTGTCGGACTTCGAAGCGGCCGGACGGATCGTCAGCACCGCCGTCGAGGAGTTCGGCCGGATCGACATCGTCGTCAACAACGCCGGGATCGTCCGCGACCGGACGCTGGTCAAGATGGACGAGGCCGACTTCGACGCCGTGATCGCCACCCACCTGAAGGGCACGTTCAACGTCACCCGCCACGCCGCTCCGATCATGAAGGAAGCCGGCTACGGCCGAGTGATCAACATCACGTCATCGGCAGGCCTGCGCGGCAACTTCGGCCAGAGCAACTACGGCGCCGCCAAGGCGGGGATCATGGGGCTCACGTTCGTCTGGGCGCTCGAACTCGCCCGGGCCGGGATCACAGTCAACGCCCTGGCGCCGGCGGGCATCACCCGGATGACTGCGACGTTGAACGAGGACGGCGAGGAGGTGGAGGTTCCGCCGACGCTCGATCCGTCGCTCAACGCTCCGCTCGTTGCGTTCCTGGCGTCGGAGCAGGCGGGCCACGTCAACGGGCAGGTGTTCGGCCGAACCGACTTCAGCTACACGCTCTTCCAGCATCCCAAGCAGATCGCCTGGATGCACCGGGACGGCGGGTGGGACGTCGAGTCAGTCGCCGAGCAGTTCGACTCGATGCTCGGCCAGCACCTCCAACAGGTCGGCATGGTGATGCCCAAGGGGTTGAGCCAGGACACGGCGCGCTCGTCGGGTTCGCAGTCATAGGGTTCAGACGATGAGCGAATTCCGAGACGAGCTCCCGTCCATGCAAGAGGCCTTCCCGGTGGCCGCTGATGGTCTCTCGGCGTATCTCTCGGCGCTCGACGACCTGCCCGGCCTCGACCGCAAGACGCACGAACTCGTCCGGCTCGCCTGCACGGTGGTGCTGCGCTCTGGTCCCGGTGTCCAACGCCACGCCATGCTCGCCGCTGAGTTCGGGGCCAGGTGGGAGGAGGTGCTCGGCGTACTGGTGCTCACACAGCCGAGCTTCGGTCTGGTGCCCGCACGAGAGATGCTGCCGTTCGCTCGCGCCGGCTACGAGGCGGGCTCGGCGGACGACCCATCGGACGAGTGAACGTGTCCGAACAGCCCTTCCGGGTCCTGCCGGCAGTCACCGACGACAACGAGCACTTCTGGCGCGGCGGTGAGCACGGTGAGCTGCGGTTCCTCCGTTGCGCCGACTGTGGCACCTGGATCCACCCACCGCAGCCCCGTTGCCCGTCGTGCTGGTCGACCGACGTGGCGCCGCAGGCGAGTTCCGGTCGGGGTCGGATCCTCACGTACACGATCAACCGGCAGCCGTGGTACCCGGGTCTCGATCCGCCGTACGTGGTGGCGATCGTCGAGCTCGATGACCAGGAGGGTCTGCGACTCACCACCAACATCGTCAACGTCGACCCGGACGACGTCGACTTCGACCAGCGGGTCCGGGTCACGTTCGAGGAGTACCCCGACCGCAACGGGTCGGTCTGGCTGCCGTTCTTCGAGCCCGACCCCGGCGTTGGTGACGTTCCTGCGCAGGAGGTGTCGTGACCTGGACAGACATCGGTGAGCGGCGCGCCGTCGTGTCGGGCGTCGGGCAGTCCGAGGTCGGCAGGCGGATCTACCCGGACCCGCTCGGACTGACCCTCGACGCCTGCATCGCGGCGGTCGAACACGCCGGGCTGCAACTGTCCGACATCGACGGTCTCGCCACCTACCCCGGCAACATGAACCAGCCGCCCGGATTCTCCGGAGTCGGCATCACCGAGGTCCACGATGCACTCAGGTTGGAGTTGAACTGGTTCGCCGGCGGCCTCGAGTTGCCCGGTCAGCTCGGCTCGGTCGCCAACGCCGTAGCTGCGGTGGCCACCGGCCTGTGCCGGCACGTCCTGTGCTTCCGGACAGTGTGGGAGGCGTCGGCGCAGGGCGACGCGGGTCGGGCGAGCGTCACCATGGGCGGCGGTGGCGGTGGCGGCGGCTTCCGGGCGTCGAGCTTCATGCAGTGGACGCTCCCGTTCGGTGCGCCGTCGGCGGCCAACTGGATCGGGATGATGGCCAACCTGCACTTCCATCGTTACGGGACCACTCGCGAGCAGCTGGCGTGGATCGCTCTCAACTCGCGCCGCAACGCCGAGATCAACCCGAAGGCCATCTACCGGACACCGATGTCCATGCAGGACTACCTCGACGTCCGCATGATCTCCGATCCGCTCTGCCTGTACGACTGCGATGTGCCGGCCGACGGGTCCACGGCGGTGATCATCTCCCGGGCCGAGTCCGCCGGTGATCTGGCCCGACCACCGGTGCGGATCGAGGCGATCGGGACTGCGCTCCGGGGCCGTCCGAGTTGGGATCAGTTCGACGATCTCACCACGATGGCCCTCCGTGACGCAGCGCTCATGATGTGGGAGCGCACGGACCTCACTGCGGAGCAGGTGCACATCGCCGAGCTCTACGACGGATTCAGCTTCATCACGCTCGCATGGCTCGAGGCGTTCGGGTTCTGCGCCCAGGGCGAGGGTGGTGCGTTCATCGACGGCGGAACCCGGATCGCCCGGGAGGCCGCCCAGACCCCGGGGTCGGTCGCCCTCAACACCCATGGAGGGCAACTCTCAGCCGGTCGCCTCCATGGTTACGGCTTCCTCCACGAGGCCTGTGTGCAGCTCTGGGGCGAGGCCGGCGAACGACAGGTCAGCGTCGACGGTGGTCCGCCGACCATCGGCATCGCCGCCGCCGGTGGAGGCCCGCTCGCTGCGGCGTTCCTCCTCCGGACGGACTAACCTGACGCACGTGTCAGGTCCGAGGAGGTGTCGGTGAAGCTCTCGTGGGGGAGTGAGGAGGAGGCGTTCCGCTCCGAGATTGCATCCTTCCTCGACGAGCACACCCCTGAACAGTTGCGTGAGGGCCGGGACTGGATCGGCGAGGAGGCCGACGAGGTGCCGCAGTGGGCCCGCGACTGGCAGGCACTGCTGTTCGACTCCGGGTGGATGATTCCGGGTTATCCGCCGGAACTCGGCGGCCGGAACGCCACGCCTCTGCAGACGCTGGTGTATCAGGAGGAACTCGCCGCCCGTGGCGTGCCCCGGTCGGTGCACTTCGGCGGTTACGGCATCGTCGGACCGTCGCTGCTCGAGTTCGGTGACGAGACCCAACGCCAACTCGTTCCCGCAGCGATCCGTGGCGACACCGTGTGGTGCGTCGGAATGAGCGAACCCGACGCCGGTTCGGACCTGGGGAGTCTGGCCACACGCGCCGACCTCGACGGCGACTCGTTCGTGGTGAATGGCCAGAAGGTCTGGACCAGCTACGCCGAGTGGGCCGAGAAGTGCTTCCTCTACGTACGGACCGACCCGACTGCGGCCAAGCACAAGGGGATCTCGGTGCTGATCCTCGACATGGACACCCCCGGCGTGGAGATCCGGCCGCTGCGGCACATCACCGGCAACGCCGAGTTCGCCGAGGTGTTCCTCGTCGACGCCGTCGTGCCGCGCTCCAATCTGGTCGGCGAACTCAACAACGGATGGCGCATCACGATGGGTTCCCTCGCCCACGAACGCGGCGGGCTGTGGCTGGAGGGCGTCGGCTATGCACAGCGCGCTCTCGACGGACTGGTCGATCTGGCCCGAGACCGTGGACTCGACTCCGACCCGGTCGTCCGCCGGACGCTCGGGGAGCTGTACGAGGAGGTGCGCTCCATCCGGGCGCTCGGTTACAAGGGATTCGCATCGTTCGCCCAGGGGTCCTCGGCCCCGGAGCACTCCTACATGAAGCTCGCCGCTTCTGAGTTGCGCCAACGCCTCAACGAGTTCGGCATGGATCTCCAAGGGGCGTACGCCACGGTGACCGATCCGACCCTCGCCGCACAGGGCGGCCGCTTCCAGGCGGCTTGGCAGATGTCGCTCGCCGCCACCATCGGGGGTGGGACGTCGGAGATCCAACGCAACATCGTGGCTACTCGGGTCCTGGGGCTCCCACGTGGTTGACTTCGCGCTCACCGACGAGCAGGAACTGCTCCGCGACACCGCACGTTCACTGTTCACCAAGGAGTGCCCACCCGCACTGCTGCGTGACGCCTTCTACGACGTGACCCCCGAGGGCCCGGCTGCGGCCCGGTCCTTCTATGCCACCCACCTGCGCGAATGGGCCGCGCTCGGCGATGGTCCCCTCGTCGATCTCGCCCTGTTCATGCAGGAGTCCGGAGCCGTGCTCGCCCCCGGGCCCCTGTGGGTGTCGAGTTCGTGGGCCCTGCCGCTGCTCCGGGCTGCCGACCACCCCGATGCCGACGCCGTGGCCGACGGTTCCCTGACCGCAACCGTTGCGGTGGCTGATGCCGCTGGACGATGGGAGCCCGGCGACCACGACGAGTCGTGGTTCGTCCCGCACCTCGAGGAGGTCGACCGGGTCGTGGTCGTCCGCAGCGGTCCCTCGATCGTGGTCGTCGACGCCGCCGAGGTCGTCGGTGCTCCGATCGAGGCCCTCGACCGCACCCGGCCGCTCCACCGGATCGCCACCGCCTCCGGTCCCGGTACTGCGATCACCGAGGTGGCGTTCCGTGACGCCACGGACCGGGCGACCGTGGCACTGTCGGCCGAACTCGTCGGCGTCGGACGGTGGTTGCAGGACACGACGTTGAGCTACGTCAACGAGCGGGTCCAGTTCGCCAAGCCCGTCGGATCGTTCCAGGGGCTGCAGTGGAAACTCGTCGACGCCTCGCTGCACCAGGAGCGTGCCGCTGCAGCAGTTGCCTACGCCGCCATGTGCGTCGACGCCGACGACGCTGATCGGGCCTCGTCGGTCCACGTGGCCAAGGCAGCCGCCGGCGGAGCTGCTCGACACTGGTCCCGCACCGGTCTGCAGGCACACGGCGGGATCGGCTACACGTGGGAACACGACCTGCACCTGCGCCTGCGTCGTGCCTACGGCGGTGACCACCTGCTCGGTGACGCCGACTGGCACCGAGATCAGCTCGCCGCACTGCTGTTCGACTGAGCAGAACCTGAACCAGAACCCGGACCATACGGAGGAGATCCAGTGAGCGATGTGACGTTTGACGGACAGGTGGCGATCGTGACCGGCGCCGGTGGCGGACTCGGTCGGGCGCACGCCCTCCTGTTGGCCGAGCGCGGCGCTCGGGTGGTCGTGAACGATCTCGGGGGCACCGCCGCTGGCGAAGGCGCCGACGCCTCAGCGGCGCAACGTGTGGTCGACGAGATCGTCGCTGCCGGCGGTGAGGCCGTGGCCAATCACGACAGCGTCAGCTCCGCTGCGGGCGGCGAGTCGATCGTGCAGACCGCGATCGATGCGTTCGGCACCGTCGACGTCGTGGTCAACAACGCCGGGTTCCTGCGCGATCAGTCGTTCGCCAAGATGACCACGGAGAACATCGACGACATCATCGACGTGCACCTCAAGGGTGCGTTCTACGTGAGCCGTCCGGCGTTCGCCCACATGAAGGAACAGGGCTACGGGCGGTTCGTGCACACCACGTCGGCCGCCGGGCTGTTCGGCAACTTCGGTCAGGCCAATTACGCCGGCGCCAAAATGGGTCTGGTCGGCCTGTCGAGCGTCATTGCGATCGAGGGAGCCAAGGCCAACATCAAGAGCAACGTGATCGCTCCGCTCGCCACCACTCGTCTCACCGAGCAGCTGATGGGCGAGGCCATGGCCAACCTGCTCGCACCCGAGCAGGTCTCGGGACTGGTCGCGTACCTGGCGTCCGCCGGCTGCGAGCCGACTCACGAGGTCTTCAGTGTCGGCGGGGGGCGGATCGCCCGGGCCTTCGTGGCGCTCGGACCCGGGTGGATCGCCGGGCGGGGCGTCGCCCCGACCCCGGAGGAAGTCGTGGCCCACCTCGACGAGATCCGCTCGATCGAGCCGTTCATCGTCCCGGACAAGGCCGGCGACGAGATGGTCGCCATGGCATCGATCTTCTCTGATGCCACCTGACACACGTGTCAGATAGGGTGACCGGGCCGTTCCCGGGAAGCGGGAAGACGGGTAACGCCGAAGTCCGATGAGAACAGAGGAGCAACGATGTCCGAGGCCGCACTGAAGTTCGACGAGGTGAACGTGGGCGACACCGCTCCGGAGTTCAGCCACACCCTGACCCGCTCGGACCTCGTGGTCTACGCCGGTGCCTCGGGTGACTTCAACCCGATGCACACCGATGAGGTCGCCGCCCAGGCCGCCGGCCTGCCGAGCGTCTTCGGCCATGGCATGTTCACCGCCGGCCTGCTCGCCAAGGCCATCTCGGACTACGTCGGTGTGGGCAACCTCACCAACCTCAAGGTGCGCTTCACCAAGCAGACCTGGCCCGACGAGGTCCTCACGACCAAGGTCGTGGTCACCGACAAGCGCACCGACGACGGTCGGAACCTCGTCGACCTCGACGTCGAGGTGGCCAACGGTGACGGTGAGGTCAAGGTCTCCGGGACGGCTGTGGCCGTCGCCGACGCATGACCATCACCGTGCTCCCGCACGCCGAGCGTCTCGGCGTGTCCCCCGGGAAGATCCTGATCGACGGCGACTGGCGCGACGGCGGAGGCGGAGCGACCTGGACGCACGTCCACCCGGCCACCAACGAGGAGGTCACGACGATCGCTGTGGCCACGGCAGAGGATGTGGCCGCCGCCGTGACCGCCGCACGCCGGGCCTTCGACGACGGCGCCTGGACCGGCCGCACCGCCCGGGATCGACAGCGGCTGCTCCAGCGGGTCGCTGCACTGATCGATGCCCACTCCGAGGAGATCAACGCCCTGCAGACGCTCGACAACGGCGTCCCGGTCGGCTTCACGAACGTCTACCAGCTCTCGGCCACGATCGCCGCTGACATCTTCGATCACCACGCCGGGTGGATCGACAAGATCGCCGGCCAGACGCTTCCGGACTACACCGGGTCCGATTGGTTCCCGCTCACCGTCCGTGAGCCGGTCGGCGTGGTCGCTGCGGTCATCCCGTGGAACGCACCCGTGATGTTGTTCGCCCAGAAGGTCGCACCGGCGCTCGCTGCGGGCTGCACGGTCGTGCTCAAGCCATCGGAGTTCGCCTCGCTCACGTCGATCCGACTCGTCGAGTTGCTCATCGAGGCGGGCGTTCCCGACGGCGTCATCAACCTCGTGACCGGACCCCCTGAGCCCACCGGGGAGGCGTTGATCACCGATCCCCGGGTGGACAAGATCAGCTTCACCGGTTCCCGGGTCGTCGGGACCCGGATGCTGAACGCCGCCGCTGAGCGGGTCGCCCGTGTCAGTCTGGAACTCGGCGGGAAGAGCCCGAACATCGTGTTCCCCGACGTCGACCTCGACGCGACCGCCATGGTTGCCATGGGCATGGTCACCATGGGTCTCTCCGGCCAGGGGTGTGTCTGCCACACCCGACTGCTCGTCCACGAGTCCATCCACGACGACCTGGTGGAACGGGCGATCGCCATGGCGGCCATGACCACCTACGGCGATCCGTTCGACACCGCCACCACCTCTGCGGCGCTGATCAACCAACGTCAGGTCGACAAGGTCTGCGGCCTGATCGAGGCCGGAGTGGCCGAGGGTGCCGAGTTGGTGCTCGGGGGTGATCGTCCCGGCGGCGACCTCGCCGCAGGGAACTTCGTCAACCCGACGTTGCTGACCGGTGTCACCAACGACATGCGCATCGCCCAGGAGGAGATCTTCGGACCGGTGCTGTCGGTCATCCCGTTCCGGGACGAGGCCCACGCCATCGAACTGGCCAACGACACGGTCTACGGTCTCGGCGCCTCGGTGCAGACCAACGACGTACGCCGGGCGCTCCGGGTGGCACGGGCGGTCAGGTCCGGCACGTTCGGCGTCAACGGTTACACGGTCATGCCGAACGTCCCCTTCGGCGGAACGAAGCACTCCGGCCTCGGCCGAGAGGGTGGCGCCGAGGGCATCGACGCCTTCCTCGAGACCAAGACGATCATGGTCAACCTCGGCGAAGGCGGCTACTGAGGTGACCGACGCCGCCAGCGACGCCACTCGGCTCGCTGCGGCGTTCGAGGCGTGGCTGGAGGCACAGCGCACCGCCCGGGACTGGATGCTCGGAGCCCCGGTTCCCCACACCGAGGAGGACCTCGCGGAGGGGTACCGCTGGGTGACCCGACTCGCGTCCCTGGCCCAGGAGTGGTTCGTCGAACGCAACGACCCGTTCCACCCCGAGTTGTTCGTCAGTCAGTCGGCACGCCGCAAGCTCATGGTCGACAACCCCGACGTGACCTACTGGTTCGGTGCGCTCGATGCTGCGCAGACCTACCGGCTCCGAGGGGTCCGAGGTGATGCGGCCTACGTCGGACTCACCTTCGGCACGCCCGTCGGCAAGGGCGCAGTCGCCGGCCGCACCGGGACGGTCCACCAGACGCACCTCGATGTGTTCGGGATCGGACCCGGCGAACCGGTCGACGTCTGGATCGCACCCACACGGCCCGATGGGGTGGACCACTGGGTTCCGCTCCACCCGGACTGCGGACAGGTCGCCGTCCGCGAGACGTTCCACGATCGCAGCGACCAGCGGCCCTCGGACCTGCGCCTCGAACTGGTCGGCGACGTGCCGGCGCCCCGATGCAGCGCAGACGACCTGGCCCCGTCACTGGAGTTCGCTGCGCTGTTCCTGTCGTTCGTCGGGATGGCGTGCGACGAGATCTGGCGGGGCGCCTCGGCCTCGGTCAATGCCTTCTCCGGCGCCAGCGGTGCGTCGCACGTCGAGTCCCAGGAGTCCGAACTCCGGTCGCACTCCGATGCCGACATGACCTACCACGGTGGCCTGTTCCGACTCGCCGACGGCGAGGCGCTCGAGATCACGGTCCGTCCACCCGCAGAGCCCTTCGTCTACTGGGGTCTCACGACCACCAACCCGTGGATGGAGTCCTTTGACTACCGGCATCGCCGGACTCACATCAACGACCGGACCGCCGAGCGCAACGACGACGGTACCTGGACGTTGCTGCTCGCTCCGGAGGACCCGCACCACGCCAACTGGATCGACACCGGTGGACGCCGGGAGGGATACATGATCGTACGGTGGGTGCTCGCAGACGAGGCGCCGTTGCCCGAGGTGCAGGTCGTGTCGATCTGAACCCCGGCTAGACCTCGGAGACCACGCCGTAACGCTCCTGGTAGCTGCGTAGTTGCTCACGGAGCGCATGCTGGTCGAGGCCGGTGTCGGCAAAGGAGTAGTCGTGGCCGCTCGTGTGGCCCCGATGGCGCGCATCGACGTATTCCTGCAGCCGGGCGCGGAAGGCGCTGGTGAACTCTCGGTCCCAGTCGGCGTAGAGCGACTCGACCGTCGCCACGGGATCGGCGATCAGGTCGCTGTAGAGGACGTCGTGGATCCTGTCCTCGGGTACCGCACCGGAGTCGCGGGCGGCGCTGACGGTGTCCATCTGGAACACGAGCCCCATGCCGAGCAGCTCCGAGATCGCTGCGTGGTCGACGTGGTCCGAGTGCATCCACCGCAGCGTGGCCATCATGTCGGTCAGTGAGCCGACCACCCGGAGCGGGTCCCGATGGGTGATCACGACCCGGGCGTCGGGATACTCCGCAAAGAGCGTCGGGAGCGCCGAGAGGTGCGATGGCGCCTTGAGGACCCAACTGCCGGGCCGGCGGCTCCCGAGCGTGGCGAGCAGGCGGCGATGCCAGGCGTACTCCGGGGTGCGATCGCCCCCGGCGCGGTACATGGTGTAGCTCGGCACGTCGTAGAGCCCGGTGTACATGTCGGTCGAGCACTGGTAGGCGAAGGCGAAGATGCACTCGGTCGGGAGGAACCCGCGGTTCTCGTGCATGCCGGTGAAGGCGGGGACCATCTCGTCCATGACCGTGATCTCGTCGTCAGCGATGGTGATGCGGGGATCGGTCTCGGCGGTGGCGGCCTCGGGCGGCGGGACGGGGTGAGCGAACTCCCACAGCGCCGGGCTGCGCGCTCCCGGGTCCAGGGCGAGGAGCTCGTGCAGGAGCGTGGTGCCGGAGCGCCCGAGCCCGGTGACGAACACCGGCGCCTCGACGTCGGTGTCGAGCACTTCGGGCTGGCGTCCCCACAGATCGACGAGTTGCAGGCGGCCCTGGAGGATCCGCTGGAGTTCGCTCCGGGCGCGCAGGCGGCCCGGGAGGTGCAGGCGAGCCTCTGACTCGAGCGACTCAGTGAGCACCCCGAGTGGCGCCCGGAACCAGTCGTCACCCCAGTCGGAGAGGCCCGTGGTGGCCTCGGCGGCTCCGAGAAGCTCCTCGGGGCTGAGCGAGATGATCGAGCGTCCGTCGTCGCCCAGGCTCTGACCGGTCACAGCGAGCTTGTCGACCCAGGCGCCCCGGGGGGGTGGTGTCCACGGCACGATACGATCCTGCCACGAACATGACACGTGCGTCAGTCCAAACGGATTGGCGTCCTGAATCCTGGAGGATCCGTGGCCATCCACGTCGAGCGCAATCCGATCATCGGGGGCGAGGTCGTCGAACACGCCATGCTCATCACGATCGATCGGCCCGAATCCCGCAACTCCCTCGACCTCCACCACTTCCGGGACCTCGCCGGAGCGTGGCGGGACCTGCGCTTCGACGACGACCTGTGGCTCGGAATCATCACGGGCGTCCCGGGCAACTTCATGTCCGGCGCCGACCTCAAGACCTACATCCCACAGATCACCGAACTCGCCAAGGAGATCAGCAAGGGCGAGGTCGCCGAGATCGACGGCTGCCGGCTCACCGACGGGACGCGGGCGGTGCTGCGCGACGTGAAGCTCTACAAGCCGGTCATCGCAGCGATCGACGGTCCGTGTGTTGCCGGTGGCATGGAGATGCTCGGCGGGGTCGACATCCGCATCGCCACCCCGAACGCCACTTTCGGTGTGATGGAACCCAAGCGGGGTCTGTTCGCCGGCGGTGGCACCACCGCCCGGTTGCCCCGCCAGCTCAACTTCCCCGCCGCCATGGAGTTCCTCTTGACCGCCGAGGCGTTCCCGGCGTCACGGGCGCTCGAACTGGGCCTTCTCAACGAGATCGTCGAACCCGACGAGTTGCTGGCGCGTGCCGGCGAGTGGGCCCGGCGAATCCTCGCCAACGCCCCGCTGGCGGTGCAGGCCACCAAGGAGTCGGTGATCCGGGGCCTGAACGTGACGCTGGCGGAGGCCTACGGGATCGAACAGGAGCTCTCCCAGCAGATCTTCGCCACGAACGATGCCAAGGAGGGTCCGGCGGCGTTCAAGGAGAAGCGGGCTCCCCGTTGGACGGCATCGTGAGGGGACCAGTCGACCCGCGGACGCCGTGCGTGATCGGCGTCGCCCAGCGAACCTGGCACCTCGCCGGCGATGAGCAGGCGCCCGAACCGCTCCACATGCAGTCCGAGGTGGTCCGCGCCGCCGTCGCCGACAGCGGTGCGCAGGGCGACGTGCTCGCCTCCGTCGACGGACTCGACGTCGTCTACTGCATGTCGTGGCCCTACGACGATCCGGCCCGCCGGTTGGCCGAGACACTCGGAATCACCCCAGCACGTTCCGGCTACTCCGGCATCGGGGGAACGGTGCCCCAGCAACTGCTGAACGCCGCAGGGGCGAGGATCCTCGAGGGTTCCAGCGACGTCGAGGTGGTCGTCGGTGCCGAGGCGCTCGATACGAAGCGGCGCCTGAAGCGGGCCGGCGAACGACCGGCGTGGTCGCACCGCCACCCCGATCCGCCCGGCTTCCCGTTCGAGGCCCCGTTCCACCCGTCGGAGATCGCACATGAGGTGTTCCAGGCGTGGCTGACGTTCGCCGTGCGTGACGTGGCCCGACGTGCGGCCCGGGCCGAGGCCCCCGACGCACACCGGGAGAACCTCGGTGAGCTGCTCGCACCCATGACGTCGGTGGCGGCGACCAACCCGTACGCCTGGTACCCCGATGTGCGATCCGCTTCCGATCTGATCACGCCCACCGCCGACAACCGGCTGGTCGGCTACCCGTACACCAAGCAGATGGTCGCCGTGATGGACGTCGACATGGCCGCAGCGGTCGTCATCGCCAGTTGGTCGACTGCGGATCGACTGGGCGTCCCCGAGGACCAGCGGGTCGTGTTGCGTGGCTGGTGCTACGCCACCGATCCCGTCTACGTGGCCGAGCACTCCGACCTGGCCCGGTCACCAGCGCTCGCGGCAGCGGCCGCCGAGGCGCTCCGCGTGGCCGGGGCGGAGGCCGACGACCTGGCGCACCTCGACCTGTACTCGTGCTTCGCGTCATCGGTCGACTTCGCCCGGGACGCACTCGGGATCGATGCCAATGACGCCCGTCCGTTGACGGTGACCGGGGGACTGCCCTATGCCGGCGGCCCCGCATCGAACTACCTCTCGCACTCGGTGGCGGCCATGGTCGAACGACTGCGGGCCGATCCCGGTTCGCTCGGGCTGGTCTCGGGTGTCGGTATGCACATGACCAAGCACGTCCACGCCGTGTACTCCACCGAGCCGGGTGAGGTGGCCCGTCCCGACGAGGCCGCAGTCCAAGCCGCTCTCGACGCTGCGCATCCCGCCCGGACGATCACCGCTCATCACGACGGCGACGCAGTGGTGGCGGCCTACTCGGTGGTGCACGGACGCGACGGTGCTCCGGCCTGGGGTCTCGCAGTGGTCGACCTCACCGACGGCACCCGGACCTACGGCCGAACCGACGACGCCGACGTCTGCGCTGCGCTCGAAGCCGAGGAGTGGGTCGGCCGCACGGTGACCCTCGCCCCTGACGGCAACGTCAACCGGATCCTCAGCTGAGGCGGGGCTCGCGGGGGAGTCCGAGCACCCGCTCGCCCACGATGTTGCGGTTGACCTCGGTCGTCCCTCCGGCAATGGGGAGCGAGCGACCGTGCAGCAGGTCGAGCCCCCATGGACCCTCTAGGCCGGCCATGCCGAGCACGTCGACGGCGACCTCGGGAATGCGAGCGCCGAGTTGGGACCATGCGATCTTGATGACGCTGCTCTCCGGGCCCGGCGGCAGGCCCGCAGCGGCCCTCGCCAGCGACCGATCGGCGAGGTAGCGGAGCCGCTCACCCTCTGCCCACAGGTCGGCGAGTCGGTCACGCACGACGGGGTCGTCGGTGAGTCCGAGTTCCCGAGCAGTATCGATCAGGCCACGAATCCGCGCTCGGAGGCGGAGGTGGAGCGTCGCAACGCCACCCCGTTCGTTGGACAGGGTCGACATGGCCACGGCCCATCCGGCGTGTTCCTCGCCGAGACGAGCCTCGACGGGTACGCGCACCTCGTTGAAGAACATCTCGTTGAATTCCGCCGACCCGGTGATCGTGCGCAGGGGTCGGATCTCGATGCCGGGCAGCCCCACGTCGACGAGCAGGCACGTGATGCCGTCGCTCGGACGTTTGCCGCTCGAGTCCGTCCGGACGAGCAGTTCGCAGTAGTCGGCGACCTGGCCCAGCGTGGTCCACACCTTCTGGCCGGTGACCACGTAGTTGTCCCCGTCCCGCTCGGCCCGGCACTGCAGCGAAGCGAGGTCGCTTCCGGCGTCGGGCTCGGAGAACCCCTGGCACCAGATCTCCTCGCCGCGAAGCAGCGGACGCAGGAACCGCTCCTGTTGCTCCGGGGTTCCGTAGGTCATGATCGCCGGAGCGATGTTGGGGATGCCGAGGGCGTTGATCGGTCCGGGCGCCTCAGCGGCGGCCATCTCCTCGGCGTGAGCGGCCTGTTCCAGGATCCCGATGGCCCGCCCGCCGTGTTCCACCGGCCACGACGGCGCTGCGTAGCCGGCCTCGGCGAGGAGGACGTTCCACTCCCGCATGCGGGTCAGCCAGTCGTCGTCGGGTTCGCCACGGAACAACAGGCCCCGGTACCGGTCACTGAGGTTGGCCACCAACCAGTCACGCAGTTCGAGTCGGTAGGCCGAATCCGTTGACGTCGGACCTTCGAGGAGGGTGCTCACGAGGCCACATGATAACCTGACACCCGTGTCAGTTGCCGACCCCGAACCGCTTCGAGTCGACCTGAACGGGCCCCGGTTCGACCAGCCGGTCATCGAGGACGAGTCGCAGCCCTACTGGGACGCCGCCAACGAGGGACGGCTGATCATCAAGCGCTGCTCTGCGTGCGGCGCCTACCACCACTACCCCCGGCCCTTCTGCCCGAGTTGCTGGAGTGAGGACGTCGAGTGGATCGAGGCGACGGGTCGGGGCACCGTCTATTCCTATTCGACGGTCTACGTCAACGATCTCCCGCCGTTCGGCCCCGAGGTCCCGTACGTCGCAGCGGTCGTCGAACTCGAGGAGGGGCCCCGTCTCATGACCCGTCTGGTCGACTGCACCGGCGAGGACGTCGAGATCGGTGCAGCCGTCACGGTGGCGTTCCAGCGTTTCGACGACGACCAGAACATGCCGGTGTTCCGGCTGGCCTGATCCGGTCCTGTTCCAGTCCTGTTCTGGTCGGGAGCTCAGCCCCGACCCAGTACCAGGGTGCCGTTCGAGCAGAACCAGCCGCCGGTGCCGGAGGCGACCGCGAGCTCGGCGTCGGGCACCTGCCGCTCGGGCGCTCCCTCCTCTGCGTACTGGTGGCGCAGTTGCCGGGTGGCCTCGACCAGGAGGAACAGGCCCCGCATGCCCGGATGGCACGCCGAGAGTCCGCCGCCGTCCGGGTTGACGGGCAGATCGCCGCCGAGCCGCATGCGGCCGTCGGCCAGGAACGCCCCGCCCTCGCCCTTGGCGCAGAACCCGAGGTCCTCGATGGTGACCATGAGCATGAACGTGAAGGCGTCGTAGACGCACGCCAGATCCATGTCGGCCGGCGTGAGCCCGGCCCGCTCGAATGCCTGGGCTCCGCTGATGGCCGCCGGACCGGTGGTGAAGTCCGGCCACTGCGACATCGAGGTGTGGCTGCCGAACTGCCCCGCCCCGAGCACCCACACCGGACGATGCCGGGTGTCGGGGACGCGGTCTTCCGCCGCGAGCACCACCGCGCACCCGCCGTCGGAGCGGATGCAGCAGTGCAGCTTGGTGAACGGGTCCGCGATCATCCGGCCCGACTGCACCTCCTCCACGGTGATCGGGTCGCGGTAGTAGGCGTCGGGGTTGAAGCCCGCGTTGTAGCGCGACGACACGGCGATCTCGGCGAGCTGTTCGATGGTCGTGCCGTACTCGTGCATGTGGCGCAGCGTCGACATGCCGTACTTGGCGATGAGCGTGTGCCCGTAGGGGACCTCGTACTGCAGCGGGCCGCGGGCGCCGAAGTTCAGGTTGGCCGTGCGGCGGCCCTTCTTGAGGTCAGCGCGCGTGGTGGACCCGTAGGAGAGGACGATCACGTCGGCGTGGCCCTGTTGGATCGCGTCGACCGCGTGGGCGGCCATGACCTCCCAGGTCCCGCCGCCGACGCCGGTGGAGTCGATCCACCGGGGCCGGAGCCCGAGGTACTCGGCGACCTCGATGGGCGGGAGGGTGCCGGTCCCGTTGGAGGCGAAGCCGTCCACGTCGTCCTTGCCCAGGCCGGAGTCCTCGACGGCCCGGCGGACCGCCTGGCTGTGCAGGTGGAAGGGTGTCTGGTCGTCGCATCGGCCCGTGTCGGACAGGGACACGCCCACGATGGCCACTCGTCTCGTCATGGGCCGCACAGTATCTGACGTGCGTGTCAGGTTCGAAGCTCCGTCACCCGGTCCCACCGTGGTCGAATCGGGGGAGCAGCGGGGCTCCACCGGCCAGGTGCTTCTGCGGAAGCGCGTTCGGCCGGGTGCTTCCGCGGGAGCGCGTTCGGAGTTCGGGCGGCAGCGGCCAGGTGCTTCTACCGAAGCGCGTTCGGTTGGGTGCTTCCGCGGAAGCGCGTTCGGGGCACCGTCGGCATCGAGTCGTCGGCATCAAGTCGTCGGCATCAGGTCGTCAGCTCCTCGACCTCAATGTCACACCCGCCAACCAGAACGAACACATGTTCGATACCTCTCTCGCACCAGCCCCAGCCCCAGCCCCAGCCCCAGCCCCGGCTTCCCCCCATGCCT
>VGBZ01000007.1 GCA_016870275.1 Actinomycetota bacterium
TAAGACTCCTCAGATGCCAGGAACAGCGCACCATTGGCGATCTCATCGGGCTCACCGAAGCGGCCCATCGGGATGTGGACCAGACGTCGCTGCTGCTTCTCGGGTGTGTCGAGGTACTTCGCCAGCAGTGGGGTCAACACGGGTCCGGGGCAGAGGGCGTTGACCCGTACTCCATCCCGGGCGTGTACCACGGCGATCTCGCGGGTCATCGACAACACGGCACCCTTCGATGCGGTGTAGGCAACCTGAGGAATGGCTGCTCCGACGTGCGCCACGAAGCTCGCCACGTTGATGATCGACGTCGTGGCACCGGGTCGGTTCTCCCGGGCGAGTGTGTCACGCATGGCGGGAATGCCGTACTTGCATCCCAGAGCGACGCCGGTGACGTTGATCCGCAGCGTCGTCTCCCAGACCGATTCGCTCGTCTCGATCACTCCATCGTCGTCACCGAGTGACACGCCGGCGTTGTTGTGGAGCACGTGGAGGCCGCCGAACTCGCTCACCGTGGACCTGATGGCATCGCACACGGAGTTCTCGTCGCTCACGTCGACGGGAACGTAACCGCCACGGCCCCCGGCTGCTTCGATCTCCGCCACAGTGCCGGATCCATCCTCTCGGTCGGCAACGACGACGATCCCGCCCTCACTGGCGAACCGCAGCGCAGCCACCCGTCCGAGTCCGGCCGCTGCCCCGGTGATCACGCACACCTTGTTCTCGAGTCGTCCCATGGCCTGCGGAGGCTAGCGGGCGGAGTACCTACACTCCCTCGCCATGAGCACAGCTGCGACCCCGAGTGGATCTGACGGCACCACGGCGGTTCGGCGACACCACCTCCTGTTGGCCGGCGAACCGGTGACCGCCTCGACCGGGGGGGACCTCGAGATCCGCAACCCCGCCGACGACACGGTGGTCGATGTCGTCGCCCAAGCTGGTTCCGCCGAACTCGAGGCGGCCCTGGCGGCGGCGAGCGCTGCCGCTGAGGAGAACCTCTGGGGTTCGGTGAGCGCCACCGATCGCGGGAAGGTGCTCCGCCGGGCCGCCGACCTCATTCGGGAGCGGTCCGAGGAGTTCGCTGCCGCAGAGGTCCGCACCGCCGGTCATACGATCGCAGACGCCCGCTGGGAGGCAGGGGCGATGGCGGACGTGTTCGACTACTACGCCGGCGCTGCCAACAAGCACACGGGAGCGGTCGTGCCGACCCCTGATCCCGGCCTCGGACTCGTGCTGCGCGTGCCGGTGGGCGTGTGTGGCCTCGTCGTTCCGTGGAACTTCCCGATGCTGATCGCATCCTGGAAGCTCGCTCCGGCACTTGCGTGTGGCAACCCGGTCGTGTTGAAGCCGGCGTCGTTGACCCCGATCACGGCGGTGATGCTCGGCGACGCATTGCTCGCCGCCGGTGTTCCGCCGGCGGCGGTGAGCGTGCTCCCCGGTCCTGGTTCGAGCATCGGCGAGTCGCTCGTCACCGATCCCCGGGTGGCGAAGGTCTCCTTCACCGGCGACTCGTCCACCGGCTCGCACCTCATGGCGCAGGTCGCGCCGAACGTCACCCGCATCTCGCTCGAACTGGGGGGAAAGTCTGCGGCGATTATCTTCTCCGACGCGGACATCGAAGCTGCGGTCGATGCAGTTCCGTACTCGGTCTTCGCCAACGCCGGCCAGGACTGTTGCGCTCGGAGCCGGATTCTCGTCGAGCGGGACATCTACGACGACTTCGTGGCGGGATTCGCCGCCCGTACGGAACGTCTCGCCGTGGGGGACCCGACCGATCCGGCCACTGAGGTTGGACCGATGATCTCCGAGGCGCAACGGTCCATCAGCCTCGACTATCTGCGCATCGCCACCGACGAGGGTGCAGAGGTGGTGTGCGGTGGAGAGGCGAGTGGGCCGGGGTGGTTCCTGCGGCCTGCCGTGGTGGCTGGGGTCGACAACGAGATGCGTGTCGCTCGGGAGGAGATCTTCGGGCCCGTCGCCTCGGTCATTCCCTTCGATGATGAGGCTGACGCCGTCCGGATCGCCAACGACAGTGAGTACGGGCTGTCCGGCACGCTCTGGACACGTGATCTGGGCCGGGCGGTGCGCGTCGGAACTGCGGTGCGGACCGGCGTGATGTCGGTCAACACCAATCGGAGCGTTCGCACGGAACTGCCGTTCGGAGGGTTCAAGCGCTCTGGCATCGGCCGGGAGCTCGGTCTGGCGGCACTGGATCACTACACAGAGTCCAAGACGCTGTTTCTCTCAGCGGACTGAGTGACACGGTTACGGGGCACGTCGTTTGCCACAATGATCAAGTGAGCGACGGAACCCCGCCCGGGCCGGGCAAGTTCTACGTGCCCGCTCCCGGTCAACCGACTCCTGCTGCAGAGAAGCCGGCGCCACGGAGGCCGGCGACACAGAGGCCGGCGCCACAGAGGCCGGATCCGCTCGAGCCGGAGCTGCGGAGGCCGGCGTCACGGAAGCCGGCCTCACGCAAGCCCGAGCCGCAGGACCGCTCGACTCGACCGGTCTGGAAGAAGGCGGCGCTCGCCGTGGCCGTGGTGGCGCTCCTCGGCGGAGCGTGGCTCGCCGGGCGTGCGCTCATCGCCTACAGCCGGATCGAGCGCGTCGATCTCGCTGACGTCCTCACCCCGGTACAGGGCGACGCTGTGAACTACCTCTTGGTCGGTTCGGACTCGCGTGAGGACTTCGACCCCGACATCGAGCCCGGTGCAACCACCAGCGTCGAAGGTCGTCGGAGCGACACGATCATCGTCCTGCGCACCACTCCCGAGGGTGCAGCGATGATGTCGATTCCCCGAGACCTCTACGTGACGTTCCCGGTCTCCCAGCAGCAGGGCCGGATCAACGGTGCCTACGCCAGCGGACCGGCAGCGCTCGTGCGTACGGTGCAGTCCGCCCTCGGGGTACCCATCAACCACTACGTCGAGATCGGGTTCGGGTCCTTCGGCGGGCTCGTCGATGCCATCGGTGGCGTGACAGTGGACTTTCCCCACCCGGCCAACGATCCGAAGTCGGGTCTGCAGGTGGGGGAATCGGGACCGGTGACGCTCGATGGATCCCAGGCACTGGCCTACGTCCGTTCCCGGACCTACACGGAGTTCATTGATGGAGAGTTCGTCGTCGAACCCACCGGGGACCTCGGCCGCAACCGGCGCCAGCAGGTCTTCCTGCGCTCTGCCATGGCGAACCTCGGCGCCGAGCGCAATCCGTTGGCGATCGTCGATGCCATTACGGCGTTGTCCAACGGAGTCGTTCTCGACGATTCCGCCTCGCTGTTCGATCTCGTGAAGCTCGCCCGGAAGTTGTCGGGCTCAGAGATCCTCACCGTCGTCCTGCCGACGAGACCGGCCACGATCGACGGGGCGGCGGTCCTGTTGTTGGCCGAGCCGGAGGCCGAAGCGGTGCTCGCAGCGTTCCGCTGAATCCTGCTGAGTCGTGGGCGCAGGGCGGCCGCCGTTAGCATGCCGTGAACTCGACCGAAGAGCGGAGATTTCCAGTGACGAGTGAGTGCCCGGCCCCCGATGGATCATCACCGCGAGTGACGAAGTTCAGCGGTGAACCGCCGATGTGCATCGATGTGAGCCACTCCTACGAGGCCACCATCGTCACGAACCACGGCACGATGGTGGCGTTCTTGTTCCCGGAGCGTGCGCCCAGGACGGTGAACAGCTTCGTGTTCCTCGCCCGCTACCACTACTTCGATGGTCTCACGTTCCACCGGATCATCCGGGACTTCGTCATCCAAGGGGGGTGTCCGGAGGGAACCGGGACCGGAGGGCCGGGTTACCGGTTCGTTGACGAACTCCCTGCAGCAGGGGAGTACGCGGTTGGTTCGCTCGCCATGGCGAATGCGGGCCCCAACACCAACGGCAGCCAGTTCTTCGTGATCTCTGGCGGGAGCGGGATGCGCCTGCCTCCCCAGTACGCCTTGTTCGGCAAGCTGATCAGCGGGCTCGAGGTGCTCGATCAGATCCAGAGCGTCGCCACCGGGCGGGGCGATCGTCCGAAGGATCCGGTCGTGATCGAGTCCGTCACGATCGCTGAGTCGGAATGACGTGACCGGAGCCTGAGTTCATCGTGAACATCGCACGGGTCGCTCGTTGGGCCGGGGTTGCGACGGTCGGAGGGTTGGGTGTCGGCCTGTGGTGGCTGCGGCGCCGCGACGGTGATGAGGTCAGCGGTCCGGTGAGCGCCGCTGATCGGCTCCAGCGGACCTCCCGCGTGGCATCTGCTGGAGCTCGTGCCGGGGCGGGTTACGTCACGATGCGTGCCAAGGCACTTGGCGCCGACGCCGAGCGTCGCAGCGAACTCGAAGCCGAGTTCCAGCTGCGTACCGCCGAGCAGGTGGCGGCCACTCTCGGTGGGATGAAGGGCGCCATGATGAAGCTCGGTCAGATGGCGAGCTACCTCGACCAGGGACTACCGGAACCGGTGCGGGCGGCGCTGGCCGATCTGCAGTCCGACGCCCCGCCCATGGCGCCGGAACTCGTCGTCGAGGTGGTGACCTCCGAGCTCGGAGCCCATCCCGAGGCCGTGTTCTCCGAGTGGGACCCGATTCCGCTCGCTGCGGCGTCGATCGGGCAGGTCCATCGGGCCCGAACCCATGACGGTGTCGATGTCGCAGTCAAGGTTCAGTACCCGGGAGTGGATCGGGCGATCGCTGCTGACCTCGAGAACACCGACCTGTTGTTCCAGATGATGTCGTTCCTCTTTCCCGGACTCGAACCGGCACCGATCGTTGCTGAGCTCCACGAGCGGATCGTCGAGGAGCTCGACTATCGGATCGAGGCCACCCACCAACGGACGTTCGCCGATCACTACCGCAATCACCCCTTCATCCACGTGCCGGAGGTGATCGACTCCCTCTCGACGTCTCGGATCCTCACCACGGAGTTGGCGGAGGGGGCGCGCTTCTCCGAGGTGCTCGAGTGGAGCGACGAGGAGCGTCAGCTCGCAGCCGAGTGTCTGTACCGGTTTGCGTTCGGGAGCATCTACGGATTGCGGGCGTTCAACGGCGATCCTCATCCGGGCAACTATCTCTTCCGGCCCGGCGGGCGGGTGACGTTCCTCGACTTCGGTCTCTGCAAGCGGTTCAGCAATGCCGAGGTGCGGGTGTTCGAACGCATGATCACAGCGATCGTCCTGCAGGGCGATCTTGCGGCATACCGCCGGATCCTCGCCGAGATCGGGATCCTGCCGGCCTCGTTCGACATCTCCGACGAACGACTCGCTGCGTACTTCAATCACTTCTACGAGTTCGTCCTCGCCGACGAGGTGCTCGAGATCACGCCGGAGTGGTCCTCGCGCTCGGTGCGGGCGTTCTTCGATCTCTCCGGCCCGCACGCCGAGATCATGAAGGCTGCCAATCTGCCGCCGTCAATGGTGATCATCCAGCGAATCAACCTGGGTCTCTTCGCCCTCTTCGGTGATCTCGGTGCTCGGAACAATTGGCGGCGCATCGCCGAGGAGCTCTGGCCGTTCGTCGATGGCGCTCCATCGACGCCGATGGGTGCTGCGATTGCGGAGTGGGAGGCGGCGGCCGGCCGATGAGGTCGTGGCGGCAGGCGGTCACTCCACGATCCTGATCGGATTGCCGAGGATCGCAGCGCTCCACGTGGTGGCGTCGGTGACATTGGCACCGGCTGGGTACTGGGCCTTGATCCGAATCCAGCAACCGGAGGCGCTGGCCTCGTTGCACGTGTAGTTGGGCGGGATCGGGACGTCGATCGTGATCAATCGCCCGTTGTAGGAGGAACTCGACACATTGTTGAGCTGGCAGATGCTCGCGTTCACGTTCAGGGCTGCGCCGTCGTCACGGGTGATCGCACAGCCGGAGAACGTGCTGGCGAACTCCGTCGGCGGGAGAATCTGCAGCGCACCCGCCTGTGATGCCTCCCCCATGTCGTAGAGATGGATACGCAGAGTGCGGCCGGCGTCGTACGGTCGGACCCTGGCCATATAGAACTGCGTGTCTGCTCCGGTGGAGTTGGCGTAGATCGGGAGCCGCCCGAGCGCTGCGAGCGTCACGTTGGCGCCGCTCACCTCATTCAGTCCGCTCGTGCCGAACCCCGTCCGGAACGCCATGCGGTTGTGGCCCTCGGTCGTCACCCCGCTGTTGGCGACCGTCGGAGCGCTCGACAGGGCGTTGGTCCGGACCTGGATGATGTACGTCCCGGTCTGGACCGAACCCGCCGGAATGGAGCAGAACGTCGTGAACCGTCGGAATGCTTCGGCAAAGGAGATCACGCCATCACTGGGGTTGACCAGTCCCGTGGTCGAACCCATCAGGAGGTCGTAGATGTAGCGAGAGGGCGTCGAAGCGCTCGACGGGTTGTAGGCCGCCACCGTGACCGGAGCGCACGTGGAGGTGTTGATGACCGGGTTGTCGACGTTGGACCAGGGAGTCTCGTCGGGTGCTCGTACGATGAAGGAGGTCTGGACGTTCCGGCTTCCCCATCCCTGGTCGCCGGGGCAGTAGCCACCCGTGGTGCCGGAGGCGTAGCGGGTGGCGGCATCGGGGAACTTCGTCGTGAGTGCCGTGAACCCGCTCCCGCCGTTGATCTGGGAGCTCGTCGGCATGTTGGACGTACAAGTGCTCCCGACGTTGACGAAGGCGGCATCGAACACCTGGAACTCGAGCGGTTGCCCGGCCGCGACGGAGAGCACCTCCATGCCGAAGAAGTAGCCGTCGCTGGAGAACTCCGTGCTGGTCGAACCGCTGCAGCCGTACTCACGGGGACTGGCGTTGCACAAGTTGGTGTGGTGGCGCTCACCCTGTTGCTTGCCGGTCTGGGGACCGGCGATGTTGACCCACATCTGGGCGTTCGGGTTGACGCCCTCCGGATCGTTTCCGAGCTTGTTCTGGGGTGAGCCCATCGGGACCGGCGCCACGTACTCCGCAACAGATTCGCGGGTCAGCCGGATCGTCTCGATCCCGATGAGATCGAGGAAGAACGAGGGGACGTCGCTGGCGACCCGCACGCGGATTCGGTTCGGATTTGGTTCCTGTGTGACGGTCACTGCGGTGTTCATTGCTCCGCCGGCAGTGAATCCGTTCTTGGAGGTGCTCGTCGTGGCGGTGGTCCGGGCGTTGTTGAAGTCTGCGGGCAGGAATGCGGCCCCGGCGTGCGCTCCGGTGTCAGCTGCGGTCTGGATCCTCTGGGCCTGCAGCCACCAATTGGACATGTCGACTGCGAATCCGGCGAAGAGCAACATGAGCGTGAGGGTCAGCGCCATCCACACCAGCGCCAGCCCCGACTGGTTGCGTCCGGTGACCCAGCGCTGCCTGATTCGAGCGAGTCGTCGCATGTTCAGCACTGGTCCGAGGGCAGCGGCTCGAGTCGCATCGTCGTGTGTCCGTCCACGAGTCGTGTCTCGCCGATGAGACCGGTCACGTAGGTGTGCTGGACCTGGACGTACACGCCGACGGAATCGACAGTCGTCCCGCAGGCGTCGGGGTCGGACCAACTCCCACCCTGGAACACCATGTTCGACCCGTTCCAGGTGTAGCGCATGCAACTCGACGAGCAGCCGCCGGCGAGGAGGTCACCGGGGAAGCCACCGGTGGGTGCGCCGTCGGGTGAGGATGGGTTGATCTCGTAGATGGCGAGACCGACCGGTTCGGCGTTCTGCAACGCCATCAGGTCAGCAGAGACGGCTGCGGCGATTCCGCTGGCGGCAGTCAACTGGGCCTCTTGCACCGTGCCGGCTGGGGCGTAGGATGTGGCTGCGAGTCGGGCGCCTGACCGGCTCGCCCCGGTGGTCACCGACCCACTGGCGTAGACCAGTCCGAACTCCATCGTTCCGAGCAGAATCAACAACATCACCGGAATGGCGAACGCCGCCTCGACCAGCACGGCCCCTCGTGCGGATCGCTTCGTCGAGCGTTGGGCGAGGAGGCGGCGGAGCACACTGTTGTATCGGCTGGGCCCAATGGCCCCCGAGTAGGCCATTGGGCCCATTCCGAACCCCGGTGACCAGAGCGACTCGACGGCGACATCCAGCTAACGTCGTACGGGTGACGGGGAGTGCACCGGCGACGATCACCTGCTCGGATCCGCGAGACGGGTCACTCACGGCGGTCATCGACGTCTCCAGCCCGGCAGAGGTGATGGCTGCGGTGAGTGATGCCCGCAAGGTGGCACCGGCATGGGCGGAGGCCGCTCCCGAGGATCGAGCGGCATACCTGCTCAGGGTTCGGGATCGGATCCTCGATCGGGCGGAGGCGTTGATCGACACGATCTGCGCAGCTACCGGAAAGCAGCCGGCCGAGGCGGCAACGACTGAATTGATGGCGGTGTGCGAGACGATCGGCTACTACGCCGAGTTCGCCGAACGTTGGTTGCGAGACCAGCCGGTGCACCCCGGCACCCTCTGGCACAAGCGGGCCTGGAAGCGATACGAGGCGCTCGGCGTGGTCGGGGTGATCAGCCCGTGGAACTACCCGTTCACCTTGTCCATGACGCCCGTCGTGACGGCGCTCGCTGCCGGGAACACCGTCGTGCTCAAGCCGTCCGATGTGACCGCCACGGTGGGGGAGTCCGTTCGGGAACTGTTCGAGGACTCGTCCTGGCCCGGTCTGGTCGGGGTCGTCCAGGGCGGTGCTGAGACGGGTGAGGCGCTCGTACGCAGCGACGTGGACAAGATCGCCTTCACCGGTTCGGCGCGCACCGGGAGACGGGTGATGGCCGCCGCTGCTGAGCGACTCACGCCGGTGCTGTTGGAACTGGGCGGGAAGGATCCGATGATCGTCTGTGCCGACGCCGACCTCGATCGAGCCACACGGGGCGCCGTATGGGGGTCGATGCAGAATTCCGGCCAGACCTGCATGTCGGTCGAACGGGTCTACGTGGACGCTTCGATCCACGACGAGTTCGTCGACCGGGTGGTCGCGCTCGTGGAGCGGATCCGACAGGATGACTCGGGACGGGGCGACATCGGGGCGATGACGTTCCCGCCTCAGGTCGAGGTGATCGAACGCCACGTTACCGATGCGGTCTCCAAGGGTGCGCAGGTGCTGACCGGAGGCACGACGCTCGACCGGCCTGGGCTCTGGTATGCGCCGACGGTCCTGGTGGATGTGGATCACACCATGGAGGTGATGCGTGAGGAGACCTTCGGTCCTGTTCTCCCGATCATGCGAACTGCGTCGATCGACGAGGCGGTCGAGCTGGCCAATGACTCACGGTACGGCTTGAACAGTTCGGTCTGGTCAGCCGATGAGGCCCACGCCGCAGAGATCGCCGGTCGCATCGAAGCGGGCAACGTGTGCATCAACGATTGCATCGTGTCCTACGCCATCACCGGATTGCCGTTTGGCGGGGTGAAGGAGTCCGGAGTTGGTCGGGTTCACGGTCCTGAGGGCCTGCGGGAGTTCACCTCCGTCAAGTCGATCATGGCCACCCGGGCCCGGCCGCCCCGAGAGCCGTGGTGGTTTCCCGTCCCGGCCCGACTTGCCGACCTTGCGGTTCGGACCATGCGGCTGCGGTTCGCATCGACCTGGCGCCGACGTCTGGGCCGTTGAGCAGTCGGCTCAGGGCCGGTTGACGCCGAGGGCGTCCTTGAGGGTGCGTTGCAGCAGATTCGTGACGGCCTCGGTCGGTGGCACCGAACCTCCACTGAGGGGTTCGATCGAGCAGATCGCCTCGGTCTGGCCGGTGCCTCGGCCCTGGAGGTGGATCAGGACCGACGACGTCGGTGCGTCGAGGAACTCGACGATCACCTCGACGAGTCCGGCGGAGGGATCGAGGTAGGCGACCTCACCGAGACGGTGGGCCACGTCGAGCACGACGAGCAGGGTCTCGTCGGGAGGCAGGCCCAGGGCGATCGTGTCGGCGTCGACTCGCTCTACGCTCACCGGACCAGCCTCGTCGACGACCTCGTTCCCGACAACCGGATCCGCACCGCTGGGATCGGGGGGCACCCGGTCGGTGGGTGCATCGCCGGAACGCAGGACCTCGTAGGCCAACCGCAGTTCGATGGTGCGTTCTGCTGCGTTCGGGGTCGCAGTCACATCGGGATGCGTGATCCGGATGAGCCGACGATAGGCCGCACGCACCTCCCGCTGGTCAGCCGTCTCGGTGAGGCCGAGCAGGCGACGGGCCCGTTGGGGATCCACGCTTCGCCGTTCAGCCCCGCTCGAGGCGGTCGACGAACCCGACCACGGCCTTGGTGAAGAGGTCGTTTCGATCGCCGGCCACCATGTGGCCCGCGTCGTTGACATCGACGAACTCGGCGTGGGGACAGAGAACGAGGAACTCCCGTGCCGTCTCGACGCTCACCAGGTCTGACAGGCGTCCACGGACGAGCATCGTCGGAATGCTGATTCGTCGGGCGGCTGCTTCGAACCGGCCTGCGGTGGCGGCACCGTTGACTGGTGTCGGACCGAGGAAGAAGTCCGGATCCCAGTGCCAACGCCAGCGTCCATCCGGATCCTGCCGAAGATTCTTGGCGAGCCCGTCGAGGTCCTTCGGTGGTGGACGATGCGGTTGGTACGCGGCGATCGCCGCAGCGGCCTCCTCGAGGGAGGCGTAGCCCTCTTCGGCCCGTTCGAGCATGAAGCCGACGATCCGAGCGACCCCGTCCGGCTCCATCCTCGGCGTGATGTCGACCAGCACCAGCGCACTGATGCTGCCGGGGCGGAGGTCGCCCTCGACGAGGAGTGCTGCGAGCCCTCCGAGCGAGGCGCCGACGACGATCGGTGCGATGCCATCCTCGGCCTGGACCGCAGCACAGACTGCGGCGCAGTCCTCGGCGAAGCGGAGGTGGGTGTAGTCACGGTCTGGCGCCCGGTCGGAGGTCCCATGGCCCCGTTGGTCGTAGGCGATCGTTCGATGGCCGAATTCAGCCAGAGCCGCCGCCGTACCTCCCCACGAGTGCCGAGTCTGTCCTCCGCCGTGGATCAGGATGATCGTGGGGCGACGTTGGCCTTCCCGCTCGTCGGCTGCGAGTCGCACCCCTCCGGTCCCGTCGAGGTGGATCATGCCTGTCTCCCCAGTGGTGTCGTCATCCACGCAGTGAAGGAGCTGAGCAGCGAGTCGATGTCGGCGGTGGCGACGAGTTCACGAGCGGAGTGCATGGAGAGGATGGGTGCTCCCACGTCCACCGTCTCCACACCGAGTCCGGCAGCGGTGAGCGGGCCGATGGTCGAGCCGCACGGTATGTCGGATCGGTGCGAATAGTGCTGGACGCTGACGCCAACTCGAGCAGCGCACCGTTGGAACTCTGCGGCACCGACAGCCGTGGTGGCGTAACGGGCGTTGGCGTTGAACTTCACCGCCGGGCCGCTGCCGGCGAGGATCTGGTGGTCGGGGTCGTGGCGCTCCGGGTAGTTCGGATGCACCGCATGGGCGACGTCCGCTGAGAGGCACACCGACCCGGCAAGTGCCGTCAGGAGATCCGCTCTCGTGGCGCCGAGCGCATCGTGTCGTCGCTCGAGCACGTTCAGGACAAGGTTCCCACCGGCCCCGGTGGCGGTCTCGCTGCCGACCTCTTCGTGGTCGACGAGCACCAACAGTGCGACCGGTGCATCGTTGACCGCTGTGGCGGCAGCAATCGCCTCGACTCCCGCCCAGACGCACAGGAGGTCGTCGAGACGACCGGAGGCCAGCAACTCGGCATCCGGGCCGATCCGTGCCGGGGCCTGGGCGTCGACGAAGCCGACGTCCCAGGAGCGGACGGAACCGACCGGAACCTCTGCGAGGTCGGCGAGCAGCCGGGCGACGTCACCGGATCGAGGGGTGCCGAGTCCCCAGACGGGCGTCAAGTGGGTCTGGGGATCGAGCCGCAGACCTCCGCTGTTGACCTCACGGTCGAGGTGGATGGCGAGTTGAGGGATCCGTGCGACAGCGTGGACCGAGTCGACGAGGATCGACTCGACACCATCAGCCCGCTCCACCGCAATGCGGCCCGCCAACCGGAGATCGCGGTCCAACCAGGAGTTCCACAGCGCACCGCCGTAGACCTCCACGGAGATCTGGCGCCAGCCGAGTCGCCCGTGGTCGGGGTTCGGTCGGACTCGGAGGCCGGGTGAGTCGGTGTGAGCGCCGATGAGTCGAACCCCGTCGGTCGGTCGCCCACGGTTCTCCGTCCAGGCCACCAGGCTCCCGTCGCGTCGCACGAACGCAGGGCCGGTCGCGGCCTCGTGGGACCATCTTGCGGCGGGATCCAACTCGATGAACCCCGCGGTCCGAAGTGCCTCGGCCGCGGTGGCGCTGGCGTGGAACGGAGACGGGGAACTCTCGATGGCTCCAGCGAGTCGGTTGACGGGGTCGCTCACGGGTTTCCTCCGGTGTCGGACGGCGAGGCCGTCAGGCCGGCGCACTCCCGGCGTTCATCCATCTGGTTCAGGGCGGCCTCGGCTGCGTCACCCGTGAGCGGCACCGGGACGCCATTGTCGATCCGTGCCGGGATCCACTCGTAGTCGTCGATCTGTCGCCCGGTGGCGGTCACGATGAGCACCCCGGAAGCCCGTCCCGCTTCTGAGGGAGCGGCGAAGATGAAGTTCCCGAGTCCATACGCCACGAACTGCTGGCCGAGGTAACCCAGGCCCTGTAACCGGTGGGCGTGGGCACCGACCACGATGTCGGCACCGGCATCGACGAGCAGGTCGACGAGTTCCCGCTGTCGCGAATTCGGGCAGGTCTCCTCCTCCACTCCGTAGTGGAGGAACACCACGAGCGTGTCGATGTTCGGTCGCAACTCCGCCACCTCGGCGGCCAGTCGCTCCTGCTCGGGTTCCTCGGCGCTCGCAATCCCCGGCATGGAATCGGTGGCCACCCAGGTGGATCGCAGCTCGGTGTCGATCACGTCGCTCGCAGCAATGATCCCGATCCGTTGGCCGTTGATCTCGGTCACGAACGGCTCGTAGGCCTCCTCGGCATCTCGGCCCGCTCCGATCACCGGAAAGCCCGACTCCTCTTCGATGGCGAGGGATTCGCTGAGCCCGACCTGTCCGTAGTCGAGACCGTGGTTGTTGGCCATGGACACGACGTCCACACCGGCGTCGGAGAGGGTGATCGTGACCTCGGCCGGAACCCGGAAGTTGAATCCCTTGGGGACCGGACTGCCCGCTGTGCCGAGGGCTGCCTCGAGGTTGACGACGGTCAGGTCGGCGTTACGCAGTACCGGAGCGATTGCCGTGAGTACGCCTGTCGGGTCGGCTTCGACGGCGCTACCGAGTCCCTCGAACGAGGCGTCGCCGGCGAAGGCGATCCGGACTGGTTCTCCGGAAGGTGGGTTGGGATCAACCGTCTGGCCGGGCACTGGCAACTGGGTCGAATTGGGTTGTCCCACCGACGGGTCTCCGCACGACACCACGATCGCAACGGTCAACGCCGCCGCTGCGACAGCGACCGCCGGTCGTCGATGGAGACGACGGGGGCCACGAACTGATCCGTGACCGGAGGGTTCACAGGACATTGGCACCGCGTGAGCGTACGCGCTGTTGTCCGGGGTGAATGGATTGGGATCTGGGCTCCAAGCGGCTATCTTTTGCACTGCGCTGGTGCGTCCGTCCGATCGGGACAGGACCCCATCCGCAACGGCAGCGTGGCCGTCGTGCAGTCAGCGTGGACTGCTCCCCGTTCAGAGTCACAGGAGCAGCATGTCGCGACGTCAGGGCCTCTACGACCCCAGTTTCGAGCACGATTCGTGCGGGGTCTCGTTCGTCGTGGACCTGTACGGCCGGGCTTCCCACGATCTCGTGCGCGCCGGACTCACGTCGCTGTGTCACCTCGAGCACCGGGGAGCGAAGGGCGCCGAGGAGAACACCGGGGACGGGGCTGGGATCCTCTTGCAGGTTCCCGACAGGTTCCTCCGGGAGTCAGTCGACTTCGCCCTGCCCGCAGTCGGTTCCTACGCCGTCGGCATGGCGTTCCTGCCAGCCTCGCCGGCAGCGGCTGACGCCGCAGTCGCTGCGATCGAGAAGATCTGCGAGGAGGAGGCGGTCACAGTTCTCGGATGGCGTGACGTTCCGGTCGATCCTTCGGGCATTGGCCAGAGCGCCCGTGACGTCATGCCGTCGTTCCGTCAGCTCTTCCTCGCCGATGCAGCCAGAGAGCGCAGCGGGATAGCGCTCGATCGCCTCGCATACATCGTTCGCAAGCGCACCGAGCACGAAGTGCTCGACGAGAACGGTGATGCGTCGGTGTACTTCCCATCGCTCTCCGCACGCACGCTCGTCTACAAGGGCATGCTCACCACGCCGCAACTCGAGGAGTTCTTCGCTGATCTGTCCGATGAGCGTCTGGAGTCGGCCCTGGCGCTGGTTCACAGTCGCTTCTCGACCAACACCTTCCCATCGTGGCCGCTGGCGCATCCCTACCGGTTCGTGGCCCACAACGGTGAGATCAACACTGTCCAGGGCAATCAGAACTGGATGCGCGCCCGGGAGGCACTGCTCGCCTCGCCGATGCTCGACCCAGACGGTCGGGGTGATCTCGAACGGATCTTCCCGATCTGCACCCCCGGTGCCTCCGACACGGCCCGCCTCGATGAGGCGCTCGAACTGCTGCACCTCGGCGGCTACTCGCTGCCCCACGCCATGTTGATGATGATTCCGGAGGCGTGGGAGAACCACCAGCACATGGACCCGGCTGTGCGTGACTTCTATCGCTTCCACTCCTGCGTGATGGAACCGTGGGACGGGCCGGCATCGGTGACGTTCACCGACGGGACGATCGTGGGTGCGGTGCTCGACCGCAACGGCCTCCGGCCCTCGCGCTACTGGGTGTGCGACGACGGACTCGTCGTGATGGCCTCGGAGGTCGGAACGCTCGGGATCGATCCAGAGCGCGTGATCCAGCGGGGTCGTCTCCAGCCGGGAAGGATGTTCCTGATCGACACCACCCAGGGTCGGATCATCGACGACGCCGAGATCAAGGCCGATCTCGCCGCCGCCCACCCCTACGGCGAGTGGCTCGAGCAGTACCTCATCGAGGTTGACGACCTGCCCGAGGTGCTCCACATCCGCGAGCCCAAGTCGGATGTGGTGTCGGCCCAGCAAGCGTTCGGCTACACCCACGAGGACCTCAAGTTCCTGATCCGCCCCATGGCGCTCAACGGTGCCGAGGCTCTCGGATCCATGGGCACCGACACGCCCCTCGCAGTCCTGTCGGATCGATCGAGGTTGTTGTACGACTACTTCAAGCAGCTCTTCGCCCAGGTGACCAACCCACCTCTGGACGCAATCCGAGAAGAGCTCGTCACGTCGCTCGCCAAGGCTGTCGGACCGGAGGGCAACATCCTCGAACCCGCCGCCGACTCGTGTCACCTGCTGACGTTGCCTCATCCGGTGATCGACAACGACACGCTCGACCGCATCCTGCACATCGAGGAGGCCGATCCGCACTTCAGGGCCCACACGGTGCGCTGTCTGTTCCCGGCGTTCTCCGGTGGCGACGGGCTCGAGCGGGCGATCGAGCGCATCCGCAAGGAGGTTTCGGCGGCGATTGCCGAGGGCGCCAACATGCTCGTGCTCTCCGACGCCGACTCCACTGAGGAACTCGCTCCCATCCCCATGTTGCTCGTCACCTCGGCGGTGCATCATCACCTGATCCGGGAGAAGACCCGGACCCAGGTGGGGCTGATCATCGAGACCGGGGAGGCCCGCGAGGTTCACCACTTCGCCCTGCTCCTCGGTTACGGCGCTGCTGCCATCAATCCGTATCTGGCGTTCGATTCGATCGAGCAGATGGTCGCCGCCGGCGAGCTCGGTGACCTGAACTACGACCAGGCGGTTCGCAACTACATCAAAGCGACTGGCAAGGGAATCCTCAAGATCATGTCCAAGATGGGCATCTCGACAGTGGCCTCCTACACGGGTGCCCAGATCTTCGAGGCCATCGGGCTGGGCCGGGAACTCGTCGACGAGTACTTCACCGGCACTGTCAGCCGACTCGGGGGAGTCGGACTGGCCGAGATCGCCGAGGAGTCCCGCCGTCGGCACGCACGAGCACATCCGCTCCGCGCCGAGGAGTTGGCCCACCGGGATCTCGACTACGGCGGCGAGTACCAGTGGCGTCGTGAGGGCGAGTACCACTTGTTCAACCCGAAGACGGTGTTCAAGTTGCAACATGCCACCCGCTCCGGGCGTTACGACGTGTTCCGCGAGTACAGCGATCTGGTGAACGACCAGTCCGAGCACCTCGCCACCCTGCGCGGTCTGTTCCGGTTCCGCAACGGCGTCCGTCCGTCGGTGCCGATCGAGGAGGTCGAGCCGGCCGAGTCGATCGTCAAGCGGTTCTCTACCGGAGCGATGAGCTACGGATCGATCTCCGCCGAGGCCCACGAGACCCTGGCGATCGCCATGAACCGGCTCGGAGGCAAGTCGAACACCGGCGAGGGCGGAGAGGACCGGGAGCGCTTCACGCCCGATGAGAACGGCGATCTGCGACGTTCAGCCATCAAGCAGGTGGCCTCCGGACGCTTCGGAGTGACGTCGGAGTACCTGACGAACGCTGATGACATCCAGATCAAGATGGCTCAGGGAGCCAAGCCGGGGGAGGGCGGCCAACTCCCTGGTCACAAGGTGTACCCGTGGATCGCAGAGACGCGGCACTCCACTCCGGGGGTGGGCCTGATCTCGCCTCCACCGCACCACGACATCTACTCGATCGAGGACCTCGCCCAGCTCATCCACGACCTCAAGAACTCCAACCCGGATGCACGGGTGCACGTGAAGCTCGTGGCCGAGGTCGGCGTCGGAACAGTTGCTGCTGGTGTGGCCAAGGCCAAGTCCGATGTCGTGTTGATCTCTGGCCACGACGGCGGCACCGGTGCCAGCCCGCTCACATCGATCAAGCACGCCGGAGCCCCGTGGGAACTCGGACTCGCCGAGACGCAGCAGACCCTCCTCCTCAACGGTCTCCGCGACCGGATCGTGGTGCAGGTGGACGGTCAGTTGAAGACTGGCCGGGACGTGGTGGTCGCTGCGCTCCTCGGTGCCGAGGAGTACGGGTTCGCGACCGCCCCGCTCGTCGTGTCAGGTTGCGTGATGATGCGGGTGTGTCACCTCGACACGTGCCCCGTGGGAATCGCCACCCAGAATCCTGAGCTCCGAGCCCGGTTCACCGGGCAGCCCGAGTTCGTCGAGCACTTCATGACGTTCATCGCCGAGGAGGTTCGGGAACTGCTCGCCGAACTCGGTTTCCGCACGCTGTCTGAGGCCATCGGTCATGCTGAACTGCTCGACACCGAAGCAGCCCTCGAGCACTGGAAGGCCTCCGGCCTCGATCTCAGCCCGATCCTCCACGCCATCGAGCCTCGCCCGGGTGACCATCTGCACCAGGTGCGCCCACAGGATCACGGCCTCGATGCTGCACTCGATGTCGAACTCGTCGAACGGGCCCGGCCAGCGATCGACGACGCCACCCCGGTGCACATCGAGATCGGAGTTCGCAACGTCAACCGGACGGTAGGAACGCTCCTCGGTCACGAGATCACCAAACGGCACGGCGCTGCGGGGCTCCCGGACAACACCATCGTCATCGACTTCACCGGGTCCGCAGGAAACAGTTTCGGAGCGTTCGTCCCGGCCGGCGTCACCATGCGTCTCGCAGGGGATGCCAACGACTACGTCGGGAAGGGTCTCTCCGGTGGACGGATCATCATTCGTCCCAGCGAGGATTCCCCAGCCGGCTTCGTTGCCGCTGACAACATCATTGCGGGCAACGTCCTGCTCTACGGGGCGACTGCCGGCGAAGCGTTCTTCAACGGGATCGTCGGCGAGCGCTTCGCTGTTCGCAACTCCGGTGCAGTTGCGGTGGTCGAAGGACTCGGGGACCACGGTTGTGAGTACATGACCGGCGGTGTCGTCGTGGTGCTCGGTCCCACCGGGCGGAACTTCGGTGCCGGCATGTCGGGTGGGGTGGCCTACGTCCACGATCCGGATGGCACCTTCCCGTCCATGGTGAACTTTGAGATGCTCGCACTCGAGGAACCGACCGATGAGGAACTCGCTGAGCTCCGGGTCCTCATCGAGACGCACGTGGGTCACACCGACTCAGCTCGTGGTGGACGTCTGCTCGAGGACTGGGAGACCACTGCGTCGCAGTTCGTCAAGGTCATGCCCAACGACCTGCGCCGCGTACTCGACGCCGTGGCGCTCGCAGAGGCAAAGGGCCTCGATGTGGTCGAGACGATCATGGCCTCGAGTCAGAGATGATCAGGCCCTCGAACTGCATGAGATGGGGGATTCCCGAGTGACGATGTGGAGTGACCGTGGGTGATGTCCGAGGGTTCTTGAAGCACGATCGCTCGCTGCCCTCTCGGCGGCCGGTCCCGGTGCGACTGCTCGACTGGCAGGAGGTCTACGAGGCCCCCGAGCCGGGAGCGATCGAGTTGCAGGCCAGTCGGTGCATGGACTGCGGAATCCCCTTTTGCAACAACGGGTGTCCGCTGGGGAACATCATCCCCGACTGGAACGACATGGTGTACCGGGATGAGTGGCGTCAGGCCATCGACCGCCTGCATGCGACCAACAACTTCCCGGAGTTCACCGGGCGCCTGTGCCCGGCTCCGTGTGAGGCGGCATGCGTCCTCGGGATCAACGCCGATCCGGTCACGATCAAGCAGGTCGAGGTGTCGATCATCGATCGGGCCTGGGACGAGGGATGGGTCGTTCCGGTCCGACCCGCCCAGATGACCGGACGCAGCGTGGCGGTGATCGGCTCAGGTCCCGCTGGGCTCGCTGCGGCTCAACAACTCACGCGTGCCGGTCATCGAGTGGTCGTGCTCGAACGAGCGGACCGGATCGGTGGCCTCCTTCGCTACGGGATTCCAGAGTTCAAGATGGAGAAGCGGGTGCTCGACCGGCGCCTCGCACAGATGCGGGCCGAGGGCACCGAGTTCCGGACCGGGGTGGAGATCGGCGTCGACGTGAGCGTCGAGAGCGTCCGGCGTGAGTTCGACGCCATCGTCATCGCCACCGGTTCGACGGCTTGGCGGGATCTGCCGATCCCCGGCCGGGACCTCAGCGGAATCCATCAGGCCATGGAGTACCTCCCGTGGGCGAATCGGGCCCAGGAGGGTGATCTCGAAGTCGATACCGTCCCAATCCATGCCGGCGGCAAGCGGGTGGTGATCATCGGCGGTGGCGACACCGGCGCCGACTGCCTCGGAACCGCACATCGGCAGGGTGCGGCGCACATCTCGCAGTTCGAGATCATGCCCCGACCTCCGGTAGATCGGCCTGACGCCAACCCGTGGCCGACGTGGCCGTTCATCTACCGAACGTCCTCGGCGCACGAGGAGGGCGGCGATCGGGTCTACTCGGTGAACACCGTCGAGTTCGTCGATGACGGCTCGGGTGCGCTGTGCGGCCTGCGATTGGTCGACGTCGAACAGCAGGTCGTGGACGGCCGTCCATCGTTCGTCCCTGTTGATGGCAGCGAACGGATCCTCGAAGCGGATCTCGTGTTCCTGGCCATGGGGTTCGTGGGGCCGGAACGTCCCGGACTACTCGAGCAACTCGACGTCGAACTCGACGACCGGGGGAACGTCACCCGCAGTGCGGACTGGTCGACCAGCATCGACGGCGTGTTCGTCTGTGGCGATGCCGGACGCGGGCAGAGCCTGATCGTGTGGGCAATCGCCGAGGGTCGGTCCTGTGCTGCCTCGGTGGACCGTCACCTGATGGGGGAGACCGACCTTCCGAGCCCGGTGGCACCAACCGACCGACCGCTCGTCTGACGGCATCTCGTGCCGTCGACCCGGCCTGCGCCGTCGCCGCTCCGCGTCGTCGTGGTCCACTGGAACCAGCCGGAACGCTGCGTCGACACCGTGCGTCGGCTCGTGGGTGACCGGGTGCCGGTGCGGGTCACGGTGGTCGACAACGGGTCCGCAACGGAACATCTGGCCCACGTCCGTGACGGTCTCGCCGACCTGGTGGACGCTGGACGGGTGGAGGTGGTGCCGGTCGGGGTGAACGCCGGGTTCGGGCCGGGCGCCAACGTCGGGTTGCGCCGGTTCCTGGAGCGGGACGGTGACGGCGAATGGGTCGGTCTGTGTCCCCACGACGTCGGCCTCGCCGACGACTGTCTCGGGCTGCTGCTGGCAGCGGTCGCAGGTGTGCCGGGTGCCGGCCTGGCATGCGCGGACGTCGGTGACGGGATGGTGCCGGTGATCGACCCCTACTTCGGTGGCCTCACCGTGCCCGCCCGTCGGTGGAGCCCCGGTGCCGGCGAGATCGTCGAGCCGGTCGGATGGGAGGACGTGGCGTACCCCCACGGGACGTTCATGCTGCTCCGACGCGGTTGCATCGCGGAGGTCGGGGTCTTCGACGAGCGCTACTTCTCGTACTGCGAGGAGGCCGACCTGGCCGTCCGCGCGCGTCGTGCTGGCTGGCAGGTGGGGCTGGTCCGGGGTGCCCGGGTGAGGAATCAGCACCTGGGGTCGTCTGTGCCGCTCGTGGACTACCTCCAGACCCGGAACACGATCCTGCTGGTCCGGGAGGTCAGCGGTCGGTACCACGCTGCGGTGCGGACGGTCATCTCGCTCGTTCAGGTGTTGCTCGGCACCCTCTGGCCGGCACGACGTCCGCTCGTGTTCGACGCCGACGCCCGTCGGCGAGGTGTCCTGGACGCCCTGCGGGGTCGGTACGGCCCGCCGCCGGCGGACCTGGGTCGGCCTCAGGCGGTGACGGGCTCGTCCTGAACGGCGGTCGGACCGGCGGGCGCCCCCGAGACCCGGTCGTGGACCGAACGCAGTCGCCACAGCGTCGCGCCGGCCACCAGGTAGAGGCACAGTGCGAGCAACTGCACGGCCCGGAACCCGAACGACATGGACAGGATCGTCGTCAGCACCGACCCGATGACCGAGAACACGCCGTTGATCGCCCAGGCCCAGGCGACGTACTCGTCAGGATGGCTCGTCATGCCGCCCACGGTCCGCAGTCCGAGCGGCATGAACATCCCGAGGCAGAGTCCGAGCGGCGCCAGGATCACGAACGCGAGCAGCACCCGCACCGCGAACGGCGCAGAAAGCGTGGACTCGGTGATGGGTGAGAGTGCGAACCGGTAGAAGATGGTCAGGAGCACCAGGAGGCCGAGCAGCGGACCGATGGCCGCCTTGGGGTTGTCGGCGAACCGGTTGGAGAGCAGGGCGCCGAGTCCGGTGAAGACCAGGATCGAGGCGAGCGTCACGGTGAGGGAGTAGGTCGGAAAGCCGAGGTACTCGGTGAGCCGTTGGATCATGGTGATCTCGTAGAGCATGAACGCCAGTCCGAGCGCCGCGAAGTAGATCGCTGACGGGCCCTTCGCAGGCATCGCCCGCCACTCCTGCTTCACCACCAGGAACGGGAGGATCAGGAAGAGCACTGCGAAGACGGCGGCGATCAGGAGGAGCAGCAACAGGACGCGCTCACCGACGCCCGTCTCGCGGTCCTGCGGATCGACTCGCTCGGTGATCGAGCCGACCACGTCGGAGAACGGTACGAAGTGCCAGAAGAACGGTCCGTCGTCGGTGATCGCGTCGACGTCGTAGGGGTAGTCTGCGAGCAGGGCCTCGATCTCCTGGTCACTCGCCGTCGGGATGGCCGACACCAGGCCCGGCGGTACCTCGAACCCGGGCGCGTAGATCAGCGTGCCGCCGTCGGCGTCGGGCACGTTGGCCACGAACCGCTCCACCTCCTCGGGGGTGAACGGCTCGCGCTTCAACATGATCGTCGACACCGCTGGTGCGTAGACGTCGGTCGACGTCGCGACGAGCACGTGCTGGCTCATGTCCTCGATGCCGATCCGTCGGAAGGCCTCCCGCGCCGTGAGCAGGTAGCGAGCAGTGCGGTTGGGCCGGTCGGCGAACGAGACCTCGCCGAACTGCGCCACTGCGATGCCTCGGTCGCTCAGGTGGTCGAGCGTGGTCTCGATCATGTCGGCGGTGTACAGGTACGACTCCGACAGGACGAAGGCACCCGACGACGCGGCGTTGCTGGCCGCGTAGCTGTCGGGAGCGACGTACCAGATCAGGTCGTAACGGTCGGGCGAGCGGGCCAGGAACGACCGGCCGTCTCCCTGGGTCAGGTTGACCTGCGGATAGGAGGTGAGGTCACCGGTGAAGTCGGCGAACCGCTCGCGGACCAGCCCGACGGTGACCGGGTTCAACTCGACGGCGTCGATCCGGCGTGACTCACGGTTGAGCGAGGCCACGATCTCGTTGCCACCGGCTGAGCCGATGATGAGTTGACGGTCGGGAGGCGTCTGCAGGACGTCGAACGGCCAGGCCCGGGGATCGGTCTCGAAGCGGGTCTCCTCGGCGGGTGTCCCGTCGAGACGGATGAGCCCTGATCCGGGGGTGCCGTCGTGCACCAGGATCTTGATCCGGTCCGCGATCTCGGGGTTGACCTCTGGCGGGACCTCGTTGACGTCGACCCGGAACACCGGCCCCCAGTCGGAGAACACCCGGCTGGGTCCCGGCTGGACCTTGGAGTCCTCGGGCCGGATGTCCGGGAGCACGCCGGACGCGAGCGACGGAACGAGGAGCAGGATGGCCAGGGCCGCAGCGGCGATCCGTGGTGTCCGGGCGGCGGCCGGGAGCAACCAGGCGCCGAGACCAGCGAGCAGGGCGGCCGAGAGCATCACCACCGACGGCGGGCCGAGCCAGGTGATGAGGAACACGACCACGAGCGCGGCGATGCCTGCGCCGAGGAGGTCGGAGAAGTAGAGGCGTCCGATGTCGTCCCCGCCCCGCCCCAGGAGCACGGCGATCGCGACCCCGATCGCGATGAACGTGGCGAACAGGGCCAGGCAGATCACGACCAGTGTGGCGAGTGCCCGGAACGACCCGCCGCTCCCGTAGTCCCACAGCGCCAGGGTGTCGACCGGGATCTGGGACACCACGAGGTAGCCCACCACGATGCTGACGGCACCGAGCACGCTCGTCCACGAGAGGATCCGCCGGGTTCCGGTGCTGCGGAGCCTCGCCGACAGGACGACCAGGGTTGCGCCGCTGCCGATCCCGAGGAGTGCCAGCCCGATCACGAGGTACGTGTAGTAGTACCAGAGCTTGTAGGAGATGATCCGGGTGTAGGAGACCTCGAGCAGCAGTCCGGCGAGACTCACCACGAAGATGGCAACGAGGGCCTCCCGTCGGCTCACCGCCACCCCGTCGGGTTCGTCGATCGTGGTGTCGGTGGACTGCTCAGGACTGCTCACGGGCCTCCTCGGGACTGCTCGACGCTAACGCGTCGCCGGCGGCCGGGGGCTCACCCCCGAGTCGGTCGCCCGCACCTGCCAGCCCGACCAGGGGGAGAGGACTCGGGTACGCCCGGCCGGAGTCGACGACGGACCCGACGACCACATCCTCGACCTCGGCCCACGTCCGGGCGCGGAGTCCGCCGAGGCTCCTGTTGTACGGCTGGTCGAAGACCAGCACCCGTGCAGCCGAGGCCCGGAGGGCCTCCACGTTGTGTGGGGCGTCCTCCACGTACAGGTCGGCTCCCACCTGCGGCTTGGCCCCGAGGAAGCAGATGTCGCGGTAGGGGACACGGTTGGTGTCGAGCCAGCCCACGGTGTCGGCGACCGCCGTGGCGTGGTTCCAGTTCGACACCAGACGGTGGGTGATGATGCGGATCCACACCCCTGCGTCGGAGAGCCGCCAGAGCGTGTCGGAGACCCCGTCGATCGGCGGCATGGTGGCGAAGAGGTGGTCCTCGACGACCGCACGCCGGTGGTGCTCCAGGAACGAGGTGCGGTCGAGCCCCCACTCGGCGAAGTCCCAGGTGACATCGTCGGTCAGGCTCGAGGGATCCACCTCCCGGTGCCGGGCGACGGCGGCCCGGAAGGCGGCGGTGTAGTCCGCGCACACGCCGTCGAGGTCGACGCCGAGCACGAACGGAGAGGTCACCTCGAGGGCACCAGCGCGTGGTCAAGTCGGGCGGTGCCGCGACGCTCGGCGGCGTCGGCGGCGAGGACCTCGAAGTTGCTCAGCGCCGCGTGCTCCCACGTGAGGGTCGCCGAGCGGTCCAGGGCGCCCCGCCCCAGCCGGTCCCGTTCCGCCGGGTCGCCGAGGACCCGGACGAGGCCACCGACGAGCGCCTCCTCGTCGACGGCGAGCAGCCCGGAGGTGCCCTGCACGACGGCGTCGGCGTGGCCGGCGATGTCGCTGACCACAGCAGGGGTTCCGCACGCCCCTGCCTCGGTGATCGTCATGCCCCAGCCCTCCCGGATCGACGCGGAGGTCACGGTCCACGCGCGCCGGTACAGGTCGAGCAGTTCGGCGTCGGAGATCCGCCCGAGCAGGCGGACGTACCCCTCGGCGTCGTGGTCGGCGATCGCCGCGGCGATGGTGGGTCGTTCGTATCCCTCGCCGACGATGTGGAGCTCGGCGCCGTCGACACGCTCGCGTACCCGGGCGAAGGCGGCGACCAGCCGGGGGAAGTCCTTGACGGGAACCAGCCGGCCGACGGCGACGGCGAGCGGCGTGGACGAGCGGGACCCACCGGGCGTGAAGCCGGGGTCGACCCCGGGCGGGATCACCTCCACGAGCTCCGGCCGGAACCCGTGTTCGAGGAGCTCCTCGCGGGAGGTGTGGGACAACGTCACCACGTGCTGGCGACGGTAGAGCCGAGGTGCGATCCGCTCCTCCAGCGCAACGCCGGCCGCAGCGATCGGTCCCGGCTGACTCATGGCCCACATCGGACCGTGGATGTGGTGCAGCCAGATCATCCTGGGTCCACGGCGCCAGAGCGGGGAGAGGAACGGCATGCCGTTCCAGATCTCCACCAGTCCGTCGCACGGTCCCAGTCGCCCGGTGACCTCGGCCAGTGCGGAGCGCGGGAACACGGTGTAGCGGTTGCCGCGCCGGCTCACCGAGTAGCCGTCCCGGGACGCCGTGGGGGGACGACCGACCGACGCAGAGGTGCGCATCGTCACGCTCAGCCCCGACTGCGTCCAGATCGAGCTGATGTTGTGGGCGTGGATCTCGCTGCCGCCGGCCTCCGGGTCGTCGAGGTCCCGCCACCCGAGCAGGTGGACCGTCCCGATCCCGCTGTCGGCCGCCAGGTCGGCGATCTTGCGGCGAGTCTCCTCGCTGGCAACGGGCGTGTTCACGACCCGCCTACACTACGCGGCCGTCGTCGGCCCGAGGAGGATCGTGAAGCTCACCGGTGAGCGCCCCATCGAGGGCGAGACGCCCGACTCCCTGCTGGCGCTCCACGCCGCCGGGTATCGTGAGGTGCGGGCCCGGCTGGGCCCCGGCCGGCTGCTCGACGTCGGGTGCGGTCTGGGCGACGAGAGCGTCGGATTCACCTCGTCGGACCGGTCCGTGGTCGGCGTCGACTACGACCCGGCCACAGCGGCCGCTGCCGTCCGGGCGCACGGTCGCTCAGGGCTGGAGGCGGTGTGTGGCGACGGATCGCGCCTCGGCCTACGTGACGGCGCCTTCGACGCCGTGTGCTCGTCGCACCTGATCGAGCACTTCGTCGATCCCGAACTGCACGTTCGCGAGGTGTCACGGGTGTTGGCCGACGACGGCACGGCGTTCTTCCTGACGCCCAACGCCCCGGCGGACTTCGAGAACCCGTACCACGTGTATCTCTTCACCCCGGAGGACCTGCGGGCCACGCTCCGGCGGCATTTCGGGTCGGTCGAGGTGCTGGGTCTCGACGCCAACGAGACCGCCAAGGCCGACTTCGAGCAGCGTCGGGCGATGGCCGATCGGCTGCTCCGGCTGGACCCGCTCGGACTGCGTCACCGGCTCCCACGGCAGGCCTTCGTCTGGCTCCACGCCACGGGACGCCGACTGGCCTACCGCTACACGTCGACGTCGCAGACCGGCGGGAGCTCGGGGATCACCGAGGCGGACTTCGCAACGACGGACTCGATCGACGAGACCACGCTCGTGCTCTTCGCCGTCTGCCGTCAACCGCTCGACTGACCGTCCCGTCGGCCCCGCAGGGCGGACACGACGGGGTCGGCCACCAGCGCCACGACGACGATCAGCGTCCAGGCGTGGGTCAGCTCGAACTGGTTCATCCAGTTGAAGTCGAGGACGTAGCCGTTGCGAACCTGCTTGGCGACGACGAACCCCGCGGCGGCCGCCCACGGGAGCACGACTGCAGCCCTGAGCAGCAGCTGGCCCCGGGGGAGGGCGCCGGCCGCCGCCAGCAGCACTGCGAGTGCCAGGCCCACGGCCGGCCCCGCTGCGAGTCCCGCCAGGAGCCCTCCTCCCAAGGTCAGGGCCAGCGTTGCCCGCGGGGCCAGGGTCGGACCCGTCGGCTCCCACGGCCGCACCAGCTCGGGGCGCAGCGACGGCCGATCGTCGGAGGGCACCGCGCGACGCCGCGGGAGGAACACGAGCGCCAGGCACACGAGGGCGCCCACGGCGGACAGCGCCAGCCCGATCCAGACCGCCGTCTGGGGTGTCCAACTGACCACCACGGTGGTGTCAGCTCCGACGACGGTCGGGTCGACGAGCCAACCGGCGGCGTAGCCGTTGACCAGCGTCGGGGGACCGAGGTCGACTCCGTCCGCTGCGGTGGCGACGAAGCCGTCGCTCACGGACTGGCCGAGCACGATCCAGTACGGCGACCCGGCACCGGTGACCGAGTAGCGCCACGTGAGCCGGCCGGGCTGTTCGACCGAGGTCGACGGACCTGCGGGCACCGTTCGAGGTCCGACGGTGAGCGTGTCGGCGCCGGGGCCCCCGCCGGGTGCGGAGGCCAGGACCACGGAGTCCACGGCGAGGCCCGTGCTCACCCCCGGAGTGGTCTCGAGCAGTGAGCGACCCGCAGGCAGCCGGACGCCCGCAGGATCACACGACCGGTAGCGGACCGGGGCCCGGCCGAGCAGCTCACTGACGGTGCCGACCACCTCCACCGTGACCGGGATCCCATCGAGTCCCACCAGGTCGGAGCGGCAGCCCGAGGACCAGGGGGCGTCGGCGTCGGGCGCGGACACGGTCGGTCCCACCCCCAGCTCCACGATCCCGACCGGGAGCACGGTCGGCGAACCGGTGAACCAGTCCGAGGAGGTGGCCTCCTCGACCTCGTCGACGCGCACCTGGACGCGGTCCGTGCTGGCCGTCGGGAGGGGGACCCGAACGGTCGACGTGGCACCGTCGACCCGGTCACCCACGCCGGTCGACGGCACATCCACCGTGGTCGAGGTGCCGTCGCCGTAGGCCACCGTGAGCCGCGTGGGTACCGAGTGGCGACCGTCGCGCCGGACGACCAAGTCGAGTCCGTCCACCGTGAACGGCGCAGCTGCGGCGACCTGCACCCACTGTCCGCGGGGGTCACCCAGCGGGGTCTGCCAGGCCGTGTCGGCACGGCCGTCGACCGCGGCGGTGGCCCGGCTCCACGGGTCGCCGGGGAGCGACTCGCTCGCGATGACGTCCAGGCCACCGTCCCGGGCCTCCGGCAGTCCGAGCAACGTGTCGATCTGCCGCGCGCTCCGGCGGGGGTCCAGTCGCACCGTGCCGGACGTCGTGGCCCTCCGCTCGAGCGGTCCCTCCACCCAGCGCACGATGCGTGACTCCTCGTCGCCGACGACGACCTCGGCGGGGTCGGCGGCGCGACGCTGGAAGAGGTAGGTCAGCGGCCGTTGGATCGAGGTCGCGGGTGGCACGGTGCGGAGCAGGTCGACCGGGGGTCGCACGACCTCGGCGATCGGGTCCACGCCGGGGATCGTGACCTCGGCCAGCCCGACGTCGGAGACGCCGACGTAGCGGTCGAGCCGCGGCACATCGGTCTCGGTGACCGTGATCCGCACTCGGGCGAGGGTCTGGGGTTCGAGGTCGACCCGTTGGCCGGGCAACGTCCGCGACCGCTCGTCGAGGTCGACCACGACGGGCTCGCGGTCGTCGATGCGCAACTCGACTCGCGTGATCCACCGGTTCGCCGGACGCTGCGGCTGGAGCAGCACCAGGTGGTCCACCGTCACCGGCTCTCGTGGTGTGATCTCGAGGTACTCGCCACGCGGTTCGCCGAACGCAGCAACACGCCAGGCGGTGGCCGGGTCGCCGTCGAATGCCCGGGCCGCCCGGTCGGCCGGGGTGTAGGAGACCGGGTTGCCGAAGGAGGACGCCTGCACGGTCGCGCCCCCGACCTGCTCGGTGACGGTCGCGGCGTCGTCGCCGGCGTCGGGGAACACCTCCAGACGGTTGTCGGTGGGGTCGTCCTCGAGTGCCTGCTCGCCCACCTGCTCGGTGACGCCCTCGTTCTCGCGCACCGACCCCCACCGTCGCGCCGCACGGCGGTTCGTGTCGGTGACGACCAGTTGGCTGCCGGTCTCGTCAGCCTGGGCGCGCAGGGCGTCGGGGTCGCCGGCGAAGGATGCGCTGTAGAGGATCGGGCTGGCGGGGTCCAGCGCGTCCGCGGCTGCCCACTGGACGATCCCGGCGCCGTCGCCGGCGAGGAGGGTCGGCGCCGCGGCCGACACCGTCCGGGCGATCGGCACCGGGTCCTCGACGTCGAACAGGCTGAGTGCCGGCGCCCTCGGGGTGCCGGGCGGGAAACCGAGCTGGACCTCGTCGACGAGCGGCAGCCGGGGGTCGGCGTCGTTGGGAACCCGCTCGCCGAAGGTGGTGGACCGCCGCAGGCCTGGCGTCGACGACAGCTCGGCCGCTGTCGGGTCGGGTCTGGGCGTGCGGAAGCGCTCGTACTGCAGGTCCCCCCGGTGCAGGATCGAGCCGACGCCGAACAGCCGGGCGACCGGTGCCAGGGCTCGCGGGTCGGAGGTGCCCTGCTGGAGCGGCAGGTCGAGTGCGTTGAGCAGGTTGGCCGACGCCGGGGTCCCGTAGGGGATCAACTCGCGGGCCAGGTAGGGGCGGTCGGTCAGCCCCGGGGTGACCGGGTCGACGGTCTCGCCCCACCGGTAGGAGGCGAAGTCGGTTCCCGGGACCTCCAGGACACGGGTGTCGGGGTCTCCCAGGTCGAGGGCACGGGCGGCCTCGAGCCAGTACCCCGGGAGCTGCTCGGGGCGACGCAGGTTGCGGTCGACGAGCTCTCCACCGAACAGCGCCCACTGGTTGAGGCACACCATGATCAGCACCATCGCGGCGACAGGTCGGTGCCACGCCGGCCGGAACCGACTCAGCGCGGCCACGCCCGCACCGAGGAACACGGCGAGCCCGAGCGCGACCAACGGGATTGCCCGGGGCGTCGAGCGGAAGGCCAGCCCCGCGTCGGTCCCCGTCCACGCCCGGAAGATCCCGCCGGCCGGACTCGGCGCATCCCACGGGTGGGCTCCGACACCGACCAGCACGCCGAGGAGCACCAGGAGGGCGAAGTAGCCCCGGTGCCGGAACCGGGTGGCGACGGCGGCGACCAGGGCGAGTCCCGGGACGAGGAACGACAGCAGGAGACCGGGGATCGACTCGGTCATTCGTTCCGCTGCGGAGATCCACGACCCGAGCGCGTCCCGTCCGTAGAAGAACCAGTAGCCGAGTCCGCGCAGGATCTCGGTCGAACTCGAGGCATTGGCCACGGTCGCGTAGGTCTCGGTGTACCGGAGGATCGGGATCCCGAACGCGCCCTGCAGCGCCAGGCCGACGACCCACCACGCCGAGGTGGCCACGGTGAGCGCGGTGATCCGGAGGCCGGCGGCCAGGGCCTGGCCCAAGCTGGCCGTGCGGGCGACGAGCACCGAGTGGAGCATCCACAGGAGCGGCCCGGCCATGACGAGCAGTAGGGAGGTGGCGTTGACGCCGCCCACGGTCACCGTGACCAGCGCGAACACGGCGGGCCATCGCCAGCCGCCGAGTCGGACCGACCGGGAGGCCAGCCCGACGAGCCACGGCAGTCCGGCGAACGGCAGGAGGATCACCGAGATCCGGGCGCCGTAGTGCAGGAGGTACGGGCTGAGGGCGTAGGCGAAGGACGCCACGGTGACACCGGCACCCTCCCAGCGGAGCTCCCGCAGCATGAACCTGACCCCGAGCCCGGCGGCGGCGATGATCGTGCCGAGCCAGATCCGCTGGGCGATCCAGTCCGGCACACCCAGGGTGTCGAGGAGCCAGTAGTAGGGCCCCATCGGCCAGAGATAGCCGATGTTCTGGTGGGTGACCGTCCCGGCGCCGATGCTGGTGTCCCACATCCACGCGGCGCGGCTCAGCAGCCGGCCCGGGTCGAGGTACAGGTAGGTCTTGGTGTCGGCGCCGACGTCGCCGGGCCTGGTGAGGAGCAGCGGGACGTACGCAACGACGAGCAGCGCGACCGTGCCGATCGGCACGCGGCGGGGTTCTCGGACGGCGGCGGTGGCACCCATCGGGCGTGCCCGACGCTACTCGCCCGCCGGGTCGCCGGGGGGCTGCCCCCGAGCGCCTAGCGTGGTCGTCGCCATGACGGACACGCCGACGCTTGCTGACGCCGGTGCCGACCACCTGCCGGCCCGAAGGTTCGCGTCCTGGTTGGCGGGGATCGCCGTGGTCGCGCTGGTCGTGCGGGTGCTGTTCGTCCTGCTCCGGCAGTCCTCGGTGGTGCTGACCACCGGCGACGCGTTCTGGTACCACTTCCAGGCGCAGTTGGTCGCGGATGGTCGTGGCTTCCTCCACCCGTTCGACTACTTCGTCGATGGGGTCGTCGCCCCCGGGGCCGACCACCCGCCAGGGTTCGTGCTCGTCCTGGCCGCCCTCGACGTCCTGGGCCTGTCCACGCCCCAGGGGCAGCGGCTCGTCATGTGCCTGGTGGGCACGGCGACGGTGGTGCTCGTCGGGCTGCTCGGCCGTCGTCTCGCAGGCGACCGGGTCGGACTGGTCGCCGCAGGGATCGCTGCGCTCTACCCGAACTTCTGGATCAACGACGGCATGCTCATGGTCGAGACCGTCTACATGCTGGCCTCGGTCGTGGCGCTCATCGGCTGCTACGCCTACCTGCGTCGTCCTGGGTGGGGCGCGCTGTTGCTCACTGCGGTGTCCGTGACCGTCGCAGGGATGCACCGCCCCGAGGCGCTCGCCCTGTTCGCCCTGATGGTCCTCCCGATGGTCTGGGGCCGCCGGAGCCTGTCGGTGCCGCTCCGGTTCGGCCACCTGGTCGCCTCTGCAGGGGTGGTGGTGCTCGCCTTCGCGCCGTGGGCTGCGTACAACCAGGGACGCTTCGACGCCTTCGTGCCGATCAGTACCGGTGCGGGCCAGACGCTCGTGGCGGCGAACTGCGACCTCACCTACTCCGGCCCGGCGCTCGGCTTCTACGACACCGACTGCCTGCTCGCCCCGCAGATCGAGGAGCCGACGACGTCCAGCCGGTCCGAGCGTGACCGCGAGTACAACCGGATCGCCCGGGCCTACATGGCGGAGCACGCCGGGGAGCTGCCTCGAGTCGTCGCTGCCCGGGTCGGTCGCCTCTGGCACCTGTTCCGCCCCGGGCAGAGTCTGGGTCTCGACGGCTTCGTGGAGGGTCGTTCCGGCGGTCAGCCGGGGAGCAGCTTCTGGCCCGTCCGTGAGGCGCTGTGGTCCTACTTCGTCCTGGCCCCGTTGTCGCTCGCTGGCCTGTGGATCCTGCACCGGCGGCAGCGGGCCGTCTACCCGCTCCTGGCCCAGCCGGTCCTCGCGACCGTGGTGGCGGCCACCACGTTCGGGATCACCAGGTACCGCGCCGGCGCAGAGATCACGATCGCCGTCGCCGCTGCGGTGGCCGTCGTAGCCGGGATCGACTGGCTGCTCGGGCGGGGCTCCCGCACGGTCGACGTCCCCGGATCGGCTGAGGTCGCCGCCGACCGGGTGGGGGTGGCACCGTGAGTGAGGAAGAGGCCATCACGCAGGTCGAGATGATCCAGCGTCTCCCCCGGGCCCAGGTTGTCGACCGAGTGCCGTTCCTCGTCGATGCGGTCCGCTGTCGCCGGGCGGCGCACGTGGGGTTCGTCGACGCCGGGTGCTGGCAGCTGCACGAGCGGCTCGACCGCTGGATCCACGCCCACCTCGACCGTGCCGCAGCCCACCTGATCGGTGTCGACATCGACGCCGCCGGCGTCGAGCGTGCTCGGTCGAACGGCTTCGAGGCCTACGTCGCCGACTGCCGTGACGGCGCCGCGCTCGCGGCGCTGCCGGTCGACCCCGTGGAGGTGGTCGTCGCCGGCGAGGTGATCGAGCACGTCGACGAGCCGGGTCCGTTCCTGGCGGGACTCCGGTCGCTCACCGAGTCCGGTGGCCGCCTGGTGCTGACCACACCCAACGCCAGCGGCCTGCTCAACTCGGCGGCCGCCGTGGCCGGGTTCGAGGTGAACCACCCCGACCACGTGGTGGCGTTCACCTGGTTCACGCTGTCCAACCTGCTCGAACGGCACGGGTGGACGGTCCGGCAGGTGGCGACGTACGTCCCGGAGGTGAAGGACCCGAAGGGTCTCCGAGGGCGGGATCGGGTGCTGGCGGCCGGCGCCGGGACGCTCCTGGCCCTCGAGCGACTGCTCGGGCGCTTCGGTCGGCCGTTCGCTGCGGACGGGCTCGTCGTGGTCGCCGAGCGGCGCTGAACCGGCGCCACTCACTCGGTCGGGTCGGCGGACTCCGTGTGCACCGCAGGCTCTGTGTGCCCTGCGGGTCCCGTGTGCGCTGCGGGTTCCGTGTCGTTCGTCCGCTCCGTGCGTTCACGGAGCAACGCGAGCTCCTCGGCGAGTACCCGCACGCGCTCCTCCGAGCGGGACATCTCCCACGAGAAGTGCACCACCACCAGGAAGAGGAACCCCACGGCGAGCAGCAGGAGCGTGGCGGGCGGGTAGTAGATCCCGAGCAGCTCGGACACCACGGTGAGGAGGTCGGGGAAGACGGCCAACGTGGCGAGCGCGGCACCGACGGTGATCCACAGGAGCGAGTACTTGGTCCGGAGTCCGTGTCGACGGACGAGCCGGACGATGAAGGCCAGGACGCCGACGGCGGCGAGGGCGACGAAGAGGTGGGCCCGTGGTGTCACGGAGCCGACCTCCGTGCTCGGATCGGCGACGGCGAGCAGCGTGGCGGCGTTCACGTCCCGGTCCCCGGATCGTCGCCCGCCGCGTCACGCTCGACGTCGTGGTCGATGGCGAGCGGTGCCGGTCGACGTCGACTCGTCCGGACGAACAGGGTCACGAGCACCCGGAGGTAGTGGTAGGCGAGTCCGAGCCGCAAGGTCGAGGGCCGCCCGCCGGCACGGGGGTTCATGCGGACCGGGACCTCGGCGATTCGGAACCCCTCGTAGGTCGCCTGGAGCAGCACCTCGACGGACTCCATGTACTCGGAGGGATAGGTGACGGCGAAGTACTCGAGCACCGACCGGTCGAATGCCCGGAACCCGGAGCTGGTGTCGCTGAACCGGCGGCCCGTGAGCAGATGCAGTGCCAGTTGGAGCACGCGCATCGCCCCCCGCCGGGTGTGCCCGACCTCGTAGGTCGTGGCACCCCTGCCGAACCGACTCCCGACCACGAGGTCGGCGCCGTCGAGCGCCTCGAGCAGTCGTGGCACCTCCCCCGGATCGTGCTGGCCGTCGGCGTCGAGCTGGACGGCCCGCTGGTAGCCCTCGGCGACGGCGTACCGGAAGCCGGTCCGCAGGGCGCTCCCGATGCCCAGGTTGAACGGCAGTCGGAGCACCGTCACCCCGGGCGACGCTGCGGCCACCCTGGCGGTGTCGTCGCTCGACCCGTCGTCGACGACGACGACGTCGATCCCGGGCAGCACCCTGCGGAGGTCCGCCAGCACGGACGGGAGGGTCTCCGACTCGTTGAACGCCGGGATGATCACGAGGTCCTTGGCGTTCACCGGGACCCCCGAGCGTCCGACACGGATCTATTATCCCATCCGCCCCGGACAGGTGCGAGGATCAGGAGGTCATGGCGACCGGTGTCCCGACCAGCGCGTTGACGGAGGGTCCGTCAGGGGACGGGCCCGATCCGCTGCGGTCCGACTCCCGGCTGCGTGCGTCCGTGACGGTGGCGGCCGTGATGGTGTGGACCTTGTTCGCGGTGCTGGTGACGTACGGCCGGTTCGACGTGGTCCACCCGGAGACCTTCGGAAACTTCTACGACGCCCAGGCGCGGGCTCTGCTCGACGGGCGCCTGGCGGTCGACCCGAACCAGGTCGGGTTCGAGGGATTCCAGATGGACGGCGCCACCCACATCTACCAGGGCCTGGTCCCGACGATCGGCCGGCTGCCGGTGATGGTGGTGACCGACCGCCTCGACGGTCGTCTGACCTCGCTCTCGATGCTCGCAGCGATGGCCGTCGCCCTGGGTCACGTGGCCGTGCTCGTGCTGGTGGCGCGTCGACTCGTGCGCGGTCCGGCACCGGTCGGCCGCGGCGAGGTCGTGGCCCTGGGTGCGACGGTCGCCGCCGCCGGTGGGTCCTCGCTGCTGTTCCTGGGTTCGAAGGCCTGGGTGTACCACGAGGCCCTGCTGTGGGGCGTGGCGTTCGCGCTGGCCTCCGGAACCCATCTGCTGCGGTGGATCGAGCGAGGACGACTGGGTCGGGCGGACCTGGCGCCGCTCGTCTGGTCCGGGGGGTTCGCCGTGCTCGCCGTGCACAGCCGATTCTCCACGGGGCTCGGCGCACTCGTGTCGCTCGGCCTCGTGGGTCTGACGGTCGCTGCGGTGGCGCTCCGCCCGGCGCTGCAGGACCGGGTGGGCCGGATCGCCGGCCTGTCGGTCCCCGTCCGCCCCCTGCCGGTGCTGGCGGTGCTGGTGGCCACGGCCGTGGTGTCGCTGGGGAGCTACGCCGCGGTGAACCAGGCCCGGTTCCAGACCCCGTTCGGCCTTCCGATCGAGCGTCAGGGGGTGGCGTCGTCGGACCCGGAGTTCCGGGCGGCGCTCGCCGCCAACGGCGGGTCGCTGTTCGGACTCCGCTACAGCCCGTCGGTGCTCGTCCAGCTGCTCCGTCCCGACGCGCTGCGCCTGCGCGGCGAGTTCCCGTACCTCGGCCTCCCCCTCGACCGACCGACCGTGGTGGGGGATGCACTGTTCGCCGAGCGGGACCGATCGACCAGCCTGCCGGTGGCGGCGCCGTGGGTCCTCGCAACGGCGGTCCTGGGACTGTGGGCGGCATTCGGTCCCCGACGCTGGTCGCACGACGGGGCTGCGGCTGCCGCCCGGCCGGTGGTCGTCGGTGCGGCCACGGCCGCCGGTGGCATCGTCGTCCTCGGCTACATCGCCAACCGCTACCAGGCCGACCTGCTCCCGGCGCTCGCCGTCGCATCGGCAGTGGGCGCGGCGGCGTTGGTCGGCCGCACTCGTCCCGGAGGTCGAGGACGCCGGGTGGTCGCTGGTCTGGCGGTCCTCGGCGCGCTCTGGGGAATCTGGGTCAACGCTGCGACCGCAGTCGAGTACCAGCGGGAGGTCGCCGCCGGGGCGTGGGACGGGTCGAGGTCGGCGTGGCTCTCGTTGCAGACCCGGCTCGGCCCTGCCCCCGACGTGTTGCGGGTCCCGGAGTCCGCACCGCTGCCACCCGCCGGTCCGTTGGGCCGTGTGGCGGTGGTGGGGGACTGCGACGCGGTCTACCGCTCGAACGGCGACATCTGGATCCTCATCGACGGTGGACCGGCCGCCGGGGCCTTCCGCCTGACGATCCGCTCCACCGGCGACCTGACCGGTCCCGTGCCGATCCTCGAGGGGGTCGGACCGGAGGGGAGCAACCGGCTGGTGGTCGAGCCCGACGGACCACCCGGGCTGGCCCACCTCCAGATCGAGGTCGACGACGGGACCGAGGTGCGCAAGTCCTTCCCCGGCCCGGCGTTCCGGTGGACACCCGGGACGGAGCTCGAGCTCTCCACTGAACTCGACTGGCGGACCGACACCGTCGAGGTACGCGACAGCTCCGACCGGCGGCTCCTCGGGGCGACGGTGGACCTGCTACCGACCGGGGACGTGACGCCGGCCGGCGGCCCAGAGGTCGAGGTGTCGGCCTCAGCCCGGGGCTTCGACCGCTGCGGTCGACTCGTCGGACCCTGAGCCAGGCCCGGGGCCGTCCGCTCGTTGCTCCCGGCGGACTGTCCGCCGTCCCCAGCCCATGGCGGGACGCTCGACCAGGTACCAGCTCGCCGCCCCGGCGACGATCGAGAGGACCAGCGTCCACACGAGCATCCCGAGGAACGGTGCCCGTAGCGGCTCGTCACCGGTCCAGCGCAGGAACAGGTCCTGGAATGCCTCGTGCCAGAGGTAGATCCCGTACGAGATGAGTCCGAGCCAGATCGCGACCCGGTTGGCCAGCACCGTCCGGGCCAGTTGTCCACGTCCGGCGGCCAGGACGGCGGGCAGCACGACGAGGATCGCCACGAGCGAGTACATGCCGCGCATGGCGGTCGCCTCACGGGCGGAGAGGACCGGGCTGGGGGGCAGACCGAGTCGGGTCGCGGTGATCCAGAACAGCAGCGACGCGACCGACCAGCTGGCCAGCGTCGTCCAGCCCGTCCGCAGCCATGCCGGCCGCACGCGACCGACCCGATCCCAGTGGGCGACAGCCACTGCGAGACCCATGCCGAGGGCGAACTCGTCGAGCCGGAACGGTAGCCACGTGTTGACCTGCCCGAACCGGACAGCGCCCATCCCCGAGGCCAGCGCAGCGACCTTGAGCAGGTTGGAGCCGATCCACAGTGCGGCCACGCCGGCGACCTCGAACCGGAGCTGCCGGGCACCGTTGCGCCGACCCCGGGCGAGCAGCCACGCGTAGCACGGGAGGAACGCGTAGAAGGCGAGCTCAGTGGCGAGCGTCCACGACTGCTGGATCGGTCCGCCGACCACCTGGTCGCCGTCGTACACCTGGAGCAGCAGCGCGTGTGCCACGAAGCTGTGTGGCTGCTCGAAGGGCGGGGCGCGGAGGACGAACGCCACGATCACCAGGGCGACCCAGTACGCCGGGAAGATCCGCAGCAGGCGCCGCCTGGCGTAGGACGACACGTCCTGGTGCGGGTCGCCGGCCAGATGGCGGGTGACGAAGGGCCGGTAGAGCAGGAACCCCGAGAGGACGAAGAACACCGACACCCCGACGTCGGCACGCGCCAGGTACGGACCCAGGTCGAGGGAGCGGCCGTTGAAGCCGCTGAGGACGCCCACGTGGTTGACCAGCACGGCGAGCGCGGCGAGCGCACGGCACCCGTCCAACGCGGGGAGGCGCTGATCGACGGCGGTCGGTGTGGGCACCGTGGGACAGTCTACGAGGGGTACCGAATCCGATCGGTGACCGGCAGTACCATCTGCGGGGTGAGCGAGCCCCGGATCGGCGTCCTCGTCGTCGCCTACAACGCTGCCGGGACCCTGGCCGGGGTCCTCGACCGCATCCCTGAGGACTTCCGGTCTGCCATCACGACCGTCCTGATCGGCGACGACGCCAGCTCCGACAGCACCCACCTGGTCGCAGTGGGTTACCAGCAGATCGCACCGGAGCTCCCGATCGTGGCGGTCCGCCACCCCGAGAACCTGGGGTACGGGGGCAACCAGAAGTGGGGGTACCGCTGGGCGGTCGAGCACGACCTGGACGTCGTGGTGCTCCTGCACGGCGACGGCCAGTACGCGCCCGAGATGCTCCCCGACATGGTCGCCCCGATCATCTCGGGCGAGGCCGACGCCGTGTTCGGCTCCCGCATGCTCGACGACGGCGCCGCCCGGCGGGGCGGGATGCCGCTGTACAAGTACGTCGGCAACCGGATTCTCACCACCGTCCAGAACGCCGCCGCCGGAGCCGAGCTCTCGGAGTGGCACTCGGGCTACCGGGCGTACTCCGTCCGGGCGCTCGCGGACGTCCCGTTCGAGTCCAACAGCGACGACTTCGACTTCGACACCGAGATCATCATCCAGATGATCGAGGCAGGGAAGCGGATCGTGGAGATACCGATTCCCACCTACTACGGCGACGAGATCTGCCACGTCAACGGCCTGGCCTACGCACGCGACGTCACGGTGGACACCCTGCGTTACCGTGCGCACAAGATGGGGTTCGGGACCGGGGAACTGGCGTTCGCCAGCACCGGGTACGAACACAAGGAGGACGTCGACTCCTCCCACGTACGGTTGGTCGAGTGGGCGTCGACGATCCCTCCTGGCCGCGTGCTCGACCTGGGGTGCGGCGACGGTGTCCTCGCTGAGCAACTGCGTGCCGTCGGGCACGAGGTGACCGGTGTGGACCTGCAGCCGTGGGGCGACGTCAAGGAACGCGTCGACCGGTTCGTCCAGGCCGACCTGGACCAGGGGTTGCCGACCAGCCTCGATGGCCCCTTCGATCTGGTGCTGGCCGCTGACGTCCTCGAGCACGTTCGCCGTCCGGCTGAGCTGCTCGCGGACCTGATCCGCGTGGTCCCGCCGACGGGCCACGTGGTGGTGAGCGTCCCCAACTTCGGCCACTGGTACCCCAGGCTGCGGGTGCTGCTCGGACGGTTCGACTACGACCGTCGGGGCATCCTGGACCAGGACCACGTCCGGTTCTTCACGCGTCGCAGCGTGGAACGGCTGCTGCAGGGCGCCGGATTCCGGATCGAGCGCCGCGACACCACGGGCCTCCCGGTGGAGGTGGTCGAGCGGGGCGGGACCTCCGGCTCCGTCGGCGGTGCCCGGCGACTCGTCGCAGCAGTGGACCGGGTGCTGCGGTCCGTCCGTCCCGAGGTGTTCGCCTACCAGTTCCTCTACGACCTCCGGCCGGCTCCGCAGCGAGCGCGGAGGTCTCAGTGAGTGGCCCCCCAGTCGGAGACACTCGGAGCTGAGTCGGCCCGGCTCGATCCGCCGACGGTGACGGCCGTGTCTCCGTCGGTCCGGGTCCCGGACCGTCGTGACCTGCTCCTGGTGGCTGCGGTGGCCGTGGGCCTCCGGCTGGTCGCAGCCGTCCTGCTCGTCGAGTCCCCCCGTGGACTGGCCGATCCGTTCCTGTACCAGGCGTTCGGACAGGCCATCGCTGCCGGGTACGGCTACATCTCGTTGCTCGGCCAGCCGACGGCCTACTACCCGCCCGGCTACCCCTTCACGCTGGCCGTGCTGCAGTGGCCCCTGGATCGGCTCGGCGTCCCCGAGGCCCTGCCCGCAGTCGCCGCGGTCGGCCAGGCGCTCCTGGGTGGCGTCACGGCGGCGGCGGTCGCCGTGGGCGGAGGTCGTCTCGCTGCGTCGCTGCGCACCGGCCCCGCACCGCGCGCCGTGGGTCTGGCTGCCGGGTTGCTGGTCGCAGCGTGGCCCAACCTGGTCGTGTACTCGACGGTGCTGCTGTCCGAGACGCTGTTCGTCGCCCTGGTGTCCGTCGCCCTGGCCGCGGTGCTCACCGTGGGACGCGACGTCCGGTGGGGTGCCCCGTTGGCGGTGGCGGCCGTGGTGACCGGTCTCGCCACGACGGTGCGCCCGCAGGCTCTGCTGTACGTCCCGGCGGTGGCCGCCGCGTGGGCGGTCGGCCGGGTCCCGTGGCGCAGGATCGTGCTCGGCACGGCGGTGCTGCTCGCTGGGGCGGCCGTGGTGGTGGCGCCCTGGACACTGCGCAACGTCGTGGTGATGGGTGCACCTGTCGCGGTGTCGACCAACCTCGGCGACAACCTCTGCATCGGCTTCCAGGACGGTGCCAGCGGCGGCTTCTCGATGAACGCGGCCTGTGGGACGGGCACGACCTACGTCGACGGACCGGCGGTGGAGGTGGCCCGAAACGACGAACTCCAGCGCCGCGCCGTGGCCTGGGTCGGAGACCACCTTGGTGAACTCCCGGGTCTGTCGGTACGGAAGCTCTGGATCACATTCGGCAGCGACTGGGACGCCGTGAGGGCCGCCGAGTCCTACGGCGCCGCGCCCCAGTTGTCGGACGGCGTGCGCCCGGTGGTGCACGCAGCGTTCGACTTGACCTGGTGGTTGTTGGTCGCCGTAGCCGGGGTCGGGCTCGTCGTGGTGGGACGGTCCGAGGGGCGCCGCGACGTCGCCGGACCTGTCGTGATCCTCACCGGGTTGGCCGGAGCGGTGGTGCCGGTGCTGTTCTTCGGTGACCCGCGATTCAAGATGGGTGTTGCGCCGTCGTTGATCCTGCTCGCCGGCGTGGGCGTGGTGGCGGTGCTCGGACGGCTGCACCCCCGGCAGCGAGGGTCGACGACATGAGGTGGGACGTCGTCGACCGGACGACCCCGGCACCACCACCGCAGGCGGCCGTCGCGAGCCGGCGTCGGCCGTCGCTCGACGGGCTCCGTTGCCTGGCGGTGCTGTCGGTGGTCGTCTACCACGCCGAGGACGGTTACCTGCCGGGGGGATTCGTCGGCGTCGACGTGTTCTTCGCGCTCTCCGGGTACCTGATCACTGCGCTCCTGCTCGCTGAGCGCGAGCGTGACGGACGCGTGTCCCTCGGAAGCTTCTGGGTGCGCCGCATCCGGAGGCTCTGGCCGCTCGCGTGGTTGACGCTGGCGGTGGTGGCGGTCGTCGGCCTGCTGGGGGTCTGGGGTGCGGACCAGGAGCGCCTCCTGCCCGCGGAGACGCTCGCAGCCCTGGCGAACGTCTCCAACTGGTGGCAGATGGCGAACGGCGGGTACGTGACCGTCGGCGTCGCACCGTCGCCACCGTCGCCACTGCGGCACTTCTGGTCGCTGGCGGTCGAGGAACAGTTCTACCTGGTCTGGCCGCTCGTGCTCGTCGGCCTGCTGGGCTGGGGTGCCCGGACCGCCCGGACCGGCAGCTCGTCGCCGGACCGAGGCGTGCTGTTCGCAGCGGTCGGTGTCGGCGTGCTGTTCGTGGCCTCGGCCCTCTCCGCCGCCGTGGCCTCGCCGGAGGTGGCCTACCTCTCGACGCACACCCGCGCCGTGGCGTTGCTCGCCGGCGCCGCTCTGGCGTTGGCGTTGCGCCGTTCGCCGCTGTCCGGCCCGTCCTCGCAGGGCGTGCGTCGCCTGGTCTCGGCGGCCGGTGCGGTCGGCGCCGTCGTCCTGGTGGTCGTCGCCCTCGTCGCCACTCCATCGTGGCCGGTGCTCCACCGGGGAGGTTTCTCCTTGGTGGCCGTCGCCGCGACGGCGGTGGTGGCGGTCGCGCTGGTCCCGGGTCCCGCCCGTGGTGTTCTCTCGCTCGCCCCGCTCGTGTGGATCGGCCGCCGGAGCTACGCCATCTACCTGTTCCACTGGCCGCTCGTCGTGGCGATGGGACCTGAGGCTCCGGGCTGGGTCGTGATCGCACTCGTCCTGCCCGTCTCGGTGGCCCTGGCGGCGCTGGCCCACCAGTTGGTGGAGCTGCCGGTCCAACTCGGCCGACCGACGCCCCGGGCCCTCGCCGCAACGGGGTCTCTGGTGCTCGCCGTGATCGGAGTCGCGCTCTGGACGGGACGGCCCGACGGTCCCACGGCCGGGCAGCAGGTCGCGGCCAGTCTCGAGCGTGTCGCCGACCCCGTGGTGGCTCCGTCCCCAGCGGGTGTGACGACCACGACGGTGCCGTGCGTGCCGACCGCTGGTCCAGTGCGGTTGTTCCTGGGGAGCACGGACCGCTTCGATGCCTCGACGGTCGGGGAGGTGGCGGACCCGACCGCCGGTTGCGCAGGCCAGACCCGGGTGCTGGTGTTCGGTGACTCGCTCGGTCGTGGCGCGGCCAACGGTCTGGTGTCGCTGGGCGACCCGAGCGTCCTGCTCTGGGACCGCACCATTCTCGGGTGCTCGTTCGGGACCACCTCCGCCACCGACGAGCCCTGCCCGGACTGGCGCCAGGCCTGGCCTGTCTCGGTGCTCGGAGTCCAGCCGGACGTCGTCCTGGTGTTCTCGCGGATCCTCGGGGACCTGCCGGGTGGCAGCGATGCTCCGTTCCTGTCGCCGGAGGCCGACGCCGAGCGGGTCGCTGCCTTCACGGAGGCAGCGCAGCGTCTCGGCGCGACCGGGGCCCGGGTCCTGCTGGTGACCGCCGCGGTCCCGGGTGAGCCGAACGGCCGCTTCTACTGCGACGGCCGTGGTCGCAACAGCCCGTGTGACCCCGAGTGGGTGGCGGCATGGAACCGATCGCTCGTCGCCGGTGCGGCCGCCGGTGGCGCAGGCGTCGTCGACGCTGCCTCGTGGACCGCCGCGCGGTCCGCCACCGACCGGATCGATCGTCCCGACGGCCTGCACTACTCCGGAGGCGCACTGTTCGAGCACGCCACCTGGTTGCTCGCCGAGATCCGTCGGACTGCGGGGCGCAGGTGACGGAGGACGCGGCACGGACGCCGTGGGACCGCCGTGACGCGCTCGGAATGGCGGTCGTGCTCGGAGCCCTGCTGCTGCCGGTGGTGGGGTTGATGCGGTACCAGGGACCACCCATGGAGGAGGGGTTCATGCTCGTGTTCCCCGAGCAGATCCTCCAGGGTCGGCTCCCGCACCGTGACTTCCTCCACCTCTACGGTCCCGGGTCGGTCTACGTGCTGGCAGCGATCTACGGAGTCCTGGGTGTGGACATCACCGTGGAACGACTCGTCGGCCTCCTCCAGCACGCGGTCGTCGCAGTGGCCCTCTACGCGCTCCTGCGGCCGTGGGGCCGCCGGGTCGCCACACCGGCGTGCGTCGTCGCCGTGTTGATCCTCCTGCTGCCCATGGGGCTCGTCGCCATGGCGTGGAACGGGTCGCTGGCGTTCGCCACCGCTGGTCTGGCGGTGGGGGTGGCCGGCGCCCGTCGGGCCGGCGACGACCACGGCGGTACTCGCCTGCTGGCCCTCGCCGGGGTGTGCGCGGGCGCGGCGCTGCTGTACCGCCCCGACCTGGTGCTGGCCGTGGTCGTCGGGTTCGGGCTGCTCCTCTGGCCACTGCCGTGGTCACGCCGTCGGCCGTTCCTCGTGGCCGGCGGCCTGACCCTCCTGTTGTACGTGCCCCACGTCCTCCTGAGCGGCCTCGGCGCGTCGTTCCGGGGCATGTTCCTCGAGCCGGTGTTCGAGCTCAGGCCGGGCCGGGCGCTCCCGGTGCCGCCGTCGTGGGGCGAGATCGACGGGTTCCTGCAGAAGGCCGGGGCGTTGCGAACGACCGGCTGGCCGTTCCCGATACCTGCGCTCTCCCAGCAGATCGTCCTGTGGTTCTGGCTGGTGCCGGCGTCGATCCTGCTCGTGGTGGTCGTGGCCGTGCTCCTGTGGCGCCGGGAGCGGGGCACGCCACGGGCGGTGGCCTTCGTGCCGAGCGCAGGGTTCTCGGCGTTGCTGGTGACCCAGGCGCTGCAGCGACCCGACACCACGCACCTGGCGTGGGTGACCTGCATCTCATTCCCCTTGGCCATGGCGGCGATCGCCTACCTGGTCGAGCGACGGGTGGGGGAGTCGAGGGCGTGGTTGCCGCCGACCGTGGCCGCAGGGGTGATGGCCCTGGTCCTCCTGGTGGTCGTGCCCTTCTACCCGGTCCGCACCTACCTGGACGCCGTCGGGCAGACGTTCGGACGCAACCAGTTCGGCTCGCCGATCACCAACGGCGAGCGAACCTTCTGGTTCGGGAGCCCAGAGGGTGCGGCCGACGCCCAGACAGTGGTCGACGCGCTCGCCGCACGGGCACAGCCGGGGGACCGCCTGATCGCCGGACCCGGCGACCTCTCGAGGACCAACTACAGCGACGCGTTCTTCTACCACCTGTTCCCCGACCTGGTCCCGGGCACCCGGTACATCGAGATGGACCCCGGGCTGGCCGACGCCGAGGGCTCAGGGCTGGCCGAGGAGGTCGCAGCCGCTGACTGGCTCGTGCTCACCGACGCCGCCGACGCATGGACGGAACCCAACACCTCGGCGGGGTCCCGCAGCGACGCCCCCAACCGGGTCGTCCGGGAGCAGTTCTGCGAGGTGGTGGTCACCCCCACGGTCCGCCTCATGGAGCGGTGCCGACCAGCGACCTGACGGTTCGGGCCGCTGGTCGGTGCCCCCGTCGGGCCACCGACACCACGCTAGTGTTGACCGGTGCGGTCGGTCGTCGTCGTGCCCACGTTCTATGAGGCGGAGAACATCGTCGACCTCCTGCGGGCCGTCCGGCGTGCAGCTCCCGACACCGACGTGCTGGTCGTCGACGACGACAGCCCCGACGGCACGGGGCGACTGGCCGGAGAGGTCGGGGCCGAACTCGGCGGCGTCGAGGTCCTCCACCGGACCCGCAAGGAGGGTCTGGGTGCGGCGTACCGTCACGGGTTCCGGGTGGCCCTGGACGGTGGCTACGACGTCGTCGCGCAGATGGACGCCGACCTCTCGCACGACCCGGAGGTGCTGCCCCGGTTGCTCGACGCGCTCCGCGACGGGGCCGAGGTCGCCGTGGGGTCCCGGTACGTGCCCGGTGGCTCCATCCTGAACTGGACGTGGTTCCGCCGGGGGCTGTCCCGGTGGGGGAACGGCTACGCCCGGTGGATGCTCCGCCTCAGCGTGCGTGACGCAACCAGCGCCTTCCGGGCGTACCGGGCCGAGGTGCTGGAGCAGATCGACATCGACGGCACCCGGGCCAACGGCTACCTGTTCCAGATCGAGACGGCGTACCGGTTGTCCGCCGCCGGTGCCCGGGTTCGTGAGTTGCCGATCACCTTCGTCGACCGTGTGGCCGGTCAGTCGAAGATGGCCGTCGTCCGTACCATGGTGGAGACCGAACTCCGGGTGACGTGGTGGGGCCTGTCGCTCCGGGCGCCTCGGATCAGCTCGGCGTTCCGACGGACCTCGGGCGGGCGCTACCTGGCGGGTCGGGTGGCACCCATGCCGTTGCCGCCAGCCCGGGCCGGCGACGCCGTCCGGGATCAGGGGTCCTGATCCGTCGTGGCGGCGCCGTCGTCGACCGTGACCCCGCCGGTCGGACCGGGCCACCGTCGGCTGGTCCGGCGACGCTCCGGTTCGGCCGAGCTCGGCTACGAGCCGGCGCTCGACGGGCTGAGGGCGCTCGCCGTCCTGGCCGTCTGCCTCTACCACGCCCGCTTCGAATGGATTCCCGGCGGGTTCCTGGGCGTGTCGGCGTTCTTCACGCTCTCCGGGTTCCTCATCACGACGCTGCTGTTGTCCGAGTGGCGACGCTCGGGTGGGGTGGACCTGCGCCGGTTCACCTCCCGGCGGTTCCGTCGGCTGCTGCCGGCAGCGTGGACGACCCTCCTGCTGATCCTGGTGATGGGCGCGCTCGGCGTGTGGGACGCCACCCAGCTCCGCTCGCTGCGTGGCGACGTGCCGGCGGCTCTGCTCGAGGTGAGCAACTGGTGGTTCATCGTGCAGGACCGCTCCTATGGGGCGCTCTTCGACGCGCCGTCGCCAACGGAGCACTTCTGGTCGCTGGCGATCGAGCAGCAGTTCTACCTGCTCTACCCGCTGGTGATCGTCGGCGTGGTCGCACTCGCCCGTCGTCGGCGTGGCCCGGGCCCCGTCACCACCCTGGCCAGGGCCCTGGTGGGGCTCACCGTCCTCTCGGCCGTGCTCAACTGGCGCGCCGCCGGCGTGTCGGTGCCCCGCGCCTACTTCGGGACCGACACCCGGCTGGCCGAGCTCACGATCGGAGGACTGCTGGCGACGGTGGGGGTCCGTCGGCTCCGACCCACCTCGGCGACGACCCGGCTGTGGCTGGCGGCTCTGGCGGTCCCCGCGATCGTGGGGACGCTGGTGCTCTGGCACACGGCCTCGGTCACGAGCGGCTGGATGTACCCCGCCGGTCTGCTCACCACGAGCGCCTGCACGGTCGGTCTGATCGTCGCAGCGATGCAGCCGGGACCGTGGCGCAGCCTGCTCGGCGGCCGACCGCTGGTCGCCCTCGGCCGGATCAGCTACGGCGTGTACCTGCTGCACTGGCCGGTGTTCCTGTGGCTCACCCCGGTGCGGACCGGGCTCGCGCCCTGGCCGCTGTTCGGACTGCGCATGGCGGTCACCATCGCCGCAGCGGTGGTGCTCCAACGGCTGGTCGAGCGGCCGGTGCGCGAGGGTGCCGGCGCAGCGAGGCGCTGGGCGCCACGGGTCGCCCTGCCGGCCGCTGCTGCGCTGGTGGTCCTGACGCTGGTGCTCACCGCGGCTGCGCCGGCACCTGCGGGCGGGACGCTCGAGGAGGTGGCGTCCAACGCGCCACCAGCAGCGCCCGCACCGCTTCGGACCACCGTGATCGGCGACGCGTCGGCCGCGGCGTGGGGTCCGGCCTGGACCGGCACGAGCGAGGACCCGCTCGCCGTCAGGGCCGTGGCCGACCCGGGGTGCGGTCTGGTGGCAGTCGGGTTCGTCGCCATGCCCGACGGCACCGCTGAGCGGAACTCCGACCGCTGCGGGTCGCTCCAGGAACAGTGGCTGGCAGAGGTCACGGTGAACCGTCCGGAGCTGGTCGTGGTGAGCGGGGGGATGCGTGACGTGGCCGACCGTCGGACCGAACCCGACCAGCCGTGGCGTTCACTCGGCGACCCGGCGCTCGACGAGCTGCTCGCCCTCGAGCTGCGGGACTTCCTGGGCGAACTCACCGACACGGGCGTACCTGTCGCCGTGGCGACCCTGCCCAGGATGGACAACCGGTCCGCGCCCCCGCCGCCACCGCCGGCCCGTGGTCTCCCGCAGGGCGAGATAGAGCGGGCGTTGTTCGTCCTGTCGGGGAGCGAGGCCGTGGAGGGCGGACCCGGACCGGGGTTCCCCGAGAACGATCCGGGCCGCATCGACAGGTGGAACCAGATCCTCCGGGAGGCCGCCGGTGCCACTGGCCTGCCGGTGCTCGACGTGGCGGCCGTGACGAACGCCTGGCCGGGCGGCCCCTTCGATCCGGCCCGGCGTGCTCCTGACGGCGTCGGCTACACCGAGCTCGGGCAGCGTGAGCTCGCCGCATCGCTCGCCCCCGCCATGCGGGACGTCCGTCCGCCGGTGCCTGCGCCGGACCAGCTCGGCGCGGTCTCGGCCGTGCTGCCCCTCCCAGCCGCGCCCCAGGCGGTGCCACGGCGGACGGTGCCGCCCGGCTCGCCCGTGCCCGTCCTGGTGGTCGGGGACTCCGTTGCGGTCGACCTAGGGGTCGGGCTCCGCGACAGCCGGGTACCGAGTGCGCAGCTCAAGGTCTCCATCGGGGCACAGCTCGGCTGCCCGGTTGCCCGGGGTGGCGAGTACCGGTTCATGCGCGACATCGTCCGGTTCGCGGACCGGTGCGACTGGGCCACGCTGTTTCCCGGGCTGCTCGACTCCTACGATCCAGCAGTGGTCGTGCTGGGCACGGGCATCTGGGACGTCGTCGATCGTCGTCTGCCCGGCGACGACCGGATCCGTTCGATCGGCGAGCCCGTCTCGGACCGGTACTTCCTCACCGAGCTCCTCTCGGCCATCGACCTGCTGGGCTCGCGCGGCGCCACGGTGGCCCTGGTCACCTACCCGTTGATCGAGTCGGGCCGTGGACAGGGCTTCACCGGCCTGCCCGAGTCGGATCCGGCGCGGATGGAGCGGCTGAACGAGTTGATCAGGGAGGCGGCCTCCCTGCGGCCCGGGGTGGCCACGGTCGTGGACTTCGGCGGCTGGATGGCCACCCAGCCCGGTGGGGGGCTCGATCCGTCCATCCGCAGCGACGGGGTACACCTCAGCGAACCGTTCATCGCCGTCACCGGCGACTGGCTCGCACCGCAGGTCGACGTGCTCGCCCGTCCCGCCGGCTGAGCCTGTCCCGAGCTGGCCGCAGGAGCCAGGCTGGCCTCAGGAGGACGGGACGACCGGTGCGTCGCGTCCGGTCCCGTCCCCGTCGCTGCCGATCCAGTCCGAGGCGACCGACGGGGTGTCGGCGTCGACCTCGTGGTAGTCGGCTTCGACGTTGACGGACCACACGTCATGGTGTGAGCCGGTCACGATGTTTTCGACGCTCAACATGGCGGTGAGCATGGAGTGGTCCTGATTGTTGTACTTGTGCATGCCGTTGCGGCCGACCGGGTGTGCGTTCGGCGCCGCTTCCGCCAACCAGTCGCGTAGCACGGCCACCTTTGCCTGGTAGCCCTCGTCGTAGACGGGGTAGGCCCGGGGCATCCGCACGACGTACCCCGACTCGACGGCACTGGCCCGGGCGAGACCGAGTAACTCGAGTTCCCGCTTCGCAAGCTCGACGAGGTCCTCGTCGGCCTTGGTCCACATGCCGTCGCCCTCGAAGACGAAGTACTCGAGGCCCAGACACGTACGGCCGTTCTTCACGAGGTACGGCGACCAGGAACCGAAGTTCTGGATGCGCCCGACGGCGACCTCGGAGGAGTGGATGTAGATCCAGTTGTCGGGAAAGCCGTCGACCTCGGGGACGACGAGCGCAACGGTCAGGAAGTCGCGGAACCCGAGGCCGGAGGCCGCTTCGAGCACCTCGGCGGGTGCCGGTGGGTCGAGTGCTTCGACGAAGTACGGCAGTGGCATGGTCGACACCACGTGATCGGCTGGGTAGGTCGTGGTCCGACCGGCGCTGTCGACGGCGACGACGGCAGTGACGCCGGCTTCGTTGCGCTCGATGCGCTGGGCTCGTTGGTCGAACACCACGGCGCTACCTGTGGCCTCGACGAGTTCGGCGCAGCGCTCCCACATCATGCCGGGTCCGTACTTCGGGTACTGGAAGTCCTCGATGAGGCTGGTGACCTGCTTGGTCCGGTCGGCTCGGCGACCGAGGAGCCGGGAACGGATGGGCTCCCACACGGCGTGCCAGAGCGACATGCCCTTGATGCGCTGCGCTCCGAAGTCAGCGGAGAGCTGGGCCGGGTCGACACCCCACACCTTGATGTTGTAGGTCCGGAAGAAGTGCTCGTAGAGCCGGCGGCCGTAGTCGGCGACCACGTAACCCTCGAGCGTGCTCTGGTCCTTGGGCGGACGGACCCTGGCCCACAGGTAGGACAACACGCAGCGCACTGCCTCGAGGAATCCGAGGTTGCGCAACGCGTTGATCGGCTTGATCGGGTAGTCGTAGTACTTGCCCTGGTAGTAGATCCGGCTCATCCGTGGGCGCAGGAGGAACTCGTCGTCGTCAAGGATCTCGTGCCAGAGGGCCTCGACCGGCTGCACCTTGGTGAAGAAGCGGTGGCCGCCGATGTCGAAGCGCCAACCGTCACGTTCGGCGGTCTGCGAGATCCCGCCGACGACGTCGGTGGCCTCGAGGATGGTGCTGGTGATGTTCGCCTTGGAGAGCTGGTAGGCGGCGGTGAGGCCGGCCGGTCCGGCGCCGATCACGACGACATTGGGTGGACCGATCGGATCGGGCTGCTCGGGGGAGTCTGATTCATTCATCAAGATCGCCCGATGAAACTACCCCGTACCCCGCAGCGCAACCGGTACTGCACCGGTCAGGGCTCGAGGCGCCGTACGGCGAGGATCTCCTCGGTACGGAAGCTCGCAATGCGGGTGGCCCAGCAGTCGATTCCGCGCTGGCCCGATGTTCGGAAGAACGTGGTCATGCTCTGCTCCTGCTGGTACGCATCGGCGCCGGTGACCATCTCGACGGAGCGGTCCCGGAGCCGGACCTCGAAACTGGGGGTCGACAACTGATATTGGGGGGTGTCCGGCGGACCGCAGGTGATCAACATGTCTCTGCCTCCAGATCTGCAGCGCCCTTGGCTTGCGGGGCACCGATTCCGGACCGTAACGCCGGCCTGATGTGGATCACCAGAGCCACATGGTGTGAATTCACGCCTCGTCGCTGTGTTCAGGCAGGGGAGGAGCTGGGGACCGACGATCCACGATCTCCGGTGACCGCAGCGCGATGCTCTGTCGGTGGAGTCGCTCCGGTTCAACTGTCCTCGATGTGGTGAACCAGATGAAGCACCGTTCTACGGGCCCTGTGCCTCATGTGTGACGGCACTCCGTTCGACGGTGGCAGCGGTCTCGCGCACCGTCGCAGAGGTCGCCTACGAGCCCAAGATGAACGTCACTCCGAACGCAGTGGCCCTCAAGGACTGAGCTCGCCGGTGGCGACGGCTCGGGCCCAGCGGTAGTCGGCCTTGCCCGACGGTGAGCGCAGCACACGGCCCACCCGCACGATCTCCTTGGGGAGCTTGAACCGGGCGATCGACCTGCTGGCGACCTCGGTGAGCTCGTCGTCGCTCGGGTGCTCCCCGTCACGCAGGGCGACCACGGCCACGACCTCCTCGCCCCACCGCTGTGACGGACGGCCGCAGACCACGACGTCGAGCACGCCGGGGTGGCGCGCGAGCGCCTGTTCGACCTCCTCGACGAAGACCTTCTCGCCGCCGGTGTTGACGCAGACCGAGTCCCGGCCGAGCAACCGGACGCGACCGTCGGCCAGCCACTGGGCCCGGTCGCCCGGCACGGCGTAGCGCACGCCGTCCACGACCGGGAACGTGGCGTCGGTCCGGTCCGGGTCGCCGAGGTAGCCGAGCGGGACACGACCAGAGCGGGCGAGCCAGCCGACCGCCTCGTCGCCGGGTCGGAGCAGGCGCCTCCGGTCCTCGGCGAGGACGACGCCGTCGGCCGACGGGGTGAACGGTGCGTCGGCCTCCTCGGGGCGATGCACCCGGGCCACGCCCTGTCGCCCGGACTCGGTGGAGCCCAGGACGTCCACCACCGACACCCCTGGGAGCAGCTCGAGCAGCGCTCGTCGGGTGTCTGGGGAGAGGACCGCGCCCCCCGACAGCACGTGACGCAACGACGGCACCTCGACCGGGCGGCTCCGGAGTTCGTCGACGAGCGGACGGGCCATCGGGTCGCCGACCAGCAGTAGCGATGTGACCTCGTGGGTCCGCACGGTCCGGAGGAGGTCGCCCGGATCCACCGTGTCCGTCCGGTCCTGGACGACCACCGTGCCGCCGTCCGTCCAGCACGACAGCGCGTTCCAGTGGGCGGCACCGTGCATGAACGGCGGCGCCGGCAACGCCCGGAGCCGGTTGCCGGCGGCCGTGACCACTTCGTCGAGGCCCCCGAACTCACACCCGTCGGCCCGCTGGACCCCGAGGGCGCCCACCAGGAAGTCGGCCTGGCGCCACGTGGCACCCTTGGGCAGCCCGGTGGTGCCGCCCGTGTAGCAGACGTACAGGTCGTCGCCGCTCCACGCCGAGACGACATCCGTCGGCAGGGTGGGCTCCGCTGTGGCGAGCGCAGACTCGTACTCGACGGCACCGGGGAGGAGGGGAGCGCCGGAGCCGTCCTCCACCCAGAGCAGCAGGCGGGCACCCGGGACCGGGGACTCGAGCACGGGAGCGAGCGTGGGTCCGAACTGGCGCTCGAACACCACGGCTTCCGACCGGCTGTCCACCAGGACGTGACGGAGCTCGTCGGCGACGTAGCGGTAGTTGACGTTGACGGGGACGGCCCGTGCCTTCCAGGCGCCCACCATCCCCTCGAGGTACTCGGGTCGGTTGTGGAGGTATAGCGCCACGTGGGAGTGGACGGACTCCCAGCGCGGCACCTCGCCGAAGGCCCCGTGGGCTCCGAGGTCGTGGCGCAGCAGCACCGAGGCGAGACGCCGGGTCCGGTCGCCGAACTCGTGTCGGCTCCAGGTGCGACCACGGTGGACCAGCGTGGGGTGGTCAGGCCGGTCGGCCTCGAGCGCCTCGAGGATCGAGGGGATGTCGAGTTCCACTGCGCCCGGCGACTGTTCAGCGAACGCCGGGTGCGGCCACCGGGGTCACGAGCGGTGCGTGGCAGGCGACGTAGTGATCGTCTCCGACTCGCTGCATCTGGGGTTCGACCTGCGCACAGACGTCGTGTGCCCGCGGGCACCTGGTTCGGAACCGACAGCCCGACGGTGGATCGAGTGGCGATGGCAGGTCCCCGCCGAGGTGTTCGGTGGCTGCCGGGTCGACGGCGGGATCCGGGAGGGGGATGGCGGCGAGGAGCGCCGCTGTGTACGGGTGGGCCGGCTGGGCGTACATCGTGTCGGGCGGCCCGATCTCGCACATCTTGCCGAGGTACATCACGGCGACACGGTCGGAGACGTTCTTGACCACGGCGAGGTCGTGGGCGACGAACACGAGCGTCAGCCGATAGCGCTCCTTCATGTCCTCGAGAAGGTTCAGGATCTGCGCCTGGACCGACACATCGAGCGCAGAGACCGGCTCGTCACAGATGATCAAACGCGGATCGGTGATCACGGCCCGGGCGATCGAGATTCGTTGGCACTGACCCCCGGAGAACTCGAACGGTTTCCGGGATCGGGCAGCCTCGGGGTCGATGCCGACGGTGGTGAGCACCTCATCGACCTTGGCTCGTCGGTCATCGGCGGTGCCGATCTTCCAGACGTTGAGTGGCTCGACGACGATGTCGCTCACGTGTCGGCGGGGATTCAGTGATGAGATCGGATCCTGGAAGATCATCTGGAACCCTGGGCGTGCGCTGCGGAGGGCCTCGCCGGAGAGTCCGGTCAATTCCCGGCCGTCGAGTTGGACGGACCCACGTGTGGGGCGAGGCAACTGCATGATGGCCTTCCCCGTGGTCGACTTGCCGCAGCCGGACTCGCCCACGAGACCAAGGGTCTCGCCCTCGGCAACGTCGAAGGAGATGTTCGACACGGCCGAGACCACACGACGTCGGGCGACCTTGAACTCCACGACGAGGTTCTCCACTCGGAGGAGAACATCCTCTGGTGGTCGAAGGTGGGCGGTGCCGCTGCCGGCCATCAGTGAGCCTCGGGAAACGGCGGAGGTGTCGCCGATGGCGGGTCGACCGGCGGTGGCTGGAACGGCGGGGGTGTTTCGGCAGGCGAGTCGAGCGACGGCTGCTGGAACGGGGGTGGGAGCGCGGACGCTGAGGCAGCAGCGATCCGATCCCTTGCTGCCCGTGTCTCCGGAGAGGACATCGGATAGAAGCAGGCGAAGTAGTGGCCGGGTGTGGCGGCTTCCTGCAGAACCGGGCGCTCAGCGAAGCACCGATCACGGGCGTAGGGACAACGTGGACTGAACGCACACCCGGTTGGCGGGTTGACGAGGTCGGGTGGTCGACCGCCGATCGCGGTCAGGCGTGTGTGCGAGCGTTGATCGAGCTTCGGGATGGCCGCTAGCAACGCCTCGGTGTAGGGCATCTGCATCTCGTTGAACAACACGGCGGTGGGTGCTGACTCGACGATGCGTCCGGCGTACATGACGGCGATGTGGTCGGCTCGGCCGGCGACCACACCGAGATCGTGCGTGACGAGGATGACCGTCATGTAGCGCTCTCGCTGCTGTTCAGCGAGCAGGTCGAGGATCTGCGCCTGAACGGTCACGTCGAGGGCTGTGGTTGGTTCATCCGCGAGGAGGAGCTTCGGTCCACAAGCGAGAGCGACGGCGATCACGACTCTCTGTCGCATGCCGCCGGACATCTCGTGGGGGTAGGAGTCGAAGCGCTTCTCCGCTTCGGGAATCCGAACCGACCGCAGGAGAGCGACTGCGGTGTCTCGGGCCTCGGCCTTGGACATCCCCAGATGGAACCGGAGCGACTCGGTGATCTGGTGTCCGACCTTCATTACCGGGTTGAGGGCCGTCATGGGATCCTGGAAGACCATCGCCATGTCAGTGCCCCACAACTCCCGATACCCCTCACCGGTGAGGTTGGAGATGTCCCGGCCCTCGAACACCACCTGGCCGGAGCGTTCTGCATTGGAGGGAAGCAGTCCCATGATCGAACGGGACAGGACCGACTTGCCCGAACCGGACTCACCGACGATCCCGAGCGTGGTGCCGCGTCCGAGGGTGAACGAGATCCCATCGACGGATCGCACCAGGCCCCGGGGTGTGCGAAACGAGGTTCGGAGGTCGACGAGCTCGAGCAGCGGACCGTCCCAGGGAAGCGGAGCGACGGCGGTGGCGGGAGTCGGGGCGCTCACAGCACCGACTCCCTGACCTCGAATCGCTTGGCCACGACATCGGCGAGGTAGTTGAGCGCCAGCACCGTGATGAACAACACGATGATCGTGATCATCACCATGTGCGGTGAACGGCGGAGTTGGTCGCGATTCTCGGCGATGATGTTCCCCCACGATGGGGTCGGGAGTTGCACGCCGACGCCGAACAGGCTCAGCCCACCCTCGGCCACGATCGCAATGCCCACACCGAGCAGGGCGATGGACATCATGGCGGGCACCACGTTCGGGAGCACCTCTCGGAACATGGTGCGCCAACTCTTGGCGCCCATGGCCTTGGAGGCGAGCACGAACTCGCGCTCGGACCACACGAGTGTGTTCGCTCGAGTGATGCGGCCGAGGATCGGGATGGAGACGATCCCGAGCCCAAGAATCACGACACCGATGCGCTTCGAGCTGCTCGTGTCGTCGCTGGATGCCAGGACCGTCACGAGTGCGAGTGCGAGCACGAACTGTGGAATGGCGAGCAGGATCGTCATGGCCGGGGTGATGACGCCGTCGACGCGCCCGCGGAAGAATCCGGTGACGAGCCCGAGGAATCCGCCGATGATCAGGCCGAACCCTACAGCGCCGAAGCCGATGGCGAAGGACGAGCGGGTGCCGTAGATGATCCGGCTCAGCATGTCGCGTCCGATCGTGTCGCCCCCGAGCAGCGAACCCTGGTTGCGGCTCACGTGAACTGCGAGCGTGGCGATCACGATCACTGCGGCGATCACGCCGATGACCACCCGGATCGTGCGGACCCGGACCCCGGAGTCATCGGAGCGTCGGACCATCGATGTCAGGAGGACGCTGACCACCCCGAGCACGACGAGCGCGAGCAGTGCGATGAGCCACTGGTTGACGACCGGACCCTGACGGGCGAGAGCTGCCACCGACTCGCTGGGATCGGGAAACGGGAGGAACGGGGCGATGACGGACAGCGTCGCCAAGCCGACGATCCACCCGAGGGACAGCCATGCGCCGGCACCGAGTCCTCCCTTCCTGGCGTCGGGGTCTGCGGGCTCGAGTTCTTCGGCGGTGATGGCGAGCGCTGTGACCTCGAGCGACGGATCGAGGTGCGTGATGCTGGTGTCTCGTCCAGTCGGGTACTGCTCGGTGCTCATCGTCGGATCCTGGGATCGAGGACGCTGTAGAGGATGTCGACGCTGAAGTTCACCAGCACGTAGAAGATCGCGATGATGGCCACCATCGACTGGAACGCCACAACCTGACGGGTGGCGATCGCCTCGGCGAGCAGGAATCCCATGCCGGGGATCCCGAAGACCACCTCGACGATGAGGGCGCCGCCGATCAGCGTGCCGACGTTGAGGCCCGCAACGGTGAGCAGGGTCAACGACGATGGTCGGAGCGCATGGCGGAACAGGATGCGCTTGTTCCTCAGACCCTTCGCCTTGGCCATCGTGATGAAGTCCTGCTGGAGCGTGGCGATCATGTCGCTGCGGAGGAGGCGCATGTAGACGGCCACCTGGCCCACGGCGAGGGTGATGACTGGCAGTACGACCGTCTGGAGATGCTCCGAGGGGTTCTCCGTGATCGGGGTGTATCCCGTGGCCTTGAACCACCCGAGCTTCACTCCGAGGTAGTACTGGAGCACGAATCCCAGAGCGAAGGTCGGTATGGCCAACATGGCGAACGCAGAGGTGTTCGAGAGTCGGTCGAAGAACGTGTCCTTGCGGTAGGCAGCGATCACGCCGACCGGGATGGCGATCAGCAGAGCGATCACCTGGGCGTAGATCATCAACACGAGCGAGACCGGCAGAGCGTCGGCGACCCGTTCGGACACCGGGCGGGTGGAACTCACCGTGTAGTAGTTCCCGAGGTCGCCGGTGACGAACCCGCCCAACCACGACCCGTATCGCGCCACGAACGGCTGATCGAGTTCGAGGTCGGCCCGCACGGCCTCACGTTGCTCGTCGCTCCCGAACGGCACCAGCACCTGAACGGGGTCACCGGGCAGCAACTCGAGCAGGAGTGACGCAAAGAGCGTCACGAGCACCACCGTGACGAGTAGTTGACCGAGCTTTCGGAGGGCGACCATGGGCTCAGGGGCCCGGACCGAGGTCCGGGCCCCAATTGCTCAGTTCTTCTTGTAGAGCCCGAGGACCGGATGGCCGGTGGCGAGGCCGGGGAATGGCTCGCTGCCGTCGGGGTTGTTGGGTCCGTAGACGCCTGAGATCCCCTTCGAGGCCACGTTCCACTGGGTCCAGTTGAGCCAGATGTTGTACACCTCCGACCCGAAGCGTCGGTTGATTTCCTCGTAGATGGCAGCCGCCTTGGCCTGATCGGGCTCGGCTCGGCCGGCGTCGAGGAGACGATCGATCTCAGGATCGGAGAACTTCCCGAAGTTCACCGGTGAGCCCGACTTCCACCAGTTGTACTGCCCGTCCGGGTTCCCGCCGGGGTGATTCCGCCAACTGAGCGCCTGCCAGTCGCCACCGAGCGCAGTGTTGATGAGGGCAGCCTGCTCAACCTGCTTGAGATTGACCTTGGCACCGATCTTCTCGGCCTGCTGCTGGATCAACTGGACGGTCTTGACCACGCCTGGATCCGGGGTCGACACAAGCGTGAACTCGAGTGGAGCCCCGGTCTCCTGCTGGCAGAGAGCGGCGTACTCCTTCGCCTTCTCCAGATCGAACTCGGGGTAGCCAGAGTTCTCGAGGTAGCCGACGTCGCCCTTCCCGAACGGCCCCGACGCCATGGTCAACACGTCGAGGTTGATGATCTTGTTGATCTCGTTGCGGTCGACGGCGGTTGCCGCTGCGAGTCGGCAGTTCCTGTTGTTGAACGGTGGCTTGGAGGCGTTCAGCATCCCGTAGCTCACCTCGGCGAACTGGTCGGACTCGACGAGTTCGATCTCGCCGGAGTCGCGCTGGTCCCGCAGATCGAGCAGATCCTCTGCACCAGAGGTGTGCATCACGTTGATCTCTCCGGAGTTGAAGGCATTCAGCCGGGCGATGCCATCCGGGTAGGGCTTGAAGGTGATCTTGTCGAGGTAGGGGAGTTGAGTTCCTGCGGCGTCCTTCTGCCAGTAGTTGGGGTTCTTGACAGCGACGAAGCTGTCGTTGACCTTCCAGTCCTGGAGTTGGAACGGTCCGGTTCCGATCAACTTGGTGTCGCAGGTCTCGGTGTCGTCGAGTTGGGCCTGCCCCATGATTCCCATGCGTCCGGACTGGAACAACGCTGCAGGCAGCCCCGGCCAGGGCGTCTTGGTGGTGATCACGACCGTCGACGGGTCCGCCACCGAGACATCGGCGATGGGTTCGAAGACGAAACGGAACAGCAGTGGTGAGCGGGCCGGGTAGGTGCCGCGGTAGGCGTCGATGTTGTTCTTGACCACCTGGGCGTCGAGCGGAGAACCGTCGTGGAAGGTGATCCCGGGCCGGAGTTTCACGGTCCACTGCGTGTAGTCGGCATTCGGCGTGACGGACTCTGCCAGCGACCCAGTGAAGTTGCCCTGGTTGTCAGGAATCGTGAGCGTGTCGTAGACGGACCGAGCGACCTGAATCCCGGATGCGGCAAGTTGAGCCTCGGCGAGGCAGTAGCCACCGGATGTCTCAGCCTCGAGTCCGTACACCGCCTCGCCGCCAGGGGTCGGAACCTCAGTCTCACTCCCGCCGCCGGAGGCGCTCGGGTCCTCTGAGCCGGATCCGCCACCGCAAGCAGTGGCGAGTACTGCGACCGCAGCGATCATCACGATGGCGACCTTGCGGATCATTCCCGAATCTGGCGTCACGAATTCCCCCTGGATTGGTTTAGTGACCAACCGATGTCTCGACGGCCGGTTTGCCTCACGTGATGCCTGAGTGACAAGCATCACACTCTGGAATCTACTCCACGGCAACTCGCTGTCAACGCGGCCTCACTCGTGATCGAGTCTGCGAGTGGTGAGGTTCGGTTTCAGTTCGTCCACTCACCTCGACGCCGCAGCACCGTTCGCAGCACCGTCGGGTGGTCGGTCATGACTCCGTCCACGCCCATGTCGAGCACACGATTCATCTCCAGCGGCTCGTCGATGGTCCAGACGTGGACATCGATTCCTCGGAGGTGCGCCTGATGGACGAGTTCCGGCGTGAGGATCTCGAGTTGGCGATGGCGGACGGGTACCTGCAGACACCGATACGGCGTGGCGACCGGACGGGAGAGCGATCGGTCGTTGGGCGAACGACGTAGTCGTGCCCGGGCGACCTCACGGGCGATCTCCCTCGGTCCGGCCGACGTGCACAGCCCGGGGCCGGCGAGGGCTCTGATGCGGCCGAGTCGCTGATCGGAGAACCCACCCACGCAGACTCGTCCGAGGGCCCCGTGGCGCCGCAGCGTCCAGACGAGCGCTACGGCGGCGTCGTCGTGTTTGGCATCGATGTTGAAGCGTGCGTCTGGGAACTCCTCGAGCAGCTCCTCGAGGGTCGGGATGGCGTGGACGCCGTGGATCCGTGCTCCGGACACCTCGGCCCACGGGAGCGAGGCGATCGAGCCGGTGTGGTCGGTCACACGGTCGAGTTGGTCGTCGTGGAACGCCACGAGGGTTCCGTCGGCAGTCAGGTGGACGTCGGTCTCGAGGTAGTTGAACCCGAGTTCCCAGGCACTCCTGAACGCAGCGATCGTGTTTTCCGGTGCGATCTCGGTCCCGCCACGGTGGGCGATCGCAATCGGTCGAGTGCCGTCGAGGAATGCCATGGCGGGTGCGTCGTCGTGCCCGCCGTGGGGGACGACCTGGACTGAAGTTACTCCGGTGCGTCGGTGCGCAGCGTTACCGTGTCGTGTGGAGATCCCGGAGCAGTTCGCCCAGCTGTGGGCCGCTGAACGGCCGGACCTCGAGGAACTGGTGTGCGCCGTGAGCGCCAATGGGCGCCCTGATGCTGCCGACCCCCGGGTCCTGCTCGATGACCTCGTGCTGTCGATCACGGAGAGGTCGGGCGAACCATCCGGCCCCGGAGCCCTGGTGAAGGCGTTGTGCGGGAGCGGTGTGCTCCGCGGCGACACGCAGACCTACGACTCGCCCGAGAACAGCCTCCTCGACCGGGTACTCGAGCGTGGGTGCGGCATCCCGCTGTCGGTGGCGGTGGTCGTGGTGCTCCTCGGTCGCCGTCTGGGCGTGGATCTCGAGATCATCGGCCTCCCCGGACACGTCGTCGCCCGTGATCCGCTCGGCGGGTCCGTCTTCGACGTGTTCGACGGGGGCCGGGTCCTCGATGCACCGAGTGTCGTTGCCCTGGCGCGCCGGTATGAACCGGCGTGGCAGCCCCGACCCGGGGGTGAGGTCGCCCTCGACGTCCGCTCGGTGGTCGACCGGTGGTGCCGCAACCTCCGATCGGCCTACGTCCGCCTCGGTGATGACTCCGGTCTCGAGCGGGTGCTCGCCCTCGAGCTCCGACGTCGGCCCCCTCCGAGCGATGCGCTGGGAGCGGCAACCACCAGGCTCGTGGCGCGGGGCGCCTACCTCGAAGCGGCGGGCCTCCTGGAGGAGCATGCGCTGCCCGGACCGACCGGCGATGCACTCCGCAGCAGCGCCCAACGTCTGCGGGCTCTGCTCAACTAGCGGGGTCGTAGGCTCCGGACGTGATCGACCGGGAGATCAAAAGAACGCTCGGACAGATGATGCACGGCGTCCAAGTGGTCGCAGCAGCGCACGACGGTCTGGTCCGGGCCTACTGCTCTCACTGGGTGATGCAGGTGAGTTTCGACGACCCGATCATCTTGGCATCGGTGTCGCCCCGCCATGACACCTACCCGCTGATCTGCGCCAGCGGTCGCTTCACTGTCTCACTCCTCACGGGTGATCAGGTCGATGCCGGGCAGTACTTCTCGTACCCGGGCCGGCGGTTCCATCACATCGCCGAGGAGTTCCTCGAGTTGAGCGGCGACGGTCAACCGTTCGTCCCCGACTCGCTCGGTTGGCTCTCCTGTGAGGTGCTCGAGGTCCGGGACCGCTGGGAGAGTGGCGAGCCCATCGACCATCACCTGTGTTTTGCCCGCGTCACAGCAGTGACCGCCGGCCGACTCCGTCAGGCGCCGCTTTTGTACTCCTCGCGGCTGGGTTGGCGGGTGTCAGGCGAGCGGGCCCGTGAGGCCGGACGGTCGATCCGTGACGAGTTGCTCCAACGCCTGAGCGAGGCCGGGTTCGATGAGCCCCCTCCCGATGACGAGTCGGCGAGCGTCGGTACGTGACCGACTCGGCCCCGGATTCGCCCGAAGAGTAACTTTGGGATGTTCCTGAGCCACCGGGGGGTTTGATGTCCGACGAAACACTCGTTAACGACGCAGTCGACGGCTTGCTCGCAAACCACGATCCCTCAGCCACCGACGAACGTGCGTTCCTCGAAGCGCAGTACGACTCGGGATTGGCCTGGGTGCACTTCCCGGTCGGCTGGGGTGGTCTCGGCGTGACGCCGAAGCTCCAGAGGACCGTGATCGAACGAGTGGCTCGTGCCGGGGGGCCGATCGGTGGCGCACGCAACCCCATCGGTTACGGGATGTGCGCACCCGCAGTCGTGACCCACGGGACCGACGGGCAGCGTGGTCTCCTTCGGTCGTTGTTCTCCAACGAACACATCTGGTGCCAGTTGTTCTCCGAACCCGGTGCCGGTTCCGACGTGGCATCCCTGGCCATGCGGGCCGATCGTGACGGTGACGAGTGGGTCATCAACGGACAGAAGGTCTGGACGACGCTCGCCCACATCTCCCGATACGGCCTCCTGATTGCCCGTTCCAACCCGGACGTGCCCAAGCACCGGGGAATCACTGCGTTCATCGTCGACATGGAGGCCGAGGGTGTCGAGGTTCGTCCGCTTCGCCAGATGACCGGAGATGCGGAGTTCAACGAGGTCTACTTCACCGACGTCCGGGTTCCCGACTCGATGCGCCTCGACGCCGAAGGGCAGGGTTGGGCGGTCTCGATCACCACCCTGATGAACGAACGAGTATCCATCGGTGGCGGGACCCCGCCCCGGGGCTCCGGTCCGATCGGTCACCTCGTCGATCTCTGGACCAAGCACGCCTCCACCGATCCCGTGATGCGCGACCGGGTGACCAACCTGTGGATTCAGGCCGAGGTCAACCGCCTCAACAACATGCGGGCCGCTGCCAACCGGCGCTCGGGTACACCCGGCCCCGAGGGTTCTGTGGCCAAGTTGGCCATGGCCGAATTGAACAAGGCGATCTACGACACCGCAGTGGAGATCCTTGGCGCCGAGGGGATGCTGTACGGCTCCTACGAGTTTGCTCGCCCTCGCCATGCTCTGTTCACCGACGACATTCCCAAGAACTTCCTTCGCTCTCGGGCGAACTCGATCGAGGGTGGAACCAGTGAGGTGTTGCGCAACATCCTCGGTGAGCGTGTGCTCGGCCTGCCCGGTGATGTGCGAGTGGACAAGGAACTCCCCTGGAAGGACGTTCCGCGGTCCTGATGCTCAACCCCTAGCCTCAGCAGGGTGACCCGCAGAACCAAGATCGTCGCCACCATCGGTCCGGCGTCGGACTCGCCCGAAATCCTCGAGGCCATGGTGCTCGGCGGTGTCGACGTCGCTCGGATCGGTCTGGCGCACGGCACCCTCGACGAGGCCCTCGCCCGGTACCGCACCGTGCGGGCTGTCTCGGAGCGGCTCAGGCGACCGGTTGGGACGATGGTCGACCTACCCGGCCCGAAGGTCCGCCTCGCATCGTTCGGCTCGACGCAAGTTTTGCTGTCGGCCGACTCGTTGATCGAGCTGGTTCCAGGACTCGACTCGTCGAGCCCAGAAGTGGTCGGAGTCGACTACCCCGACCTGTTGAACGACGTGCATCCGGGCGATCTGCTCGCAGTCGGCGACGGGAGCGTCTCGTTGCAGGTGGAGTCGATCGACGGAAACCGCGCCCTCGCCCGGGTGGCTCACGGTGGCCTGACGCAGGGACGCCCGGGTCTGCACATCCCGAGCGATCGCCTCGGAATCACCTCACCGACCGAGGAGGACCTCCGATACCTCGACGCCTTCGTCGATGCCGGAGTCGACATCGTTGCGGTCAGCTTCGTGCGATCGGCCCACGACATCCGCCGGCTCGGCACCGAACCTCATCCACGGGGACCACTCGTCGTGGCGAAGATCGAAACCCGAGCCGCAGTGGAGAACCTGACGGGAATCATCGCCGAGGCGGGCGCGATCATGATCGCCCGAGGCGATCTCGGAGCCGAACTCGGCATCGAGGAACTACCTCACCTCCAGAAGCGCATCACCCGTGACTGCATCTCCGGGGGCAAGCCGGTGATCACCGCCACGCAGATGTTCGAGTCGATGATCACGGCTCCGGCGCCGACGAGGGCCGAGGTCTCCGATGTCGCCAACGCCATCTCCGACGGCACCTCGGCGGTGATGCTCTCGGCGGAGACCGCTGTCGGGCACGATCCGGTGGGTGCCGTCTCGGCCATGGCCCGGGTGGCTGCCCGAGCAGATCAGGAGTTCGACTTCGATGCGTGGGCCCGTCGCATTCGACTGCTCCGACAATCGGCAGTGGGTGAGTCCGTCGGTGCCAGGATCACCGATGCCATGACTGCTGCGGCGTGGCGAGCCGCAACAGAGATGGACGTCGCAGCAATCATCTGCATCTCGGACACAGGGTTCACCGTGCGGTCCATGGCGCGGTTCCGGCCATCCATGCCGATCGTGGCGTTCAGCCCAGAGGAACGCACCGTTGCACAGCTCACGCTGAGTTGGGGGGCGGTGCCGCTGCGGACAGATCACCGGGTGGACACATCGGACCGCATGGACGAGTTGATCACTGCGGCACGGGCCCAGGGACTCGTGCAGTCGGGTCAGTTGGTCGCCGTGCTCGCCGGCGCCGGTGATCGGTCGATACGCGCCACCGACGTCCTCCGGCTGTCGCGGGTTCCGTGATCGCCCAGCGCCGTTGGGGAGCGATTCCCGCCCGCGTGGGCTTCGTCCTCGTACACGGTGTGATGGATCGCTCCGCAAGCTTCAATCGTCTCGCACGTCGGCTCGTCGAAGCGACCGAAGTTGGCGCAGTCTCCTACGATCGCCGCGGATACGCCGAGTCCATCTCCGCCGGGCCGGGGTCTCTCGATCAGCACGCAGGGGATCTCGCTGAGGTGATCGACACGTTCGATGCCGAGCGGATCGTGATCCTCGGCCACTCATTCGGGGGCACGGTGGCCTGGCATGCAGTCGGCAACGGTCTCCGCCCGGACCTGTTGGCCACCTACGAGGCGCCTCTTCCGCAACTGCCCGGCTATCGAAACGACCTCGCCGATTCCACACTCGCAGTGGCATCGAGCGATGGAACCGACGCTGCGGTGGTCCACTTCGCCCGGAGCGTTCTCGGTTCGGACAACTGGAGCAACCTCCGCACCACGTTCCAGGAGGCTCGGATCGATGAGGGCCCGGCGATCGTGGCCGACCTCGAGGAACTCAGCCACTCGGAGCCGCTGTCGCCGCCGGTCGAGGTCCGCCGGGCCGTGGCCTACGGTGAGCTGAGCGGCAGCTACGAGGCGCAGATGGCGGCTGCGCTCGCGGAACTGCTCGCAGTTGCCCCGACCGTGATCGATGGCGCTTCCCACGGGGTTCATCTGACTCACCCCGGAGCCTGTCGTCACTGGCTCGTCGATTCATACGGATCGTGACCGTGCCGGTCCGTTGCGACGCCTCAATAGGATCGTCGGCGTGGTCGCACTGAAGCCCCGTCTGCGTCGCCGGCTGCGCCGGGCGTTCGTGCTCTCTGGTGGAGGGAACCTCGGGGCTCTACAGGTGGGCATGCTCAAGGCGCTCGCCGAGTTCGAGCTCGAACCCGATGTGATCCTCGGCTGCTCGGTCGGAGCGATCAATGGCGCCGGCGCAGCGCTGATGCCAGGGTTTGAAGGAGTCCGACGCCTCGAGGAGTTCTGGACCCGTCCCGATGGCGAGGACGTCATGCCCGGTTCCCGTCTCCCTCCGATCGTGCAGATGCTTCGGCGGGGGGAAGCGCTGCACACCGGGTCGGGTTTGCGGGCACGACTCGCCGAGCTACTCGGTCCCGAGTCGACCTTCGACGACCTCAAGGTGCCGTTCCAGTGTGTCGCTGCGGACGTCGACAGTGCTGTGGAGACGTGGTTCGAGGAGGGCGAACTGATCCCGCCGATCGTGGCGTCGGCCGCCATGCCGGCGGTGTTCCCGACCGTGGTGATCGGGGGGCGCAGATACCTCGATGGTGGTGCGATCAACAACGTGCCCATCTCCCGAGCGATCGATCTCGGCTGCCGCGAGATCTACGTGCTGCACGTCGGCGTCCACGGACGACCCGACACCACGATCCGTCGACCGCTCGATGCGGCACTGCAGGCGTACTGGGTCGCTCGGAACGCCCGATTCGCCAACGATCTCGCCAACCTGCCCGATGGCGTGGAGGCAGTGATCCTGCCGCCGGGCGAGCGGCCGGAGGTGCGATTCGACGACTTCAGCCAGAGTGCGGAGCTGATGCGGCGCGGTCATCGAAACGCCGTCCGGTTCCTCGAACACAGAGTCGGCGATCGACCCGCACCGGCAGACCGACTCCGTCTCGGGATCCGTCAACGAACCCGGATGAACGAGATCCGTCGAGCCGCTGTGGACCCGGCCGGTGGGGTGGTTCGCGGCGAGCCGACCATTCCGGATGATCGCGACGGAGAGGCCGGTGACGTCCCCCGGGAGTCCCCGGATAATGCGCGTTAGCATCGGAGCGTGTCCGATCTTCCCGTGAATCTGTCTTCGTCCGGCCCCCCCAGGACGGCGCTGCCGCCGGAGGACCCGGCGGCGGTCGCTGCAGTTGCCGCCGCCTTCGACGCCCCGGAGGGAGACCGGCGATCGCTCGTGGCCGCCATCGTGGCCCAGCAACCGGATCTCCTGGTCGGTTGGGCTGCGCTCGGAGCGCTGGCCCGTGACGACGTGGAGGCCTATGCCTGTTACCGAGTCGGGTACCACCGGGGTCTCGACCGGATGCGGGCGTCCGGCTGGCGGGGAACGGGCTACCTGCCGGCGTCGGTACCGTCCAACCGGGGCTTCCTCGACTCCCTCGCCGGTCTCGCCGCCACGGCGGCGGCTCTCGGAGAGGTCGACGAGGCCGAGCGTTGCCGTCATTTCCTCGTACAACTCGATCCGGAGGCGTATTCGCTGTGAACGACACCCGGGGATTCCCACCAGGTGGCACTCCAGCGGGGGAGATCCTCGATCTCGTGCGATCCGAACGATCCGGTGATCTCGACTGGCGGAGCGGACGGGCCTTCTCGCTCGTGTACAACGTCGACGACCCGGACCTCGAGGCGCTGCAACACGAGATCGCTGGGATGTTCCTCCATGAGAACGCCCTCAATCCGTTCCGTTACATCACGCTGCTGCGCATGGAGGCTGAGATCCTCGCTTTCGTCCGTGACCTGTTCGGTGCCGGCGCAGCAGCGCTGTCATCGGGAGGGACCGAGTCGATCTTTCTCGCAGTGTTGACTGCCAGGGAGGACGCCCGCTCGCGGGGGGTCGCCCAGCCCCAACTGCTGTGTCCCACGACGGCACACCCGGCGTTCGCCAAGGCCTGCCACTACCTCGATGTCGAGTTGACGAAGCTTCCAGTCGGCCCCGATGGTCGGGCCGATCCCGAGCGGTTCGCTGATGCCGTCTCTGACCGCACGGCGCTCGTCGTCGGGAGCGCGCCGTGCTACCCCTACGGTGTGATCGATCCGATCACCGATCTGGCGGCGATCGCAGCCGCCGCTGGGACCCTCTGCCACGTGGATGCCTGTCTCGGCGGATACCTCCTGCCGTTCTGGGAGGAACTCGGTGAGTCGGTGGCGCCATGGGACTTCCGGGTCGAGGGCGTCACATCGATCTCAGCGGATCTCCACAAGTACGGCTACAGCTACAAGGGCACATCGACCATCCTCTACCGGGATCGTGACCTGCAGCAGCGCCAGTTGTTCATGTATGACGACTGGCCCGGCGGGCTCTATGCCTCGATGTCCGCCGCTGGTACCCGGCCCGGCGGGCCGATCGCCGGCGCCTGGGCGACGATCACCCATCTCGGCCGCACCGGATACCTTCGACTGGCGGACCGGGTACGCACCGCCACTCACGGCTTCCGTGAGGCCATCGATTCCATCGATCTCCTGCAGGTCACCGGTGATCCGGATCTCTCCATCTTCGAGTTCGGCGCCGCTCCGGAGGCGACACTCGACACCGATGCTGTCGGCGACGCCATGGACGAGCGTGGTTGGAACCTCGACCGTCAGCCGGGGGGTCTCCACGTGATGCTCTCGCCCGGCCACGACCGAGTGGTCGATACCTTCGCCGCCGATCTCCGGGCCTCGCTCGAGGAGGTCCGTGGTGGACGAGTCGGGACCGGTGCCGGCCTGGCGTACGGCGGCGTCGTCGAGGAGTGATCGGACCGACGTGGGTCGGCGGAGTTCTCTGTGGGGGCGCCTCCCGACGGATGGGCCGCGACAAGGCGTTGATCGAAGGCCCGGGAGGGCCGTGGGCGGTGGGCGTCGCCCGGGCCCAGCGCGATGCCGGCATGTCCGACGTGGTCTTCGTCGGTGGAAACCGATCGGCGCTCGAGCCGTTCGGTTCGTTCCTCGACGACGACCTCCCCGGGGCCGGACCACTCGCTGCGGTGGCCACCCTCGCTCGGCACCATGCCGGCGCCGCACTCCTCGTGTGCGCCTGTGATCTCCCGGGGCTCACAGCGCAGTCCCTGCAGCCCGTGATCGCCTCGGTCCGGGCCGGTTCGGCCGTCGCGGTGCCAGTGGTCGACGGTCAGGAGGCGTGGTCGGTGGTGGCGCTCGACCCCACCGTGGCGCGAGGGGTTCGGGACCTCGTCGCTGAGGGAGTGCGCTCGCTTCACGCCGGTCTGCTCCACTGGCCGGTTGACCGACTCGCTCTGGAGTCTCTTCCGTACATCGATGTGGATTCAGGCGGTGAGGGTGCTGCACCCGATTCCGGGTCGGGCGGGGTATCGTCCGGGTGATGGTCCCTCAGATCGACGTCGACGAACTCGAGGTCGCTCTGGCGTCCGGCGCACCGATCCTCGACGTTCGTACCGCCGAGGAGGTCGAGGAGGTCCGGGTTCCCGGCGTGGTGCACGTCGTGCTCGATGAGCTGCCGGAACGGCTCTCCGAGGTGCCGGATGGCTCGCCGTTGTATGTGATCTGCCGGAGCGGCGCTCGCAGTGAGCGGGCGTGTGAGTTCCTCGTGGCACAGGGACGGGAAGCGGTGAACGTGGTCGGCGGGACACTGGCGTGGGCCGAATCCGGTCGTCCCGTGGAGCACGGCCCGGGGTGAGTCCAGTGGGCGAGGAGCGGGCAACGACGCCCGGGCACGATTTCATCGACGGCGATCGGTCGTTCGGCCGGTTGATCGACCGACTCGTCGATGCTCCCCGCTATGCCCTCGACACCGAGTTCCACCGCGAACGGACCTACTTCCCTCAGGTGGCAGTCGTCCAGATTGCTGACGAGCACGGCACGGTTGTGATCGATGCCCTGAACGTCGATCTCGCCCCTCTCGCTCGTGTCCTCAACGGCCCGGGAGTCGCCGTCCTCCACGCCGCACGGCAGGACCTCGAGGTCCTCGAACGTGTGTGCGGTACCGTGCCGAGCTCACTGTTCGACACGCAGATCGCTGCGGGGTTCGTGGGCTACACGACTCCTTCGCTGTCCACGCTGCTCGAACGGGAGCTCGGTGTGCAGGCCCCGAAGGCCGATCGCCTCACCGACTGGCTCCAGCGGCCTCTCACCCCGGCCCAGCTCGACTACGCCGCCTCTGATGTGGCCCATCTGCTCGAGCTCCACGATCGGCTGCATCAGGAGCTCGAGCGCCGGGGGCGGCTCCCGTGGGTCGAGGAGGCATGCCAGAGCATGCGTGTGGAGAGTCGGGGTCCGCGCAACCCCGAGGAGGCGTGGCGCCGCATCAAGGAGATCCGACACCTACAGGGGAGCGCGTTGGCGGTGGCTCAGGCGGTGGCCGCCTGGAGGGAGACACGGGCGGCAGAGGCCGATCTCACTCCCCGGTTCGTGCTGTCGGATCTCGCAGTGGTCTCCATCGCCTCGAGTGCACCGTCCACCGACGAGGAACTTCGGTCCTTGCGGGGTGTCGACGGTCGAGCGATGCGCAACGGGGCGGCTGAGACTCTGCTCGGCGTCGTGGCCTCGGCTCGCCAACAAGCGCCCGCTCGATCTGAGCCTCGGTCTACCCCTGAGCTGCCTGCAGAGCTGCGTCCGGCGCTTCCGCTGATTGCCGCATGGGTCAGCCAGCGCTCACGGGACCTCGACCTCGAGACCGCACTCCTCGCCACTCGATCGGACATCGAGGATCTCCTGCGTGGCGCACCGGAGGCTCGGCTGGCCACGGGCTGGCGTGCCGAGCTGGTCGGTGGTCCGATCAGGCGGCTTCTGTCCGGGGAGGCAGCTCTGGCCTTCGAACGGGGCGAAGGCCTCGTGCTACGCGACGTGGAGTAGCGCTCAGGCGAGTGCCAACAACACGCCGATGGCGATCACGACGACGATCGCCGGTGGCAGCGATGCGTAGCGTCGGTCTCCTCGTTTCCACCATCTGATGCCCAACCAGCCGATTCGGATCACCGGCACGAACGCAACGACTGCGAAGGCTGCGACCGCACACGTTCTCCCCACCGGATCAGGGAGCACGATCCCGGCCACGGCGAGGACCGCCGCCGCCACCGCTGCATCCCGCAGTCGACTCGATGCAGTGTCAAAGCGTCCAGCACGCGGGTCCGGCGCTACCACGTCTGCACCACCACAACAGCGGCCACCGACAGGAGCAGCACACTGGTCAGGCGTCTGGCAACTGGAGGTGGGAGGATCCCCTGGGCCACAGCACCAACTGTTCCTCCGAGCAGTGCGCCGAGGAGGACTGCGGCAGACGGTTCCGGCTCCACCCGACCTTGAGCGACGAAGACAGCGAGCCCTGCGGCAGCGGTGATCCCGAGCGTGAACGACGTGGTGGCTGCCGCCACCCTGACCGGAACACTCATCAACTCGCTCAGCGTCGGTGTCTTGAGGAACCCTCCACCGACGCCGGAGAGTCCTGCGACGAGTCCCGCTCCGGCGGCTGCGACGAGACCGGGGCCGACGCGCTTGGCGGCGTAGGGAACGGAGCCATCGGCGAGTTGGTAGCTCCCGCCGAGCGTCCCGGGCCACTCGCCGTGGGTCTCGGCGCTGAACGTCGGGCTCGGTTCGTTCCGGACACCGCTTCTGGCGAGTCCGGAAATGGCACCTACGACGGCCGCCCCTGCGAGCACGGCTGCGAGCAACTTCTCCGAGACCGAGACCGAGAGCAGGGCACCGACCACCGTGGCGGCCGAAGCGGGGAGCTCGATCGTGAGGCCGAGCCGGTGGTGGACGAGACCGGCTCGCAACTGCCGGGACGCAGCAGCGAGCGATGCGCCGCCGACTGCGACGAGCCCGAGTGGCGCGGCCGCCGCGGGGTCGATTCCGAGTCCCACGAGCGCCGGGACGAGTAGCGCCGCGCCTCCGATCCCGCCGTTGGTCCCGAGCAACGCTGCGAGTCCGGCGAGGAGCACGAGGGCCGGTGGGGAGACGCTCACGGTGCGCCAGTGGCGTGAGCGTGGTCCCCGATCACGCCACGACCCTACCGGCGATGAATCCCGGACGTGTACGGCGAGCACGGGAGGGCTAACATCAGCGTCGGCTCAGCAGTCTGAGGGGCCGCACATGATGGGGACCTCTGGGTAAGAACCGTTGACGCAGAACCGATGACGCAGAACCGATGACGCAGAACCGATGATGTGGAGCCCAGCGTGAAGAAGGGTCGGCACCGCCGTTACGAGGAAGCCCGAGCGCTCAAGCGCGGCCCAGATCTCGACATCGAGTCGATCCTCGATGACGACGGGCTGGGCGGACCCTCCCGGACGTCGACGGACCCCGAGGACTTCGACGTGCTCGAGTTCGACGGGCCACGATCGAGTAACGGACCCGACCCCGACGGCACCGATACCGCCGACGGCACCGACTTCGACGGCACCGACTCCGACGGAGGCTGACCGTCAGATCGTCAGCCCGTCCTCAGTCCGGGGAGTTCGAGCGGAGTGATCGTGGATGGGGGAGCCACGTGACGGACCCCTCGGAGCCGTGCGTGTTCGTTCCGGCCGTGTCCTCGAATCGCAGCTCGTCGATCAGCCGCTCGTAGACCGCTTCGCCGACGAGTTCGACGATGTCGTCACGAAGCGCGATCGCCACGGGCTCCGAGCCGATGAACGCGTCCGGCGCATCGGTGCACCACCAGTGGAAGTCCTCTCCGCCTGCCCCCCAGTCCCGACGCTTCCACTCGCGCAGCACGTGGGTGGTGTGGCCGACGTCGTCGTCGTGGTACTCGAACCTGAGTGGCACCTGCCAGCACACCTCCGGCTTCCAGTCGAGGGGACGCTCTCCGGCGAGGAGGGCGGCGAGGTGGAGTGCGCAGCCCGCACCGGCGTCGAACCCGGGTCGGTTGAGGAAGATGCAGGCGCCATCGTGCAACGCCGTGGTCCAGTTTCCCTCGCCGTCCTTGACGAATGCGTCCTCGGGGCGCTCAACGGCGGTGGAGTTCTGCCAGAGTTCACTCGGGAGACGTCGGGCGGCAGCCCGGACACGCTTGCGGTCGGGCTTGTCGGCGAAGTGCGCTCCGAAGGAACAACAACCGTGTCCTAGATGCGTGGCGTCATCGTCGAGGATGCCGTGACAGCCTCGGCCGAAGATGCACGTCCAGTCGCTTGCGAGGAACGTGGCGTCGAACATCCACGTGTCGCCTTCGTGTTCGAAGGAGATCCACTCCCGGAGTGATCCATCGTGCGGAGGTCGAGCCACGGGCGGAGCGTAGCGGTGTGGCGAGTGGACTCGTGACCGACGCCGCCTGTCACCGGATCGTGGTAGAGGTTGCTCATGCCTGATGTCGACAGCATTCGTGAACGACTCGAGACGATTGCCGAGGAACTCGCCGACCTCGTGCTCGAGGGACTTCGATCGTCGATCGACGCCGGCCGGAGTGATCCTGGACCCGAGGAACGACGACTCGCCCGAGCTCGTCGTTCCGTGGAAAAGGCGGCAGCCCTGCTCAGGACCGACGAGTCCGAGTGATGCTCAATCGCTCGAGGGTTGGCAGTCGTTGATCGCACGGATCAGCGCATGGAGTCGACCATGCTTCGCCCGGACGAACTCGAGCCGAAGGCGTGGCAGGTCCACATGGTCGTCGTCCCGTCGCTCTTGGGCCGTGGTAACGCATCGTTCGATGCGTCCACCGACGAGCAGATCGCTGAATCGCTCGTTGAGTTCACCCAGACAGTCGTCGCTGACCTCGCCGTTGAGCCGGACCACGAGGTGGCGATCCACGTAACGGAGGGAGTGGAAGACCCGGTAGAACGACTCGATGTAGTCACAGGCATCGTCCACGTCGGTGGTCAGGTGGAACAGATCGAGATCAGCGGCGTCGATCAGGTGGGCGTCGAGCAACTCGACCTCCACGAAGTGCCGGAACGACCTCCAGTAGGCGTCACCGGCAGGCTCGAGGAGCACGATCGGACACGGAGTCTCGCGGCCGGTCTGCATGAGTGTCAGCAGCTCGAAGGCCTCATCGAGGGTGCCGAACCCGCCGGGCAAAAGGACGTACGCATCAGCGGCCCGCATGAAGGCCAGCTTCCGGTTGAAGAAGTACCTGAAGCGCACCGACTTGGGGTCGCCGGCGAGTGGATTGGAATGGACCGGCTCGAAGGGCAATTCGATCGTCACCCCGAACGATCGATCGACCCCGGCCCCGTGGACGCCGGCGGTCATGATCCCTGGACCGCCTCCGGTGATGACCATCCACTGGCGTTCGGCGATGGCTCGCCCAAAATCCTCCGCGGCCACGTAGGCCGGTTCCGATGGCTGCGTGCGTGCCGACCCGAAGATGGCGACCTTCCGCACGTTGCGATACGGACCGAAGGCCCGGGCTGAGGACAGCTGTTCGGTGAGGGTTCGAACTGCGATCTTCACATCGAGCCGGTCGACGTCGTCACCGGCGAACGCCAGGGCCGCCTCGACGAGGCGGGAGATCAGGGCTCGGTCCCGCCGGATCTGGCGGCTCTCGAGCAGCGCCTCGATGTCGCTCTGGGCGGGATCCACTCCGGCACGGTAATCGTTTCGATCGGCTTCGGGTGCCGCCGTCGGCATACTGACCTGCGCGACAATTCAGTGTCGCTGGGGCGTGTTGTGAACTGTCGATCGAACTGGAACCGTTGTGGCGACGAACGGACTGGCGGGTGAGTGGGCCGAGATGGACACGGCGAATGTCTCCGATGACGCACCGACGGTTGCCCTCCCGGCAGGATTCGCAGAGCTCCTCGACCGGTCCTTCGCCGGTGTGGTCGGGTTGGTGCGGCGAGTATCGGACCCCAGCCGGTCCGATCCGGCCTCGTTGCGGGCGGCCGTCGACATTGCTGTCGAGGTGTTCGCATGGGCTCGCATCCGCAACCTCGGTGACACCGACGCGGGCCTGACCCGTGTCGTCCGACGGGCGCTCGACCGGAGCCTGCCCCTGCTCACCCGTCCGGCGCATCTCTGCCCGCTGCCGGTGGACCTGGTGCCTGCTGATCTGCTCGATGCCGATCTGTTGACTCCCGAGACCGTCACCGCCTGGTCCACCGTCGGGCTGTCGTCGCAGGAATTGCGTACCGCACTCAATGACGTCGATCGCAACGCCCGGCGAGTGGGCCTGGCCACACTCGGTGCGCAACTCACCCTCGAGGACACTTCTGCGTTGCTGGATCTTCGCGGTGATGAGGCACTCGATGCCCTCGCCGAGGTCGCCGAGCAACTCACCGCCCACCGCCGGAGTTCACTCCGGCCGTCTGCTCGGACCGGTGCGTCGTGAGCGAGCTGCTCGTTCCCGACTCGATCGCTGCGCCACCCACACGCAGCGAACTCGTGATCGATGGGCTCCGGGAGCCCGGAGTCGACCTGGTCGCAGCGCGACACCGCGTCGAGGTGGCATCCACAGCGCTTCGCCGTCGCATGCTCCTGACCGGCGCCGGTGTCCTGCTCGCTGCAGTGATCGTGGGGCTCGTCATCTGGACGATCGGTCGGGTCGGTGACGACGTGGAGACCGTTGCTGAGGAATCGACGACCACGGTGGCCACCTCGACGACCTTCACGATCCCCGAAGCAGTCTCCGTTACACCCGTCACCACGTCGAGCACCGTGCCAGCTGCAGCGGGCGTGGCACCCCCCGCAGAGCCGACGTCACGCAGTCCGCTGTCGGCGCAGCTGTCGGTCGCAAGGGGCGTCTCCGTCGGTGCGCCGTTCACGCTGGCGATCGACTGGAACGACGCCGATCACGCCGCTGCGGCTGCACCGAGCGTCACGATTGAGTGGAACGATCCGTTCCTCGCCGCCGCAGCGGCTGAACCACCGGATGCGGTCTGCAGCGCCGCTGGGTCTCCTCGAGCCGGACGCATCGAACGAGCCTTCCGGTACTCCACGCCCGGGCCGAGGACCATCAGGGTCCGCCTTCGGTCCTGCGGCGGAACGGGACCCTTCGGCGAGGACGTGACGACTGAGCTCCCGCTCGATGTCGGTGGGGTGGCCGGAGTCCCGCTGGTGGCCGCAGTTGACTCCGGAGCCGGGGATCCCGATGCGGCCGGGGCGGTGCGTTACGCCTCGGACACCGGCGGAGTGGAGACGCTCGCCAATCGCTCCGATGCCATCGATCAGGTACTCCGGCGCGATCGCACCCGGAGGGCCACCGTGCTGATCTCCTCGGCCTGGAATGCGGGCGATGTGGTGCTGCTCAGATTCCCCGACGACTCCTGTCGCTGGGCCTCGCTCGGAACGGAAGGCTCTTCCGTGGCGGCGGTCCTGACCCAGCAGGGTTGTCAGCCGCCTCGGCCGACCACCACGACGGTTCCGGTGTCGATCACGGCGCCGTCGACGACGACACCGCCGTCCTCGACGACGTCGACCACGTCGCCGTAGAGCGTCGTTCGCTGGCGCAGGTGTCGGTCGCCGCTCGCTGCGAGAGCGGCGAACTCCTCCGGGCTGGCCAGCGTGCCGTGCTGGGCGCCGGCGGCACGCGAGATGTTCTCGTCGATCAGCGTTCCGCCGAGATCATCGACTCCACAGCGGAGCAATTGTTCGACACCTTCGAGGCCGAGCTTCACCCAACTCGCCTGAACGTGGTCGATCACACCGTGGTAGGCGATGCGCCCGACGGCGTGGACGAGAACAACTTCACGCCAGGTCGGCCCTCGTCGTGAGCGGCGCTGCAGGTAGATGGGTGCGGCCATGTGGACGAACGGCAGGCCGACGAACTCGGTGAATCCGCCGGTCTCGTCCTGGAGGTCACGGGTGGCGAGCAGGTGGGTGACCCACGACTCGGGGTGCTCAACGGTGCCGAACATGAGGGTCACGTTGCTCCGCAGGCCGACTCGGTGGGCCGCCCGGTGCACATCGAGCCAGGTCTCGCTCGAGATCTTGTCGGGACAGATCACTGCTCGAATCCGGTCGTCGAGCACCTCGGCGGCAGTGCCGGGCAGGCTTCGGAGTCCGGCAGCATGCAACCGGGTCAGGTACTCCTCGAGGGGTTCGTCGAGGCGAGCGGCACCTTCGGCGACCTCGAGGGCGGTGAACCCGTGGATGTGCAGCGACGGCGCTGCCTGGTGGACGGCTCGGCACACATCCACGTAGTAGTCGCCGTCGAAGTCGGGGTGGATCCCTCCCTGCAGGCACACCTCGGTCGCTCCCATGGCCTCCGCCTCGGCCGCACGCTCAGCGATGTCGTCCAGGCCCAGGAGGTAGGGAGCGCCGCGCAGGTTGAGGCTCAAGGGGCCCTTTGAGAAGCCGCAGAATCTGCACTTGAAGGTGCACACGTTCGTGTAGTTGATGTTGCGGTTGAACACCCACGTGAGTGAGTTGCCGACGGCGAGTCGGCGGAGTTCGTCGGCCACCGATGCCACTGCGAGCACCTCCGGGCCACGGGCGGCGAAGAGCGCACTCAACTCGCTGCGACCGGGACGTTCTCCTGCGAGGACCCCATCGAGGACGTCGCGGACCGGTCCGGGCCGGATGGGCACCGGATCGCCTCCGAGCAGCAGTGGGGGAGTCGTCCCAGAACCTGAGTGCCACGCAGTGGAGACGTCACCGACGAGGTGAACCTCGGCTCCGTCCCCGACCACTTCGATCGTTCCGACCCGCTCGGGGTGGACCGAGCCGGGATCGTCGCGAGCGAGCGACTCGGCATCGGAGCGATCCATGACTGCAAAGTGCAGTGCCGGGTCGATCCACCGGTGAGGATCCCGGGCGAACTCGGGATGGACTGTCAACCGTGGTGCGAGGGTGTACCCCGCGTCCTCGGTCACTTGGCGCAGACGATCGACCTCGGGCCACGGACGCTCGGGGTTCACGTGATCGGCGGTAACAGGCGAGACGCCACCGAAGTCGTCGATCCCAGCGTCGAGCAACCGAGTCAGATCGTCACTCAGGTTGGGCGGCGCCTGGAGGTGGACCTCGGGGGGCAGCACGATGCGCGCCATGGCGATCGCATCGATGAGATCCTCGGGTGGACAGGGCCGGGCGCGGAACATCGCCGTTCCCGCTTTGGGGAGGAAGTTCTGGACGATCACCTCCTGGACGTGACCATGGCGCTGGTGGGATTCGGCGATCGCCGTGAGGGCCCGGAACCGATCGTGCCGTGTCTCGCCGATCCCAACGAGGATCCCCGTGGTGAACGGAATCTGGAGTTCGCCGGCGGCCTCGAGCGTGGCGAGACGCCGGATCGGGTCCTTGTCCGGCGCCCCCCGGTGGCAGTCGAGATCGTCACGTAGCGACTCGATCATCATCCCCTGGGACGGGGCCACCGATCGAAGCGCTGCGAGGTCCGTCGCGGTGAGCGCACCGGCGTTGGCGTGGGGGAGGAGTCCGGTGGCGTCGATCACGGTGCTCGCTGCGGCGACGAGGTACTCGATTGTGGAGGAGAAGCCGTGAGCCTCGAGCCACGCCGCTGCCACCGGGTAGCGGTCCTCGGGAGCCTCACCGAGTGTGAAGAGCGCCTCGTGGCATCCGACCCCGGCGCCCCGTCGGGCGATCTCCACCACCTCGTCGATCGACAGGAACGGCGAGGAGAGTCGACCGGGCGGCTGGGCGAAGGTGCAGTAGCCGCAGCGGTCTCGACACAACATCGTGAGTGGGATGAAGACCTTCGGCGAGAACGTCGTCCGGGTCCCGTGTGCCCCCAAACGGATCGACCGGGCCTCGGCGAGGAGGTCCGGGTGTGCGAGGGGGTGATCGAGTGGGCTCACGGCAGGATGGCCTCGCTCTGTCGGCTGGCCACCTCGAGGGGACCGAAGTCGACCGCGCAGTGTGTGCAGTGGAATCCCAGATCGAACGGCTCACCACAAGCCGAGTGGATCAACACGGTGGGCGGATCACCGACCTGGAGCCATCGATCGCCCCAGTGCATGAGGGCGACGAGGATCGGAGAGAGTTCACGGCCCATCTGGGTGAGGCGGTACTCGTCACGTGGTGGATGGTCGCTGTAGCGCCTCCGGGAGAGGATGCCGGCGTCGACGAGTCGACGCAGCCGGTCAGCGAGCACCGCTCGTGGGATCCCGAGGTCGCGGCGGATCTCATCGAAGCGGCGGAGTCCACGGAAGCAGTCCCTCAGGACCAGCAGGCTCCAGCGATCACCGACGAGACCGAGGGCCTGCTCGATCGAGCAGGAGCCGTGAGAGCCGTGGGTCTGTTTGACGAGATCGCTCATTCCTGGACCCTAGGTCAGTTCAGGAATCGAACCAAGTCCGTTCAACTTCCGAACCCTCACGTCGTCGGGTCGGCACTCGTCTCGTTCAGGGCGTCGAGGACGGCCTCGACCACCTCGACGACGTTCTCCGGGGTGATCCCGAGTTCCCTCATGACGGTGCTGCCGGACGCCGAGGCTCCGAAACGATCGATGCCCACGGCCGCATCGGCGAACTCGCCCCAACCGAGGGTCGTCCCGGCTTCCACAGCGACGGTGGGGACCTCGTCGGGGAGTACCGACTGCTGATAGTCGTCGTCCTGCTCGTCGAAGAGTTCCCAACTCGGAAGTGACACCACACGGGCGACGATCCCGTTGTCGTCGAGCATCTCCGATGCTGACAACGCCACGGCGACCTCGGTACCGGTCCCGATGATGACGACATCCGGGTCCTCGGCGTCGAGCACCACGTAGCCACCCCGAGCCACGCCCTCACCTGCTCGCTCGGCGGAGGTGGGGAGGGTCGGCGTGCCCTGTCGCGAGAGGATCATGGCGACGGGTCCCTCGCCGTTGACCGCGACCCGCCACGCCGCTGCCGTCTCGTTGCCATCGGCCGGCCTGATCACCGTCAGTCCCGGGATGAGGCGCAGGCTCATGATGTGTTCAATCGGCTGATGGGTCGGCCCGTCCTCGCCGACACCCACGGAGTCGTGGCTCCAGACGAAGACGCACTTCGACTGTGACAGCGCCGAGAGGCGCACCGCCCCACGCATGTAATCGCTGAACACGAGGAAGGTCCCCGCAACGGGGAAGACGCCACCGTGGTCGGCGGCTCCGACGAGGATGGCCCCCATGGCGTGCTCACGGATCCCGAAGTGGATGAGTTCCCCTTCGGGGACCTCCCGGGACAGCACTGGCCGGCCGGGGAGCTTGTTGCCCGTGTTGCCGATGAGGTCCGCGGCACCGGAGAGCAGACCGGGTACGCCGCCGATCATCGCAGTGATGCACGCCTGGGACGCCTGGCGGGTCGCGGGCGAATCCTCCAGCGTGAACGTCGGCAGTGCGTCGTCCCATCCGGGCAGGCCGATCCCACCGATCGACGCCTCCCACTCAGCGGCCCTCGCAGCGATCGTGGGCGCAGATCGCTGTTCCCAGTCCTCCCGGGCCACCGCACCACGCCGGCCAGCGCTGCGGTACATCTCGAGAACCTCGTCGGGGACGAAGAACTCCACATCAGGTGGGAGGCCCATGACCTCCTTGGTCCGGGCGATGTCCTCGGCGGAGAACGCCAGACCGTGGGCGGCCGGGTCGTCGGTGTGGTCCGGAGAGGGCGTGGCGATGTGCGTGCGGACGATGATCAGCGAGGGGCGGTCCTCGACCTCCCGGGCCGCACGGAAGGCGGCTTCGAGGGCATCGAGGTCATCGCCGGCCTCGCCGAGTTCGAGCACGTGCCAGCCGTAGGCGCGGAATCGGCCCGCAGCATCGTCGCTCAGAGCCAGTTCTGTGGGCCCGTCGATCGAGACGTGGTTGTCGTCGTAGAGGTAGACGAGGCGGCCGAGCCCGAGGTGGCCGGCGAGCGATGCCGCCTCGTGGCTGATGCCCTCCTCGAGGTCCCCGTCGGAGACGAACGCATGGATGTGGTGGTCGCACACCTCGGGTCCGAAGCGGGACCGGAGGTTCTGCTCGGCGATCGCCATCCCGACGCCGTTTGCGAAGCCCTGTCCGAGCGGACCGGTTGTCACCTCGATTCCGACGGTGTGCCCGCGCTCTGGGTGCCCCGGCGTGCGTGACCCCCATTGGCGGAACGACTCGAGGTCGCTCAGCTCGAGGCCGTACCCGGTCAGGTACAACATCGAGTACTGGAGGATCGAGGCATGGCCGCAGCTCAGGATGAACCGATCCCGGTTGGGCCACATCGGTGCTGCGGCGTCGTAGGAGAGGATCCGGGTCCACAGGACATGAGCTGCGGGAGCCAGCGCCATCGCTGTGCCCTGGTGTCCGGAGTTGGCACGATGGGGGCCGTCGAGAGCCAGACCCCTGATCACGTCGATCCCGAGTCGCTCGAGTTCGGGGCTGGTTTGGCTGGTCATGACTGACTCCTCCGGTCGCTCGCTCATTGGAGACAGTAGTGGGCGCCGCTGAGGAGTCTGGTCAGGTGTTGGTTGTGTCGACCGGCGGGAGGATCGTGTAGGGCACCACCACTGCTGGACCCTGGTCGATGCGACAGTTCGCCTCGATCGTCCCGGGTTCGGAGTAGGTCAGATCAGCGCGAACGAGTTGCTGTCGAAACCTTCCGGGCTCGACAGCGAGTGGTTGGACGTTGCGGGCCACCTCGGTGCCGTGCTCGTCGGTGAAGACGGTCTCGAGCACGCCAGATCCGATGCCATCGGGTGGGCACCGGACGATCACCACCAGGTGGGGTTCCACGGTGACCGGGAACGGCTTGGGAGCCGGTGCTGAGAACTGGATTCCACGAAGGTCGATTCGGGTTGCGGGTCCGGGGACCTGGCGCATCTCGATGTCGTCGATGAAAAGGGCGGCGATGATCTGCACGAGGAGCAGCGTACGACTCCGCCCCGGGACCGATTGCTTCGTGCGCCGGTCTAGGTTGCTCCGGTGCAGCGAACTCTCTCAGAGGAACAGTCGAAGCAGGCCCTCGCCGGCCGGTCGATCCGGTTCGCACCCGAGGTACTGGCCGCCGACCCGGATCAGGCGGTGGTCGCCGCTGAGGAACTCGGCTATCCGGTGGTCGTGAAGCTCTGCGGGTCGAACGTGTCGCACAAGACCGAACGGGGCCTGGTTCGGGTCGGGCTGCCTGACGCTGCCTCCGTACGGAGCGCCGCTGAGGCGGTGCTGGCCCTGGCCCGACCCGACGATGGCGTGAGTGGAGTGCTCATCGCTCCGGTCATCGACGGAACTCGTGAGCTCATCGCCGGCACCAACGTCGATCCGACATTCGGCCCCACCGTGGTCGTCGGTGTCGGCGGAGTCCTCACCGAGGCACTCGCTGATGTCAGCGTCCGACTGAGTCCGATCGATCACCTGACGGCGTTGAGGATGCTCGACGATCTGCGTTCGCAGGGATTGCTCGGCCCGGTCCGTGGTGAACCATCCGTCGATCGGGATGCCGTGGCCGAGGTGCTGGTGTCGCTCAGCAACGTTCGTTCCGTCCCTGAGGGGGTGGTCTCCTCTATCGACCTCAACCCCCTCATCATCAGCTGCGGCAAGCCGGTGGCGGTCGATGCGCTCGTCGTGCTCGACGACGGACTTTCGCTACCTGATGCGTCCCCCAGCACTCACTCCGAACGAGACAGTCGATTCGACGCACTCTTCGATCCCGCCGGGGTGGTCGTGGTCGGCGCCTCGACCCACCCCGGGAAGTTCGGATTCGTGAGTCTCCACAACGTGCTGGCCTCTGGGTACCAGGGGCGCGTGCAAGCCACGAACCGTGAGGGCGCGACGATCCTCGGGATCGAGTCGTCGACCTCTCTGTTGGAGATCGCTCCGGGAACGGTCGACCTGGCCTTCGTGTGCACGCCGGCTGCCACGGTTCCGGATGTGCTCGTCGAGGCGGCGGCGATCGGGGTTCGTGCCGTGTTCCTCGCCTCTGCCGGCTACGGCGAGGCGGGGGAGGAGGGTCGATCCGCACAGGATGAACTCGTCGCCCTCGCAGAGGACCTCGGTGTCCTGCTCATCGGGCCGAACGGTCAGGGTGTCGTGTCGACTCCCTCGTCGTTGTGCGCCCAGATCGTGGCGCCCTACCCGCCGTCCGGTTCGATCAGCGTCGTGAGTCAGTCGGGCAACCTGGTCTCGGCGTTCCTGAACTGGTCGTGTCGCAGTGGTGTCGGCGTCGCACGAGCGCTCTCGGCCGGGAACGCAGCAGCGGTTGGTGTCGGCGACGTGCTCCGCTACTACGCCGACGATCGTGCCACTGGTGTCGCTCTCGCCTATGTGGAGGGCATTCCCGACGGTTCGGCGTTCGTCACGGCGGTGTCGGAGGTCACCCAGCGCAAGCCGCTCGTCCTGCTCAAGGGAGGCTCGACCGCTGCGGGTGCTCGGGCGGCAGCGAGTCACACCGGCTCACTCGCCACCGACGACGCCACCTTCAGTGGCATGTGTCGTCAGTTCGGGGTGAGCCGGGCGGCGTCGGCCGAGGAGGCATTCGATGCCGCTGCGGCGTTCGCCACGCAACCGCCGGCGGTCGGCGACCGGGTTGCAGTTCTCACCACCGCCGGTGGTTGGGGCGTGCTCGCAGCCGATGCCATCACCCGTCATCGCGAACTGACCCTGCTCGAACTCCCCGACGACCTCCGACGGGACATCGACGGTCTGCTGCCGCCCAGATGGAGCCGGAGCAATCCCATCGACCTCGCCGGTGGGGAGACCCGTGACACCGTGCCGACCGTGTTGGACCTCGTCGCAGGTCATCCCGCAGTCGATGCCGTCGTGTTCCTCGGGATCGGGATCCAGTCGAACCAGGCCAGGATGCTCCGAGAGGGTGGCCGGCACCCGGAGGAGGGGATCGGTCGTATCGTCGAATACCACGAGCGACAGGACCGGCGTTTCGCCGAAGCGGCCGTCGCCGCAGCCCACGAACACCGAACGCCGGTGCTGGTTGCGACCGAACTCGTCGTTGCGTTCCCGGACAATCCCGGACCTGCCGGAATGGTCGCTGCTGGTGGATACTGCTTCGCCTCGGCGGAGCGGGCGGTGGCCGCCCTCGGTCACCTCGTTGCTCGCTGGCGTCACGTGAGCAGATCGTGACCACTGAGCGGGTTGTCCGCCGACACTCGGTGCGTTCGACCGGGCGAACATGGCGCAGGTTCGCTGTCGCTCTCGGTGTTCTGGGGACGGTGGGGGGCCTCTTGTGGTGGTTCACCGGGCCCGCTGTGGAGGTGGCCAGCGGATCGCCGCCGCCGGAATCCCTGACCACCCCGCTGCTCTCGGCCCGCAGGATCCCCGTGTGGTTGGGGGCGGCCACGGGTGCTCGGTCGTTGCGCAACGAACTCCAAGGGCCCCTCTCGGAGTTGCCCGAGTCGTCCTGTGTGCTCTTCGAGTCCGAGGGCGCAGTGCTCGTGTCGCAGCGCAGCGGTGACACGGTGATCCCGGCGTCGAACTTGAAGCCGCTCACGGCAGAGGCGGCAGTGGCGCTGCTCGGTGCCGAGACCCGACTCGCGACCACAGTGGCCTCATCGAGCGGAGTTGGTTCCGCAGGACAGGTCTCCGGCGACCTGTTCCTCATCGGCGGAGGCGACCCGGTCCTGTCCACCGCCGGGTACGAGCCGTACCCGGGCCTGCCCAGGAATCTGCTCACTCCGCTCGAACTCCTCGCTGATGAGGTGGTCGCCGCAGGCGTGTCCCGCGTGACAGGATCGGTGGTCGGTGATGCGTCGCGGTTCGACGATCGACGTGACGCACCCGGTTGGGAGCCCTCGTACATCACCGACGGTCAGGTGGCGCCCCTCTCGGCGCTGATCGTCGACGACGGCCGCAACAGCTTCGGGGGCGTGGCTCTGGATTCGCCGGCGCTCGGGGCAGCGGAGGTCTTCACGAGGCTGCTCGAGGCCCGAGGCGTCGAGATCGACGGAGGCCCGCTCACCGGTGCTGCTCCAGCAGCGACTGCGGAGATCGCCCGGGTCGAGTCGCCGACCGTTGCGGAACTGGCGCAGGAACTCGTGACCTTCTCGGACAACACCACTGCTGAGTTGCTCGTCAAGGAGATCGGACGCGTGCGGAAGGAACAGGGTTCGACGGCTGCCGGTATCGAGGAGATTCAACGGTGGGCGGCGGAGCGGGGGATCACCGGGGAAGGAACGGTGATCGCCGACGGCTCCGGACTCTCCCGGGAGAATCGTCTGTCCTGTGACTCGATGGTGGCGCTGCTCACCGACGTTGGGATCGAATCCCCGCTGACCTCGTGGCTCGCCCGTCCGGGAGAGCCCGGCACCCTCGAGGATCGGATGGTCGGCTCGGAGCTCACGGGTCGGGTTCGGGCCAAGACGGGCTCGCTCAACGGTGTGCGCACGCTGGCCGGCTGGCTTCTCACGCTGCCGGAGCGGAACGTGGCGTTCGCTGTCGGAGCCAACGGTGACGACGCCCCGGAGGAGTTGCTCGAGAGCCTCGAGGAACAGATCCTCGCTTCTGCTCTCAGCTATCCGGCGGTTCCCCCCGTCGAGAAGCTCGGCCCCAAACCGGCGAGGACGTCGTGAACGCCGATTCGATCTCGCCGATGTTCCCACTCGGGTCGGTGCTGCTCCCGGGCATGTTGCTCCCGTTGCACATCTTCGAGGATCGGTACCGACGGCTCATCGAGGTGGTCCTCGAAGCTGATGAGCCGGAGTTCGCCGTGACGTTGATCGAACGCGGATCCGAGGTGGGTGGTGGGGACATCCGGGCGATGGTGGGTTGCACCGCTCGCGTACTCGAGGCGGGCCGGACCGATGATGGTCGGTGGGCGGTGATCACCGTCGGCATCCAACCTGTGCAGGTCGTCGAGTGGCTTCCCGACGACCCGTTCCCACGGGCCCGGATCCTGCCGCTGGTACCCACCGACGATGCCTTGATCGAGGACTCCGGGTCCGCAACGAGCTCCCTCGGCGAGCGGTTGGAGCGACTCGCTGTCAATCTGCGGCGCTGTGTGGCGCTGGCGAGTGAGCTCGGACAGAGCGGGTCGGTGGATGTTGAGTTGAGCGAGGACCCGTGGCTGGCGACGTTCCAGGCCGCAGCTCTGGCGCCGCTCGGTTCGCTCGATCGGCAGCGCGTGTTGTCCACGAGGTCTACCGTCGATCGTCTCGATCTCGTGGAGTCACTGCTCGAGGAGCAGGCCGGTTTGCTCGAGGGGCGTCTCCGCCTCGGGGGATCCGATGACGGCGATCTGCCGTGGGACCCGGACTGACGGTCCCGGGGTGATAGAACGGCGCTGTTCGTTCGATCGGAGGTGTCACGTTGAGCGAGTCCGCCGAGCCTCGGCGTCCCACCGAAAGTCTTCGCCGGGGCCCCGTGGCCGAGGCGGGGGAGTTCAAGGACCTCGTTGTCGCCTACGCCAAGCAGGAGACGGTCGAACCCCTGCGCAATCTCGGCCACGACCTGTTCTTTGGTATCGCCGGAGCACTGTTCATCGCCACCGGGCTGTTGTTCGCGCTGCTGGCCCTGTTGCGAGGGCTGCAGGAGTTCACCCTGTTCAACGATCCAGCCGGCGATGCCGGGGGGCGTTTCTCATGGGTCCCGTATACAGTCGTGGCGGTCGTCGGAGCTGTGATCGCAGGCGTGTTCTTCAACCGCCTCGGGAAACTTCTTCGCCGGTCCTGACCTCATTCAGCAAGCGTGATCGTCGAGGAGTCGCAGTGAGCCAGACAGCACGGGACGAGTCGCCCATCGGTCGAGCGGACTTGAAGGCGAAGCTGACCGAGATCCAGGGAGAGGCCCAGGAGCAGGTCGAGGGTGTCCGCAACCAGATCCTGGCGACTGGGATCATCATCGCTGTGGTGTTGCTGGTCATCACCTTCGTGCTCGGTCGCCGTGCGGGCAAGCGGGCCTCAGCTGTCATCGAGGTCCGCCGGGCCTGATGCGGTTCCTGCGCCAGATCACCCAGACCGCAGTCACCAGGGTCTTCGGTGACGGCATCGGTGCCGAACTCGCTGGTCGAGGGGCGGGATACCTGATCGAGGGCCTTCGTGAAGCACGGGACCGTCCTTCGGTTCCGCTGACCGGAGCCCGTCTTCGACCGGGCGAGGCGTACCTCGTCGTGGCCCGTCCCCGGCCGACGAGGACCGAACGGCGGCTCGCCGACAAGCAGCGGTCACTCGCTGCGGCAGACGCCGAGTTGAGCCGCCCGACTCGGAGCCAACGCCGGGCAGCGAGGCGCCTCGCCAAGGTGCAGCGGCGCCTCGATCGCGCCCGCCCAACCGGACGACGCTTCCGCCGCCTGGCGCAACGCGAGGCGGTCGTCGGCCAGCGTTTCGACGCTGCGGTTGCTCCGAGTCGAAGGCAGCGACAGGTTCGCTCGCAGCTGCTCGAGGTCAGCGAAGCACTCGACACGGCGCGGGCATCGAGCTTCGATCGAGCCCAGCGGGAGCGCGAGCGTTCACAGCGGGGTCGCCGACGCAATCGTGACCGCTTCTACTCCTGAGCGGACCGTCACGGGGTCCGAGACCTCACTCGCCGCTGGCTCGCCGCTGTCGGCGGCTGCGAGACTCCTGCGGTGACACCGGACGCCGGCTTCAGGATCTCTCGCGACGGAGGCCGCTGGTGAAGCGCCGCGTCGGCCCGCTCGCCGCCGGCGATCTCGTCCAGTTCACCGATGTGAAAGGCCGCCGGTATCAGGCGACGCTGCGAGAAGGGGCGCAGTTCCACACCCAGTCCGGCTTCGTGGAGCACTCCGACGTCATCGGGGTCAGTGACGGCACCACTGTCCAGAGCAGCCGCGGTCAGCGGTTCGTCGTCCTGAGGCCAACGCTCGCCGACTTCGTGTTCAAGATGCCTCGTGGCGCCCAGGTCATCTACCCCAAGGATCTCGGACCGATCATGCTCCTCGCCGACATCGGACCGGGCGATCGAGTGCTCGAGAGCGGCGTGGGTTCGGGAGCGCTCTCCATGATGTTGTTGCGTGCTGGTGCCGATGTGGTCGGATACGAGATCCGTGATGACTTCGCTGAGCGCGCAGAGGCGAACGTCCTCCGGTTCCTCGGTGACGCCGTCGAGGATCGGTACCGCATCGAGATCCGCAATACCTACGACGGGATCGACGAGCGGGAGTTGGATCGGGTCGTGTTGGACCTGCCCGAGCCGTGGACCGTTGTCCCGCACGCCACGGAGTCGCTACGACCCGGGGGCATCATCGTGGCGTACACGCCGAGCGTCACCCAGGTCGTGGAGTTCCGTGAAGCGGTTGCCGGCGGTCCCTACACCGGGCTGGAGACCATCGAGGTGCTGCACCGGAGCTGGCACGTCGAGCCGCCATCGGTACGACCGGACCATCGCATGGTGGCTCACACCGGATTCCTCACGGTTGCCCGTCGACTCGCGGATGAGACATGAACCCCCTCGACATCGTCATCGCTGTCGGGGCGGTGATGGCGCTCCTCGGTGGATGGCGGATGGGATTCCTCGCCCGCGCCTTCGGGTGGGCGGGAGCCGGATTCGGCCTCCTCGCGGCGCTGGTGGCGGTACCTCGGCTCATTGCGTTGTTGGAGCTTGAGTCCAGGGGCGTGATCGCAGTGGCGAGCATTGTCACCACACTCGGACTGGTGACGGTTGGACAGGGCATCGGGGCGAGCATCGGGAACCGGGTCCGGCCCTCATCGGGGGACCGGGGGGCGCGAGCGGCGGACTCGCTGGCCGGGGCGGCGCTTGGGGTTCTCGGAGTCATGGTCGTGGTGTGGCTCGTGGCGCCGTTGATGCTGCGTTCTGGCGGTTGGACCGCCGGACTCGCCCGGAACTCGACGGTGGCGGGGTACATCAACCGAACGCTGCCTGTCCCTCCTCCGTTGCTCGACGAGCTCGAGCAACGTCTGCGATCCGGTGACTTTCCGGAACTGTTCAAGGACTTTCGACCTGCACCGGATGTGGGTCCACCGCCGGACGGTTCCGCCATCGGGGCCGACCAGCTCGCCGTTCTGAGCCGCAGCATCGTGCGCATCGAAGGACCGGCGTGTGACTCGATCCAGACTGGCAGCGGATGGGCGATCGGTCCCGGGGTCGTGGCGACCAACGCGCACGTCGTGGCGGGTACCGAATCGCTCGAGGTGGAGACAGTTGACGGCCGCCGAGGGGAGGCGAGCGTCGTGTCGTTCGATCCCGACACGGATCTGGCGCTGTTGCGCACCGAGGTTTCGCTCGACCCATTGCCCACGGCCTCGGGCGGAAGCGGCGATCGAGGTCTGGTGCTCGGGTTCCCCGGAGGCGGGCCGTTCGATCCGTCGCCGTTCGAGATCAGCGATGTGATCGATGCTCTCGGCTTCGACATCTACGACGACCGCGAGGTCGAACGCCGGTTGGTGGTGTTGAGCTCGGAACTGGCGCCGGGGGACTCCGGGAGTGCAGTCGTCCGTGAGGACGGACGCGTTGTCGCCGTGGCCGTGGCCGTCGCTCCCGACGCTCCAGGTGTGGCCTACGCCCTGCCGGTGGAGGATCTCGCCGATGATCTCGCATCCTCGAGCGGTGAGGCGGTCTCGACCGGCGACTGTCTGGAGTGAATCAGCACCGGTGGGTGTTTCGGGCAATAGGGTCGGGGCGTGAACGCTTCGGATCCGGATGGAACGCAACCGATTCAGCCGGCGAGTGGAGAACCGACCGGCATCATGGGCGGACCAGCTGGCACCGGCGGCGCTGATTCGGATCCGACCGAGGTGCTCCCGCAGGTCGCCGGTGGCGCCGTTGGGGGCTCGGTCCCTGATCCAGCGGCTGGGAATGCGGCTGTGAATGTGGGCGCCTCTGCTGGGGTTCAGGGTTCGCCCAGATCCGGCGTCCCAGCCTGGGCGTGGGTCATCGTGGCGGCCATCGTGCTCGTCGGTGGTGGAATCGCCTACGCCATCACCAGCAGCGGTGGCGAGTCGCCGTCGACGTCGACCACTGTTCCGGCGACGTCGAGTACGGCTGTTCCGACGACCTCGACGTCGACGACGTCACGGCCGACCACAAGCGCCCGACCGACCACGACGGAGCGGCCGAGTTCGACGACGAGCACCACAACGTCCACGACGTCCACCACGACGACGAGCAGTACGCCCCCGGAGGGTGGTTCGGCTCCCGGGGCGTGAACCCTTGGGTTGTCCTCGCTGAGAGCGCGGTGAATCAGCCCTCTTCAGACTCGATGAAGATGCACTCGCCGGGGCATTCCTCGGCCGATTCGATCACGCCCTCGAGTTCCCCGTCCGGAATGACGGCGATCCCCTCGGTGCCACCCGGGTCCGAGAGAACCTTGTCACCGTCCTTGACGTAGGCGAGCCCGTCGTCGAGGAGGGTGAACACGGCCGGGGAGATCTCCTCGCAGAGACCGTCGCCCGTGCAGAGATCCTGATCGATCCAGACCTTGAGGGCCATGAGGGTTGACCTGCCTTGTGGTAGCCGAACGGAGTCGGGGGACTGAACTCTGAGAGCATAGCCCTCGGAGACATTTACACCGGAATCGGCGGGTAAATTTCGGCCGTGTCGAAACCTTTGGTGCCGAGTGGCGCAACGAGGCCGCCTGAGCGCTGTAGAACACCGAGAGAGAAACGGAGGTGGTCATGGCCGATGACGACGAGATCGAGTCGACTGACGGAGAGCTGACCGATACCGAGACCGAAGCCCTCCGCGATCAGGTGCGTTCCCTCGAGGAGGACGTCACTGCTCTCGTCCGCCGCCTGCAGGACGGTCCGAAGCGGGTCCGGACGCTCGAGGAGCGCCTTCTCGAGACCAAGGGTCAGCTCGCCCAAGCGGTCAGCCAGAACGAGAAGTTGAGCTACACCCTTCGAGAAGCGCGTGACCACATCGCTGCGCTCCGGGAAGAGGTCGACAAGCTCACGCAACCGCCTGCCGCCTACGCCACGTTGCTCGGCACCAACGACGACGGAACCGTCGACGTCCAGGCCGCTGGCCGGAAGATGAGGGTTCAGGTGTCGCCGGCGATCGAGTCCGAGGAGCTCGATCCCGGATCCGAGGTCGTGCTCAACGACGCCTACAACGTCGTCATGGTCCGGAGTCCCGAGGCGGCGGGCGAGACCGTCACGCTGGTCGAACTGCTCGATGACGGGCGACGGGCGCTGGTGATCGGCCGAGCCGACGAGCAGCGGGTGGCCGAGCTCGCTGAGCAGTTGCGTGACGAGCGACTTCGGAGCGGGGACATCCTGCTCGTGGATCCTCGCAGCGGCCTCCTGCTGGAACGCCTCCCTCGGCCCGAGGTGGAGGAGCTCGTGCTCGAGGAGGTGCCGGACATCGCCTACTCCGACATCGGGGGCCTCGATGACCAGATCGAGCAGATCACCGACGCCGTCGAGCTGCCGTTCCTCCACCAGGACCTGTTTCGTGACTACGACCTTCCGGCACCCAAGGGAATCCTCCTCTACGGCCCTCCGGGTTGCGGCAAGACCCTCATTGCCAAGGCCGTTGCCAACAGCCTCGCCAAGAAGGTGAGTGAATCCACCGGAGCCGAGGCCCGGAGCTTCTTCTTGAACATCAAGGGGCCGGAACTGCTCAACAAGTACGTCGGTGAGACCGAGCGGCACATCAGACTCGTCTTCCAACGGGCCCGCGAGAAGGCTGCGGAGGGTCTCCCGGTGATCGTGTTCTTCGACGAGATGGAGTCGTTGTTCCGCACGCGTGGCACCGGGATCTCCTCGGACATGGAGGCGACGATCGTTCCGCAGTTGCTCGCCGAGATCGATGGAGTCGAGACGCTCCGCAACGTGATCGTCATCGGCGCCTCCAACCGCGAGGACCTCATCGACCCCGCCATCCTCCGGCCCGGTCGACTCGACGTGAAGATCAAGATCAGTCGTCCCGACGAGTCCGCCGCCTCGCAGATCTTCGCCCGGTACCTCACCACGGCGCTGCCCCTCGATTCAGAAGAGGTCGACTCACTCGGCGGGGGAGACGCCGATAAGGCGATCCGGGTGATGATCGAGCGCACCGTCGAGGAGATGTACCGCGACGACGAGCTCAACCAGTTCCTCGAGGTGACCTACCAGAACGGGGACAAGGAGATCATGTTCTTCAAGGACTTCTCCTCGGGCGCGATGATCGAGAACATCGTCCGACGGGCCAAGAAGCTGGCCATCAAACGGGAACTCGGCGGCGGATCCCGTGGGATCAGGGTCCAGGACCTGATCGACTCGATCCATCGCGAGTACAAGGAGCACGAGGACCTCCCCAACACGACGAATCCGGACGACTGGGCCAAGATCTCCGGGAAGAAGGGTGAACGGATCATCTACGTCCGCACGTTGGTTCACGATCACGAGTCGGCCGATCCGACCGGGGGCCGGTCCATCGAGCGCGTCGCCACCGGCCAGTACCTCTGAGGCCGAGCGGCTCCTGAGCGTGGCGATTCCCAAGATCATTGGAATAGAGACCGAGTACGGAATCCTTGTTCGGGGTGCGCCGGAGTCCAATCCCATTGCGGCGTCCTCAACCCTCATCAACGCCTACCTCACCACCCTCGAACAGGGCCGAGGCGGGCATCGGACGCAGCGGGTCGGGTGGGACTTCCAGGACGAGTCGCCGGGGACAGATGCCCGCGGTGATGCGCTGTTGTTGTCATTGGCTCCAGAGGTCGAGACCCATCTGGTCAACGCAGTTCTGACGAATGGTGCGCGGTACTACGTCGACCACGCCCATCCGGAGTTCTCCTGTCCGGAGACCGCCGATGCGCTGAGCGCCGTCCGCTACGACCGGGCCGGCGAGGAGGTGATGCTGCAGTCCATGGGTGCCGCTCGATCGTTCCTTCCGGACGGCGAGGAGATCGTCGTCTACAAGAACAACTCCGACGGCAAGGGCAACAGCTATGGATGCCACGAGAACTACCTCGTCGACCGGGCCGTGCCGTTCGGACAGATCGTCGTCCACGCCACCGTGCACCTGGTGACCCGGCAGATCTTCACGGGGGCGGGCAAGGTCGGTACCGAGGCGCCCGGTCCGGATCCGGACCGGGTCCCGTTCCAATTGACCCAGCGGGCGGACTTCTTCGAAGAGGAGGTGGGCCTCGAGACCACCCTGAAGCGACCGATCATCAACACCCGCGACGAGCCGCACGCCGATGCGCAGAAGTACCGCCGTCTCCACGTGATCGCCGGCGACGCAAACATGTCCGAGGTGGCGACCTTCCTCAAGCTCGGCACCACGGCCCTCGTCCTTGCGATGTTGGAGGATGACGCTCTCGGTCCCCCGATCGGACTGGCCCGACCCGTCCCGAGCATGCATCAGGTGTCCCGGGACCTCACCCTGTCCTCGCTGCTCGAGCTCGATGACCACCGCACCGCCACCGCCCTCGAGATCCAGTTCGGCCTGCTCGAACGAGCCGAGGCCTACGCCGCCACCTGCGACGTGGATGTCGTCGGCGGCGCCGAGGTGTGCACGGCCATCGTGGATCAGTGGCGATCGGTGCTCGAGGGTCTGGAGCGTGACCCCGACGAGGTTGCCGACCGGGTCGACTGGGCGGCCAAGCACCGGCTGTTCACGGCGTATCGGGAACGGCACGGCATCGACTGGGACGATCCGCGTCTGCGAGCGATGGACCTTCAGTACCACGACCTGCGTCCCGGTTCGTCGCTCAGTCGTCGGGTTGGTCTCGTGACGCTCGTCGACCACGAGGCTGTGCTCGCAGCAGTGGCCGATCCTCCGGAGGACACGAGGGCGTTCTTCCGGGGGGCGTGCCTGGCCAAGTTCGCCCCCGAGATCGTGGCGGCCAACTGGGACTCGATCGTGTTCGACACCGGCGAGCCCGCTCTCCACCGGATCCCCATGCTCGAGCCCGGTCGTGGGACCCGGGCTCATGTGGGGGAACTGATCGAACGTGCGACCTCGGCGCAGGACCTGATCGAATCTCTCGGTCGCTGAGCGGTCGCCGCAGAGGCCGAGAGGGGTCCGCTGTCCGCCGATCCCACCGACGCCGCGGTACGGTGTCGGAGATGGCCGAGCGAGAACAGAAAAAGCGCACAGCGCCTGCGCGGCAGGAGCCGTCGGTGGAGGAGGTTCCGCCGACCAGCGAGGCAGGCGACAAGATCAAGGCAGACATCGACGACCTGCTCGACGAGATCGATGACGTTCTCGAGACGAATGCCGAGGACTTCGTGAAGTCCTATATCCAGAAGGGCGGAGAGTAGGGTCGGTGCCCCTGCCGCTGTTCACTGCCGGTGACGATCCCGGCCCGGACTTCGCTTCGCTCGCACGCCGGGTCGGTGTCCTGTCGTCTCCTGACCTCAACCCCGGGGCGGTGCCGTTCGAGGTGGCGCACGGGACCACGTGCGTGGCTGTTCGATTCGCCGACGGTGTGGTGATGGCCGGAGATCGTCGAGCCACGTCGGGCAACTTGATCTCGCACCGGCACATCGAGAAGGTCTTTCCTGCTGATCGGCACTCCGGTGTGGCGATCGCCGGGGCGGCGGGGCCGGCGGTGGAGATGGTGAGGTTGTTCCAGCTCCAACTCGAACACTACGAGAAGGTCGAGGGGGCGCCTCTCAGTCTCGAGGGCAAGGCCAACCAGCTGTCTCAGATGGTCCGCAACCACCTGCCTGCGGCAATGCAGGGATTCGTCGTCGTTCCGATCTTCGCCGGCTTCGACACCTCGCAGGCCCTCGGGCGTCTTTACCAGTACGACGCCACCGGCGGGCGCTATGAAGAGCTCGACTTCGCAGCGACGGGGTCGGGGAGCCTGCAGGCCAGCACGGTCATCAAGCTCGGATACCGGATCGGCCTCGGCCGTGACGAGACGGTGGATCTGGTCCTGCGAGCTCTGTTCGAGGCGGCCGATGAGGACTCAGCGACGGGTGGTCCCGATCTGATCCGGAACATCTTCCCTGTGGTTGCGACCATCACCGCAGGCGGGTTCGAGCGCGTTCCCGATGATGAGCTCCGGGGACGGTTCGAGGGAATCATCGAGGATCTCCGCTCCGACCGGGGCGGCGTGGAGGGCGGTGAGGTCCAGTGACCGCACCGTTCTACGTGTCCCCGGAGCAGTTGATGAAGGATCGGGCGGACTACGCCCGAAAGGGAATCGCCCGGGGACGATCGCTCGTCGCCAGCGTGTACGCCGCCGGTGTGCTGCTGTGTGCCGAGAATCCCTCGCGGACTCTGCGCAAGGTGTCGGAGATCTACGACCGGATCGCCTTTGCCGGAGTCGGGAAGTACAACGAGTTCGACCAACTACGAATCGCTGGTGTGCGCGCCGCTGACCTGAAGGGGTTCGCCTTCAGTCGAGGGGATGTCGATGCTCGGGCTCTGGCCAATCAGTACGCCCAGATGCTCGGCCAGGTGTTCACCCACGAGATGAAGCCGATGGAGGTCGAGATCCTCGTCGCTGAGGTTGCGGCCGTCCCGGCCTCCGCAGTCGCACAGGGAACCGACCAGCTGTTCCACATCCGCTACGACGGAACGCTGGTCGACCAATCCGACTTTGCCGTGCTCGGCGGAGATGCCGAGGCGATCAGCGAGCGACTCGCTGCGGGCTGGAACGGATCGGCCGACCTCGGTGCCGCCCTGCGGACCGCCGTGGGTGCCCTCGCCGGTGCCGATCGGTCGCTCGGGGCCGGCGAGCTCGAAGTGGCTGTCCTCGATCGGGACGCCACCCGGCGTGCCTTCCGCCGTATCGACGACGACGCAGTCACCGACCTGCTCGCCGCTGAGTGAGCGCACCGCCTCGGCTGCGGACCTCGGTATCCGGGATCAGCGCACGACATCGAGCAGCCCGAGGAGCCACTCGATGATCAGCAGGCCGCTCGGGAGCAGCAGGCCTGCGGCGAGGGCCGCACGGAGCACGCGGAGCCCCGGGGTGAGCACCGGGCCGCGTCTGGGACCGGAGGGGTGCGGGCCATCGTGGCTCCCGTCGCTCTCATCGGGTGCGTCGACGGCGAGGACCTCACGGGCGTCGTCGTGTTCGAGGGCCGGGACGAGCACCTCCAGCCAGCCGATCGGGTGCGTGGTCGGAACGAGTTCCCGGCTCCTGATCTCCCACAAGAGGCCGTGTGCACCGAGCTTTGCGGCGTACAGATCGGCTTCGAACCGGGTCGAAGCAGTTGCCACCACGACCATCTCCATGTCGGGAGACTAACCACCGGGGCTGCGCCACGTCGGCGGGAGACGCGGTTAGCTTGACCGGATGGATCGTCGGATCTACGGCCTCGAGAACGAGTACGGGGTCACGTGCACCTTGCGCGGCCAGCGTCGACTGAGCCCCGACGAGGTCGCTCGGTACCTCTTCCGGCGTGTGGTCTCCTGGGGAAGGTCCTCGAACGTCTTCCTCGCCAACGGCGCCCGCCTCTACCTCGATGTCGGATCGCACCCGGAGTACGCCACCCCCGAGTGTGATTCCCTGTTCGACCTGATCGCCCACGACAAGGCTGGTGAGTTGATCCTCGGCCAACTCGTCGACTCCGCCGAGGAACGCCTCGCCGAGGAGGGCATCCGGGGTGACATCTACCTGTTCCGCAACAACACCGACTCCGCCGGCAACAGCTACGGGTGCCACGAGAACTACCTCACGAGCCGTGACGACGATCTCAGTCACTACACCGAGGTGCTCATCCCCTTCCTCGTCACCCGTCAGATCTACGCCGGCGCCGGAAAGGTGGTCCACACCGCCAGGGGCGCCCAGTTCTCTCTCGCCCAGCGTGCCGAGCACATCTGGGAGGGCGTCTCCTCGGCCACCACGAGGTCCCGGCCGATCATCAACACCCGCGACGAGCCACACGCCGACTCCGACCGTTTCCGCCGACTGCACGTGATCGTCGGCGATTCGAACATGAGCGAGTACGCCACCTTCCTCAAGGTCGGAGCGTGTTCGCTGGTGCTTCGGATGCTCGAGGACCCCGGGGTCGTGCTGCGTGACATGAGCCTCGAGAACCCGATTCGGGCGATCCGGGAGATCAGTCACGATCCCACGTGCACCCGCCCGGTACGACTCTCCAATGGACGGGAACTCTCGGCGCTCCAGATCCAATCCGAGTACCTCGAGCGGGCGTTGCGCTACGCACAGCATCACGACCTGTCCCCGCAGGAGAAGCAGGCGCTCGACATGTGGGAGCACGTGATGGTCGGGCTTGCCGAGGATCCGCTGTCCCTGGACCGGGAACTCGACTGGGTGATCAAGTACCGATTGATCGAGGCTTACCGCGCCCGACACGATCTCTCCCTGATGAGCCCGCAGGTGGCGCTGCTCGACCTCCAGTATCACGACATCAACCGGGAGCGATCGGTGTTCTACAAGCTCCAGCACCGCAACATGGTCGACCGGGTCGTCACCGATGCTGCGATCACGGAGGCAGTGGAGCAGCCGCCACAGACCACCCGGGCGCGGCTTCGGGGTGAGTTCATCCGGCGAGCCAAGGAGCGCAAGCGTGACTACACGGTGGATTGGGTTCACCTGAAGCTCAACGACCAGGCACAGCGGACGGTGCTGTGCAAGGACCCGTTCAAGTCACACGACGATCGCGTCGATCGCCTGATCGAATCGCTCTGAGAGCAGGGGAACAGGAATGGACGTGGTCGGCGGGGTCGAGACGGTGACGGTGACGGGTGTCGCTGCGGGAACCGAGATCCAGGTTTCGGACAGCTCAGGGCCACTCGTGTCGCTTTTGGCGGACGAATCGGGCAACGCCTTCGTGTCGTTCCTCCCGCACACACCGGCGCTGCTCGACAGTCCCGAGAGCATCCTGGCCTGCCTCGTCGACGGCCATCCGGTTCCTCCGGGCGACTACCTCGTCGAGGCCGACGGGCATCAGTCCGAGGTGGTTCGGGTTCTCGGACTCGATGACCATCCCGACCCGGCGCTCTACGAGCAGCCACTCGACGCCGGATTCGGCTACATCACGATGCGAGACGGGGTGAGTCTCTCGGCCATGGTCCGGTTCCCACCCGAGGAGCTGTACGGCCCGGCTCCGTGGCCGACCGTGATCGACTACTCCGGCTACACGCCATCGGATCCGGACACGCCGCAGGCCGCAACGGTACTGGCCAACCTCCTCGGCTTCGCCGTCGTTGGTGTCAACATGCGTGGGACCGGCTGTTCCGGTGGGGTCTTCGACCTGTTCAGCCCGGCCCAGGCGGCCGATGGCTACGACGTGGTGGAGGTGGTGGCCCGCCAGCCGTGGGTCCTGCACGAACACGTCGGAATGGTGGGACTCAGTTATCCGGGGATCAGTCAGCTCTACGTGGCCGCAGCCCGTCCCCCCAGCCTCGCAGCGATCACGCCGTTGTCGGTGATCGACGATCCGTGGCGTCAACAGTGGCCCGGAGGGATCTACAACTCCGGATTCACTCGTGCCTGGGTTGCTGCTCGGGACCAACAGACGCAGGCCGGGGGACAGAGTTGGGACCAGCGTCGGATCGACTCCGGTGACGCTGTCGCTCTGGCCAACCAGTCGATCAGATCCCAGAACCTCGACTTCGAACGGTTCGGTCGAGCCATGGAGAACTACCGGGAGGTTCTCGAGGCGCGTCGCGCAGCGGCCTTGATCGAACGGATCGAAGTCCCGTTGTACCTGACGGGCGCCTGGCAGGACGAGCAGACCGGGAGCCGCTTCGCCACCATGCTGGAAGGGTTCCGGGGCAGCCCCGAGCAACGGTTCAGCCTGTTCAACGGGCATCATCCCGACGGCTTCAGTCCCATGGTGGTCCTGCGGTGGTACGAGTTCCTGTCGTTCCACGTCGCCCGTCGGGTGCCCAAGGTGCACGAACTCGTGCGGGCTCTGGCGCCAGCGCAGTTCGCAGAGTTCTTCGGATACACCCCCGTCCTCGAGGAGGACCGGTTCTCCGGCGCTGCAGACGACCTCGAGGTTGCGCTCACTCAGTACCGCAGCGAACCCCGGGTCCGCCTGCTCTTCGAGAACGGCGCCGGCCACGAGGTTCGAGGAGCCACAGCGCACCGATTCGAGGCGGAGGCCACAGCGTTCCCACCGGAGGACACCACAGCCCGCAGGTGGTACCTCGCAGCAGACGGGATGCTCACCGATGCTCAACCCTCGACTGCAGCAGAGGCGTCGTACCTCGATGACCTCGAGGCCGGTTCTCTGGCCTACTCCATGGAGCTGTTGAGCGACCTCAATCGCTTCACCATGCCGGAGGTTCCGATCACCTGGACGGCGTTCGCCCCCGAACACAGGGTGCGTTTCGATTCAGCGCCACTCGATGCGCCGCTGTTGATCGCCGGATCAGGCCACATCGACCTGTGGATCCGTCCCGGGACCACCGACACCGCCGTACAGGCGACCATCACCGAACTTCGCTCCGACGACTGGGAGCAGCGTGTCCAGTGCGGCTGGCACCGCCTCCAGCACGCCGTCGAGACGGCCGAATCCGATGAACTCTTCGTCGACTACACGTTCCTCGCCGACGATCGTCGTGAGCTCCTGGTCGGTGAGTGGATCCGGCGACGTGTTCCCATCCATCCCTTCGTGCATCTGTTCCGGCCGGGTTCGCGGATCCGCCTTCAGCTCTCGACCCCCGGTCGGGATCATCCGTTCTGGTGCTTCGAGGCGCCCGTCGAGTCCGGGGCCTCCCACGCAGTGGGACTCGGCGCCGATCGGAGCAGTTCGCTCGTCCTGCCCGTCTGGACGTGTGTGCCGGACCACCCCACGGACCTCCCGCCACCGGGGTCGCTGAGGGGCCAGCCGTGCCGGCGGATCGAGGTGGTGTGAGTCGGTTTGCTCGTGGCCGGGTGGTTGCGGTGGACATGGAACGAGCGGGTCTCCAGCGCCTGAGGGTTCAGTTGGGCGACGGGATCGCAACGGCGTTTGCGCTCACCGAGCTGATCGGTTCGTGCGAGATCGACGATCAGGTGATCCTCAACACCGTCGCCGTCGAGCTGGGTCTGGGTTCCGGCGGCGATCACATCGTTCACTGGAACCTCAGCCAGGAGACACTCGAACCGATGTCGAACGGGCACCTCCTCAAGCTCCGCTACACGAGCCTCCAGTTCTCGGCGGGCACGGACGAACTCGACCACCCGGAGTGTGACCGTCCACTCGGGGGTGCCGTGGTGGTCGCCTGCACGCTCCACAGCCAGCTGCGACCCGTGGTGGCGGGAATCCACGCAATTGATCCAACCCTGCGGATCGCCTTCGTGCAGACCGATGGTGGCGCACTCCCGCTGGCGCTATCCGATGACGTCGCTGAACTTCGCTCATCTGATCGGCTCGTGGCGACCGTCACCGCCGGCCATGCATTCGGAGGGGAGCTGGAGGCCCTCACCGTGGCCTCGGCACTGGCGATGGCGGTCCATGTGGGCGGTGCCGACGTCGTCGTTGCCGGTCTGGGTCCCGGTGTTGCCGGCACGGGAACGACGCTCGGGAACACGGCTCTCGATGCGGTGGGCGTGATCGACACCACCGTCGCAACCGGTGGCACGTCGGTCCTCTGCGCCCGGATCTCAGAGGCCGATCCGAGGCAACGGCACCGCGGGCTGAGTCACCACACCTCCACCGTGGCCCGGTTGTCCCACGCCACGCCGTTGGTCGCCCGGAGCCCCGGCCTTCCGCCGGCGGTCCACGGCGTGGAGATCGTCGAGCCGGACCGCTTCGAGGACCTCTCGACGGTCAGCATCTCATCGGTGGAGGTGCCCGCAGGCCACCGCATGATGGGCCGGACCCGCCACGAGGACCCGTTGGCGTTCGAGGCCGCGATTTGTGCTGGAGTCCTCGCCGCACGCCTCACACGCTCGAAGTGATTCTCTAGGATCCCTTCGTGGCGGCCAACGACGAGCGTTCGATCCGACTCCTCAACCTCGTCACGGCCCTGCAGCAGACCTCCCGTCTGCTCACCGCCGAGGAGATCCGCGATCGGGTTCCCGGTTACACCGCTACGGAGTATGAGTCGTTCCGGCGGACCTTCGAGCGTGACAAGGACGACCTCCGGTCGCTCGGGATCGTGATCGAGGTGGGCGAGGCGCTGAACGGCGACCCCGGTACCTCGGGTTACCGAATCCGCCGGGATCAGCACGAACTCGACGACCCGGAGCTGAACGAGGCCGAACTGGCCTCGCTCGTTGCGGCCACCCAACTCGTACGGCTGAGCGGAGCCGACCCGGCCGACTCCACCGACGGGATGCGAAAGCTCGGAGGGTTCGGCACGTCTGCGGCAACCCAGGGTGGGAGCGTGGTCGTCGTCGACGTCCCGGAACACCTCGTGGCGGTCCTCGATGCCGTCCTCGAACAGCGTGTGATCAGCCTCACCTACCGGGGGCGCCAGCGGTCGGTCGAGGGTGACGGCATCCGGTTCCAGCGAGGCCACTGGTATCTCCTCGGCCGGGAGCACCCTGCAGCTGATGATCGGACCTACCGGGTCGATCGCATCGAGGCGATCAGCACCGGCGAACCCGGTGCCTACGAGCGCCGGGTCGAACCACGTCGGGTCCAGATGCGGCCGTGGGAGTACGGCGACGGCGAACGACATGAGGTGACCGTGCTGCTCGATGAAGTGGCGGCGCAGACCGTTGCGGCGGAGGACCCTGATCTCGAGTTCACGCTTGTCGAGCCGGGTCAGGGAACCGGGGTGGCCACGATGACCCTGAGCGTCGCTGACGAGCTACGTCTGTTCCGCTACCTCGCCGCCTTCCTCGACCGAGTCGAACTCATCGGCCCCGCCGACGTCCGGGCTCGTTTCGTCGGGTGGCTCGAAGCGATCGCTGACGGCGAAACCCACCAGTGACCGAGGAGACCACGATGGCCACACGAATCTCCGCCGCCGACCGGGCGGAACGGATCATGAGCATCGTGCCGTGGTTGGTCGTTCCGGGTGGGGTGAGCATCGCCGAAACCTGCGAACGGTTCCAGATCTCCCCCGAGGACCTTCGGAAGGACCTCGATCTACTGTTCTACAACGTCGGGGTCCATCCGTTCACCCCCGACGCACTCGTGGACGTGTTCATCGACGAGGAGGAGGACTCCATCGAGGTGAACCTCAACGATTTCTTCCGTCGCCCGCTCCGTCTCACTCCCGACGAAGCACTGGCGATCATCGGTTCGGCGCGAGTCGTGCTCGCCAGCGGACAGGGAACCGACGTCCTCGCCAGCGCCGTCGCCCGTATCGAAGACGTTCTCTCCGCCGGGGCGTCGGTGGTGGGCGTGGAGCTCGCCGTGATCGACCCAACGGTGTTCCGCACCGTCCGGGGCGGTCTGAATGACGGCAAAGTGGTGGAGATCCAGTACCACTCCTTCGCGCGCGATGAGGTGAGTACTCGCCGGGTCGAGGGACAACGTCTGTTCTCCGCAGAAGGTCGGTGGTACCTGCGGGCCTGGTGTCTGCTGGCCGGTGGCCATCGTGTGTTCCGCCTCGACCGGATCCTCACCGCAACGATCACCGACGATCCGGTGGACCCCGAGCGGATCGACACAGCCATCGAGGACACCTTTGAGTTCTCCGATGATTCCATTCCCGTCCGGCTGCTGCTGAGGGAGGACGACAGCTGGGTACCTGCGCAGTATCCGACAGAGTCGGTAGAGGAGCTTCCAGATGGACGCCTCGAGGTGCTCCTCGACGTGAGCGCCCTCCCGTGGCTGGCACGTCTGCTGCTGCGGGTCGATCCGACGACCGAGGTGTTCGACGCAAACACCGGTGTCTCGCTGGCCGAAGTGCGCCGGGCCGCCGCCTCCCAGATCCTCACCCGCTACACCTGAGCCGTCGCAAGTTGGTTCCACCCAGCCGGTAGCCTGACCGGCGATGCTCAAGTTCCACCGGCGCCGCCGGGATCAGCGTGGCGGGATCCGGGGCCTGCTCGAGTGGGTGGGGATCGTCGTCGGCGCGGTGCTCGTGGCTCTGCTGGTGAAGACCTTCTTGATCCAGGCGTTCCGAATTCCTTCCTCGTCCATGGAACAGACGCTGGAGATCGGGGATCGAGTGATGGTGAACAAGCTCAGCTACCGATTCGGCACCATCGAGCCGGGAGATGTCGTGGTGTTCCGTCGGCCCGATGGGGCTTCGAGCGATCCGAGTGCGCCCGAGGACCTGATCAAGCGGGTGGTCGGTGTCGGCGGTGACACCCTCTCCACGCTCGACGGCCGGCTCCAGCGCAACGGGGAGTTCGTCGAGGAGCCGTATCTCGAACCCGGGGTCATCACGACCGGGATCGAACAGCCGGTGACGGTTCCGGACGGTGAGATATGGGTCATGGGCGACAATCGGACCAATTCGAGCGACAGCCGCGTCTTCGGTCCGATTCCCGAGTCATCGATCGTGGGGCGGGCCGAGGTGGTCATGTGGCCGCCGGGTCGCTTCAGTCGTCTCTGAGGCGGGCCTCGGCAGCGTCGACCATCCGGTCGACGTGGTCGGAGTAGAGGCCGTCGACCCCCCAGCTGAGCAACTGGGTGATCGTCCGTGGGTGCTGGGCGTCCCAGCCGAGAATCGTCCTGTTGAATCTCCGGTAGAGGGCGATGCGTCCCAGGTTCCACTCGCTGTGGTGGAGATTGACGGCGTCGATTCCGCCCGCACGAAGTGACGCTGCGTGCCGCTCGCAGCCGTCCGGGAGATGCCCGACGAAGGTCGAGTGGACCAGACGCACCTCTGGAGCGGTCGTGCGCCACGTCTCGAGCACGTCGAGGTCCTCGTGGCACAACCAGAGTTCGCCCGCTGCGCCGTGGGACCGGGCCACGGCGAGGAGGACTGGGAACGCTGCAGCGTCCTTCACGTCGACCGACACCGGCCACGTCGTACCGATTCGAACGTAGAACTCGTCAAGTGACGGGATGTGACCGGGAAGTTCACTCAGCGTGAGGGAACTGATCGGTCGGCGGCGCCTCCGAGGGCCGACGACCCCGTCGTGATCGAGGACGACAACGCCGTCGCTGGTGAGCCAGACGTCCGTTTCCAGGCCCGTCGCTCCCAGGCGGGCGGCGAGCTCGAATGCCTCGAGGGTGTTCTCAGGGGCATGTGCCCGTGCGCCACGATGAGCGAAGAGCACCGTTTCGGAGGGTGGAGCCGGTAGCGTCACCAGCCAAGTGTGCCCCGCTGAGAATCTTGGGGACGACATCGAATGAAGTTGTTCTCAAGCCTCGACCGGGACCGTCCGTAGTTACAGCCAGCCCTGAGCGATGGCCCCGGAATGGAGGTTCACGATGGCACTGATCAAGGCGACCTGCAGCGACTGTGGCGATGTGGAGTTGCGGTCGAAGGACGTGCGTGTCCGGATGTGCCTCGATGGTGGTGCAGCGACGTACCTCTTCAGGTGTCCCGTCTGCCGGATGGTCGAGGTACGGAACGCTGATGATCACGTCGTCGACGTACTGCTCGCCGCCGGGGTCGATTGCACCGAGTGGCATCTCCCGGCTGAACTCCACGAATCCCACCTCGGGGGTCCGATCAGCCATGACGACGTGCTCGACTTCCACGCCCTCCTCGAGCGAGCTGATTGGTTCCAGACCCTGGCGACCATGACCGAGCGCCGGCCGTCGGGCGGGGCGTGAGATGGTCGCCCTCGCCGCCTGTATCGCCGCTGTGGTGGTCGCGTCGGTGTCCCTCCGATGGTCCGCAGTGAGGCTCGATGTCATCAGGCGCCATCTCGGTCGGGAACCACTTGAGTTCGGATTCCACCACGAGTTGATTCTCGAGACCCGAACGGTGTCTGCAGCGGTGGACCGACGAACCGACCGGTAGCATGCCGGCATGGCCGGCCGGAGCCTGATCGGATTCATCCAGAACTTCGGTGGCGGCGAGATTCTCGTCATCCTGCTCGCTGCGCTCGTCATTCTCGGTCCGGACCGGCTCCCTGAGGTCGGACGAAGCATCGGGCGTGCGATTCACAAGGCTCGGACCATGACCTCCGGGGTCGAATCCCAGGTCCGTGACGTGATCGACGATCCGGCGATGCAGTCGATCCGGGAGTTGGGGGAGTTCGCTGCCCGGCCCCGTCAGAAGCTCGCTCAGTACGCCCTCGAGGCCGAGGCCGAGGCCAGGGCCCAAGCGGCGCCGGTCGAACCACCTGCGGCCGAACCACCTGCGGTCGAACCACCTGCGGCCGAGGCACTCCCCGTCGATCCGGCGCCGGTGACCTCGGCCCCTGAGAAGCCGCTCGACATCCGGGGCGACTGAGCGTGGCTTCGATCTTGAAGGGTGCTGAGCGGGACGCCGGCAACATGGGACTCGGCGAGCACCTCGCTGAGCTGCGGACCCGACTCCTGATCTGCGTCGGCACGATCGTCGTGGCGATGATCCCGGCGTGGTTCCTCTATCCGTGGATCACCGACGTCCTCAACCAGCCCTACTGCGATGCGGTGCGCTCCGTCGAACCCGAGGCCTCGTGCAAGTTTCTCGAGACGAATCTCCTCGAACCGTTCAGCCTCCGGCTCCGCATCGCCGGATACGGAGCGTTGTTCCTCGCCATGCCGGTGATCATGTGGCAGCTCTGGCGCTTCATCGCCCCAGGCCTCTACAAGCGTGAGCGGCGCTACGCCGTGGCGTTCACGCTCACGAGCGTGGTCCTCTTCGTTCTCGGGGCGTTCGTTGCGTACTTCACGCTCTCCAAGGCCGTGGAGTTCCTCGTGACGCTCGGTGGCCCCGACGTGGAGATCCGGTCGGGGATCGGCAACTTCGTCAAGTTCTCCATGTTCATGATGTTGGCCTTCGGCGTCGGGTTCCAGTTCCCGGTGATCGTGGTGGCCCTCCAACTCATCGGCGTGGTGACACCCCAGAAGCTGGCTTCCTGGCGCCGCTACGTGATCGTGATCATCGTGGTCGTTGCCGCTGGAATCACGCCGAGTGGAGATCCCATTTCGATGCTCGCCCTCGCCGTGCCCATGTACTTGTTCTTCGAGATGGCGCTAGTGATCGGGCGTCTTGCGCTCTGGCGTCGCTCTCGGCGAGTTGCCCCGGCTCAGGCTGAGTGAGCCGGCGCGCCACCGTGCGGATCACGTTCGGGTTCCCGCTCGACCCCTTTCAGCAGCGGGCGATGGACGCGTTGGACCAGGGCCGGAACGTGCTGGTCTCGGCCCCAACGGGTTCAGGCAAGACCGTCGTCGCCCACCATGCCGTCAACCTGGCGCTCGATGCCGGTCTTCGGTTGGCCTATACCGCACCGATCAAGGCGTTGAGCAACCAGGTCCACCGGGACCTCGCAGCGGCGCTCGGACCGGAGTCGGTGGGTCTGTTGACCGGGGACCGGTCGATCCGTCCGGACGCACCGGTGGTCGTCATGACGACCGAGGTCCTCCGAAACATGGTCTATGCCCGCTCGCCGTGGCTCGAGGGCCTGGGGTGGTTCGTCCTCGATGAAGTGCACTTCCTCCAGGACGCCTATCGCGGCCAGGTGTGGGAGGAGGTACTGATCCATGCGCCTGCATCCACCAGAGCGGTCTGTCTCTCCGCCACGGTCTCCAACGCTCCCGAACTCGGCGCATGGATCGAGAGCCTTCGAGGTCCGACCGATGTGGTGGTGAGTCACCACCGTCCAGTCGACCTCGACGCCCTCTACATGGTCGAGGATCGGAGCGCCCCGGAGGATCACCTCATCCCGGTGTTCGTCGACGGCCGACCGAACGACGTCGGTCGTCTCTTCGACGCCGACCGGTCCAACGCCCGACGTGGTCCCGGTGGTCGGACGCGCCGGCGGTACCGAACGCCTCGTCGCGTCGAGGTGGTCGACCGGCTCGCAGCAGAGGACCTGCTCCCGGGGATCACGTTCATCTTCAGCCGGGCAGCATGTGATGACGCAGCGCACGCCTGCCTTGACGCTGGCGTTCGGCTGACGAACGCCGAGGAGCGGCGAGCGATCCGAGAGATCGTGGAGACCCACACTACGGAGCTCAGCGATGCCGACCTCTCGGTCCTCGGATACGACCGATGGCTTGCGGCCCTCGAGCAGGGCGTGGCCTCGCACCATGCCGGAATGGTTCCGGCGTTCCGGGAGGCCGTCGAGGCCTGCTTCGTTCGTGGACTCGTGAAGATGGTCTTCGCCACCGAGACGCTGGCGCTCGGCATCAACATGCCGGCTCGTTCCGTCGTGCTCGAACGCCTCACCCGCTACACCGGTGATCACCACGAGGTCCTGACGCCGGCGACGTTCACTCAGCTGACTGGTCGGGCCGGCCGGCGGGGCCTCGACGAGCACGGCGTCGCAGTGATCCTGTGGTCGCCCTTCGTCGACTTCGAACAGGTCGCCCGGCTGGCTTCGAGTCGCGAGTACACGCTGCGCTCGGCGTTCCGACCCACCTACAACATGGCGGCGAACCTCGTGGCCCGCTACACCCGCTCGGAGGCGGAGGACGTCATCGGTCGGAGCTTTGCTCAGTTCCAGATCGACCGATCGGCTGTTCAGATCCGGGCCTCGATCGATGCGGTCGTGGCCCGGCTCGCAGCCTCGGAGTCGACTGAGGTGGACCTCGCAGTCGAGTACCTCGAGCTCACTGAGGAACTCCGTCGTGAGCGCCGCCGCCGCCGGAGCCCCCGCCACGAGGTACTCGACTCGTTGGCTCAGCTGGTACCCGGCGATGTGATCGAACGATCAGGTGGCCGGAACCCCTCGCCGATCGTCGTGCTCGCAGTCGCCAACCGCAGCGGGGGAGCAGTACGGGTCCGGGCCTGCACGTCATCGGGGACGCTGGTGAACCTGCACCAGCACAACGTCAGGTCCCCGGTGGTCACCCTCGGACGGATCGAGCTCCCCACCCCGTATCGCCCGAACGATGACGCCTATCGACGCAACGCAGGCCGTCGGCTCGCTGCAGCTCGTCTCCAACCCCGCCGGCGGCGGTCTCGCCCACCCCCCGAAGACTCCGATGCGATTGCCGTACTCAAACAGGCGGTCGCCGATCATCCCGTTGACCGGCGCTCTGACCGACGGGAGCTCATCGATGCGGCCAACTCCCAGATCGCCGACCGCAACGAACTCGAGCGACTGGAGCGCCGACTCGATCGGCGCGGTGGCGGCCTGGTGGGTCGCTTCGTGTCCATGGTGGGCCTGCTGGAGGACCTCGGTTACGTGGAGGACTGGGCCCTCACCGCAGCAGGGGAGCGACTCCGTCGGACCTATCACGAGTGCGATCTGCTCGTCTGCGAAGCCGTCGAACGGGGGCTCATCGACGACCTCGATGTGCCCTCGATGGCGGCGGTGCTGAGTTGTTTCGTCTACGAGCGTCGGGGAGGCGAGGTGACCCCGTCGAACTTCCCCACATCCGAGGTCGCCGATCGGGTGAATCGGATCCTCGAGGTGGCAGACGGCCTCGGCGAACTCGAGCGTGCTGCCGGTGGGCCCGAGACTCGGTCGCTCGACTCCGGTTTCTGCGACATGGCTTACCGGTGGGCTGCCGGGGGTCACCTCGCCTCCGTTCTCGAGGAGGAGACCACGGGCGGAGACTTCGTCCGCACGGTACGCATGCTCGTCGATCTGATGCGCCAGCTGGCGGTCACTGCGCCAGAGCCGGTCACCCGCACGACGCTCCGACGGACCGTCGACGCCCTCGAACGGGGAGTCGTCGATCCGACCCGTGAGGACGATGATGATCCCGAGGATCGGGTGGATCCGGGAGACAGCGGTGGCGTGTCTCGGGCGGAGTCGAACGGGTGAGTATTCGCCGGGGACAGAACTGGGGCGCACCCGGTCGTCCGGCAGCCGCCACGCCCGTGGTCGCCAGCGACGCTGCGGTGGGGGATCGCCTGGAGCGACTCGTGGACTGGGACCAACGAATCGTTGTCGGCGAGATGCCTTCGTTCGTTCTGACCGGTGGGGATCTGCACCGCACGCTCGGCGCCCCCCGTCGCCGTGGCACTCCCGAGGAACTGCTCGCTGAGTTCACCTGCGATGTCATGGTGCTCAGTGCCAGGGACCCAGCGGGGACCGAGATCGGCGCTGTAGCGGTGGCCCACGTCGTTGGTGTCCAACCCACGGCGCTCCGTCGTCGTCCTCCGCTGTGGAGCACCCCCTCGTTGGTGGTGGCCAACGCCGCCTTCGTTCTCGGCGACAATCTGGCTCCACGGGCACATCCCGGCGACGGATGGATCGATGTGACTTCTGGCATGTTGCATCGCCGTGATCGTGGTCGAGCGGCGATCCGAGCCCGCACCGGTACCCATGTGCCCCACCCGGACCTCACGGAACGACGTGTACGGGAGTGGAAGGCTGATCCTCGGGTGACCTACCTGCTTGCCGTCGACGGGCGCAGCATCGGCCGCGTGAGCGATCTGCGGGTGACGGTGGTCCCGGACGCCATCCAGGTCTTCGTGTGAGTGGGTTCCCGGCTGGTTCCGGCGGCCACTGGACGCGAAGCTGTAGGCAGTGTTCGTAGCCGAATCACCCGAGCAGAGCTTGTCCGGCCCGCCGGAGACTTCCGAGGAGGAGGTCGGTGTTCCTCGCACCGTCACGCCGTGGCTCGTGCTGGGAATCGTCCTCGCTGGAGGCCTTCTGGTGGGCCTGGGTCTCCTTGTCGGCGGATCACGCAGCGATGGTCCCGGCGAGTGGGCCGGCACCATCCTCGGTGCACCCCAACAGATCCCCGATGCAGTGCTCACCGATACTGACGGTGCTCCGTTCGATCTTCGAGCTGAGACCGCCGGTACCACGACGATCATGATGTTCGGATTCACGAACTGCGCAGACGTCTGTCCGATCAATCTCGCCAGTCTCACAGCGGCACTCGATGAGCTCGGTGACAGTCGGGCGAGTGGCATCAGGGTGATCCTGATAACCGTCGACCCGGAGCGCGACACCGAAGCGGTGCTGCGGCAGTACCTCGATCGGTTCGATCCGGTCTACGTCGGTCTGACCGGCTCGCCGGGGCAGCTCGCTGCGGTCCAGCAAGCGGCGAACGTCCCGGAGGCGCAGCGGGAATCGGCCGACGCAAACGGCGCGTACCAGGTCGGTCACGCATCGCAGCTCATCGTGTACCAGGAGGACGGGCTGGCCCGGATCGCCTACCCCTTCGGAACACGTCAGGCTGACTGGACCCGCGATCTGCCCCGCCTGTTGGACGGCGACGTGCCCTCGTGACCGTCGAGGACCGCCCTGCGACGACCGCCGAGGCCGGAGAGGCCACTGGCCGCGGCCGGAGGATCGGCGTGTGGCTGTTGGCGGTCTCCGTTGCCGTGGTGTGCGTCGCTGGAATCTGGAGCGTGCTGGCCGACTCCGCTCCACCACCTGAACTCAGCGTGAGCGATGTGCGTTCCGGTGAGCGAGTGGGCACCACCGTGGCGGTCTACGCCACGATCGACAACCGGGGCGGCGATGACCGCTTGATCCGGGTGAGCTCACCAGTAGCGGCCAGGGGACTCGTCCACAGCACCAACGACGTCGGAGTCATGGGTACCTCCGAGGGCATCGAGGTTCCCGGAGCGACGACGGTTCGTCTCGTTCCCGGGGGGGACCACGTCATGCTCGAGGGGGTTGGAGCCAACCTTCTGCCCGATGACAGTTTTGCCCTCCGGTTGGAGTTCGAACGCGCTGGTCCCGTGGAGGTCGAAGTCGAAGTGGTGCCGCTCGAGTCGCTCGTCGAAGGAGAGGGACCGTGAGGTGGTGGTGTGTCGCTGTGGATGAGCCCTGGTCGTGGGCGCCGCGGCCCTACTTCGGCGTCTGGGCCATGTGTCTGGCAATCGTCGGGTGGTATGCCGTGTCGATCAAGCGGCACGGCGGCAGTGTCTCGCGCAAGCAGGTCGTGTGGTTCGCCCTGGGCCTGCTGTTCCTGTGGATGGCGTCGGACTGGCCGGTGGGAAGTCTCGGGGCCGGGTATCTCGCATCGATCCACATGCTCCAGTACATGCTCTACACCCTCGCCGCAGCTCCGCTGCTCATGCTCGGAACACCCGACTGGATGTTCGAGCGTCTCCTCCGCCGCCGCTTCGCCGAGCACAGCGTCGAGGTCCTCTCGAGACCCGTCGTGGCCGGCATCTTGTTCAACATCGTGCTGGTGGCCACTCACGCCCCGGTGACCGTGGACTCCCTTCGAACCACACAGGTCGGGAACTTCGTCCTCGACATGATCTGGTTGGCCTCCGGGTTCCTGCTCTGGCTCCCTGTCATCTCCCCGGCGAAGCGTTTCCGCGCCTCCTCCGCCGGCGCCCGGATCGTCTACCTGTTCCTCGCCGCTGCGCTCATCCCGATGATCCCCGGTGGGTTCGTCGCCTTCTCACCCCAGCCGCTCTACGCCACGTACGAGCTCGCACCGAGGCTCAGCATCGATGGACCCTCGGCCCTCGGTGACCAGCAGATGGCGGGTGTCCTGATGAAGGTGGGGAACGTGCCGATCATCTGGGCAGTGATGGCCGTGATCTGGTTCCGCTGGTACGACAACGAGCAGCGCCGGAGTCGTGATGAGCGCCTCGCCCGACAGCGCACTCCCCTAACCGACGGATCCGGCCGCCGCCCGACACCGGATCGGGCGGTTCCACCGGCAGGAGCTGCGCCCCTGCGATGAGCTTTCTCCTCCTGTCGCTCTAGGGTGGCGTGATGCGAGCGTGGTACCTCTCGGAGTCGCCCGGCCAGTACTCAATCGGGGAGGTAACTGATCCGCTCCCCGGGCCGGACGAGGTTCGCATTGCGGTCCGGGCGTCAGCGTTGAACCACATGGACCTCTGGTTGACCACGGGCATGCCCAAGCCCCCGCGCTTCCCCCACGTCCCGGGCAACGACGTCGCCGGTGTGGTGGAGTCGCTGGGCGAGGGTGTGACGACCTGGTCGCTGGGCGACGAGGTGGTGGTGAACACGGCACTCGTGCCGGATGCGGCTCTGAGCCGAGGAGTCAACTCGGTTCTCGATCCCGGGATGCGGCTTCTGGGTGAGCACTGCTGGGGAGGCCACGGCGAATTCTGCGTCGTACCGGCCCACCAGTTGTGCGCCAAGCCGCCCGAACGGAGTTGGGCCGAGGTCGCGTCCTATCCGGTGTGCACCACGACCGCATGGCGGTTGTTCCGTCGAGCTGACCTCCAAGCCGGAGAGTCGGTACTCGTCACGGGGATCGGCGGCGGCGTGGCCACCGCTGCGTTCAGCCTGGCGCAGCACCTCGGATGCGAGGTGTACGTCACGTCCCGGGACGAGTCCAAACGGCAGCGGGCCATCGAACTCGGCGCAGCGGGCGCATTCGACTCCTCCGGACCTTATCCGGTGACCGTTGACGTCGTGGTCGACAGCATCGGGCCGGCGGTGTGGGACAACGCCTTCCGGACCCTGCGGCACGGGGGTCGGATGCTCGTCTGCGGCGGGACCTCCGGTCCGAAGGTGGAGCTGAACCTGCCGCGACTGTTCTTCAAGCAGCTCGATGTGATCGGTGCCAGTTGCGGGAGCCAGGTCGAGTTCGAGCACGTGAGCGGTCTCGTGGCCGACGGATTGCCGGTGATCGTCGACGAGGTGATCCCCCTCGCCGAGTACCCACGGGCGCTGGACCGGCTCCGCGAGGCCCGCCAGCTCGGAAAAATCGTGCTCGAGCATCCCAGTAGCTGATTACGGGCCTAGGCTGTCGACGTGACCGGATTCCTTCAAGGGCAAGAGATTCTGATCATCGCAGTCATCCTGCTCGTTCTGTTCGGGGGCAGCCAGCTCCCGAAGCTCGCCCGGAGCCTCGGTGAGGCCCAGAAAGAGCTGAAGAAGGGCATGAAGGACGGCGATGGCAGTACCGAGCAGGCGACCGAACAGACCTGAGGTGATCGACCACCTCAGCGTGACTCGGGAGTTCGCAGAGGCCCGCGCCACGATTCTCACCGAGGTGAGCCACAGCATCTGGGATCACCCGGAGTTGTGCTTCGAGGAACGACACGCCCACGGAGTGCTCGTGGAGCAGTTCGAGCGGGCCGGCGTGGACGTCACCGGCTCTGCGCACGGTCTCGATACCGCCTTCGTGGCCGAGGCGGGCACCGAGGGTCCGACGGTGGCGGTGATCTGTGAGTACGACGCCCTCCCCGGAATCGGCCATGCGTGTGGTCACAACGTGATTGCTGCTGCTGGACTCGGGGCGGGACTGGCGTTGGCCGCATTCGCTGAGGAACACGGTGGACGGGTGCGGATCATCGGCACGCCGGCGGAGGAAGGCGGCGGTGGGAAGGAGCTCCTGATCCGAGCCGGGGCGTTCGACGGGGTCGACGCAGCGGTGATGGTCCACCCGGCCGACCGCGACCTGCCCACGATGGAGGCCATTGCCGTCCATCAGGTGCACGCTTGCTACTCGGGACGCTCCGCTCACGCCGCTGCTGCCCCCGAACGTGGGCGCAACGCCCTCGACGCAGCCGTGCTCGGTTACGTCAACGTCGCTGCGCTCCGACAGCACACAGCGGTCCACGAACGCATCCACGGCGTGTTCACCGACGGCGGAGCCAAGCCGAACATCGTGCCGGAATCGGCGGCGACGCACTGGTACGTACGGTCCGCCACATCGGCGTCGCTCCGGGAGCTCGAGCCCCGTGTCGAGGCGTGCTTGCACGCCGGAGCCGTGGCTGCCGGCTGTGAGGTCGAATTGCGGTGGGTGGATCCGGCGTACGACGAGATGATCCACGATCCATGGCTGCTCGAACGCTTCGGCGAGCACGCAGCTGTGCTCGGACGGACCCTCGAGGACCCGGAGATCGACGGCCCGGTGGTCGGATCCACCGACATGGGGAACGTGAGCCAGCGGGTTCCGTCGATCCACCCGATGATCGCCGTGGCGCCCAGGGGGGTGCCCATTCACACCCCGGAGTTCGCCACCCACGCCCGGTCGGCGGCAGGGGACCGGGCTGCGGTGGACGGGGCCGCTCTCCTCGCAGCCACTGTGCTGGACTACTGGCACCGAGATCGCTGATCGCGGCGGTCTGTCGATCTAGTCTCGCCCGGATGGCCGGTCCGCTTCCCACCTACGTCGGCGAGACGTTCGACTCCGATGAGCAACTGATCCTGCGGCGGTACTTCACGAACCTCGACGGGCCGGTGTTCGCCCTCGTCAATCTCCCCGAGGTCGTCAAGGGAGCGCTGTTCGCCCGCTACTCGCGTTCGTCGAAGTCACTCCGTCGACTGTTCCTCGACGAGTTCGTGGGTGAGCTCGACACGACCGGTGACGAGACGATCGATGCGACCATCGGCCTCGAACGAGCCGAGGCCCTCTACGACAGGGTGTTCTTCGAGTACGGCGATGACAGCGTGGCCCAGCTCGGCGGCGTCCATCTTGCCTGCGAACAGGCATCGAACCTGCTCACCAAGGTGCTCGAGTGGGGACGGCTGATGTCGTACCTCGAGCAGAGCACCCGGTACATCCCCTACGACGAACGGCTCGGCGGGCGTTACCGGTACTTCCGGGATCCAGAGGTGCTGACGTCCACTCTCGGTCTGCGCTACATCGGGGACATGGACCAGATCTTCGACATCTACTCGGAGCTGGCGCGAGACATCCAGGACCACTTCCGAGAGCGGTTCCCGAAGGCAGAGGGGGACTCGGACTTCGTTCACCGGCAGGCGATTCGGGCCAAGGCATTCGACGCTACGAGAGGCATCCTGCCGGCGGCATCGCTGTCCAACGTCGGAATCTACGCATCCGGGCAGGCGTACGAGGCGCTCCTGCTGCGAATGCGCTCACTCGCCCTGCCCGAAGCGAGAACCTATGCCGACCTGATGCTCACCGAACTGCGGAAAGTGATCCCGAGCTTTCTCAAGCGCGTCGATCTACCTGATCGGGGAGTTGCCTGGAGCGACTACCTGTCGGACAACCGGTCGGCCATGGAGGCTGCGGCCTACGACGTGCTCAGCGGAGACGCAGCGACGGGGGAGTCGCGGGCTTCGGTGGAACTCGTCGACTTCGACCCGGAGGGCGAGGTGAAGATGGTTGCAGCGATGCTGTATCCGTACACGAGCCTGGCTGAGTCGACCATCATCGAGCGTGTCGAGCGGATGACGGTCGACGAGCGACTCGACGTGATCCGGGCCTACGTCGGGGATCGAACGAACCGCAGGCACAAGCCCGGCCGGGCGCTCGAACGCACCGACTATCGGTTCGATGTCGTATCGGACTACGGGGCATTCCGGGACCTCCAACGTCACCGGATGGCGACGGTCGAGTGGCAGGAACTCACGCCACGTCACGGCTACACCCGTCCCCCGTCGATAGACGATGCGGGCTTCGCCGGCCGCTTCGACGAGGCCATGGGACTCTCGCAGAGTCTCTGGGAGGCGCTCTCCGAGCAGTTTCCCGAGCGTGCGGCCTATGCGGTGTCGCTGGCGTATCGGGTGCGCTACATCATGCAGTTCAACGCCCGGGAGGCGATGCACCTAATCGAGCTCCGCACGTCGATTCAGGGCCACCCGAGCTACCGAGCTGTCGGGCAGGAGATGCACCGGCTCATCGAGCAACAGGCGGGCCACCGGGCGGTGGCGGCCATGATGACGTTCGTCGATCACACCGGCGGTGCGGACCTCGAACGGCTCGGAGCGGAGCGGCGGGCCGAGACGCGCCGGACCGCCGTCGGCGAGGCGTGAGGACCTGCGCTTGAGGGTGTGGCGGCACCCGCCGCCGTCGTGGTTATGATGCGCCCGGCTCAGGGGCCGGGATGGTCCCGGCGAACCCAGCCGGAGTGACATGGCAGAAGATTCCGACGAAGAGTTCGACGTCGAGGCTGACGGTGATCCTGACGGTGACCTCGACGAGGAGCTCGACGGCGAACTCGACGACGAACTCGACGGTGAGATCGACGGTGAGATCGACGGTGAGATCGACGGTGAGATCGACGGTGAGCCGGCCGTCGATGATGACGAAGATGCCGACGATGCTGATTCCGTGCCGACGGCTCAACGGCGGCGGGCCGATGACGCCGATGATGAAGACGACCTCGGTGACGATGACGTGGAGGCCGATCTCGACACGATCCTCAAGGACCGAATCGCCTCTGGTGATGACGAGGCCGAAGAGGACGTCGTCGAGGAGGTGTCGGGGGATCCTGGCGAACAGGTAGCGCCACGATCAGGCGATGAGTTTGCGTGCTCGACGTGCTTCCTCATCGTGCACCCCCGCCAGTTCGGGCGTCCCGGTGACTACAGGTGCCCGGAGGGATACGACCCGTGCGGGGGAATCGCCCACCTCCAGTCGGCCGGTTCGTCCACGACTGCACCGAAGACGAAGACCGCCAAGAGAGCCGCCGCAACGAAGAAGGCGGCCGCCAAGAAGTCGCCGGCCAAGAAGTCGCCGGCAGGCCGGCGTTCGAGTTCTTGAGCATGTCCCAGCCGGCGGACCCGCTCGCGGTGTTGCTCGATGAGGTGGCGACCGCAGTCCCTCGACTCCTGACACGTACCCGGCGGCAGATCGCAGTTGGACGGAACCTGGCCACCCTGGTGTTGTGCCGACGCCTCCCTGAGGCTCCTCCCGCCCGGCCTGTCCCCGGCCGGGAGCAGGTATCGCTCACCGTGGTCGACGTGGTGGCCGAGGACTGGACAGGTTCCGACATGGTCACCGCGCCGGAAGCGGATGGTGCAGTCGCTGTACCGAGCGAGGCCGACGTGAGCGCACACGATTTGCTCCAGGCCGACGGCTACCCCGTTCCCGATGCAACAGAACTGGCGTTGGAGGACTACGACGCTCTGGCGGCCTCACAGGTCGTGCCTCGCCTCGGTTCCCTGACGAGCGAGCAACTCGAACTCGTCCGCAGCTACGAACGCTCCCACCGGAATCGACAGACCATTCTGAATCGTGTGGGCCAGCTCCTCGATCCGGCTCGCTGAGTCCTGATCGCCGGGACCATGGTGCGCTCGCAGTGATCTCGCCGAGCCCCATCCGGATGGAGGTGCGGCAAGTTCTCCCGAGCGATGAACCGGACCTCGTCGAGCTCCGGCGGCGCGTGGTGGATGACCTGATGCAGTACCGGGGTGCAGCGGGCCTGATCGCTGCGAGCGCCGCCACCGCTGCTTCGGAGGACTCCAGTGTCCACCTGGTCGTTACGGTCGCTGGCGTGGTGGCGGGGGAGGCCCGAGGGTTGCTGCTCGCAGACTCCGAGGAGATTCCTCTGTGTCGGATCGAGGTGCTGTGCACCGACCCGGAGCTGCGTGGACTCGGGATCGGCCACCTGCTCATCGAGGCCGTGGCCGACTGGGCTGCCCAGCGGTCCGCTGGCGTCATGGAGGCGGCGGCGCTGCCGGGGGACCGCTCGACGAAGAACTTCCTCGAGGCTCACGGTCTGGTGGCGCACCTCATCGTGGCGCAGGGACCGACGACTGGACACTCGGGCCGGTGAAGGCCGAGGTCTGTGTCGGTGCGATCGTCATCAGTGATGATCGACTCCTGATGGTGCGGCGGGGTCACGGCCCGGGGGCTGGTGAATGGTCCGTACCTGGAGGTCGGGTCGAGCCGGGCGAGACGCTCGCTGAGGCCACGGTGCGGGAACTCCTCGAGGAGACAGGTATCGACGGCGTGTGCGGACCGTTTCTCGGGTGGGTCGAACGCATCGATACCGAACGACACCACGTGATCCTCGACTTCACCGTGGTGGTCGATCCGAGAGAGGAGCCAGCGGCGGGCTCCGATGTCACCGAGGCGGCGTGGGTTCCGCTCGCAGAGGTGGCTGAGCTACGACTCGTCGACGGGCTCGCCGAGTTCCTCGCGGAACACGACGTGATCCAGACGCTGATGTGACGGAGCCCTGCTCAGCGGCCCTTCCACTGCGGATCGCGCTTCTCGGCGAATGCCGTGATCCCCTCGACGAAGTCCTCAGTGGCGCCCATGGCAGCGATGCCGGCATCGGAGAGCTGCCATCCGACGTCGTCAGGTGCGTCCGTAGCGGCGAGCAGGATGGCCCGGCTCTCGCGGACGGCGAGCGGAGCGTTCGCCGTGATCTCTGCGGCGAGGTCGAGGGCGGTGTCGAGTGCGGTTCCCTCTGGGCACAACCGGTTCACCAACCCGAAGTGGAAGGCGCGCTCTGCTGGGAAGTCGAGGCGGCCGGTCAGAGCCAGCTCCATGGCGACGTTCCGTGGGACCTTCCGTGGCAGTCGGAACAGGCCACCGGCAGCGGCGACGAGGTTCCGCTTCACCTCTGGAATCCCGAAGACAGCTGTTTCGGAAGCGACGACGAGGTCAGCGGCGAGCACGAGTTCGGTCCCACCGGCGAGGGCCGGGCCATCGACCGCAGCGATGACCGGCTTGGTGCGTTCCCGCTTGACGAAGCCGGCAAAGCCGCCACGAGCGGTGGTCATGCCGCCAGGGTCGACGGCGATCTGCTTGAGGTCGGCTCCAGCGCAGAAGATGTAGCCCTTCTCGGTGCGAGCACCGGTCAGGACGCCGACCCAGGCCTCCTCGGAGGCTTCGAGTTCATCGATCGCAGCTTCGATTCCTTCGGCCACATCTCGGTTCACGGCGTTGCGGGCGCCTGGCCGGTCGATGGTGATGATGCCGACGTTTCCCCTGAGTTCATATGTCACGCTCATGGGATTGACCATAGTGGGGGAGCGTGGGGCAGCAACACGCTGGCCTAGGGTTTCGTGGTGGCAGGTTCCAGTGGCAGCGCCAGCAGTGGCCGGGACATTCACGTCGTCGTGTTCGACCTCGATGGGACACTCCTCGACTCAGATGCTGCGCTGCTCGCAGCGTTCGAGGCCCTCGGCGTCGACGCCGGGACAGTGACCTTTGGCCACGCTGTGGCCGAGGAGGCGGAGCGTCTCGGTCTCAGCCTCGAGCAGTACGAGGCCGCCTACGACACCGAGGTGGCTCAGCCCTTTGCGGGAGTCGAGGACCTGCTCGCTCAGATCGATCGTTGGGCGATCTGTTCGAACAAACATCCGGAGTCCGCACTCGCCGAACTCGACCGGCTCGGCTGGTCGCCGGAAGTGGCGTGTTTCGCCGACGCGTTCGACTGGGAGCACAAGCGTCTCGACCCCGTGCTCGATGCGCTCGGGGTCGCATCGGAGGAGGTCGTGATGATCGGGGACACTTCCGGTGACGCCTTGGTGGCCGAGGCAGTCGGCTGCGACTATCTGTGGGCCGGCTGGAATCCGAGGACCGGGGCCGCAGCGCCTGTCGGGCAGGTACTCGCCTCTCCAGCTGAACTACTCGACTGGCTCAGCGTTCGCCGCAGGAGCTGATTCGGCACCATCGGGTTGATCCTCGCCCGGCGAATCATCGCTCACAGGCGACGCCGACGGCATTGCGTGAGGCGGCGGATTCGCTGGAGCTGTAGGAATTTCTGGGGCTGGCGGAATTTCTGGGGCTGGCGGAATCGCTGGGGCTGGCGGAATCGGCGGGGCCGCTGGAGGTGTCGCACGCTGGGGTGCTCCAGCGGCCCGATCGGGCCGAGGCCCCCGTGGGCGCCGCTTGCGAGCTGCGACGGCCTCCGACGGCGAGACGCCGAACTGTTCGGCAATGACCGGGAGGATGTCTGCAACCCGGCGAACGGCCTCGAGCAGGTCGTCGCTCGGGGACGCTGGCCGGCTGCTGACCGTGATCCGGCTCCGGACCGGCGAACTTGCGAGCGCATCGAGGGCCGCCACCCAGAGCTCCTGGGGCGTTCGATCGTTCAATCCGGTCGACACCAGCGCCACGAGGCGCTCGGCGATCTCCGGCGGGACCGGCATGCCGGCCTTGGGGGAGCGTGAACTCAGCCGGAGGGCTCGGACGAACCGTCCGGCTCCGATCTCGGTGGCGATGTCACTGACCCACTGGCGTTCATCAGCGACCATCCTTCGATCCAGCCCCCCTCGGAGTTGGGCGAGGAGTTGCCTGCTCTCGTCGTCCCGCGCTGAGTTCTCGCCGGCGACGACGACTGAACGCAGGTCACGCAGGTCGACCTCGTCGATGATCCTCAGCGCTGCTTCCGCCCGGTCGCGCCAGTCTGCATCACGGGTGCGGTGCAACAGTCGCTCAGCGATCGCCTCAACCTGGGCCGCAGGCATCTCCGGTCGGCCCTCGGTGATGGCCTTGGTATTCTCCTGGGCAACGGCGGCCCGCACAGCCGGGAGTCCGCCGAGGAGCAACTGTTCAGCAACGGG
>VGBZ01000008.1 GCA_016870275.1 Actinomycetota bacterium
GGAGCCGACGGCGACGGTGGCGGTCACCGTGTTCGACACCGGATCGATCTTCGACACCGTGTTCGAATTGAGGTTGGTCACCCAGATGTTCGACCCGTCGAACGCCACCCCGACCGGGCCGGAGCCGACGGGGACGGTGGCGGTCACCGTGTTCGACACCGGATCGATCTTCGACACCGTGTTCGAATTGAGGTTGGTCACCCAGATGTTCGACCCGTCGAACGCCACCCCGTACGGGCTGGAGCCGACGGGGACGGTGGCGGTCACCGTGTTCGACACCGGGTCGATCTTCGACACCGTGTTCGAACTGTAGTTGGCCACCCAAATACGCGACCCGCCGTACGCCACCCCTTGCGGGTTGATGCCGACGGCGACGGTGGCGATCACGCTCGGACCAGAAGGAACCGTGGTCGTGGTCGTGGAGGACGTTGTCGTGGTTGTGGTCGGCGGGGGCGTCGGCGGTGGGGCCACGCACGCCGACGCCACCAATCCGCAAACGGCCACACCGACCGTCACCAGCATCAACCTGAACCGCATCGCCATCCCCTTCCGTCCTTGTCAACACGGTAGGACGGGCAGCGGGGCGGGGCAAGGCCGGGCGAGCGCGTAGCGCGCCTACCGACCTACTCGGTGGCGTGCTCCTGCAACATCGTCGGGTGTGCTGGACGGGTCCGCGCCGGTGATCAACCGGGGTTGATTCTCGACACGGTGTCCGAACCCATGATGGCCACCCAGTTGCTCTCCGCCCCGAACGCCATCCCGTACGGGCCGGAGCCGACGGGGACGGTGGCGGTCACCGTGTCCGACGCCGGATCGATCTTCGACACCGTGTTTCAGTAGCCGCTCGCGTGTGGTGCTGTGGGGGAGCGAGATCCGTAGTCAGATGCTCTATCCAATTGAGCTACGAGCGCTGGTGAAGCGACGATCCTAGAGCCGAGGACTCCCTGCGACCAACGGCGTGCTGACTCCCGGGTCCGAACGCGACCCGGCCGGACCGCAGGGGTCCGGCCGAGGCGGGGGGTCGCCGGTCGACGTTCGACGCAGCGGTTGGGTGGACGGGTTCAGACCCGACGAGAGCAGACCGGCCAGTGCTGGGGGCCACCGGTGGCCCACAGCGCTCGGGTCATCTTGTCCTGATGCATCGGAATTGCCCGTGCCGGGTCGACACCGACCAACTCCGGGTAGTGGTCACGGGCGACGTAGTTCCAGGTGGACTGGGAGAACTGGTAGGCGCCCCGGTACAGACCGCTCGAACTCGTGATGTCGTAGCGGCCGTTGGATTCGCACTGCCGGAGCCGGGCCAGACCGTCCTCGCTGATCGCATTGGGGAACTTGTCGGAGGCCTTCTCCGCCTCGTACCACTTCGCGAACGCAGCCTGCTCCTCCGGGGTGCATGCCCCCAGCAGGAACGCAGCGCTGAGTCCGAGTGCTGCCCCGATGGCGCCGATCCGTGCGAGTGGCTTCCGCTTGAGTTTCGGCTTCCGGTGGCTGGTCATGGCGTCCTCCGATGCTTCCGACATTGACGGCGAGCGGATGGGAGTGCGCCGTTTTCTCGGGCGTCACCCGCTCGATTCGGTGACAGTTTTAGGTCATTTCGTCACCAAACTGCAACACGAACGTCGTGTTATGGGTCACACAGGGTTCGAGCGCCGGAAATCAGGGGTCCAGTGACCCTCCGACAACTGCATGAGGCCGGAGGCGCTGCCGGGGCATCGGGTGTTCGTCGGGGCGTGCCGTCGAGAGGCACGGCCCCGACGCCACCACGGAGCGGAGAGGGTGGGATTCGAACCCACGGTGAGGTTGCCCCCACACCTCCTTAGCAGGGAGGCCCGTTCGACCTGGCTCCGGCACCTCTCCGGGCCCGATCACTGTAGTGGGTGCAGCAGAACGAGGCCGAAGGAACTCAGCCCCACCCACTCGTCGGGCCCACCCCGGTGGGGCGCTGCTGCGGGTCGTGTCGTCCTCCTGAACGTCGCACCGGCCGAGCGGATCGGTCAGACTGCTCGCGTGTCAGCCCTGTTCGAACCGGCGACGCTCGGGCCTCTGAGGCTGCGCAACCGCACCATCAAGGCTGCGACCTTCGAAGGTCGCACACCGGATGGCGTGGTGAGCGACGAACTCATCGAGTTCCACCGTCGGATGGCCGCCGGTGGCGTGGCCATGTCGACCGTGGCCTACCTCGCCGTGGCTCCTGAGGGACGTACGGACTCCGGGTGTCTGGTGCTCGACGACCGAACGGCTCGAGACCTGCGGCGCCTGACCGATGCTGTCCATTCCGAGGGAGCGCTCGTTGCGGCGCAACTCGGACACGCCGGCCCGGTGGCCAACGCTGCGTCCAATGGCGTCTCGGCCATCGCTCCCGGTCGGATGTTCAATCCGCTCGGATTGCGGCGCACGCGTGCTGCCAGCACCGCCGACCTCGAGCGGGTCATCGGAGACTTCCGCTCAGCGGCGGCCCGCGCCACCGATGCCGGATTCGACTCGCTCGAGGTGCACCTGGGTCACAACTACCTCCCGAGTGCATTCCTGTCTCCGGCGCTCAATCGTCGTCACGACGAGTGGGGGAGCACTCTCGCCGGCCGCGCCCGACTCGCCCGACGGATCGTCGAGGCAGTCCGCTCAGGTGCCGGCGCCCACGTCGCTGTCACCGCCAAGGTCAACATGGTCGACGGTGTCCGAACGGGCCTGCAGCTCGACGACAGCCTGCAGGTGGCCCGCTGGCTCCAGGACGACGGCCACCTCGACGCGCTCGAGCTCACCGGAGGCAGCTCGCTCGCCAACCCCATGTACCTGTTCAAGGGGGCCGCTCCGCTGCGGGAGTTCCGACAGACGCTCCCGTGGTACCTGCGGGGCGTGTTCCGGCTGGTCGGCTCTCGGTTCCTGCGCACCTACCCCTACTCCGAGGCGTACTTCCTGCCGATGGCCCGTCGGTTCCGCGAGGAGCTGACGCTGCCGCTCGTCCTGCTCGGAGGGATCAGTGAGATGTCGACGGCCGAGTCGGCGATCGACGGAGGCTTCGACTTCGTTGCCATGGGTCGTGCCCTGCTGCACGATCCGAACCTGATAAACGGCTGGTTTGCCGGGACCGCCGAAGCTTCCGGATGTGTCCACTGCAATCGGTGCATGCCGACGATCTACGAAGGCACCCGCTGCCCGCTGGTCGACCCCAGGCCGGGCGACCGTCCGGTGGTGGTTGGGGCGTGAGCGCCGCACCGATCCCTCGCTTCGACGGTGCCTCGGCAACGAGCGCCGACGTCGCTGCAGCAGTGGCCGAGGACGGAGTGTGCATCGTGGAGCGACTCGTCGACGAGGCCACCTGCGACGCCGTGCTGGCCGAGCTCCGGCCGCACCTCGACGCCGTCCGGCCCGGCGCCGACGACTTCGAGGGTCGCAACACCCGGCGCGTCGGGGCCATCCTCGGCAGGTCGTCGTCGTCGGTCGGCCTGATCGCCCACGACCTCGTCCTCGACGTGGTCGACCGGGTCCTCGGTCCGGACAAGTCGACGTTCCAGCTGCACCTCACCCAGGCCATCGCGATCGGTCCCGGGTCGCCGGCCCAGGGACTCCACCGGGACCAGTGGTGCTTCGACTTCCACCCGTTCCCGCCCGAACTGGTCGTGGAGGTCTCGACCATCTGGGCGCTCACCGACTTCACCGAGGCGACCGGCGCCACCCGGGTCGTGACGGGAAGTCACCGACTTCCATCGGTCACCGCAACGGACGCCGACGCTACAGGAGCAACCATGCCCCGGGGTTCGGTCGTGATCTACACCGGTTCGACCGTTCACGGCGGCGGCGCCAATCGCAGCGACGAGACCCGTGTGGGTCTGAACGTGGACTACACGCTCGGATGGTTGCGTCAGGAGGAGAACCAGTACCTCTCGGTGCCGTTGGAGGTGGCGCGAACCCTGCCCGAGAGCGTGCAACGGCTCATGGGGTACTCGCTGGGGAGCTACGCCTTGGGGTACGTCGACGACCTGCGCGACCCGATCTCGGTTCTGCGCCCCGACCGCAGGGACACGGGATTCGGCGTCGACTGACCGCCGGGTGTCGCCACGGCCTTCGGGCGCTCGGGCGCCTCAGGGGAGGGCGTCGATCTCGAGGGTGATGCTCCCGCCGTCGAAGCTGGAGGCCGGGATGACCAGGATCCGGTGGGCTCCCGATTCGCTCAGCGTGTAGGTCGACCACGGGTCACTCACGACCGGTGGTTCGGGGTCGCGCACGCCCTCGACGGTCGACCCGCTGGGGGCGGTCACGACGATGGCCGGCTTCACACCGGGCGGGTCCAGCGTCCGGAGCCGGACCTGGGCCCCGGCGGGTGCCTCGTAGGTGACGGTGAAGGACTGACCTTGTACCCGGCCGACTGCCAGCCACGAGCCTTCGCCACGCTCGCCGAGGTCCAGATCGGCGCTCAGCAGGAGGTTGGTGCCGGCTGACCCGAAGTTGGGGTTGCCCGTGAGGGCGATCAGGTAGGTCCCGTCGACGGGCAGGACGTAACGGGTTCCACGGCTGGGCAGGCCCGCCGGGAACGGCGCGTCGCCCGGCAGTCGGAGTTCGACGGAGTACGCCGAGTTCGACGTGCCGATGCCGAGCGCCTCTCCGGCGGTGCCGGTGTAGCGGACGTCGGCGTGCTGACCCGGGAGCAGCTCGGGCAACGCCGTCGCCCCGAGTCCAGCGTCGATCGGGCCCAGATCGTTGCTGATCACGGCGTTCGACAACCCGACGGTCAGCCGGTAGACGCCGGTCACGGGCAGGGTGACCTGGGCGCTGCGGAGGCCGTTGTTGGTGACCTCGAGACCACCCGGGCCGACGATCCGCTGGACGCCGTAGCGGTTGAGCCGTTCGGTGGCGGTGCCGGCGTAGTCGTACGTCACCCGCTGCCCGACGAGCACCGAACCGAGCCGACCGAGCCCGGTGGGTCCGCGGTCCTCGTCCCGACTCACCACGAGGTCGTAGCGCCGTACTCCGAGGTCAACGCCGGGGCTGTCGAGGCGGATCGTGTACCGCCCGGTCGCCGGCAGGATGAAGCGCCGGGTGTCGACGTTTCGTTGCTCAGCGACCGGAACTGGGGTTCCGTCCGGAGCGACGAGCGTCAGCGGTGGCCTTTCGCAGCATCCGATGAAGTACGCAAGGTTCAGATCCTGCCCGGCCACACCGTCGTAGGCGTACACGACTGGGTTGGTCAGGACGGAGATCTCCCCGGAGTACCAGCCCTGTGTCACCGTCGTTCCGCCCGACGGCGCAGCGCACGCCACGAGCCCGGCGGCGAGCAACACCGCCACTGCTGCAGTTCGCAAAACATTCGGGGCGAGCAGCCGGTTCGACACGAACAGGACCTCCATGGATGGGACCTTCATCTCGCTCATCTGCTGCGACCGGGCCGATCCGCACAAAAACCAGTTGCTAACGATTGTTACACAGGTCGGTCGACAAGACCTCGGGATCACGATGTCAGACCGACAACGGATACACCCGTCGGCCGCCGACCCACGTGGCGGCGATCCGGAACGGAGCCGGGCCGGTGTTCGTCGGCGACAGGATCACGAGGTCCGCTCGTAGACCGGGTCGCAGCGATCCCCGTTCGTGTTCCTGACCCCCGGCGTGGGCCGCTCCGGCGGTGTAGGCCCGTAGCCAGTCGTCGACGGGTACCGCCTCGGCGGGGGTGACCGGGATCCCGTCAGACGTACGGCGTTGCGCTCCCAGCCAAGCGCAACGGATGGGGTCGATGGGTCCACAGGGGTCGTCGGACGATCCGGCGATCGTTACCCCTGCTTCTGCGAGCGTGGCGAAGGGCAACCATGTGGCATCGTCGGGCTCGAAGCCGGCGGTGCTCCGCCCCACGTGCTCCACGAACCCCGGTTGGACCACACCCACGGCTCCGATACCGGCGGCGCGCCGGGCGAGCGCACTCGATGCCATACCGGCGTGTTCCAGCCTGAACCGGTGGTCTCCGCCCGGGTGTCGGCGAGCGGCAGCGGTGAATGCGTCGAGCGCCGAGGCAACCCCGGCGTTGCCCATCGCATGCACTGCGACACGGAAGTCGCGTTCGGTGGCGGCGAGCACAGCGTCGGCGAGATCGTCGAAACGCCGACCGAACGCCACGTGGTGTCCGTGGTGGTGGACGTCGATCGCTGGGGCCACGCCGCCGTCGGCGAAGCACTTGACCGGACCGACACGGAGCCACTCGTCACCCTCGCCCGTCACCGGACCGTCCAATCGGTCACCGAGGTCGTTGGACAGGAACGGCGTGGCGGCGGGCATCATCAGCACCGATACGGGCAGGTCACCCCGAGCAGCGAGCGCTCGGTAACGGACCTCGCTGGTGGCGTCGACTGCGGCGTCGTGGACTGCGGTGATTCCGTGTCGATGGAGCGCCAGCCCGCGTGCGATGAGTAGTTCCTCGAAGCGCTCCGGATCGCTGAACGCCCGAACCGACTCGGCGTGCGCCTGTCCGAAGGCTCGTTCGAGCAGCAAGCCGGTCGGCTCTCCGCTCCCCGTTCGTTCGATGTCCTCGATGTCCATGCCACCGGGTGTGACTCCGGTGTTGTCGACGGTGTTGCGTCCGATTCCCAGCCGGTCGAGCGCAGCGGAGTTCACCACTGCCTGATGGAACGTGTGGTGCACGACGATCGCCGGGCGGTCCCCGACGGCGTCATCGAGCAGCGACCGAGTCGGTCGGATGCCGGTCGATTCGTCCCACCGACACGCTCGGACCCAGTCCACCTGGGGACGGGCGTCCGCCAGATGCCGCAGGCCGCCAGCGAGGGCGGCGTCATCGGCGATCGTGGTGCAGTCCAACCACTCGGCCTCGAGTGCGGTGACCGACAGGTGACAGTGGGCGTCGATGAACCCGGGGACGACGGTGCGTCCGTCGAGTTCCACGACGGAGGCTCCCGCAGCGGCAGCGGCATCGCCCAGAGCTCGCTCGCCCACCGCCTCCACCCGGTCGCCCCGGACGACGAGTGACTCAGCGGTGCCGCTCGGTCCCATCGTCAGGATCGGGCCACCACGGAACACCGTGAGTGGAGCCGCTCCGGGTCCGGCGAGTTGGTCTGGACCGCTCACCTGAAGTCGAACGCCACCTTGATGGCGTTGTTTTCGCCCTGATCGATGATGGTGGTGAATGCGCTGCGCCACTCGTCGAGCCGGAAGGTGTGGGTGAGCATCCCGGTCAGGTCGATTCGACCGTCGCGAACCAGATCCAGGTAGTGCTCGATGGCGTGCTGGCGGACGCCGTCGACCTCTTCGACCCCGAACGCGTTGGACCCGACCAGATGCAGCTCCTTGAAGTACCACGGCGTCCACTCGAACCGAGCGGGCGACGCCACCCCGAGCTGTACCAGCCTGCCCCCGTGGCCCAGGATCCGGAGAGCGACCTCGACGGTCTCGGGATACCCGACGGTGTCGTAGACGCAGTCGATGTGGCTCGGGTACGCGATCGGGAGGCCCTCCCACGGCGAACGCAGGGTCGCCCCGCACCACTCGGCGAGCTCCTCGATCAGCGCCTCGCGCGGTTCAGGCTGGAACACGGTGGCGCCGAGCTTCGCGGCGAGCGCCGTCTGCGCCGGCCAGCGGGCGACGGTGGCCACCTCCACGTCGGGGTACAACGACCGGAGGATGGTGGTGGCCGTGGTCCCGAGAGCGCCCGCCCCGTAGACCACGACGCGACCGCCGGGCGGTGGCGGGTTACGGGTGATGGCGTGCAGGGACACCGAGAACGGGTCGGCGAGCACCGCCACCTCGTCGGGCACGTCGTCGGGAACGGGGAACGACATGAGCCTGTGGGCGGGGAGCAGGTCGGCGAATCCACCCGTGGCGTCCGAGGAGTTCCCGGTGTGGATGCCCGGGGCGAGTCGTCCGTCGAGGAACCCCCAGCAGGCGCTGTAGTTGCCGACCGCACACTCCGGGCACGGCGGCTCGATGCCCCTGGGCGCGCACGAGAGCCACGGGTTGAGCACGACCCGCTGGCCGACGGGGAGGTCGAACGCCGGACCTGCGTCGACCACGTCGGCGACGACCTCGTGGCCGAGCACCTGCGGGAACGAGATGAACGCTGTCATCGGGTTGTCAGCTGCGTCGTCGAAGTCCATGAGCACCTGCTTGGAGTCCGACCCGCAGATGCCACACATCCGGGTCCGCAGGACCGCCCAGTCGTCACCGAGCACGGCCGGGTCCCGGACGTCCTCGAGCGCCATCGGGGTCGTCGCCAGGTGCTGGACGAGCCGCGGCGCGTCCGGTGGAGGAGCCGGGATCTCACCCGGGTCGGTCATGAACACGAGCGCGCGCACGGAACCTCCCTCCCGGTCGTCGACCGGCTCACATGAGGCCGAGCTGCGAGAGCAGCACGGCCGCGGTCAGGTCGCCGTCGATCGACAGGCGTTGGGTCGAGAACGCCTCGGCGCCATCGAGCTCGCCGTTGGCCATCCGGACGTAGTCCTCGGCGCTGGCGTTGATGGTGACGGTCGGTGACGTGGACGGAGCGTCGGCTGGCCCGCTCAGGTCCATGGCGCCGTCACGGATGGTCACCGTCCAGGTGCCGCCCTCGTCGCCGGTCAGGGCGAACGCGACGACCAGGTCGGCGTCGGCTGCTCGGTCGGCATCGAAACGCTCGACCATGCGGTCGAAGATCTCCTGGGCCGAGCCGTAGCGGTGACTGAAGCGCTCCGCCCGGGATCGTTCGCCGGGCAGCAGTTGGCGCTCCATCTCGGTGACCGACTCCACCAGAATCGAGACCATCTGGTCCACGCAGTCGCGGTCGATGCTGAGCGGCGGCGCCAGCCCGACCGTCTCGATGCCCATGGCCCGGCAGTAGAGCCCACGCTCCCACGCCTCGAGCTCCACGGTCGTGCAGGCGGTGTGGGGGTGGGTGAATCCCCGCTTGGTGTTGCGGTCGGCGACGAATTCGATCCCGGCCATCAGGCCCATGCCGCGGATCTCGCCGACAGTTTCGAACCCGCCGAGGCGTTCGTGGAGTTGCTCGTGCAGGTAGGCACCGACCCGGGCGGCGTTGTCGACCAGCCCGTCCCGCTCGATGATGTCGAGGTTGGCCAGGGCGGCTGCGCAAGCCGCCGGGTGGCCGCTGTAGGTGAAGCCGTGGCTGAACGGCATCTGGTTGGGCAGCCCGTCGGCGATCGTGTCCCACACGTGGTCCGCCACCACCGAACCCCCCAGCGGCTGGTACCCGCTGGTGAGCCCCTTGGCGAGCGTCACCAGGTCCGGCCGGATCCCGCCCCAGTGCTCGTGGCCGAACATCCTCCCGGTCCGCCCGAACCCGGTGACGACCTCGTCGACGATCAACAGGATCCCGTGACGGTCGCAGATCTCGCGGATCCTGGGGAAGTAGTCGTCGGGCGGCGGGATGATGCCACCGGCTCCGATCACCGGCTCGGCGATGAACGCGCCGATCGACTCGGCCCCGACCTGTTCGACGAGCTGCTCCAGGGAGTTGGCGCACGCCAGTCCGCAGTCGGGGTACGTGAGGCCGAGTTCGCACTTGTAGCAGTAGGGAGCGGCCACGTGCTCAAACCCGCTGGCGTTGGGTCCGAAGTTCCAGTGCATCGGCAGGATTCCCGTGGCCGACATCGTGGCGATCGTCAACCCGTGGTAGCCGTGATGGCGAGCGACGATGGTTCGCCGGTCCTCGCCGCGCAGGGCCCAGTACTGGCGGACGATCTTGAAGTTCGTCTCGTTGGCCTCGGATCCTCCCGAGGAGAACATCACGTGCTCCAGCCCGTAGGCGGGATTGAACATTCCGGCGAGCCGCTCGGCGAGTTCGATGGCGCGTGGGTGTGACTGTCCGTGGAACGTCGTGAAGTAGTCGAGTTCCTCGAGCTGCCGGGTCACCGCAGCGATGATCTCCGGCCGCCCGTGGCCGACGGCGACGCACCACAGCCCGGCGAACCCGTCGATGATTCGTCGGCCCCGATCATCGGTGACCCACCAGCCGTCGCCAGCGGTGACGATGCGCGGGCCACGTTCGGTCATCTCACGTGGCTCGGTCACGGGGTGGATCAGGTGGGCTGCGTCCCGGGCGGCGAGCCCGTGGAGTTGAACCGGGGTACCGGTGGCTGGTGGATTCACGCTGGGGCCTCCTGTGGGACGACGTTCGGTCGGACGCTCGACGTGTGCTGATCGTGGTCGGGTCGCAACGCCCGCACGAGTCGTTCGATCACGGCGACCGCCTCGGCTCGTCGGCCGGTGCGCAGCACGAACAGCGTCGCCTCGGCCCACGCACCCATGAGGATGCGCGCGGTGGCCTCGGGATCGATGGCGACGACCTCGCCGCGACCGACGGCGTCGGCGAGGACGGACTCGACGATCTCGACGGCCGCTTCGTGGTCGACACGGCCCCCCTCGTCGAGGGCGGGGATCACCCAGGCGTCGCGAAGGAAGAACCGGGCCTCGCCGAGGTCGCCGACGGCCGCCAGCCACACCTGAAAGGCGCGGGACATGTCGTCGACCAGGTCGCCGTCGGGGGTGAACGCTGCGGCGGCGGTGGAGCTCATGCGCTCGTAGAGCTGGTGTTGGAGCTCGCGGCCGAGGTCATCCTTGTCGGTGAACCAGTGGTAGACGGCGCCCTTGGTCACGCCGGCTGCGGCGGCGATCTCCTCGATGGTGACCGATTGGTAGCCACGCTCGGCGAACTCGCTCAGCGCTGCGGCGAGGATGTCGTCCCGGGTCTGCTGCCCCCGTGGTGTGCGTGCCAATCGTCCCTCCCGGCGCTGCGCCCAGCTGGCTTGACGTTGAGAATCTTGAGCATACGCAGCGTATGTGAAGGCTGTCCACGCTTTCACTGGTATCGGCTGGTGTGGCCGGTTCGTTCCGACTGAGGGGCGAAGACGTCTAGAACAACGCCAGCGCTTCGGTCGCTCCGTAGACAATGGCAACGGCCACGATCAGCGTTCCGAACAGCAGGCGGACGGTCCGATCGCTCGCCCCGATGGTGATGCGCGCACCGATGCGAGCTCCGGGCACCACCCCCGCCATCAAGGGAACTGCGAACCACCAGTCGATGTGTCCGAGCAAGCCGTGGGCGATCAACGCCGGGACGCTGAAGATGGCGACGGCCACGAGACTCGACGCCACGGCGGACTTCACCGGGGTGCGCAGTGGTCCCGTCAGCACTGGCACCATGAGGATCCCGCCGCCGATCCCGAGCAGACCGGCGATGAACCCCGAGAGCATGCCCAACCCGATGATCGGGAGGAGTGGGCGTGACGGTAGGGCGGTCGAGGTTGCGAGAGAGGCGTCGGCCTCGGTGAGGGGAGGTGTGATTCCCGCGAGCGTGGTCCCCCGGGCAACTGATCGCTCTGCGGCATCGCTCGACTCCGGATCGGCACCCTGTGGCTCGATCCCTCGGACCACGGTGACTCCCGACCACAGCATGAGGCCGGCGGTGAGCACCATGAGCAGACCGCCGTCGATGACTGTCGAGGTGAGCGCACCAACCAGCGAGAGTGCGGCGCCCGAGATCCCGAGTCCGAGAGCACAGCGCCAGTCGACGAGTCCCTCCCGGGTGTAGCGGAGCGCCCCGGCGATCGCTCCCGGCATGGTCGCCGGCACCGTCGAGCCGACCGCTTCGATCGGCGTCGCCCCGAGCAGCCGGACTGCGGGTGTTGTGACCACCGCACCGCCGACGCCGAGCATCGCCGAGAGGATCCCGGCGAGGACGCCAACGAACACGGTCAGGGCGATCACCACGACCTCGCCACCGGTCGAGGTCAGGTTGAATGCGGCTGCGGTCGACTCGATGACGGCGAGGCCCCCTCGTGTGAGTCGGTGTCGTCATGGAGCGGAGGGAGTGGGATTCGAACCCACGGGACCCGTGAAGGCCCAACGGTTTTCAAGACCGTCGCATTCGTCCGCTCTGCCATCCCTCCAGATGTTCGCCCCACCGTCGAAACGGACTGGGCGCACGGCTCAGGGCGCCGGTGCGGCGCCCACTCCACCAGTCTGGCAGCCGAGGTAGGCAACGACGCCCGGCTGTCCCGGAGTCGTCGGGGGCACCCAGTCGCCGAGCTCACGCCACTCGTAGGTCCCGTCGACATCGCAGACACCCCAGTACGCAAAGGGCATGGTGGATCGATCCCCGGCGGAGTCGAGTTGGACGGCGCCGCTCACCCCGTCGAAGCCGTTGGCGGCGGCAGCGAAGGCATTGCGGAGCTCGGTTCCGGTGGCGGCGAAACCTGCCTCCTGGAGTGCGGTCAGCACGATCACCAGGGCGTCGTAGGCGGCGAATGCCAAGGGGTCGGCGTCCGGTACCGCCTTGGTGAGTGGTTCCGGAGGTGCCGTGGCGTCCCCAGAGATCGTCGGAAGCGGGCTCGGGTAGCCGAGGGCGGATCCGGCGGCGAACTTCGCAGCCTCGACATTCTCGATGATGGCGGCGGATTTCGCCGAGCCGTCACCTCCGTAGAAGGGGACGTTCTCGAGCGTCTGGATCGTCGAGGAGGCGGCCAGGATGTCGGCGACCTCCTCGAAGCCGGCGAGGTAGACGACCGTCTCCTCCTCGCCGCCCGACCCGACTGCGTCGGCGATTTCCCTCGCCACCTCGGCGTAGTCGGCATCGTCGGCCGGGTAGACCGGCCCTTCGACGACCGTCGAGCCACGTGCGGTCACCGTCGCACTCACGGCACTCGCCAGTCCGGCGTTGCCGGCGTCGTCGCGGTGGGCGACCACGACGCGCCTGGGGCCGGGGTTCACGGTGATCAGATCACCTGAGGCGACCCCCTCAACCTGATCGGTGGGGACCAGCCGGTAGAGCGCATCGCCGGGGAAGGCGAGCGTGGAGGCCGTGCTGCCCTGGCTGATCACGAGCATCCCGTTCTGATTGGCGAAGTCGAGCACCTCCCTGGCCTCCGAGGAGGTCTGCGGCCCGATCACCGTCGTGATCCCCAACTCGTGGAGCCCCTGGATCTCCTTGAGTGCCGTGGCCGGGTCGCTCCCGGTGTCGCGCACGTCGAGCGTCACTGACACGCCCCTCGACGATGCCTCCACCAGCGCTGATTCGAGCGCCGCCCGGGACTGGGTTCCGAGCGTGGAGCCGGGCCCGGTGAGGTCGAGGAGCGCCCCGATCGTCACGGATCCAGTCGGGCCGGCGGTGGTGGGGGCGAGTGTCTCGGTGGACTTCTCGTCGCTACCCCCGCACGCCCCGAGAGCGACCACGGCGAGCGAGGCGAACAGGATCAGGCAGATGCGACGCATTGATCAATCCTAGGGATCCGACGCGCCGGGATGGCTACCTCGGACGATCAGTGGACCATTCGGCGGATCGAGTCGACCCACTCAGCGGCGTCAAGTTGAGCCGCCGTTGCCGACTGCCTGACCGATGGAGCGCTCGATCCGGCGGCGGGGTAGGACCCGAGGAACTTCACATCGGCTTGCGTGGCCTTGAGGTTTCGCAGGCAGTCTGCGACGACGTCGTCAGTGATGTGCCCGACGAGGTCGAGGAAGAAGCAGTAGTCCCCGAGTGAGGTCTTGGTCGGTCGGCTGAGGAGCAGTGTCAGGTTGATCGAGCGGGCGGCGAACTCCTGGAGGATGGCGAGCAGCGACCCGGGTCGATCAGCTCGTTGGAACACGACGAGCGATGTCTTGTCGTGACCGGTGGGTGCCGGCACACCGTGGCGGCTGACGACGACGAACCGAGTTTCGTTCTCCGGATGCGATTCGATGTCACGGCCGACCACCTCGAGGCCGTACACCTCCGCAGCGCGGAGGTTGGCAATTGCGGCCAAGCCCACTTCGGAGGACTCCGACACGTTCGAGGCGGCCTCTGCGGTGGAGTTCGCGGCACGAATCGACACGCCGGGCAGGTGCTCGCGCAGCCACGAACGACACTGTGCTGTGGCGACGGGGATGCTGGTCACGGTTGTGACGTCGCTGAGTTGCTCGCCCGGACGAACGAGCAGGTGCAGATCCACCGGTTCGATCAGTTCGCTCTGGATCAGCAGGTCGACATCGAACGCCAGCGTGTCGATGGTGGCGTTGACCGTGCCCTCGATGGCATTCTCGATCGGTACGACACCCAGATCCGCTCCGCCCTCGTTGACGCAGAACAGGACGTCGCCCATGGTCGGGAGTGCGAGCATATCTGTGCCAGCGAGATCGGTCTGGTGGTGGATCGCCTGTTCGCTGAAGGTTCCCGCCGGACCAAGGAACGCAACCCGTGGCGAACTGGCGGCGTCGGTCGTCGGGGGCACCCCTGCAGGGTAGTGGTGGTGCTGGACTGCGCCGGGAACACCATTCAGCCCGTGAACGGGCGTCGGGTGAGGGGTACGGTATATCTGTGGCACCGGCGGTGAATGAACCGGCGACCGACGCACCGGCGGCGGCCGAGCCGGAGGCGGCCGGTACGCACGTGGTGGCGCCGGTGACCCGTTGGCTCGGCGCACCGTGGGCCGACCAGGCGCTGGTGTGGGCGTGGGTACCGTTCGCACTGCTCGGGGCGTTCCTCGCCGACCGGGTGGCTGCAGCGGTTGCCGTGACCTATGCGTTCAGTTACAGCCACCAACTCCTCACCATTCCACTCGTCTACGGCGACGGGGCGACGTTCCGGTCCCGCCGACTCGTGTTCACCCTGGCGCCGGTCGTCGTGGTCGTTGCCGTGGCGGTCCTGTGGACGGAGGCGTTCGTTGCGCTCGCGATCATCGGAGCCTCGTGGAACGTCTTTCACACGCTGCAGCAGCGCTACGGCCTGGTTCGTCTGTACGGCCGCCGTGTCGGCCAGGATCGGCCCGGGGTGGAGCGCTGGCTCATCTTCGCGGGCTTCGCCACGGCGCTGACCGCTGCGGTGGCGTCTCCTCGACTTGGCGACCAGTTCAGCTCCGGTGTGCTCGACCTTGGTGAGCCGGGGATGAACACCTGGACCGCCGGGTTGCTCGCCGACGCCCGGCCGGTCGGCGCACTGCTCGCTCCGGTGATGCTGGTCCTCACCATCGCCCTCGGCCGGCGCTGGTGGCAACAGGAGCGGGTCCGTCCACAGAACCGGGCCAAGCACTGGTACCTCGGTAGCACCATGGTCATGTTCGCAGTCGCTCCCTTTGCGCCCATGGCGGCGCTGCTGGGGTTCATCGGGAGTCACGCCGCGGAGTACTACGTGGTGGTCGCCCGGTCACTGCGGAGCCGGACTGCAGCGACTCCCCGATCCCTGCTCGCCCGCGTGACGGCGGTCCTGCGACCGTGGCCTGCAGTGGTGCTCTTCGGGGTCGGGGCGGTCTGGTTGGTCTACTGGTCCATGACCACGTCGATCGGTGTGGCGGCGTTCGTGGTGGCGCTGTCGCTGAGCGCGCTGCACTTCCTCTACGACGGGATCATCTGGCGCGTCGGCCGACCGGCGTACCGGGTGACGTTCCGCGGTCTGTCCGGCTCGTGAGCTCCGTGCTCAGGAGCGTGCTCGGTGGGCGTGCTTCCAGAGTGAGCGATACGTCGGCCACGTGAGGTCGTCGGTCACGTAACCGGCCCGCACGAGTTGTCGGTGGAACTCGGGCAACCGGGAGAACGGCACTCCGATGTCGACGTGGTGTGCCAGGTGCCAGCCGGTGTTGAACGGGACCATCCAGAACCGGGCCGAGATCGACTGGCGCACGTGGTGCGTCGTCACCCGGCGATCGTCGGATGCTCGTAATCCTCCGTGTTCGGCCACGGCCCGCAGTCGGTTGAGAACCCGCCACACGGTCATCCAGGGCAGGAGCCAGAACAACGGGTAGACCCACCATCGGCCGGTGATCCACCAGAGACCGGCGAACAGGAGGACCTGCCAGGCAGTGATGCGTAGAGCCACGATGCGTGCCGTGGGCGAGCGGAAGGCCAACAGGAGCAGCTTCAAGTTCTTCCAGCCGGACTCGCCGGTGGCGTCACGGCGTAGTTTCCGCCGCCACGACTCGGCGCTGATCGGGTAGCCGGCGTAGAGGGCGGCGTCGGGTTCGTTCGGTCCGAACTCCTGCTTGTGGTGAGCCATGTGCCCCCGCCGGTAGGCGTCGATCGGCACGAACGCCGGATAGGCGATGAGCCACGCCCCGACGAGGTCGTTGGCGCTGCGGTTGGAGAACAACAGCCGGTGGGCGGCCTCGTGGCCGAGGATCGCAAAGCGAGCAAATGACCGACCCATCAACGGGAATGCCAGGACCCAGCCGAGCGGGTGGCCCCACCACGCCACGAGCCAGAGAAGGCCGACCGACTGGATCCACAACCCGGCGACGTGCGCTGCATTGACGGCGTTCGGGATGCGGTAGAGCTGGTGGCGGAGTTCGCCCACGGGTCGACCGTTCGCTGCGAGCTGTGCGGTGGGCAGTACGTCGCTCAGCGACGAGGCGGGCGCTTCCATTGTGGCCGCCGGGGTCACACAGTGGCGCAGCCCCTGCTCCCGGTCGGTGACGCCAATCACGAACACATGTTACGGATGTTGATCGCGACCGGCAGTCCCGGGCCGACTGAGGACCCGGGTCCGCGGATCGAGCGACGGCCCGGGAGCGGCCAACGTCGCGGCAGGTACCGTGTCGGGGTGATCGATGCGACGACGCACAACGCCGACCGCTGCTACTTCCGTCAACTCCTCGCTGGGCGTGACTTCGCCGTCGGAGACCCGGTGGCCAGTCAAATGGTCAACTTCTCCTACCTCGTCGGGGACCGTCAGACAGGAGAGTGTGTGGTGGTGGATCCGGCCTACGGGGTTGCGGACCTGGTCGATGCCGCTGCTGCAGATGGAATGCGGCTCACCGGGGCGCTCGTCACGCACTACCACCCCGATCACTGCGGCGGCTCCATGATGGGCATGCGCATCGAGGGTGCGGCTGAACTGTTGTCGCTCGTGAGCATTCCCGTGCACGTCCAGGCTGACGAAGCCGAGTGGATCCTGAAGGTGACCGACCTAACCCCCGAGGATCTCGAGACGCACGCTCCCGGGGACGTCGTCGATGTTGGTGCTGTCCCCATCGAGTTGATCCACACGCCGGGTCACACGCCCGGGAGTCAGTGCTTCCTGGTCGATGGCCGGCTCGTCGCCGGTGACACGCTCTTCCTCGACGGGTGCGGCCGGACCGACCTCCCCGGCGGTGATCCCGAGGCGCTGTACTACAGCCTCACCCAGACGCTGGCGGCCGTGCCCGACGATGTCGTCCTGTATCCGGGTCACCAGTACTCGGTCGAGTCCTGCGCCCGACTCGGCGACACCCGTGAGCGCAACGTGGTGTTCAAGCCGACGACACCGCAGCAGTGGCTCCGCATGTTCGGCCCCGGCTGAGTTCGACGCACCGACGGTCGATTCCCCGGGTCCGCTCGGCGACTCGCTGTCGGTGGGAGAGTTGAGGGCGTGGGTGACGCCGATGAACTGGCTTCGTCCGGCGCAGATCCTGGTGGGTCCGTGACCGACGGTGGAGCGTCGTCGCTCGTCGTCAACGCCGGTGATGGTCGTGTGCCCCGATGGTTCTGGCGGGTGGCCGTGTCGGTCATGGTCGCCGTGGCCCTGTTCCAGTTCGGCCGATACGTATTCACCCGGCTGAGCGGTCTGCTGCTGCTGGTGGTGGTGTCACTGTTCCTCTCGTTTGCGGTGGAACCGGCGGTGGACAAGCTCGAGGACCGGGGGTGGAAACGGAGCGTCGCCACGCTCATGTGCTTCCTACTGGTGTTCGTCGGCACCGGCATCTTCCTCTTCGTCATGGGTGGCCTCGTCGTTGACCAGGTCACCGAACTGGTGAACCGAGCCCCTGACTACCTCGACAACGGCACCGGTTGGATCAACGACACCTTCTCCACCGAGCTGACCACCGACACGATCACCGAGCAGATCGAGAGCTACCAGAGCGACCTCACCGGCTTGGCACAGAACGTCGGCGGGCGCGTCCTGTCGGTCACGGGTCAGGTGGTGGGGCTGATCTTCCAGGCGTTCACCGTTGCGTTGTTTGCGTACTACATGACATCTCAGGGCCCGAAGCTCCGTCGCACGGTGTGCTCGGTGCTGCCCGAGCGGAACCAGCGGACAGTGCTGTTGCTCTGGGAGCTCGCCATCCAGAAGACCGGCGGGTGGCTCTACTCCCGGTTGTTGCTCGCCGTGCTCGCCTCTGGGATCGCCTGGGTGGCCTTCGCCCTGATGGGACTGCCGTCGCCGCTCGCCCTGGCGCTCTGGCTGGGTCTGATCAGCCAGTTCATCCCGGCGATCGGCACGTACCTGGCGGGGGCGCTGCCGTTGCTCGTGGCGCTCGTGAACAACCCCATCTCTGCGGTGTACGTGATCATCTTCATCGCCGTGTACCAGCAGATCGAGAACTACCTGTTGTCGCCCAAGATCACCTCCCAGACCATGGACCTGCACCCGGCGGTGGCGTTCGGATCAGCAATCGCCGGCGGCACGTTGCTCGGCCCGCTCGGCGCAATCATGGCGTTGCCCGCCGCTGGAGTGGTCCAGGCCTTCGTCTCGACAATCCTGCAGCGGCACGAGGTCGTGGACTCCCGGCTGCTCAGCCTGGAAGCTGACGAGAGCCCATCTGGCCAGTCGGCATTTCGTGCTGCGGTGCGACAGGCCGTCCGCCGGTCGTCCGGTGCCGGTGCTGGTGCCGGTGCCGGTGCCGGTGCCGGTGCTGGTGACGTCGCTCCGGGCGATGCCCACGAGACTCCGACGGAGCGCTGAGCCGGTTCCCTCAGTGCTGTCCGAGCAGCATGAGTCGGGCGACGTTCCGGACGAGCGGGCCGTCGCGGTCATCCCAGATCTCGAGTCGGTCCGACCAGCCCACATCGAGTGCCCCGACGAGCACGCCCCGATCCCGAATCGGCAGGTGCAGGAGTGAGTGGACGCCGATGTCACCGAATGTGCAGCCGTCGGTGGCCGGTAGATCGGCAGCGGCGGGGACGAAGAGGAACTGCTCGGCGTGTATGGCCGGGAGGCCCCAGTGCTCGGCGATCGTCCACTGGAGTGTTCCGGCGGTCGCAGTACTGGTCTGTCCGAACCGGTCGCTCAGGCGTGCCTGGTCAGCGCCCAACCGGTTGAGGATGGAGTTGATCACGGCGCAGAGGTCCGGCACCCAGGGCCTGTCGTCGCTGCCGGGACGCGCCTGGTCTGCGAGGTGCGTTCGTGTGCCGCTGAGCGTCGGTTCGGTCCCGCCGGATCCCACTGCGCCACCATCGGCATGGCCGCACCCGGACTGAAGCCCGGTCTGGCTCAGTCGTTCGTTGCCTCGGGCGGCCGCCAGAACAACAGAATCGTTGCGATTCCCAGGCCGAGCCCGGGGACGAGCGCAATCAGCAGGCCCCGCCAGCCGACGTTGAGGATCTCTTCGAGACCGGTGGCTGCATCGAGGGACCATGCCCCCGGACCGAGGGCGCCGATCACGGCGGCGAACGCTCCGAGGACGAATACGTACTCCCAGCCGTTCTTGAACATGAAGAAGGCTCCTCGATGGTCGGTTCGGGCCGCCACCGTGCAGATCCCGATCACGCCGGCTGCGGCGAGTGGTGTGAGCAGTCCGAGGCAGAGCAGCACCCCCGCCCCCAACTCCGTGGTGGCGGCGGCGTAGGCATGGATGCGGCCGTTGGGCCGCATGCCGAGGCCTTCGAACCAGCTCGCTGTGCCGGCGATCTTCCCGCCACGGAAGACCTTGTTGTAACCGTGGAGGAAGATCACGACGCCGACGATCACCCGGGCCGCGAGCATGACAGTGTCGAATTCGGTGGTGCTGGTCACCCGGCTGAGCGTAGGCGTTGGGGGTCAGTGGAGGCCGAGTCCTCATGGTCGAGGCCCATCGAGCCGATGGTCCTTCGGTGCGAGTGGAACATGTGGTCGGATCGGACCGGCTGGAGGTCACCGAGGGGGTGCTCCGGTGAACGGTCAGTTCTGGTGGTTCGTGACCCGAGCGAGCGGCATGGTTGCGGCGGTGCTCATCGGGCTGACGGTGATCTGGGGGCTCCTCGTGAGCACCAGATTGATCCCGAGGAAGGGCCTTCCGGCGTGGCTCGTCGATCTCCATCGTGGGTTGGCCGGCCTGTCGCTGGTGTTCGTGGCGGTGCACCTCTTCGCCATCTGGGTCGACAGCTACGAGGAGTTCACGGTCGTTGAGCTCTTCGTCCCGTTCGCCTCTGATTGGAAGCCCGCGCCCGTTGCCTGGGGCGCCCTGGCCGTGTGGTTGCTCGCTGTGGTGCAGATCTCGTCGTGGTTCCAGCGTCGGCTGCCCCGTCGTCGGTGGCACCTGTTGCACCTGTTGTCGTTCCCGCTGGCGGTGCTGGTCGGCGTGCATGCCGTGACCGCTGGCACCGACGCTGACAATCCGTGGTTCGTGGCCGTGACCGTTGGACTCGCTGCAGGGATGTGCGTTCTGATGATCCACCGCCTGCGCAATCGTGGGTCGCAGCGGAGTCGAGCATCGGCGGCGTCGCTGGGTCGACCAGCCGCCGGTGGCTCGACGAAAATCCTCCACCCCCCGCCCTACCGTCCGGCGGTGGCTTCGGAGCGAACCACGGACCTCTTGTAGCCTCCCCGCAGAACGAGGCGCCCCGCTCAGGTGGGGCGCTCGGTGAGCAGCGTCGGTCGTGCGAGCGATCCGGGAGGTGCGGATGTCGAGGAGTGCCGACGGGGGACTTGATCCGTCACGACGCCCGTACGCAGCGGCGTTCACTGCGGCGTCCCGAGAGGAGTGGGAAGCGGCAGTCGGTGGCGTTCTCAAGGGCCGCCCGTCGGTGTCGCTCCGGTCAAGCACGCCGGGTGGGGTCGATGTCGAGCCCTTGTATGTGCCCGGTGAAGGTCACTTCGCCCATGATGAAGCTGGGTTTCCCGGTTCGACCCCGACCGTCCGAGGTACGCACGCCGCTCCGCGGCCATTCGGTCTGTGGGAGGTGCGCCGGCCGGTGGAGGCTGCGGATCCGGCCGTCGCCAACCGACAGGTACTCGAGGACCTCGAACGTGGGGTGACTGCCTTGGAGGTTCCGTTCCCGCCGGCCACACCGACGGATCTCGAGGTGCGCCTCGACGGCGTCTATCTCGACCTCGCTCCCGTCGTGCTGCGTCCCGGGTGGGGGTTCGCTACAGCTGCGGACGCCCTTCGGTCGATCTGGGATCGAGCGGGCCTCGGAGGCTCGGCGGTGAGCGGCGGTTTCGGAGCGGATCCCTTCGCCACGCTGGCCGCGCAGGGCCAGGCCGACGTGCCTGTCGGCGAGGCCCTCACGCAGGCAGCGCAACTCGCTGTCCGCACCGCTTCGGAGACACCTCGGGTCCGCACGTTCACGGTGTCGTCTCTTCCCGTTGCCGAGGCCGGAGCCTCCGAGGTCCTCGAGCTCGCAGTCGTGCTCTCCACCGGAGCTGCGTACCTGCGTGAGCTCAGCACGACGGGGCTGTCGATCGACGACGCTGCGGCCCAGATCGAACTCGAGCTCGCTGCGGACACCGACGTGTTCGTCACCATTGCCAAGGTGCGTGCTGCACGACGGGTGTGGTCGGCTCTGACGGCGGCTTGTGGTGGGTCGGGCGTGACTGCCACGCCGCTGTCGGTCCGCACCGCCCGCAGGATGCTCACGACCCGTGACCCGTGGGTGAACCTGCTCCGTGTCACCGCTGCAGCGTTTGCTGCCGGTGTCGGCGGCGCCGACAGCATCACGACCGACAGTTACGACGTGCTCCTGGCGGATTCATCCGATCTGGGTCGGCGCATGGCACGCAACACCCAACTGCTGTTGTTGGAGGAGTCGTCACTCGGACGTGTCGTCGACCCCGCCGGCGGTTCTGCGTTCCTCGAGGAACTGACCGAGCGGATCGCCGTTGCCGCATGGGACGTGTTCGGTGAGTTCGAACAGGACGGGGGCGTCGGCGAGACGCTCGTCAGTGGAACGCTGGCGGCGCGCGTCGCCGACGAACGTCATCGAGTCGACTCCGCCGTCGCCACCCGGCGCCGACCGATCACCGGTGTGAGCGAGTTTCCCGATCTCGACGAGCCGGCCCCGAAGGTCGTCGCCGATGCCGACGGAACTCCGTTGCTCGTCCCGATCAGGTGGGCCGAAGGGTACGAGGACCTGCGCGACCGAGCCGATACGGCCCGCGCCAGTGGTGGGGATGCTGGAGCAGATCCGAGGGTGTTCCTCGCCAACCTGGGGCCGGTGGCGGTGCACACCGCCCGGGCGACCTTCACACGCAACCTGTTCGCTGCCGGCGGGATCCGGGCGGTGACGACTGAACGGGGCGAGACCGTCGGTTACGACGACCCCGACGAGCTTGCGGCTGACGCCGCAGCATCGGCGGCGCCACTCGTGTGCATCTGCTCATCCGATGCCGTCTACGCCGAGTCGGCAGCCGCCGCCGCCGCTGCGCTGGCCCGGAGCGGTGACCACCGGGTGTATCTCGCCGGTGCGCCAGGTGATGATCGTGAACGGCTCACCGACGCTGGGGTCGACGAGTTCATCCACATCGGCGTCGACGTGCTCGACGTCCTGCGCCGAGCGCAGGAGGCGTGTGGTGTCCTCGGAGGTGTCCGATGAGCAGCTTCGAGGTGCCTGACTTCACGCAGGTCCCGCTGCCCGACCCGGTCCCACCGTCCGCCGACGCCTGCGAGGAGTGGGCCGCTGCGGTCGAGGCCGAGACCGGGGTTGGCCCGGACAAGCTGATCTGGCAGACACCCGAGGGCATCGACGTGGCACCGCTCTACTCGTCGGTCGACATCGCCGATCTGGACTTCGTCGACACCTACCCCGGCCTGCCGCCGTTCCTCCGGGGCCCGTACCCGACCATGTACGTCAATCAGCCGTGGACGATCCGCCAGTACGCCGGGTTCTCCACTGCGGAGGACTCCAACGCCTTCTACCGACGGAACCTCGCCGCCGGGCAGAAGGGTCTGTCGGTGGCGTTCGACCTCCCGACCCACCGCGGGTACGACTCCGACAACCCGAGGGTCGTCGGCGACGTCGGCATGGCCGGTGTGGCGATCGACTCGATCTACGACATGCGCGTGTTGTTCGACGGGATCCCGCTCGATCAGATGAGCGTGTCGATGACCATGAACGGCGCCGTGCTGCCGATCATGGCGCTCTACATCGTCGCAGGCGAGGAGCAGGGCGTGCCGCCTGAGCAGCTGGCGGGGACCATCCAGAACGACATCCTCAAGGAGTTCATGGTCCGCAACACCTACATCTACCCGCCAACGCCGTCCATGCGGATCATCTCCGACATCTTCGCCTACACCTCTCAGCGGATGCCGCGGTTCAACTCGATCTCGATCTCCGGGTACCACATGCAGGAGGCCGGGGCGACGGCCGACCTCGAGCTCGCCTACACGCTCGCCGACGGACTCGAGTACATCCGCGCCGGGATCGACGCCGGTCTCGACGTGGATGCCTTTGCTCCGCGGCTCAGCTTCTTCTGGGCGATCGGCATGAACTTCTTCATGGAAGTGGCCAAGCTGCGCGCCGGTCGGCTCCTGTGGGCGACGCTCGTCAACGAGCGCTTCGGCCCGAGCAACTCCAAGTCGCTGTCGTTGCGCACGCACTCGCAGACGTCGGGCTGGTCGCTCACCGCTCAGGACGTGTTCAACAACGTGGTGCGGACCTGCGTCGAGGCGATGGCCGCCACGCAGGGACACACCCAGAGCCTCCACACCAACTCCCTCGACGAGGCGCTCGCCCTGCCGACGGACTTCTCGGCCCGCATCGCCCGCAACACGCAGTTGTTCCTGCAGCAGGAATCCGGCACGACGCGTGTGATCGACCCGTGGGGCGGCAGCTACTACGTGGAGCGCCTCACTGCGGAGCTTGCGGACCGGGCGCTCGCACACATTCGTGAGGTCGACGAACTCGGCGGCATGGCGGCGGCCATCTCCGCAGGTATCCCCAAGCTCCGAATCGAGGAGGCAGCCGCTCGGACCCAGGCGCGCATCGACTCGGGTCGGCAGCCGGTCATCGGGGTCAACAAGTACCGACTCACCGAGCATGAGGACGTCGAGGTGCTCAAGGTCGACAACTCAGCGGTGCGCGCCGGTCAGGTCGCCAAGCTCGAGCGTCTGCGCGCTGAACGAGACGAGGACCGGGTGCGCTCAGCGCTCGACGCCCTCACGCAGTGCGCCGGGAACGGCGACGGGAACCTCCTCGAGCTGGCCGTGGACGCAGCGCGGGCCAAGGCGTCGGTCGGGGAGATCAGCGATGCCCTCGAGGTCGTCTACGGTCGACATCGAGCCGACATCCGGTCCATCTCGGGGGTGTACCGCAGCGAACTGGGCGAGCGGGGAGGTGCCGTGGACGAGGTGCGTGCACTGGTCGAGGCCTTCGAGCGGGCCGACGGTCGTCGCCCGCGGATCCTGCTGGCGAAGATGGGCCAGGACGGTCACGACCGAGGTCAGAAGGTGATCGCCTCGGCGTTCGCCGATCTGGGCTGGGACGTCGACATCGGCCCGTTGTTCCAGACCCCCGAGGAGGCGGCCCGGCAGGCCGTCGAGGCCGATGTTCACGTGGTCGGCGCCTCGTCACTGGCCGCCGGCCACCTGACGCTCGTGCCTGCGCTGCGCCAGGCGCTCGCTGACCTGGGTCGGCCCGACATCGTCGTCGTGGTCGGCGGGGTGATCCCGCCGCAGGACTACGACGAGCTCCGCTCCGCCGGGGCTGCGGCGATCTTCCCACCGGGCACGGTGATCCACACCGCAGCGGCCGACCTGCTGCGGGATCTCGCCGAGCGTCTCGGCTACGACCTGACCTGACCTGACCTGACCTGACCTGACCTGACCCCCCGCCCCCCTCGCAACGCAGCCTCCAGAACCTGTGCGGAAAGCTCGACGGTAGCCAGGTCCTGGGCCTGCATCGCCCCAAACCAGGTGACCACGCCGGTTACCGAGTCGGTTCCGGGCGGTCGGTGTTCAGTAAGCAGTAAGCTTCTAAGTCGCCAGCACGCGACGTCTGCTCTCGACAGCTCCGGCATGGCTGCATGCCCCAGAGTCTGCGAGGCTGCGACCGTCGGAAAATTTGGAAGGGAGTTTGCCCGTGCGACGAATCTTGGTGACAACTGGCAACGGCATGTTCGGTCGAGCACTGATCGAGCAACTTCTCGACCGCGACGACGTGCTAGTGCGGGCCATGGTCCGTGATCGCGCGAGCTTCAAGCTTTCGGGGTCGAATCTGGAAGTCGTTGTCGGTGACATGGACGACCCCGCGTCACTTGTGGAACCCACAAAGGACGTCAGTCACGTCTTCCTTACCTCCCCGATGGACGAGCGAATCACCGCCCGGGAGAGTGCGGTCGTTGATGCCTGCGCGGCCAACGGCTCACCGCTTGTGGTCAACATTTATGGTGCGGTCCGCCACGAGGGTGACCACCTCGATCAGTTGCACACGGCCGCGATCGACCACCTGAAACTCAGTGGGTTGCCTTGGACTTTGGTTTCGCCGAGTTCGGTGATGGAGACCTCCCTGGCGCCGATAGCGGCGCAACTACCGATGGGCATGTTTTTCGGCATGTCCGGTGGGGGCAAGGTAGGGCTGGTGGCACTTGAGGACGTCGCGCGCGTAATGGCCGAGGTCGTGCTCACCGATGGCCACGAGGGACAGAACTACCTTTGTACCGGGCCAGCCGCAGTCGACATGACGCAGGTTGCCGCCGCGTTCTCCGAGGTGCTGGGTAGGGAAATCCGCTACGAGGACCTTCCTGAGGATGACTTCGCTGATCTACTCCTTGAGCATGCCGGATACTCCGACCGCGCCGAGCTGGAGGTGACCGTCCTTTGTCACCTTCGAGCCTGGAAGGAAGGGCGCGCGGACCTGGTTACCAAGACCGTTGAGCAGGTGACCGGACGGCCGCCCATGTCGGTGTCGGAGTGGATCAGCGGACACGTGGCTGATTTCCAGGCTACGACCTGACCTGACCTGACCTGACCTGACCTGACCTGACCTGACCTGACCCCCGCCAGCTTTGTGGTGCGAGCTACATGCATATGCATGTAGCTCGCACCACAAAGCTGGGGGCGGGGGGCGGCTCAGGCCTGGCCGGACTGGGTGCGGACCAGATCGATCAGGTTCCCCAGCGCCACGTTGACGTCGACCAGATGGAGACCCCACTGCGGGGTGATCCGCCCGCCCAGGTCGTCGGGTCGCTGGTCACCGGGGGCCCACGCGCTCGTCACCTGCAGCCAGTCGAACTGCTCGTCGGCGACGCACCGTCCGTCCCACCAGCCCTCGAGCCGGACGAAGGGTGTGGTGGCGCCGGGCTGCACGCCGCCCGGGTAGTAGGAGTCGAGGTCGCCGGATCCGCCGCCGAGTGCGGCCGGGTTGGTGCAGACCACCCGGCCGCCCCCGTTTCGGACGCGACCGAAGAGGCTGTCGGGCGGGGGCGGCTGGGCCGACTCGAACGTGGCGTAGCTCACGACGCACCCGGTCTGGGCCGACTCGGTGCACGGGGGGACGTTCTCGAACGCGTCGGGGGAGCCGGGTGCCGGGACACCGCTCCCGATCAGGAGCGCCGAGACCATCCGGTCGCGCACGGCCGGGTCGTCGTCGATCTCCTCGGCGATGAGTCGGCGCAGGTGGCCTGCCCCCTGGGAGTGTCCGATCAGGACGAACCGTCGGTCGGCGCCGTCGGTCCGTTGGTACTGCTGCCAGGCGTTGCGCACGTCGGCGTAGGCCACCTCGAACGGCGGGCGGGCGCCCGGGAGCGTCGTGGTGGTGCCACCGCCGAGCACGGCGAGTCCGCGGATCGGGACCTGCTGGTAACTCGGGGCGAAGGTGCGGCACACCTCGGCGAATCGGGCGAACTGGTTGGCGATGACGTTCTCCTCCTCCGGGCCGGGGATCCGGTCGGCGTTCGGGGGCGGATCACCCGAGACCGTGGGGTAGGCGTAGAAGCAGTCGATCGGGGCGTCGGTCGCCGGGGTGAACGGCTCGACCTGGGTGGAGCCGTCGGCCCGGACGAGCGTGGCGGTGAGGTCGATGTCGCACAGGTCGTCGATCAGGTCGGGCCGGCACAGCCAGTTGGCGGGATCGTCGTACGCGCTCACGGGTTCGCCCGGACCGCCGGAGTCCGCGACGCCGTCGCCCGCACCGTCGTTCGCACCGCCGGTCGGGACAGTCGTGGTCGCCGATCCACTCGAGTCGCCGCTCGAGCACGCGGCGGCCGACATCAGGCTGATCGCCGTGACGAGGACGGCGAGGAGGACGGCGATCCGTCCGCCGACGCGCCGGGCCCTACCCGACGCCGCCGGTCGGCGGCAGCTGGTTCGGTGACGGTCGCCCATGGCTCCACTCCTCGGTCGCGCTGCTCTCGGCCTCGCGTGGTCGCGTGAACCGCTCGAGACTACGACCCGCGCAACGGTGTCGCCGGTCTCGACCGATGGCAACGGACGCCGCCGGTACGCTGAACCTGTGGCGCTGATGCTCAACCGGGACGAGTACGTCGAGGGCGTGCTCGCCGGCGACCGCATGGTGCTCGCCCGCACGATCACGCTCCTCGAGAGCAACCGACCAGAGCACCGCACCACGGCGGGCGAGGTCCTCGAGGCGCTGCTCCCCGATTCCGGTGGCAGTCACCGGGTCGGGATCACTGGCGTGCCCGGCGTCGGGAAGTCGACGTTCATCGACCAGCTGGGTGTGAACCTGACGTCGAGCGGGCACCGCGTGGCCGTGCTCGCCGTGGATCCGACCAGTTCCCGGACCGGTGGCTCGATCCTCGGGGACAAGACCCGCATGGAGCGACTCGCCGTCGACCCGGGAGCATTCATCAGGCCGTCGCCGGCCGGGGAGACGCTCGGTGGTGTGACTCGGGCGACCCGGGAGACGATCCTCGTGTGTGAAGCCGCCGGCTTCGATGTCGTGCTCGTCGAGACCGTCGGGGTCGGGCAGTCCGAGACGGTGGTCGCCGGCATGGTCGATTGCTTCGTCGTGCTCATGTTGAGCGGTGCCGGTGACGATCTCCAGGGAATCAAGAAGGGAGTCCTCGAACTCGCCGACGTCGTGGCCATCAACAAGGCTGATGGCGACAACGTCGCCCGAGCCCAACTCGCAGCCGGGGAGTACCGGACGGCGCTGCACCTCGTCGGATCCGCCTCGCCCACCTGGACCACACCGGTGCTGACCTGCTCGGCCACGACGAACGTCGGCCTCGAGGACCTCTGGACCCAGGTGCGGATTCACCGGGAACGGATGACGGCGTCGGGGGAGTTCGCCGCTCGGAGGTCGACCCAGCAGGTCGAGTGGATGTGGTCGATGCTCGACGACCGGCTCCGGTCGTCGTTGCGGCACGATCCGGTTGTTCGGGATCACCTCTCGGAGGTGGAGGCGGCCGTTGCTGGTGGGACTCTCCCGGCCACCGTGGCTGTCGATCGACTGTGGGACAGATTCCGTGCCGGGGCCTGAGGGTCGACGACTTGGGTAGATCTACGCAGTTGCGGATGTGGCGCCCATGACGTTGGCTGGAGGGGTGCGACGTCCGTTCCCCATCGGGATCCTGACCACGTTCGTGGCACTGACAGCGACGCTCTCGGCGCTGGCCGTCTCGTGTGGATCCACGAGTGGCGAGCCGGTCGCAGCCCCGGCTCCCGGTGCCGCCGTGACGTCGGCCGTGCCAGCACCTCCAGCCGAGGTCGCCGGAGCGACCGAGTTGCGGCCGACGGTCGACACCGGGCTCGATGAACGTCTGCGGAGCAGCCTCCGGGAGCTTCGTTCCACGGCGTGTGGGACCGACCGCCAGGGGACCGTCTCGCTGGTCGAGATCGGTGGTCGGGTCGTGGCGATCACGAACCGTCACGTCGTGGCGGGAGCCGCAGAGGCCAACATCGTCGACGGTGACGGGACGCTCAGCCCCGCTCGGGTCGAGGGGGCTGTCACCGGCCGGGACGCCGCCACTCTCGATGCCACGGTCCTCGCTGCGACGGGCTCGCCGCTCACGACCGGGGCAGCGCCTCCGGTCGGAACGGACGTGGTCGTGGCCGGGTTCCCCGACGGGGTCTACTCCGCTGCTGCCGGTCGGATCGTGTCGATCGAGGAACGTATCGACGATGGGGGGGAGGTGTCGGTGTTCCTCGTCGATGTCCCGGCCAACAGCGGGATCTCCGGAGGTCTCGTGGTCGACACAGAGGGCCGGGCGGTCGGGTTGGTGGCGGCCCGTGACCCGGAAACGGGCAACGCCGTGGCCTACCCGTTCGCAGCGGTGACAGCACCGCTCGAGGCCGACCCGCCTGGATGCTGACCCACTCGCCCGTGCCACCGAAGAGAAGTAGCCTCGTGTGAGGAAACCTGACTGATTGCTGGACCGAGACCGGGGGGTTGTGTGTTTGACACCAGAGGGCAAGTGGATCGGCGTCGATCCGGTCGGAGGTTCGCATCAGTGGCACTCGTCCTGGCCGCAGCGGTCGTGGGGGCGTGTTCACCGTCGGTGTCGGGGCCACGACCCGGTGCTGAGGGACCGTTTCGTTACGTCTCGCTCGGGGACTCGTACGTGTCGGGACCGCTGCTCCCCGAGCCGTACGGTGAACCGATCGACTGCGGGAGGTCACGGACCAACTGGCCGGCCCAGGTGGCCAGGGCCATCGATGCCCGCCAGTTCATCGACGCCAGTTGCGGGTCGGCCAAGAGCATCCACATGACCGAGGAGCAGCGGGCACCGCTCGGTTCCAAGACCCGGCCCCAGTTCGAGGCGCTCACCCCCGACACCGATCTGGTGACCATCGGCGTGGGCGGGAACGACGTCGGGTTCGACGGTCTCGCGAAGGGGTGCGTCAACCTGCTTCCCTTCCCGCTCGGCGACGCCCCGTGGGGCCGACCGTGCATTCAGAAGAACGTCTTCGGCTCGTGGGACAAGACGAGTTGGAAGATCGAGCAGGCCCGGCCGAAGGTCACCGCTGTGCTCGCCGGAATCATCGAACGCGCCCCTGCGGCCCGGGTCATCCTGGTCGGCTACCCGGTGGCGTTTCCCGACAGCGGCGTCGGTTGCTGGCCCCAGGTCCCGATCCTCGATGTCGACGTGAAGTACCTCCGTGACAAGTACCGCGAGATGAATCAGATGCTCGCCGACGCTGCTCAGTCCCAAGGGGTTGAGTTCGTCGATGCCTACACGCCGAGCATCGGCCACGACGTGTGCCAGCCCTACCCGAACGCTTGGGTCAACACGATCAACCTCGACCCGCCGGGCCTGCCCCTGCATCCCAACATCTACTCGCACAACCGGACAGCTCAGGCGGTGACCGCAGCGATCGTCGCCGGGCCCTGACAGGGTGACCTACAGCAGTCGTTCCGTCCGGTGAGTTCCGGCCGCTGACGTCAGTCGGTTGATCTGAGAATCCGCCCGGCGAGCTCGCCGGTGTGGACGCCGCGTTCCATGAACGGCACACCGTTGACGATGGTGTGCTCGTATCCCGAAGCGGTCTGGGTGAACCGGGGTGCACCGCCGGGAAAGTCCCGAACGATCCGAGGTACGGGCAGGGCGAGTGCGTCGAGGTCGATCACGTTCACGTCGGCGTATGCACCCGGACGGATCTCCCCTCGGTCCCGGTAGCCAATGAACCGGGCCGTGTCAGAGGTCAGCCGACGGACACCTTCCTCCAGCGAGAGGAGTCCTCGATCCCGGACCCAGTGGCTGAGGAACCACGTCGGCTGACTGGCATCCATGATCTGGGTGGCGTGTGCGCCTGCGTCTGCGAGTCCGATGATGGTCACCGGCGAGGTGATCAACTCCGCAACGGCGTCCTCGTCGGTGTTCATGACCGGCCAGTTCACCACCGACCGGCCATCGGATCGGTCCAGTTCATCAAGATGCCACTCGAGCGGGTGGAGGCCCGCTGCGGCTGAGCGTTCGGCGAGTGAGTCACCGGGACCGTAGGAGTAGCTCGCCGGTGCGTCAGCGGACATCGGGTACATGCGCTCGAACGAGGCGACCGGCTGCTGCCGAGCCTCTTCGATCAGCGCCGAGCGATGGATCGGCTGTCGGATCCAGTCGAGTTGGTCCCCGGCGGGTGCGCCCACGACCGGGCCGAATGCCCCGCACCCGTCGAGGAGGGTGTTGCCGCCGAGACAGAACAGCACCCCCACGCTGCGGGGGGTGATCTGCGGCCGGAGTTGAGCGCCGCGACCATTGGCCTGTGCAGTGAGTTCGCAGACCCGCCGGTAGTGATCCTCGAGCGATCCGATCTGCTGGAGGTTGAAGCTGAACGGCCGACCGGTGCGGACCGACAACTCGGCCATCCATCCGACCTCATCGTCGACCCGGTCGCCGGGCTCGTGTTCGAAGTTGTAGCGAGGGGCGCTCTCGAACACTCCCCGACCGGCCGCAGCGAGCGCCTCGCCGATGTGGAGGAACTCCTCGGGCTCGCTCCACGTGCCGGGCACGTTCCGGCCGTCCGGTACTCGATGGAACAGGCTGCGTGAGATCGAGTAGCCGAGGGCACCCGCATCGAGTGATTCGGCGGCGATCCGACGCATCTCGTCGAGTTGCTCGCTGGTCGGGGCGAAGTCGCGTTCGCAGGCAGCATCGCCAGCGACGTAGAGGCGGACGGCGACGTCCCCGACGTACGCCCCGGCGTTAAGGCCCCGAGGAAGATGCTCGAGAGCCGACAGGTACCCACCGAAGTCCTCCCAGTCCCACGGGAGACCCTCGAGGATGCACGAAGCGGGGATGTCCTCGACGGACTCCATGGCGGTGGCGAGCAGTTCGGCCTGTCCGGCGTGCACTGGCGCAAACGTCATCCCGCAGTTGCCCATCACCACCGATGTCACCCCGTGCCAACACGACGACGACATGGTCGGGTCCCATCCAACCTGGGCATCCAGATGGGAGTGGAGATCGACGAACCCCGGCGTCACGATCAGTCCGTCGGCGTCGATGACTCTCTGCGCATGGGTTCCTGCGAGGTCACCGACGGCGACCACGCGGTCGCCATCGATCGCTACGTCGGCCCGAACGGCCGGTGCCCCTGTGCCGTCGACGACCGTCCCGCCGGTGATGAGAACGTCGTGGCCCACGCTGTCGACCTCCTGAAACCGTGGCCATGTGAACGCCGTCGATGCCAACTGTCGGCCACCACCACGTCGGAGACTACTCTTCAAGAGGTCACCAGGCCGTACATGCATTCTGGCCTGTTACCTGAACGAGAGCACCGAGGTATATCGAACGTGTCGACGGTGGTGGTGAGCGGAGCGGCTGGCATGGTCGGCTCACACGTGACCGAGTTGCTCGTCGCCCGCGGCGACCACGTCGTCGGCGTCGACAACCTGCTGACCGGCGATCTGGCCAATCTGGCCTCGGTCGTCGGGTCCGACCGGTTTGAGTTCGTCGAGTGCTGTGCCTCGGAGCTGCCATCGCTGCCGGACAGGACGACCGCAGTGCTGCACCTCGGGTCGCCGGCCTCGCCACGTCACTTCCGCGACCTTCCGATGGAGGTGCTCCGGGCGGGAAGCACGGCGACCCTGCACCTGCTCGACCTGGCCGAACGTGCTGGAGCGACGTTCCTGTTCGCCTCGAGCAGCGAGGTCTACGGAGAACCGCTCGTACACCCCCAACCGGAGGACTACCGCGGCAACGTCAGCACACTCGGAGAACGGGCCTGCTACGACGAGGCCAAGCGGTTCTCCGAGGCTGCCGTCGACACCTATCGGCTGCGGCGCGGGCTCGATACTCGGATCGCCCGGATCTTCAACACCTACGGCCCCCGCATGCGACTCGACGACGGCCGCATCGTGGTGACGTTCGCTCAGCAGGCCTTGACCGGTGCCCCGCTGACGGTGCACGGCGACGGCTTCCAGACGCGCAGTTACTGCTACGTCGATGATCTGGCATCAGGGATCCTCGCCCTGCTCGACAGTGACGTGGGCGTCCCGGTCAACCTCGGGTCGACCGAGGAGCACACGGTGCTGGGAGTGGCCCGCCTCGTGCTCCGGCTGACCGGCAGCGAGTCGGAGGTCAAATTCGTCGATCGGCCCGAGAACGACCCGAGCCGCCGCCGGCCCGACCTGACCCGCGCCAAGGACATGCTCGACTGGGAACCGACAGTCGGTCTCGATGAGGGCATGCGCCGGACCATCGAATCGATCGCCGCACAGGTCGGCGTCGAACTTCCGGCCGACGCAAGGATCGGCTCCGGATCATCGGCCGCCGTTGACTCCCATCGGGCGGTGCAGCCGTGACGTTCGTAGTGGCGCCGGATGAACCGGTGTTCGTGGCCGGGCACCGGGGCCTCGTCGGCTCGGCCATCGTTCGCCGCCTCGAGGCCGGGGGCCACCGCAACCTGCTCACAGCGAACCGTCAGCAGGTCGATCTGCGTGATCAGGCGGCGGTGAACGCCTGGATGGACCAACACCGTCCTCGGGTGATCTACCTGGTGGCTGGGACCGTCGGCGGCATCCTGGCCAACAGCACCCGCCCGGCCGAGTTCCTCTACGACAACCTGATGATCCACGCGAACGTGATCCAGGCGGCCAGGTCGGCACAGGTCGAGAAGCTGCTCTACCTCGGGAGTTCGTGCATCTACCCGCGACTGGCGGACCAGCCCATCACCGAGGAGGCGCTGCTCACCGGGCCGCTCGAGCCGACGAATGAGGCCTACGCCATCGCCAAGATCGCCGGGATCAAGATGTGCGACGCGTACCGCACCCAGTACGGCTGCAACTTCGTCTCGGCGATGCCGACGAACCTCTACGGCCCGAACGACAACTTCGACCTCGAGTCCAGCCACGTGCTACCCGCGCTGATGCGCAAGTTCGACGACGCCCGTCGGTCGGGGGCCGACTCGGTGACGGTGTGGGGCACGGGGACGCCGCGTCGGGAGTTCCTGCACGTCGACGATCTTGCCGACGCCTGCGTCTTCCTGATGGCGCGCTACACCGAACCGGGTCCCATCAACGTCGGGTTCGGCTCCGACGTCGCCATCGGCGAGTTGGCAGCCCTGGTCCGCGACGTCGTGCATCCCGAGGCCTCGATCGAGTTCGACACCTCGAAGCCTGACGGGATGCCTCGCAAGCTGCTCGATTCCGACCGGCTGCACCAGCTGGGCTGGCGTCCCTCGATCGATCTCGAGGACGGGATCCGCTCGACGTACGAGTGGTACCTCGCCAACGTGACAGGTGCGACCTCGTGATCGAGCGATCCGATTATGGACCTGACGCCGGTGGCCCGGGCGACATCGAGGCGGAGGACGTCGCCCCGTGGGCGAACTCGTCGGCGAAGCGGGCGTTCGACCTGCTGGTGGCCGTGCCGCTCGCCGTTGCGACACTGCCACTGCTCGGCGCGCTGCTGGCGGTGTCGGCCGTGGTGTTCCGGGCCAATCCGCTGTTCACCCAGGACCGACTGGGGCGTGACGGCGTGATGTTCCGGTTCGTCAAGATCAGGAGCCTCGCGCCGTCGGTGCCCTCATCGATCGACAAGTACGCGCTGGCCGAGCAGCCGCTGTCACGGTGGGGGCGGTTCATCCGGAGCAGCCACCTCGACGAGCTCCCACAGCTCTGGCTGGTGGTGTCCGGGTCCATGTCGTTGGTGGGACCACGACCGGAGCTGCCGGAGATCGCGGCCGGGTTCGACCCGGACTTCGTCGCCCGCAGGACCCTCATCCGACCGGGAGTGACCGGACTCTGGCAGACGAGCCAGGCCGTGATCGGGCTCATCGGTGAGGCGCCCGAGTACGACGACCTCTACCTCACCGCCGCCAGCGCCCGTCTGGACGTGACGGTGCTGATCCGGACGATCCGCCAGCCGTTCGGCGGCGGGCTCCTGACGTTCGACGAGTACGCGCAACTGGCGGCCTGAGCCGCTGCACGGTGGAGCGGATCCCGCAGTGACGCCCTGGGTCCGCAACTGTGGGGTCCGGGTACTCGCCGTCGGTCCTGAACGGGCAGTGTCGCTCGTTCTCGAGGCGGCATTGCGAGCCGACAGGGATCCTGAGGCCCGGCCGGGAGTCGTGGCCCACCTCTGCAACGCCTGGACCTTGGCATGTGCTCGTTCGGATCCCGCCTACGCAGCGGTCCTCGAGCGGGGCGACCTCCCGTTCGCCGACGGCACACCGTTGGTGTGGTTCGCCCGACTCGCCGGCTCGGACGTCCGCCGTCGCGTGTACGGGCCGGATCTCGTGCTCGACGTCGCTGATGCAGGTCGAATGCTCCGAGTCCGCCACTACCTGCTCGGGGGTACTCCTGAGACGGTGGTTGCGCTCAGAGCGGCTCTCGATCGCCACGCCCCCGGCCTGGAGGTCGTCGGGTTCGAGTCCCCCCCGTTCGGCCCGCTCAGCGATGCTGACCTGAGCGACATCGCCGAGCGGATCGTGTCCTCCGGGGCAACGGTCGTGTGGGTGGGGCTCGGCACCCCGCAGCAGGACATCGTCGTCGATCGGCTCCGGAACTCGGTACCTGCTGTGCTCGTGCCGGTGGGTGCGGCGTTCGACTTCATCAGCGGGAACAGGCGCCAAGCTCCTCGGTGGGTCCAGCGCTGCGGTCTGGAGTGGTTGTTCCGTCTGTCAGTTGAGCCAAGACGCCTCTGGCGCAGGTACGTCCTCGGGATCCCGAACTACGTCGCCGGATCACTCATCGATCTCGTTGCGGCGCGCGGGAGGCCGCACCTCCACGATGGTGGGGTACCTCAGGAGCTACTGGATTGACGCAAGGTCTCAGGCCGTTCAGCCGGTGCGGAGCCGTACCCGGCCCCGTATCCGTACCCGTATCCGTAGGCCGACCCAGAGGCCAGATCGGCGGTACGTAGCGCATTGAGCACGATGCCCATCACCGGCGTCCCGGTGGCGCCGATGCTGTCGAGGGCTGCGCCGACTCTGTCGCCGGTGGAGGAATGAGCCCGAACGACGAACAGCGCAGCGTCGGCGTTGCGGACGAGATCGACGGTGTCGCCGACTGGTTCGACCGGGGCGGAGTCAATCAGAACGATCTCGGCTCCTCCGGTGACGAGTTCCGAGACCACGTTCTTCATGGCGACCGATCCGAGTACCATCCCCGGATCGAACGGGGGGCTTCCTGAAGGAATGAACTTCATCGACGTGTCGCCGACACTGATCGCTCTGGTCACCTCCTCGAGGCTTGCAGCTCGCTGGAGGACGTCGCTCAAGCCGATTTCATTCTCATCGACTTTGAAGAATGAACCGAGATCTGGCGCCCGCAGGTCGGCCGACACGACCGCAACTCGCAGTCCGCCCAGCGTCAGCGAAACCGCAAGGTTGGCGGTGACCGTGGACTTTCCCTCGCCTTGCTGAGTCGAGGTGATGACCAACGATCTGATGTCGCTGTTGATGGCCTGGAGCCACACGGAGGATCGAAGCTTGCGGAACGCCTCGGCTGGAGGGCTGCCGGCTGTGATGATGGCTCTGGCATCCCGTGTTGGCTGGCGTTGGCGAGCCTTCCGTTCGCCGAGGTCCGGAACGACACCGAGGACCGGAGGTGCGTCGGGTAGGGTCCTCAGGTCCTCAGGTGTCTTGATTCTCTGGTCGAGCCGGTCGACGAGGAAGATCACTGCGACCGCAGCCAGCGCTGTGAGAAGCCCTGCGAGAATGGCGTCGCGCAGGGGGACTGGGGCGAACGGCGACTCGGGAACTGCAGCGGGATTCACGATCGAGATGGTGTCGGCTCGAAGTGCAGCCTCGAGCTCGTACTCCCGAGCGCTCGAATCGAACTCCCGGGACTGTCGTTCCAACTCCGCTCGTTGGGTGCGGAGGCGTTCAGCCTCGAGCGAATCCGGGGGTTCGTTCGTCAGGGCGAGGCTGAGGAGATCCGCCTGTTGCTTGATCTCCTCGGCCTTGGCGCGGAGATCAACAGCGGCGGCGGTGTAGCGCTCGGTGATCTCATCGGAGCGAGACTTTACGTACACCTCAGCGAGCGCATTGGCCGCTGCTGCGGCCGCCGATGCGTTGGTCGCTGTGGCGGTGATGCGGATCAGGTCGCTGTCGTCCACAGCGGCGACGTCGATGCTCGATACAGCAGCGGCAGCGTCTGGCCCCATCTGCTCATCTGCTGCAGCTCGGACGTTCGCCGATGATGCGACCTCGACCTGAGTGGTGACCTCCCGGAGGCCCGTCGCTGCGGATACCTGCTCCCCCACGACCGTGCCGGCACTCGGGTCGACCACCCGCACATCGGCAGCGGTCCTGAACTGCTCATCCCGTAGGCCCGACAGAACGAACGTCGCTGCGCCGGCGAGGAGGGCGGGCACCACGATCCAGGCGGCTCGTCGGCGAAGGAGCCCAAGAGCTCGCCTCATGTCCGAGGCGTCATCTACTCGGTTCAGGAGGTCACCCCCAACATGATTCGTCACCCTAGTTGGTGCAGCTTCAGCATCCGGCCCGGGGGCGGCCCGACGTGATCGGGAATGACTCGGAACAGCGGCGAGCGACCCCGAGCCGCTCGCCGGGGTGAACGTTGATTTCAGGCACGTGAGGCAGTAGGTTGTTGTGGTCCCATCAAAGGAGCCCCGTGGTACTCGCTTCTTCCCGAACAACGCGTCTGGTCGCTACCGCAGCGACCGCTGTGATGGCCTTCTCGGTCGTGCTCGCACTTCCGGCTGTCGCTGCGGCGCAGGCCGGGTACACCCCACCTGCTGTCACTCCTGGTTCGCCGACCCCGGGTGCCGGTGGCACGAACAGCGTTCCCGTGACCATGACCGGGTGCGCCCCGAGTTCAGCGGTGTCATTCACCTCGGGCGGTGGAACGGTTGGCTCGGCCACGGCGGGTGCCACTGGCTCAGCTTCGACCACCGCAACGATCCCGGCCGGCGTCACGGGTTCTGTGACGATCACCGGATCGTGCACGAGTGTCGCCGGAGCCACGGTCACCGCATCGACCGTCGTCACGATTCCGGGCGGCGGTTCGGCTGACCCGAGCGGTGGATCCGATCTGGCGTTCACCGGCTCGGACTCCTCGTCGGTGATGGTCCGCATCGGTGCGGTCGTCTTGGTTCTCGGCGTGGCGCTCGTGCTCGCCGTACGGTCCCGTCGTAACGATCGGGTCGACGCCTGAGGCGTTCGGTCCCGATGCGCCGCTGGGGTTGGCGTCTGATTAGAAGCAGGACGTGATCTGGAACCTTCGGTCGGGTCCCCGAAGGTTGTTCGCAGGGTCCGTTCTCGGTCGGGTGACCGGGAACGGACCTTCCTGCGTTTTCGAGTTCCACTCCTCGTCACGTGTTTCGTAGCCGGGTCGATCATCGTCCTCCTCGCTGGACCGCAAGCAACAGGACGACCGGTACCCGACGTGATCTGGTCCGTGACCCTGGCAGCAATCGTTGTGCTCGCTGCTGGCCGGGCCCAGCCCTGGACGCTCGTCTGGGCCACCGGCGTGGCGCTCGTGGCCGGGGTGCCGTCGTGGTGGGTCTTCGCCTCGGTCATCGGTCTGGGGTTGGCCGCTGCTGCGGTGCTGCGTCCGCCGTGGCGACCGTTGCTCATGCCAGCGTCGGTTGGCGCGCTCGCCACGCTCCTCCACCTTCCGTCACTGCGATTCTTCGGCGCCGAGGGACTCATCGCCGCAGTTGCCATTGCGCCGCTGCTCGTGTCGGCGCTGGTTCACTCATCGCCACGAACCCGGCGAAACACGATGACTGTCGGGGGTGTCGTTGCCATCGCTCTGGTCGTGATCAGCGTCATTGTCGGCGTCGTGGTGTTCTCCGCAGCTCCCGAGATCGACGCTGGTGCGACTGCCGCTCAGCGGGGACTCTCCGAGGCCCGAGCCGGTGCCACGGACGAGGCATCGGCGTCGTTCGACGCTGCCGCTGAGAGCTTTGGTGCTGCGTCCTCGACGCTCAGCACCCCGCTGTTGTTCGGCGCAGCATTCGTCCCGGTACTCGCCCAGAACGTGCAGGCCGTGCGGACAGCCACGGAGTCCGGCGAATCGCTCAGCGCTGCGGCACGTGAGGCCAGTGTGGTTGCCTCGTCGTCGCCCGATCTCCTGCGTGACGGTCAGGTGGATCTGTCCTGGTTGAGATCAACAGCACCGGTGGTTCGGGCGTCGTCCGACTCGCTCAATTCCGCTCTGGCATCGCTGACCTCGGTCCGCAGCCCGTGGTTGCTCGGACCGCTCGCCACTCCGCTCGACACGCTCCTCGGCGACCTCGAGAGTTCGGTCCTCTCGGCACAGACGGGCGCGGATCTGCTCGGTGTCGCTCCCGACCTGCTGGGATCACCGGCACCGAAGCGCTACCTGGTCCTGGCCACGAACCTGGCCGAGGCTCGATACCACGGGGGGTTCGTGGGTGGATACGTCGAACTCGAGGTGACTGACGGACAATTCGCAGTGGTGGCCTCGGGCAAGGCCTCTGACCTCACTCCATTCCTCGAGCTCGCCAACATCGACGTCGGCGATGCGGCATACCGAGAGCGGTACGGCGGCTATGCGCCCGAGCGGTACTTCCAGAACGCAACGGCTACTCCCGACGGTGCGATCAATGCCGAGGTGGCCGCCGAGGTCTACGGCGAGCTGACACAGCGGGCCATCGACGGCGTGGTGATCATCGATCCAGCGGGCCTTGCAGCCCTGCTCCGGATCACTGGTCCGGTAGTGGTCGACGGTGTGGCGGAGCCCATCACCGCCGATGGAGTCGAGGCCTTCCTGCACCGGGACCAGTACCTCCTGTACGACGAGCGGAACCCGGAGCGCTCCGAGGTCCTCGGCAGGGTGGCCGAGGCGGTGGTCGAGGCCCTGACGAGCCGAACACTTCCCGGTCCTCGGGCACTGTCTCAGGCACTTGCGCCGGCGTTTGACCGGGGGAACATCCAGTTCTGGTTCCGGGATCCGCAGGTTCAGGACGTCATCGAACGCACCCCGACCGCCGGTCGGTTCGTGCCGGAGCTCGGACACGACCTGCTGTCAGTTCGGTCCGCAAACTTGAACGCCAACAAGATCGACGGGTTCGCACGCAGAGATGTGGAGTACCGAGTCGAGTTCGATCCGGGCACCGGATCGGTGACCTCCGAGGTTGAGGTGACCGTCGTCAACGATGCTCCCTCGTCGGGTCTTCCCGACTACCTGATCGGTGTGGACAGTCGGCCGCCGGGCACCAACCGGATGCTGCTGACGATCTGGACGCCCCAGTCGTTGGAGTCCGCAACGGTCGACGGCTCACCGGTGGAGGTGTCGAATCAACCCGACGCCGGACTTGCGTCCTACACCGTCCGTATTGCGGTGCCGCCGGGAGCCACCCAGACCGTGCGCTTCGCACTGTCCGGCCGGATCGACGTGGGCTCCACCTACCGGCTGGTGACCTACCAGCAGCCGGCGGTGACGCCGGACGTGGTGGACGTGGCGGTCTCCGCGACCGACGGCGCGCAACCACAACCCTCGGTCGGGTTCACCGTGGTCGACGGCGTTGCCTCGGGTCAGCTGCCGCCCACCTGGCGGACCGACACTGCAGTCACGTTCGGCTCAGGCAGCTGAGGATCCCGTCGGCGAACCGGCGCGCCATCTCCTCGACGGTGTGGGTCCGGGCGGTCTCGGCGCACCCCTCCACGAGTCGGTCGTGCTGTTCGTCGTCGACGAGGAGCGAGGCGACCGCCTCGGCGTAGGCGGGGTGTCCAGCGGGCTGGTCGACCACCACGCCGTTGACGCCGTCGGCCACGTAGTCGACCTCGGGGCCGTGGTTGTCCGCCCGGGCGACGACGACGGGGATTCCCAGCGCGCAGGCGTCCAGCACCACCAGGCCCACGGCGGCCGGGCACAGGATGCACCGGACGCCGTCGAGCGCTCCGGCCAGTTCGTCGCCGGTCCTCGGGCCGATCAGCCGGATCCAGGGCCGTTCCCGTGCGGCCGCCTCCAGGATCCCCCGGTCTTCGCCGTCACCGACGACGACCAACTCGACGTCGCCGACCCGGTCGCGGACCCGGTCGACGGTGGTGACGAGCTCCGCCAGGCCCTTTCCGGCGTACAGCGATCCGACGAAGGCGACCCGGTGTGGTCCGGTGCCGGTCGTCCGCACCGGATGGGATGCCTCGGTACGAGCCGCTGCGGCGGCGCGGAGCGACAGGGTGTCGGTGGCGTTCTGCAGGTCGGTGACCCGGGACCGTGGGAATCCGGAACGAGCCACCAGGTCTGCGGTGCCAGCGGTGTACGCGAACCACCAGTCGCAGTCGGTGATGGTCCGACGCTTCCACCACTCGCCGAGTCGACTCCGCTGATCCGCATCGCGGTTGACGCCGTGTCCCCACAGTCCGAGCGCCGGACCACCGACGTGCCGCCAGACGGCCAGCACGTCGTTGAGGAGCAGCTTGGATGCCTGCTCGACCACGACCAGGTCGCAGGTGCGGAGTTGCCCGAAGGCCGACTGCCACACGAGCGAGCGGCCTCCGATGCGCCACTCGTGCTGCGGGACGGGTCCGACCCAGTCCACCGCTGCGGTGTCCCGTCGTGCGGTCTCGCCGACCGGTGGGTCACCGATCAGGACCCGGAGGTCGATGCCCGCTCGGTCGAGTCGCTCACGGAGCTGCTCGTAGAGGGGCACGCGGTAGTGGGGGAGCGACTTGTAGACGATGGCGACCTGCGGTCGCTCCGACGTGATCGGCCGCCTCGGTGGGGTGAGGAGGGTCCGCAGGTACGGCGACACGGTGGCGATGGGCCACGCACCGCCGTTGCGCCGCTGGAATCGTGCCCACTCCCGGAATGGCCGTCCGGTCGGGGCGTTCAGGAGTTGGAGGCGTCGGCGGCGGCTCAGCGAGCGGTCGCGCCACGTCCCGCCGTCGTCGTTGCGGGCGCAGGTGCCCACGGTGGTTGCGGTGGAGCGGATCCGGACGCCCATCCGGGTGGCCCGGAGTCCGTAGTCGTAGTCGGCGATCCCATGGCGGTACCGGGAGTCCATGGTCCCGACCATCCGTCGAACCCTGCGCGGAACCAACACCAGGTTCCCGTTCATCGCCACTGGCCGGTCGGGGCTTCCCGGCGGGATCGGATCGAAGCGGCGCCCCCGCCAGGTGTGGACGTGCCGCACTGCTGCGTAGGTGAGCGCACCGGTGTCGGGGTCACGGAGCGCTCCGACGGCGATCGTTGCGTCCTCGGGCGAGGGAGCCAGGTCGAGCAACGCGTCAAGGGCGCCGGGATCCAGGACCACGTCGTCGTTGAGCCACAGCACGTAGTCCGGGTCGTCCTGCTCGGCCCGAGCCAGCCCCAGCCGCATGCCCCCGGCCCAGTAGAGGTCACTGCCGCCGTGGAGCTGGATCACGTCGGGCATCAACTCGCGGACGGCGTCGGCGGTGCCGTCGCTGGATGCATCGTCGACGTGGACGACGGTGAGTTGCACCGAGGCGGCGGCAGCGACGAGCGACCTCAGGCAGGGGAGCGTCGTCGTCACCCGGTTGTGGGTCGCAACGACCGCGTGGACGGTCGGAGGATCGGCCACGGGCTCGCTCACGGTGAGTCGGCCAGCACCACCGCTGGATCCGACAGCACCGCCGGATCTGCGCCGGCCCACCGGGGTCCGAGGGCGGCGGCCGCAGCGAGCAGACCGATGATCAGACCCTGATCGGCGCTCAACTGGTAGGTGACCGAGAAGACCAGAGCCGTGGCTCCGGCGGCGTACCAGCTGGCCAGTTCGGGCAGGCGGAGTCGGGCGGATCGCCAGACGATCCAGGCGATCGCCGCCGACCAGATGGCGAGTCCCACGATGCCGAGCGCCAGAAAGGTGGTCACCCACTGGCTGTGTGCCGAGGCCCTTACCTCCCCGAGCTGTCCGCCGGTCCGGATGCGACGCGCCGTTCCCTCGCCGGCCGGGTCGCCGATGGCCAGGTCGATGCTCGAGTCGTCGATCTGGGTCCGAACCAGCTGGACCCAGCCCTTCACCCGCCAATCGAACGTGCTGTCCCGCCGGAACGGTTCGTTCGCGGCCTCGCCCACGCTCTGGGAGAGACCGGTGAGTGAACCGACCGCGACCACGACCACCACGGCGCCGAGGCCGAGCCCGGCGAGCGCCTGGGCCCGGGTGCCACGACCCGCCGTCGCCACGAGCACCAGGATGCCGGCGACGACGGCGACGGCGACCGTCCGCTGCTGGGTGGCCACCAGGACGACGACCCCGGTCGCTGCGACGGACCAGCGGGTGACGGTCGACAGGTCGCGGCGGGGGAGGGTCACCAGCACGGCCTGGGCGACCAGCAGGGCTCCCAACCCGTTGAGCGCCCGGCGGCCATCGGTTCCGTAGGTGCCGAGGCCGTTCCGAGCCAGGAAGATCAACGCGGACACGCTCACGACGGACGCACCGACGACCAGTGAGCCGCCGACCCACGTGGCGATCCGACGGAGATGGTGTCGCTGGAGCGCCACGAACGTGGTCGTGACGAGGAAGAGCCCGAGCGCGCGGGTCGCGTTCGAGGCCCGCTCGAGGCCGAACTCGCCGATCCCGCGTCCGGCCGCCACGGCGAGCAGCGCGAGCAGCGCCAACCACGGCCAGGTGGGGCGGTGTGGTCGGAGTCGGCCGAGCCCGAGCCCGATCCCCATGGACACCGCGATCAGCACGAGCAGCAGGTCGGCCGGATAGGCGGTCACGGAACCCGCTGCGATCTTCAGGTCGACACCGAGCGATACGAGGACCGAGACCGCAACCACGAGTGGTGCGATGAGGTGCGGTCGTTCGAGCACCTCGAGCGACACCCACAGTCCGACGACGGGGACGGTGCAGAGGACGATGATCTGGAGCACGTGGTGGGGTTCCTGTCGCCGGGAGACTCCGAGAGCCTACCGCTGTCCAAACTCTGTCCGGGCGGCTGGTGACGAGCGCAGCGATACGATGCGCGTGCGGCAGGAAGCCGGTTGCGCATCAGGGAGATCCGCCACGTCCAGGTCCGATTCGAGTGGCGACAGCGGGCCCGTCGGCCGGGACGAGGAGTCCTCGCTGACCCGAAGGACCACGGCGGGCGTGGGTTGGAACTGGGGTGCGTCCGTCGTGACCGCCGTGGTGCAACTCGTCTACACGGCGGTGACCTCACGGGTCCTGACGCCGGCCGACTTCGGTCTGGTGGCCGCAGCACTGCTCAGCGTCCGATTCGTGACGTACTTCTCGCGGTTCGGGCTGAGCAGTGCCGTCGTGCAGCGGGAGCGACTCGGTCGGCTCGAGGAGTCCACGGCACTCCGTCTGAGCGCGTTGTTCGCCCTGGGGTTCGGGCTCCTCGTGGTCCTCCTCGCCCCGGTCCTCGGTGTGCTGGTGAGGTCGCCGGAGACGGCCCAGATCACCCGATGGTTGTCGGTCGGAGTGGCGCTCACGGCGCTCACCACGGTACCGGAGGCGCTCTTGCGCCGCCGACTGCGGTTCCGCACGCTGTCGATGGTCCGTGTGTCATCGTTCACTGTCGGCTACCTGGGGTTCGGTGTCGGTGCGGCGCTGCTGGGTGCGGGTGTGTGGAGCCTCGTCCTGTCGAGCACCTCGCAGGTCGCGATCGCGCTGGTCGCCACGACGCTGCTCGCCCGTCCCGCCTTCCGTGAGGGCTTCTCCCGCAGCGTCGCGTCCGGACTCGTCCGGTTCGGGGGCACCGAGTCGGTGACGGGGTTCCTGCAGTTCCTCACCTACAACCTCGACACGGTCGCGGTGGCCCGGTACCTCGGCCCGTCGGCCATCGGTCAGTACTCACGGGCCACCTACCTGGTCGGGGTGCCGTTCGAGTACCTGTCCACGGCGGTAACGGCCGGGTTACTGCCGGGGTTCAGCCGGGTCCAGCACGAGCGATCCCGGTTCGCGGGAGCGCTCCGGATCGCTGTGGGCCTGCAGGCCGCCGTCGTGCTCATGGTCGCGGCCGTCGTCGCCGCCGCCGCTCCGGCGCTGGTGCCGTGGCTCCTGGGTCCGGGGTGGGAGTCCGCGGCCCAGGTCCTCCCCTTCGTCGCGGCGGCCCAGGCCCTCGGGTACCTCGATTCTGTCCCGAGTGTCGCCGCCGTGGCGAAGGGGATGGTCGGTCGACTGCTCGCACTCCAGACGGTGTCACTGGTCGTGAACCTGGCCCTGATCGGTGCCGTCGTCCTGAAGGGACCGGCACTCGTGCCGCTGGCCGCGGCGTGGTCGCTCGGATCGGTGGTCCGACTCGGGCTGTACCTGGTCTGGATCGTCCCCCGTCTCGGTGTCACCCGAGTCGAGCTGGTCGGTCGCTACGCGTTCGCGGTGCTGGCGGCCGCCGTCGCCTCGGCTCCGGTGGTCGGCGTCGTGCGGGTCGCTGGCTCTACCGGCTTCTGGTCGATGGTCGGGTCGGCGGCCCTGGGCGTGGTGCTCGCTGGTCTGCTCGTGGTGAGCCCGCTCGGCCGGACCGTTCGCACCGACGCCGGCGGGCTGCGGTCGCGTCTGGTCAACCGCTGATCGCCGGTCGTCGTTCGTACCGGGCGTCCCACTGGTCGGGGCCACCGACCCGCTCGACCTCGACGAACCCGTCGGAGCGCAGCAGTTCGTCGGCGGTCACGGCGTCGGGACCCGACCGGAACTCGATCCACATCACGCGACGGCCGTCCAGTCCGACCAGCGTCGGATCGCCCGGAGGACGTCGAGCTCGTGCCCCTCGACGTCGATCTTGACGACCACGCGACACCCGGGTGAGACCTCCACGTTGGCGTCCAGGTAGGACCCGTCGACAGCGGTGACCGGGATGCTGGAGTCGGACGACCCGACGGCCGCGGGCTCGAGCGAGGACCTGCCGGAGTGCCCCGGCACCCGGTGGAGGGCGGTCAGCCCCGGCGAATCCGACAGCGCGACGGGGTGGATCCGTGCGGTGGCGACGTCCATCAGGTTCCGCTCGAGGAGGGTGGTGGTGTCGGGGTCGGGTTCGAAGGCGTGAACGGCCTGCGCGCCGCTGCGGCTAGCGATGAGCGAGTAGAGGCCCACGTTCGCCCCGATGTCGAGCAGAACGACGCCCTCGGCCTGCTCCCGGAGCAGGTCGGCGAGCCGGTACCCGTAGGTACCGAGTACGCAGAGGACGAACGTTTCGTCCGTGCCGCGATCGGCGAGCGGGACGCCATAGGCGCTCCACACCGTGTCGCCGTCCCGGGCGACACGGAGGTGCAACCGCTCGGCGGCCCGGCGGACGATCCTCCGCGGATCCGACCTCCGGGGGCGGGCCCGCCACGCCCAGGTCGCCCGCAGTGCGGCGATGCTGATCCGGACGCGCCTCGGCGGCGTTGCAGGGCGAGCCGCCTGATGTGCTGCTGATTCGGATCCGGGTGCCGTCACGGTGCGGACGACCCTATCGGTGCGTCGTCGGGCCGGTCCTGCCGCACCCGCCAGAATCCACCCGGTGATCGACCGACTCGTGGACACCGGGCTCCCCGTCGACCGAGTCGACCGGCCGCAACGGGTCATGTCACTGGTGCCGTCACCGCCCAACACGGGGGCCGAGGACCCTGATCGCCTCGCTACGATCCAGCGATGAGGATCCTTTTCAGCGCGTATGCGGTCTCGCCGCTTCGCGGAAGCGAGCCCGGGACCTCGTGGCGAACCGTCGAGGCCCTTGCGGCCCGGGGGCATGAGGTCGTTGTCCTGACCTCGGACCGTCTGCACGACGACATGGACGATGCCTCGACTCCCGAGGGTGTCGAGGTGGTCCGAGTCAGCACCCGGAGCACCGGGCTGCTCTCCCGGGGCAATGTCGGTGTCTACTCCCAGTACGTTCGATGGCAGCACGACTCCGCTCGCAGAGCGGCATCGCTTCTGCTCGACCGCCACTTCGATGTGGTTCACCACTTCTCGTGGGGCAGTGCCCCGTGGGGAAGCCCCCTCTCCCGGCTCGGCCGGCCGTTCGTGTTCGGTCCAGTTGGAGGTGGGTACCGGATTCCATCCGAGTTGTACACGGTGCTCGAATGGCCCGACCGTTGGCGTGAGCGGGTGCGTGACCGCTCCGTTCGAAGTGGTCGGTTCAACCCGCTGACCAGGGGAACGGCGAAGCGCTCAGCCCTTGCGCTCGCGGGAGATCAACGGACCGCCGATCTCCTGCGGGGCGCTGGCGCTCGCAGGGTCGAATTCATGATCCCGGACATCACCCCGCCGGCGCTCCTCGCTGCTCCCCCGGACCCACGTCGGGGGCGGCGTCGACGGGTGCTGTGGGTCGGTCGGGCTCTGCCCCGGAAGGGGCTGCGGTTGGCCATGCGGTCGATCGCAGCAACCGACGACGCCGTGACCATGAGTGTCGTCGGGGAAGGTCCGGAGCGCGAAGCGTGCCTTCGATTGGCCCACGAACTCGGGATCGCTGGACGGGTCGAGTTCCACGGAGCGGTGCCGTGGCAACGAGTTGTGGACGAACTGGATGCTTGCGATGTCTTCCTCTTCTCGAGCCTCCGTGACTCGTTCGGGGCCCAGCTGCTCGAGGCCGCCGCTCGTGGGCGGCCGATCGTGGGAATCGATCACCAGGCAGTTCGCGAGTGGGTGCCGCTCACGACCGGCGGGAGGACGCCCGTGGCGGACGAGGCGACGGTGGCGCGTGGACTTGCGCGGGAGGTTGAGAGGCTGCTCGACAATGACGACGACTGGTCGACGGCGTCGACCGCCAGTCGGCGATTTGCCGAGCGACATACTGCCGAATCGAAGGCAGTGGCGCTCGAGTCGGCGTATGCCGAGCTGGTCCCCCCGCAGTGACAGCGGCCGTCAGTGGGGTTCGCCCCACTGGGCGCCGGGTGGCAAATGGTCCGGCTGAGCGCTCGCAAAGACGTTGGCGTCGTGGACCTCAGCAGGGTTGCTCAGTCGGCGGTACCCATGGCCGTCAGCGCGGAAGAACTGATAGCCCAGACGGTCCAGGAGCTCCCAGCTGCCGTGAGGGTCCCACCCCGCTCGTGCTGCTTGAGCCGGCACGAACTCCATGAGCACGGTCGGCTTCGATGCCGTCAGCAGCTCCATGGCTCCCGTGAGTGCCGGGAGCTCGTGTCCTTCGACATCGATCTTCAGGAAGTCGACGGAGGTCGTGATGATCTCGTCGAGTCGAACGACATCGATCTGCTCAGTTTCGTTGTTCGAAGTGTCCTGACGGTCGAGCGACCTCCGCGACGGGTCGTCATGGCCGAAGAGGGTTGCGGTTCCCGTTCGTGATCCTGCTGCAGCGCTGATGACCTCGACGCGGTTCGACAGGTCGTCGTTCAGTTCGAGGTTGTGCGTCAGAACCTGAACCGCGGAGGGTGACGCCTCGATCGCGTACACCTTGCCCGTGTTCCCGACGATCGACGCGAGACTCAGGCTGTAGACGCCGTAGTTCGCTCCAACATCGACAGCCACGTCGCCCGGGCCAACCCAGTCGGTCAGTCGACGCAGCTCAACGTCGTAGCACCCTCGTTGGGCGAACAACAGCTTGGTCACGCCGCGCCACTCGGGCGGGCACCAGAACAAGGCGCCGGATGGCTCGATCCGGACAGTGGCGCCGCGGCCCGCTGCGGTGAGCACCCGCCAGTACCCGAGTCGGAGGGCGAACGCGGCGGCTGTCTTCGGATCGGAACCGGCCAATCGGCGCAGAGTGCGGATTTGGCCCTGAAGGCGACTGATGTCGAAACCCTAGACGAGTGCTCCAACGGATTCGCGCGCCGTGCGTTCCCCGACGGCCTCCGCCGATTCGCAGGATCAATGTGGAAGTCGTCGAGGATCCTCGTCCGGAGTGTCTCGGGGCGGCAACGAGGACACCCTCCCGGAGATTCGGAGACGAGGCACCCAGTCACCGCTGCCGGAGATCGTGATGGCGGGCATCGGCGCTCACGGAAGGTCGGTACCGTGGCGCCGTGGTGGCAACCGCTGTGGGGCACTCCTGATGCACGTGGCCGTCTGCGGTCCTGCGGATCTGTCGTTGGTCGCTCCCCACCTCGACGGGCCGGCACCACCGTCCGCCGGATACCGTGCGCCGATCATCAGCCGGTTGGTGCTGGGCCTGGTCGAACGCGGTCACCGCGTGGACCTGGTGACCCTCAGCCCGGAGCCGATGGACGTCGGCCGGTACCGGGGAGGCGACCTGACGGTGCTGGTCGGCCCGTACCGCCCGCACCGCCGCTGGGCCGACGCCTTCCGCACCGAGCGCGCTGCGGTCGCCGAGGCGGTCGTCGAGTCGGGCGCCGATGTCGTCCACGCCCACTGGACCTACGAGTTCGCACTCGGCGCCCTGCGGACGGGTCTCCCTGTGGTCGTCAGCATCCGAGACTGGGCCCCGCCGGTGTTCCGTCACCGACCGGACCACTACCGGGCGGTCCGTCTGGGGATGCAGGCCCGGGTGCTCCGGTCGTCGGCCCGGTTCACGGCGAATTCGCCCTACCTGGCCGAGCGGGCGACCCGGTGGACGGGGCGGCCGGTGCGGGTCATCCCCAACGGCATCGAGTTCCCGCCGGACCCGCCCCCGGCCGCCGCAGCCGGCCCCCCGGTGGTCGTGGCGCTGGCGAACGGGTTCGGCAACCTGAAGAACGTCGCGACGCTGCTCGAGGCGTTCCCGCTCATCCGTCGAGCGCACCCGGACGCACTGCTGCGGCTGGCCGGTTACGACTACCAGCCGGATGGACCTGCGGCCCGATGGTCGGCCGACCGGGGACTCGGGGCCGGCGTGGACTTCGTCGGGCCGCTCCCGGTCGGCGAGGTGGCCACCTTCCTGGGGGGTGGGTCGGACCTGGTCCACCCGTCGTTCGAGGAGACGTTCGGCCAGGTGATCCTGGAGGCGATCGCCGCAGGCACACCGGTCGTGGCGGGCCGTGACGCCGGAGCGGTCCCGTGGGTCCTGGACGGGGGGACATCGGGCCGTCTCGTCGACGTCGGGTCGCCGGAGGCGATCGCTGCCGCCGTGGTGTCCCTGCTCGACGACCCCGCCGCATCGGCGACGCTCGCCCGGCAGGCGTTCTCGGACGCATCGTCCAGGTTCTCGTTGGACGCGGTGGTCCTCGGGTTCGAGGAGGAGTACAAGGCGGCGATCGACGGCTGAACGCCGACGGGTCTGTCGTCGGCGTCGCGGAGGTACGTCGCGTCGAACTGGAGGAGCTGGGAGTTCCGGGGGTCGCGGAATTCGGGCGACACGTCGACGAGCCGGAACCCGGCGTCGCGGAGCCGGCCGTGCAGGGCGTCGAACGTCGCGCTCCCGGCGTACAGCTCGACGAGCGAGTGCTCCAGGTGGATCGCCGTGATCCGCTCGAGCGTGGTGCCGTCCAGCACGGCGGACTCGGCCCCCTGGACGTCCAGCTTCAACAGGACGCGATCCTCCGGTCGGGCGTTGGCGTCGAGCAGGTCGTCGACGGTGGTCACCTCGACCTCGACCTCGCCGACGGTCGCCGTATGGGGCGCCGCGGGGGTGTGGGCGTCGAGCATGGGGAGCAACGACGATGAGTCGGCGTTGCCGGCCACCTGGAGCGAGCGGGTCCCGGGTGCGGCGCCGACGGCGATCCGCCGCACCTGTCAGTCGGGGTCGGCGACTGACGCCGCCCGGAGCCGCTCGAACGACGCCGGGAGCGGCTCGCAGGACACGATCCGGCCGCGGTGACCCCGGCCTCGGAGCATGAGCGCGTATCCCCCACCGGCCGCTCCAACGTCGAGGACGAGGTCGATCCGGGCGCCGGCGATCAGCCCGACGTGGGCGAGCGCCGGATCGCGGGGCGGCGGCCACCGACGGACATCGATCCTGAACCGGTGGGCGAGGGCCCGCAGTCGGTGCGGCAGGCTCGGTTGGTCTGTCACGGGGTCGAGCATGGCTGCGCAGGGCGAACCGGGCAAGGTTGGCGTGACCGCCGGGCGGGTTCCGGCCTCGGGGAGGCGGTGGACCTGCGTGGGGAGGAATTCGGGCAGGTGGCCCCGGACCCGCTCGAGGCCTCGGGTGCCGGCGTTTCCGACGGCGCGCCCCATCCCGGATGCCGAGTTGGTGACCGCCAGCGTCCCGGCGGTGTGCGATCACCCGGTCGTTCCCGTCCGCAGCGTCTCGGCGGACGCGCGGACGATCCTGCGGTCGAGTGTGCCGAGCGTCCGGCGGTCCTCCCCGTCGAGGAGGCCGAGCTGCTGCACCACGGTGCGGGCGATCGCGCGTGTCCGGACGGGCTGGTAGCGCCGGGCGAGCTCGTCGTTGCGCTCCGACGCAGCATCGTCGAGGCCGCGTTCGAGGAGCACCACGTCGACGGCCCACTGGAGGCGTTCGGTGTTGTGGCGGAGTGCGTGGGCCAGCACGTGCACGTGCAGGTGCAGGTGGTCGGGCCCCGGTGCGGGCAGGACGACACCGCCCACGTCCACCTCGGCGTGGGCGTCCCACAGGGTCTCGAAGTCCAGGTCGAGCAGCATCGACCGACCGAGTCGCCAGAGGAGCTCCAGGTAGCCGGCCGGCGCCGCACGGTCCTCGAGGCGGTATGAGGCGTGGTTGTCGATCCACCGGGTCCACGCGAACGCCCGGCCGGTCGGGTCGGCGGCGGGCCCCGATGCGAGCTGCCAGCCGGACCCGAGGAGCCGATGGTGCGCGTCCTCGTACCGGTCGGGGTCGACGAGCAGGTCGATGTCACCGCACCAGCGTCCGCCCGGATCCCCGGTCGTGACGACGGCGAGTGGCGTGCCCTTGAGGACGAGCGACCTGATCCCGGCGTCGGCCAGCGAGGTCGTGACCGCGTGGGCCCGGCCGGCCGAGGCGATCGAGCGCCGGGCGTTGACCTCGGCGCGCGTCCGGATCCAGCGGCGATCCTCGTCGCTCAGCCCCGTCGTGTCGCGGGCGAGCACCTCTCCGATCCGGTGCCGCTCGATCGCCGCACGGTGCGCAGGACCGAATGGATCCCCCCCGTCCTGCGGGGGCGTGGACACGGGCCCGCAGCTCGCCACGTCAACGGCGTCCCGGACCCGACGGAGGAGGCGGTCCCACTCCTGGTCGGTCACGCTCATCGGCCCGGGCACCGCCGGACCCTAGGGCCGGCCCGCTCCGGTGGGGCCGGGGCCGGTGCGGGTGCGATGATCGGGTCGTGCAGACACGCAACGCAGTCCACCGGTGGGTCATGGGCGGACAGGGGTCGTCGCTGTCCCTACGGGCTCGCGACCGCCGCCATCGTCGCCTGCTCGAGTCGTTCCCCGACCTGTCGGACATGTCGGTCGTGGATCTGGGCGGCACCGTCGACTACTGGCTCTGGAGCGGACTGCGACCGGCCCGGGTCGTCGTGGTCAACCTCAGTGACGGGGCGCTGGACCGGTCCGATCCGTCGTCGGAGTGGATCACGACCCGCCGGGGCGACGCCTGCGAGTTCGACGGCGGCGGTGAGTCCTTCGACCTGGCGTTCAGCACCACCGTAATCGAGCACGTCGGCGGGTTCGTGAGGCGCCAGCAGTTCGCCGACCGGGTCCACGAGCTGGCACCCCGTCACTGGGTGCAGACCCCCGACCGCTACTTCCCGATCGAGCCCCACTGGGGTGTTCCCGGCCTGCAGTTCCTCCCCGACCGGCCGCGACTCTGGATCGCCACCCGGTGGTCCTGGGGTCCGCGTGGCGGTTCCGAGCGGTCGCCGGAGCGGATCGCCGCCAACGAGGAGGAGTGCCTGATGACCGACCTGGTCTCGGCGACCGAGCTACGGAGGCTCTTCCCGACGAGTGAGATCTGGTCCGAGCGGGTGGCGGGGATCTCCAAGTCGCTCGTGGCGATCGGGACGGGCGGCCGCGGGCTCAGGCCAGCTTCAGAACATCTTCTGCATGTCGGCCACGTCACGGGGGCATCAAACAGCCCCTCGCAGCCCTGGGATGGGATCCATCTACGTCGCATATCTTTCCCGGCTCCGCTTCGCGCCGCGGCGAGCGAAAGATCTGCACCGGCCGTCGTCGTTCGACGTGGCGCACCACTTCTCGTGGGGGAGCCCCCTCGTCCGCTGGGACGCACGGTTCGTGTTCGGTCCGGTCGGTGGCGGCCAGTGCCTGCCGACGTCATTGCTCTAACAGGTCGAACCGCGAGAACTCCGTCGGCAGCGACTCAGATCGCGTGTTCTGGGATTCTCGCGCCGCAATCTTCTGTCGTGAGAGATGTTGAAGAATGAGGTGTTGTGTTGGCAACCAACTCAGATTCCGCACGACTGACAACGGTTATCGCTGGCCCGCCACCGCAGCTCATGATGCCGGACCTCACACCCGACGTGTTGTTGCAGCGGCCGACGGTCGATCAACTTCCACCGTTCCAGCGTCTGCTCTAGGTTAAGCGCTCCTTGCCGATGAAACGCTTGTCCGTGGCCGTCCGGGCGATCGCATATGTGGACCGGGACAAGGCGCTCGAGGTGGTCGGCGCCGGGTCGGACCTCGAACGGGCCCGTCGCCCCGCTGTCGACCTCGGAGTGGACAGCGGGGTTCGGTTCCTCGGAGAGGTGCCGTGGGAGGAGGTGATCCCGCACTACGACGCAGCGGAAGCCTTCCTCTTCACCAGTCTTCGCGACAGCTCCGGGGTACAGCTCCTCGAGGCAGGCGCTCGCGGACTCCCGTTCGTCAGCCCTGAACATCACGGCGCACGCGACTGGTTGCCACCGGAAGCGGGGGCACTCGTTCCGACGGGGCCGGCATCGACGTGTGCACGCTCGCCGGGAGCAGCAGCGTCGAAGCTCCTCGGTGACGAATCACGTTGGCGCGCCGCCTCGACGAACGCCAGCTCGTGGCCTTCCCAGTGCACCCTGGCAGCCCACGCAGTCCAGATGGACCATATCCACCGGACTACGGTCGGCGGTCACCGGCGCTCACACCACGACGCACCATGAAGGTCGTTCACCTCCTCGGACCACTCCGCCGCTCAGGAGCCGAGATGATGTTGCTTTCGTCCGCCGACCTGTTTTCCCGATCGGGTATCGAGTTGTCGGTGGCGTCGCTGGCGGACCCGTCCGACAGCGAGATTGCGGAACAGTTCGAAGCTGCCGGCATTGAGGTGACACATCTCGTAGCGAGCTCCCGCCAAGCAGCTGCGCGGGCGTTCCGCGATCTAGTCGTCGCCCATGCTCCTGATCTCGTCCACGTGCATACCGAGCGCGCCTCGGCCGTGACCGAGCTTGCCGCACGATCGACGGGCGCGCCCGTGCTGCGGTCGGTGCACAGTGTGTTCCAGTTCGATGGTGCGCTTCGAGCGAGAAAGGCGGCTGAGCGGCTCGTGGCGCGTGTGCTCGGAGTGACGACCGCCTCCGTCTCCGAGTCGGTGCAGTCCAACGAGTGGCAGCGATTCCGGAATCCCAGTCGGGTGCTCCACAACTGGTTCAACGACGAGCACTTCAGACCGCCTGACGAACGCAGGCGCGAGCAGGCAAGGGCGATGCTCGAGGTCGACGACCGCGTCACCCTGGCGGTCGTGGGGAACTGCGCTCCCGTCAAGAACCACGCAATGCTCTTCGAGGCCATTGCGCGCTTGGAGCCCGACGCGCGGCCACTCGTCCTCCACGTCGGATCAGGGAGCACGCTGAACGACGAGGTCGCACTCGCAGCCGAGCTCGGAGTCGACGACGACGTGCAGTTCATCGGTTCGATGAGCGACCCGAGACCAGCACTTTGGGCGGCGGACGGCTTCGTGATGCCGTCGCGGCACGAAGGGCTCGGCATCGCACCATTGGAGGCAGCCGGTGCCGGACTACACCTCCTGCTGGCCGACGCGCCCGGACTGCGTGACGTGGCTACCGCCCTCCCGTACGCGCTGACCTTCAGGGCACGGGCACGTGACCTCGCATCAGCGCTCTCAACGGTTGCTGGGCGGCTCGATGACGCAGCGGCTCGCGAGCAGTCTGACGCTGCGCGAGGTCGTTTCGGTCGGGAGGCGGGTGCAGCCGGCTGGATCGCCATGTACCGGCAGCTGGTGGGGCAGTCTGCCCCGCAGGCACCATGAAGGGAACTGCGGAACCGTTGCGAATCGGCCTCGCAGGGCCGCTGACGCTCTATCGCCTCCGGTCCCGGTTGGAGGATCGTCCGCAGCTGGGGGCCGGGCTTGAGTCTCGTGTCCTCACCGACCTGGTCGAGGAGCTGCACCGGCGCGGCCACGAGCTAGTGTGCGTGTCGCTGTCACCCGATCCCGACGACTGGGGCTCGTACCGCGGCGATCGACTGCACCTCGAGGTTGGGCCGTACCGCCGCCGGCATCGCTGGATCGACGGATTCCGGGTGGAGCGTCAGTGGTCCGTCGAGCGGCTCCATCGAGCCGACGTCGACATCGTCCACGCGCACTGGACCTACGAGTTCGCTTTGGCGGCGCTGGCCTCAGACCACCCTACCCTCGTCACGGTCCATGACTGGGCCCCCGAGATCCTCCGCCATCATCGACATCCCTATCGCCTCGTACGACTCGGCATGCAGCGAAAGGTGCTCCGACGAGCGCCGCACCTCATCGCGAACTCGCCCTACATCGCTGAGCGCGTCTTCGAGTCGACCGGTCGCTCCGTCCCCGTGATCCCCAACGGCCGTGTCATGCGAGACACCTGCCCGCCCCTACCCCAGCACGACCTGCCCCGACTCGGGGCCCTGAACTCGGGGTTCGGCCCGCTCAAGAACGTCACGACCCTCCTCCGCGCCTTCCAGATCGTGCGCCGGTCGCACCCCGGCGTGCTGCTGCGTCTCGCCGGCACCGACCACGGACCCGACGGGGCCGCAGCGGCCTGGGCGACGTCGAGGGGCCTGACCGCCGGCGTCGAGTTCGTCGGTCGGATCGAGTCCGGTCAGGTCGCCGAGTTCATGCGATCCCTCGACGTGTTCGTGCACCCCTCGCTCGAGGAGTCGTTCGGCATGGTCCTGATCGAAGCCATCGACGAGGGCATCCCGGTTGTCGGCGGTCACCAGAGCGGAGCTGTTCCATGGGTCCTCGATGACGGCAGAGCGGGAGTTCTGGCCGATGTCGAGTCGCCGGAGCGACTCGCCAGCTCCGTGGTCGACCTGCTGGACGATCGCGAGCGACGCAGCGACCTCAGTCGAGCGGCCTTCGAGCGGACGCGATCCCGCTTCTCGTTGGACCAGGTGGCCGTCCGCCAGGAAGCCGAGTACCGGCGGGTGCTCGCGGCTTCAGGCGGACGGTCGGCGCGCCGCAGCGGACCCGATGTCTGGAACGTCTTGGACGAGTGATCGCGCGGCTGGCAGGGCGGAGCCCAGCGAGCCAGCGAGGGCCAAGCCGGCGGCGCCTGCCAGGAGCGCCGCAGTCACGCTCTCCTCGCCCCACCAACGCACCACAGCCCAGACCGGCGTTGATGCAGCGGTGGCCACGATCGCCGCCGAAGACGGGAGACGGAGCGGATTTAACCGAAACACTCCGATCGCTGGCGGAATCACAGCCCAGTAGAGACACTGTCGGAACAGTTCGCTCGTCAGCCAGATCCACGCAAACCGACGCAGTGTGGATCCTGCCAAGCCGACGAGGAACACAGCGGCCAGACGTGTGCGCGATCCGTGAAACCTGGGATTGGCGATCAACGAAAACCGGGTTCGGTGGGGTGGGGCTGTTCCTCCTGACATCCCACTGAAGAGCGTGTGGCCCCTCCAGCCTGTCGAGCGACCAAGCAAGTCAGAGACGCTGGAGGGACAGCTGCTCATGATGGCGCAGGAGGAGTTCATGGACGTGTTGGCGATGAGACGCCAGGGCATGTCGTACGTGGAGATCGGCGAGCAGCTCGGATATCACCCGGACACGATCTCGAAGTGGTGCAAGGCCGGTGGCCCGCCGGCCGCCCAGACGGTTCTCGACGAGGCTCGGGTGGCAGCGCCCCGTGGAGTGGTGGGGATTCGAGGGTGATCCTCGGTGTGGGTCAGTCGCTGGTTTCGAGTTCGGCGGTGACCGTCGGAGCATCTTCGCGCTCGGAGTAGAGCTTCGCCATCGATCCCTCTGACAGGTAGCGGCGGTCGCTGCTGTTCCAGTCGTCGTGCAGGTCGGCGAGCACGGCGCCGACGAGGCGGACCACGGAGGCTTCGTTGGGGAAGATGCCGACGACGCGGCTGCGGCGCTTGATCTCCTTGTTCACCCGCTCGAGGGGGTTCGTGGACCAGATCTCAGCTTCTATGTGTCAAGTGCGACTGTGAGGTCGGCGTGGAGTTGCCGGTAGACGACGTCGGAGAGCCGTCGCTTGAGGCACCGGAGCGCTTCTCGCCTGGTCTTGCCTTCGGCCCGTTTGCGGGCGAGGTAGTCGGCGGCGCGGGGCTCGTGGCGGGTCTGGGTGATGGCGATCACGTAGAGGGCCCTGTTCAATCTGCGGTTGCCGCCGCGGTTGAGGCGATGCCGGTCGGTTCGGCCGGAGGACGCAGGGATGGGGGCGGTGCCGTTGCCTGCGGCGAACGCAGCGGGCGATCGGAACCGGCGGACGTCGCCGACTTCGCCCAGGATGCGGGCGGCGTTCAGATGGCTGATGCCGACGATGCCGGCCAGGGTCGTGCCGGTGGCGGCGACGAGGACTTCCAGTTGGGTGTCCACGGCCTTGAGTCCGCTGTCCAGGGCGGGGATCCGGATGTTGTGCCAATGTGAACGATGTGGATCGCTCCTGCAAGGAGAGAGGCGACCCCGCTGAAGCGCCCCGCATGGTCGTGGCGTGGCAGGGATCCCAGGCTGCCGACCATCCCGGTGAGTTCGAAGCCTTCCAGAGAGCGGTCAGTGACGGGCGAATCAGCGGTCTCGACCTCGTCTTCGGTCGGTCCGACATCCAACGAGGCCCAAGTCGGGTCCGCTCCTCGGACCTGCTCGATGAGATTGAGGAACGAGTACTGAGTGGAGGGGTCGGCATCCTCTACTTCCAGTACTTCCACGGCAGACAGTTGCCTGATGTTCGACCGCTCGTTCGTAGACTCAGCGCTCTGCGCGAACCACCGGTCATCATCACGTCCTGCGGAGATGCTCTGGGATCCCCTTTGAATCCGGTACCAGCCTCGCTGCTGCAAGCGGCGAGTGTCTCGGATCTCGTCCTCGTGACTTCGATGGGCCGTCTTGCGAGCCGCCTCATGCGAGTCGGGGCCCCGCGGGTGACACTGATGCCTCTCGCTGCCGACCAAGCCGTCTTCCCCCTCGTGGCTCCGCCAGCAGAACCCGAGCACGACGTTGTCTTTGTCGGGAGTCTGCACGGCCGGAATCCGCTTCGCCGCCACTGGTGGGTTTCTCAACGGCGTCGACGACTCGTCGGTGCTCTCCAGCGTCGGTTCGGAAGCCGGTTTGCGCTCTACGGGCATGGATGGGAGGGATTCCCTTCGTGGCGAGGGGCCATTCCGTATCGGGAACAAGTGGAAGCGATGGCGCAGGCAGCTGTGGTCGTGGGCGGGTATCCGGGTTCCCTTGGGAGGTTCTATGCCTCGGATCGGCTGTTCGTGTCATTACGGTCTGGCCGACCCCTCGTCGATTGGGAGGTGAGCGGCGTGGAAGCGCTCTTGCGACCGGGGGAGGAGTGGGTACCTGCACGAACCATACCGATGGTGGTGAACTCCGTTGAGGTATTGCTCGCCGACGAGAACCGGTCCCGACGATTAGCGGAAGCCGGGAGTGCAGTCGTCGACGCCCGACATCTCCGGGTCCACCGCTGTGATCTCTTCCTTCGGATGGCTCACGAGTTGCTGCTGGCCCGGGCTGAGTGCAGGAAGCCGCAATGCCCGCCGCTCGACTTCGTCGACCCACAAGTCGGACAGGTGGGGATGTCATTCGGTTGGTGATCAATGTCGCGTGCCACGCGGTTGACTAGACCTCGTCATCAGAGGGTGAAGGCGGGGTGGTGCGTTGGGTCGAGAGGTGCTGACCGGCCCACCGACGTCCCACTGGAGTTGCCAGGCCGAACCCTGAACCCTCAATCGACATCATCATCGGGTCCCCCTCCGCAGGTACGATCTGGACGCTGTGGAACAATCCATATCGAAGGTTCGCGGACGTTGGATCGTGCGTCCGTTCCGATGGTTAGACCGCCGAAGTCTGCCAATCGTCGCACTGCTGGCAGTGGTGGCTGCGCTGGTCGCTGCTGGACTCGCCGCTCGTGGCGGGGAGCTAGCTGTGCTCCGCGGGGAGGTTGTCCCTGAAGGTGGCGACGGGTGTGGCCCATCCGAGGGCGCCGTGGGATCGGTGGTGATTGTAGAAGTGGATGAACCGGGCATAGGCCCGGTGGCGCTGACCGTCTGAGTGCCAGGGTCTGATGTAGGCCCATTCCTCGAGCAGGATCCGGTGGAAGCGTTCGATCTTGCCGTTGGTTTGGGGGCGGCGAGGCCGGGTCTTCTTCACGGTGGTGCCGGTCTGGGCGCATGCTCGGTGCCAGAGCCCGGATCGGTAGCAGGAGCCGTTGTCGGTGATGACTCGTTCGCAGACGATGCCGGCGGTGGCGTAGAAGGCCACGGCGCGGTGCCAGAACCCGACCGCGGTGACGGCTTGCTCGTCGTTGTGGATCTCGGAGTACACGAGGCGGGTGCGGTCATCGATCGCGGAGTGGATGTAGCGGTAGCCGATGCCCGCGTGGCCGCCGTGAGCGTCGTTGCCGCGGCCGTGGATCTTCCAGCCGCCCCCGGTGGGGATCCCGGCGATCTTCTTCACATCGACATGGATGAGTTCACCGGGCCGATCGCGTTGGTAACGGCGCACCGGTTCGACATCAGTGGCGCGGTCACCGCGGTCGAGCCGGCCGAGACCTTCGGCGTTGAGGATCGCCTGGACCGTCGAAGCGGCCAGGCCGAGCTCGTGGCCGATGTGATCGGCGCCCCAACGGCGTTTGCATCGCATCCGCACCACCCGACGGCGGGTTGCTCGGGGTGTGCGGTTCGGGGAACTGTGCGGGCGCGACGACCGGTCCAACAGGCCGGCCTCGCCCTCGGCGAGATAGCGGTCGCGCCACTTACGGACCGTCTTCGCGTCGATCTGGAACCGATCCGCGGTCGATTCGATCGTCCAGCCCTGGGTGATGACGCAGTCGACCATCCGCCGCCGCCCTTCAGGGGTCAACGGCGCGTTGGGGTGTTGCCTTCTAGCGTGAGCCACGAGTCCTCCGAGGTGAGTTGTGTGTTGTGGAAGACCCACAGCCTCACCCGGAGGGCTCACCTCACCGGGGGATCACCCCAAACCAGCCCGACAGGGACAACGTCCCCGGTCGTCACAGCTAGTGAGCTTTCCGGATGAGCGGGACTACCTGAGTCTCGCGCGCAATCTGGCCGATTCGGGCGCCTTCTCACTCGATGGGGACCGGCCGACAGCGTTCCGACCACCAGGTTTTCCAGCGTTCCTGAGCGTCACGGCGTGGTTCGACGATTCGCTCCGTGCCCTGCGCGTCGCCAACGCACTCCTGCTCGGTGGAGTGGTCCTGGTGACGGGATTGACCGCTCGGCGTCTGTCAACAGGCGCAGCAGGCGTGCTCGCTGCAGCGGTCGTGGCGCTGACTCCCGTCACGGTCTTCACTGCGTCCAAGCTCTACCCGCAGACGCTGGCGACGCTCCTTCTCGTGGCCTCGGTTGCCGTCGTGCTGGCCGTTGAGCGAGTGGCCTCGAGCCCGTCACAGTGGCGACGTTCTGTCCTGTTGGCAGGTAGCAGTGGGCTACTGCTGGCAGCTCTGACGTTGACGGTGCCGAACCACGGCGTCGTGCTGGTCGTGGCTGTCGGGTGGCTCGGGTGGAGGTTGCGGCGTGCCGCAGTGATGCCGGTCCTCGTCCTGCTCGTGGCTTTTGCGATCCCGATCGCCGCTTGGGGGGCGAGGAACCAGAATGCATTTGGTGAGTTCGTTCCCATCTCGACCAACAGTGGGGTGAATCTGCTGCTGGGAAACAACGACGGGGCGGGAGGGGGAACTGGCACCAACGTCGATGTTCGAGCCGAGATCGTGGCGGCCAACCGGAGCAGTGACGACGAAGTCGGCCGAGATCGCTACCTGCGGGATCGGGCAGTCGACTGGATCGTGGCCGATCCCGTGCGGTGGGCTCGGTTGTACCTCGCCAAGGTCGTCAATGCATTTGCGGTCAGAGAGGATCTAGCTACCGATGCACAGGAGCGATCGACAGCTCAGACGATCCTCGTGGCGGTGACCTACCTGCCCGTCTTGGCGCTGTTCCTCGTCCGACCGTTCCTCGTGCGAATGGTTCCGTTCCGTCGGGGTGAGGGACTCCTGATCGGGGTGTTCTGGGCCAACGTTCTGGCCACAGCGGTCGCCTTCACGCGAATTCGATTTCGAGTGCCGCTGGACCCGTTGATGGTTGTGGTGGTTGCGATTCTTGTTGTTGGCTTGTGTGCCCGCTGGGTTCCGCAGTGGATGCCCGAGGGGGAAGGTGCCGTCGTGTCCGGCACAGGCGACGAGGCGCAGGACTGGACCGCTGGCCGGCGTGCATCCGCAACACCTTGAACCCCACCGCTGGGGCGCCCGGTGCGGTCGGTCGTCACCGATTCGGCCGTGGCGCGTGACGGTTCGGTCCAAGAGCTTGAGCGCCAAGTACCCGAGCGGTCGCCAAGGGGTTGGCTCCGAGCTGTCGCGGCCTCAGGCCAGCTTCATGAACATCTTCTGGACGTCGGCCACGTCGTAGCCAGCGGCGGCCGACTCGTCGGGGTGCTGCACGCACCACGTCAGCCCGGACGCGACCAGCACGAACCCGACCTGCTCGAGCGCCCGGTTGGCCGCCGCGATCTGGGTGGTCACGTCCCGACAGTCGCGGCCGTCGGCGATCATCTGCTGCAGGCCGCGGACCTGCCCCTCGATCCGGCGGAGGCGGTTGAGCACGCCATCGACGACCTCGGCGGGCAGTTCCATGGCCCCGACGGTGCGGGTCTCGCCCGCCGCCGCTGGTGTCGGCCCGGAGGTGGCCGGTTCAGGCGGTGTCATCGCCGGAACCAGCTGCGCCGGCCCGAGGACTCGTGGCCCTGGCAGCGCTGGTCGGTCGGCACGTCGCCGAGCACCTGCTCGACGTGCTGGCCGCAGCCGGAGTACGTGGGTCGGCCGCACTGGCGGCAGGTGGTTCGTGAGCACATGCCGACATCCTACCTGGTACCCCCGGGGGTATCAAGCAGCCCCGTCGCGGCCTTTCGGACCGTCGTCGACCGGTAGCGTCCCGTCCATGGACGACGCACGGGCCTGGGACGAGTTCTGCGACCAACTGCGTCGGGCGGGGCACAACGCGCTCGAGGCGGCGACCGACCCGCTGGAGGCGGCCGAGGGGCTCCGGTTCGTGACCCGGCTGCTGTCCGCCGCCGTCGACATGACGGTCGCCTACGCCGACCCGGCCCGCCCGGCGTTCGTCCGGCTCATGACCGACCGCCGCAAGTTCTACGGCGACAACCCCGACACGGACTACGACTACGCGAGCATCCGCGGGCGCCACGGCTACCGCATCGCCGGCGAGCGCGGCACCAGTTCGTACCTGGCCTGTTGCGTCTACGGCCGCAACGACGACGGGAGCACCCGGATCGTCGCGAACGTCTCCGACCGGGACCTGGACCTGACCGACGGCCGGTTCGAGATCGTGCTGTCGGCCGACCGGCCGGACGACCTGGGCAGCGCCACCTGGGTCCCGCTCACGCCCGATGCGGACGTGGCGATCGTCCGCCAGTACTACCTGGACCGGACCGCTGAGACGCCGGCCACGTTCGACATCGAGTGCACCGACCGGGTGGGGCCGCCCCCGCCCGTCACCGCCGAGTGGATGGACCGGCGGCTCCGGGCCGCCGGGTCGTTCGTCTCGCTCGGCACCGAGTTCTCCGCCGCCATGGCCGCCCAGCTCGAGGAGCGGCCGAACGAGGTCGTCGTCGACTCGGAGGCGTCGACCGTGGCGGGCTTCTACCCGACGCCCGACAACAAGTACGTCGGCGGCTGGTTCCAGCTGGGTGATGACGAGGCGCTCGAGGTGACGGGACGCCCACCGGACACCCGGTACTGGTCCCTCCTGCTCATGAGCCGGTGGATGGAGAGCCTCGACACGTCCTTCCACACCACGATTCTCAACTGCTCGCAGGTAGACCTCGAGCCAGACGGCAGCTTCCGGATCCTGGTCGCCCATCGCGATCCCGGGACGCCGAACTGGCTCGACACCGCAGGTCACCGGCAGGGGTACGTGCTGTTCCGGTGGATGCAGGCCACTGGCATCACCCAGCCGAAGTTCCGGACCGTCCCGCTCGACTGAGCGCCACCCGTCGCCCTCTGCGCCGGCAGAGGCGTCCGGCGTGGGCCGTTGCCAACCCGCAGCGGTACGCTCGGCGTCGTCCCGAACCGGAGGTTCACCGTGGCTCAGGTCCCCTCGGCGCCAACCGATCACTACACGCTGATCTCGGCCGACTGCCACGCCGGTGGCAGCCACGACCAGTACCGCGAGTACCTCGACCCGGCGTACCGGGAGCGGTTCGACGAGTGGCGCGGCGGCTACCGCAACCCGTTCCGGGACCTCGGTGACCAGCGGAAGCTCCGCAACTGGGACGACGAGTTGCGCATCGGCCAGCAGGAGGCCGACGGCGTGGTGGCCGAGGTGGTGTTCCCCAACACCATCCCGCCGTTCTTCCCGAGCTTCGTGCTCTTCGCCGGGCCGCCACCGCCGGAGGACTACGAGCTCCGCCGCGCGGGCGTGCAGGCCCACAACCGGTGGCTCGTGGACTGGTGCGGGCGGTACCCCGACCAGCGTGCCGGGATCGGCCAGATCTTCGTCAACGACGTCGACGACGCCATCGAGGATGCCCGGTGGATCGCCGATCACGGCCTCCGGGGTGGCGTGCTCCTGCCGAACGTGCCTCCGGACTGCACGTGGGTGAAGCCGCTCTACCACCCCGACTACGAGCCGCTGTGGGCCGAGCTCGAGTCGCTCGGCCTGCCCGTCAACGTGCACGGTGGGACCGGCCTCCCCGACTACGGGGCGCACGCGTTCTCGCTGCTCCTGTACCTGGTCGAGGTGCCGTTCTATGCGCAACGTCCGCTGGTCCACATGCTGCTCTCGGGCGTGTTCGAACGTCACCCCGATCTGCGGTTCGTGATCACCGAGTCCGGCGCCGAGTGGATCGTGCCGCTGGTCGAACGACTCGACGGGATCATCGAGACCATTCGCGCCACGGGCGCGACCGGCGAGCTGCGGTTCGCCGAGGAAGCGGTGCTCGCCCACACCGCAACGGAGTACGTCCGCCAGAACGTGTGGATGGGTGTGAGTCAGCCCTCGCCCGCCGACCTGACCGCGCTCGACGTGCTCGGCGAGGACCGGTTCATGTGGGGCAGCGACTACCCGCACGACGAGGGCACCTACCCGTTCACCGTGGAGGGCCTCCGGGCGCTGTTCGCCGGGATGGAGCCCGCCCGGATCCACCAGCTCGTCGCCGCCAACGCAGCGGCGCTCTACGGCTTCGACCTGGACGCGCTCGCGCCGATCGCCGAACGGGTCGGCCCGACCGTCGCTCAGGTCGCCACGCCGCTCGGCGAGCTGCCGGCGGATGCCAACGACGCCCTACGGAAGGCTGCCGCCCCGGTTGGCGCAGCTGCTCGCTGACCCAGCTGGGCGTGGCGCTGCCGGTGCTGGTGCGCCCTCGCCGGGACCAGAGCCTCTGATCACACGGGCCCGACTGCGCCGTCGAGGCGGACGATCCAGGCCCGGGCCTCGTGACGGCTGAGGAGCGCTGCGCCGTGGATCGGTCCGGCGAGCGCCACAGCGGTGGTCAGCACCTCGGCGGTGGCCGCCGATGGAGCGACGACGGTGATGGCGGCGAGTTCGATCGCCGCCGGCGCTCCGTTGCGCGGGTCGAGCAGATGGTGTGCAGCGCGCCCGTCGGCTGAGCGCCAGCGCCGCTGCAGCGGCGAGCTGGTCGCCAGGCCGGCGTCACCGAGCTCGATCCCGAGCACCGGTTCGAGCGATTGATCGAATGGGTTGCTCACATCGATGCGCCACGAATCCCGGTCGTTTCGGCCTCGGACTCTGAGGTCGCCACCCAGGTTGACGAGCGCACCCACGGCACCGTCGTCGACCAACTCGGCGCTCACCAGGTCGGCGGCGTGCCCCTTGCCGATCCCGCCGGGGTCGAACGCAACACCGCCGGCCAGTGCAGCTGTGCAGTGCTCGGTGTCGAGCCGCAGCGGAGAGCGGCTCCGGAGTGGCTCGCCGATCGCCGGTCGGACCGGAGCTGCGACGATCTCCGAAGGCGTGTTCCGGCGGAGGTCGATGTGCTCGAAGCTCCGGTCGTAGCCGAGCTCGGCGAGCTCCCGACCCAGGAATGGGTCGAACCACCCGAGGGTTGCGGTCCGGGCGGCGTCGGCGCGTCCGAGGAGGTCCATCGTCTCGGGAGCGACCTCAACCGGTGCACCGCTGGTCTCGTTCAATCGGGAGGTGTCGCTCGTCGGGATGAACCGCGACCACAGCACCTCGAGGTCACGGATCCTGGCCTCGGCCCGATCGAGCAGATCCTCCACTGCCGGTCCACGGACGGCCGAACGTGATGGTCGCTCCACGGATCGCACGACTACGTGGCAGTCGGTGCCCATGGCCCGGAAGCGCCGATCGGCGCGGACCACCCCGTCGTTGGCGGGTGCGGCGGCGGTCAGCTCGCCTGGGAGTTGCTGTCGGGTCCCTGGCTCTGGTTCTCGCACTCGTCCACGGCCTGCTCGTTGCTGCCCTGGCACACCTCGAAGTACACGGGCTGGCCGGTCTGGCCTCCGGCTTGGACTGCAACGTACGAACCGGACTTGGAGGCGGTCAGACCGGCTCCGGCTCCGCCCCACTTGCCCCAGCCGCCGCCACCGCCACCGGAGTTGCTGACCGTGTAGCCCTCAGCGCTGAGCGCCGACTCGTAGAAGCTGACGATCTGCTGGGCCGACTCGCCGCTGGCGTTGGACCAACGCTGGTAGACGATCCCGCTGGCGTTCGACGTCTGCTGCTCCACCGAGCCGCTCGGGGGTTCGGGAAGCGAGGCCGCCGGGCCACCTGCGGCTGTGGTCGCTGGGGCCTGGGTGGTGTTGGTCTCAGCGGCCGTCGTCGAGGAGGTCGCCGGTGCGGTGGTCGTGGTCTCCTCCGAACTCGAGGAGCAACCGAGCAGGAGTCCGGAGATCCCCACACCAGCGGTGGTTGCCACGATCGTGCTACGAGCCAACTTGTTCATGACCTGATCCTTTGTGCTCGGAATGAATCTGGCACGGTATCGCAGGAGAGTCCCGATCGCACTCACTCCCCGGGCGTGCCGGGGAATCTGATCGAACTCCAGCCCGAGTAGTCTCGCAGTTGTTGTCCAGCGAGTCAGCGAAGCCCTTGCCCCTTCGTCCGCTGGCCGGGTTCGAGTTAAGCGTCCACTCCCAGCATGGTGAGGATGGGATCCTCGGGGAGGTGTTCCGCCGGATCGGTGCGGTCGGGCAACCTCCCTGCGGGTCAGGTTTCTGAAGTCTGTGTCACGGTGTCGACCTCCGGTCCTGACCGTCTCGACGAGTTGCTCGCGGGGACCCCAATTCCCGTCGACTACGACCTGCTCTCCATCGACATCGATGGACACGACATCCACGTGCTGCGCTCGCTCCGGCGCTACCTGCCGAAGGTGATCTGCATCGAGTACAACCCGACGGCGCCAAACGATGTGGTCTACGAGCAGCCCGCTGGCTCAGCGGAGCAGCACGGTTCGAGCGCCGCTGCGGCAGTCAGTGCGGGAGAGGACATGGGTTACGTGCTCGCCGCGGTCACGGAGTGCAATGTGATTCTGGTCAGGCACGACGTTGCCGAGAGTGTTGTCGGTTCTGCTCGACCCACGCTCGATGATCTCCGTGACGATCGCGAGTTCCGTTGCTATGTCTTCTCCGGATACAACGGGGACATTCTCACCAGCTCGCCGCTCGTGCTTCCATGGAGGTCGATCACCGTCCGTTGGTCCGACACTCAGGTCCTGCCGAAGTTCCTCCGCTTCTATCCCGGGGCCCGAGGGAAGCTGGGGGAGCTGGCATTTGCAGGTTGGTTGCTGACACACGACAGGCGGGTTCTGCGAGACATGTTCCGGAGGGTTCGTACACGTTCTCGTTCTGGGTGATGCGACTGGCGGCTGGTCCGCTCAGCCGAGTGTCTGGCAGGGCGCCCCGGCACACACGTCGACGATCTCGCCGTTCGGCTGGATGAACCCGAGCAGCAGGACGAGCGCCTGGGGCACCTCGGTCAGGTTGTCGTGCGGGTCGTCGCCCTCCCGTGGTGGCGTCGGGCCGACCGGCGGTGTCGGTGATCCGAAGTCCCACACCACCAGTGCGCTCCCGGGCCAGGGGAGGGAGGGGATCGGGTCGATCAACGCGAACGGCTCGACGTCGGTCGAGCGACCCGGCGCCAGTGTCGGTGCGAGCCGTGGGGCCCCGATGGTTCGAGCGAGCTTCTCGGAGCTGACGTTGGCCACCTGGTGGTCGCCGAACGCCTCGAGGATCAGCACGCGTTGCGGCTCGGAGCGGGTGGGGTACGGGTTCTCGGTCAGGTGCTGGGCGTACCCGCTGTTCTCACCGCGGTCCCACAGGTTCTGGACCATCTCGATCCCGATCGTCTGAGTGAGCTCGTCCGGGTAGCCCTGGGCGAGGATCGGCTTGAACCGATCGAAGTTGGTGCTGCGGTTGAGGAGCAGGTTGTAGCCGAGACCGCCGACCGCGAGCACCGTGGCGTCCCAGTCGTCGGTGAGCGCCGCGGGTGCCCCGCCGAGGATCCCGCCCTGGCTCGCGCCCAGGAACGAGAGCTGCTCGGCGTCGACGATGGGTCCGCCGCCGGCGGTCTGGAACGCCGGGTCGGTCACGAACCCCTGCGGCGATGCGAGCAGTCGACCGAGCAGCAGGAACCCGAGGTGGCCCTGTTGCATGCGGTCGGGCTGCGTGCGGAACAGGTTGAGGTCCTGGAGTTCCTTGCCGATGGTGGGGATGTCAGCGCTGCTCATCCCGAGGAAGTCCACGGCGCACACACCGATCCCGTTGGCCGCCACGAGCGTGCCGATGCCCCGGATCTCGTTGCGGGAACCGAGCAGACCGTGGCCGAAGACCACGAACGGGACGGGGCCCGCTGCCTGTGTCGGCACCACGCAGAGGAACGGGTTGGGCATCGTGCCCTCAGCAGTGGGGGTGCCGGTCGGCGAGCCGTCGTTGTTGAGGACCGTTCCGGTGGCACCGTCACCGGTGAGGTACTTGGGCATCTCGAAGGTCCCCTCGACGAACCGGGCCGGGCCGACCGTGTTGACCGAGGTGACGGTGAACGGCGGTGCGCCGTCGCCGACCTGCTCCCGGGTCTCGTCCCACATGGAGCGGAGCCGCCCCGAGAGCGAGTCGGAGGACGCAACGGTGAATGCCCACGCCACGTCGAGCGCGTTCGTGTCGACGCCGGCCGTCCGGAGCGACTCGAGCCAGCGCTGCTGGTCGGCGTCGGGTTCGGCGAGCAGCTTGGCCATGGCCTCGGTCGGCTGGATCTCGCTGCCATCGGCGCGGCGCAGGTTCGACAGGCCGATCGCGTACCGGCGCCCCTCGGTGAGCGAGGTGGCGGGGATGATCCGGAGGGGCTGTCGCGACGGGTCGGTCACGTTGGTGTCGAGCTCGGCCCACGCCGGGACCCGCTCACCGGTCTCCACGTCGACCACGGCCAGGTTGGAGTCGGGCTTGATCGACGCCTCGATGTCGGTCTGGGGTGCGAGTTTCGAGGCGACCGGGTCCAGGCCGGGAATCACTGTGAGGCCGATCGATGCCGGCGAGAACCCGTCGTTGCGGTTCCACTCGGCCGGGTCGACGGCGACGCCCTGCGTGTTGACCGGCATGCCACTGGCCGGCAGGTCGAGCCGTCGGCCGGTCGGCCGGGTGTCATCTGCGGTCGTGAACCGGTCGTTCGGCCAGGGCAGCAGGCACTCGGTCGGGTCGACCGGGTCGCAGTCGCCCGGCGTCGGCGCTGGAGTGGGCGAGTCGGGGGCGGCCTCGGTGGCGGACTCCCCGCTTCCTGACGAGCAGGCGGCGGCCACCAGGGCCAGGGCGACGGTGAGTGGGACCAGCAGGCGTCGGAGCATGGCGTGAATGTAGTCAGACTCCCTTACTTCATGTCGGTCGGGGTGGTCATGCCGGAGTGTGCAGGTCCCTCACCACTTCGGCGAGGTGCTCGGGATCGGGGGCCCGATTGTTGACCAGACTCACCGAGTCCGAGATGCCGGCGAGCCGCTCCCGGATGGCCGGGGCGATCCGGTCGGGTTCACCGACGACGGCGATCGTCTCGACCAGGTCGTCGTCGATCAGTGCACCCATGTCGTCCCAGCGTCCGTCGCGGGCGAGCCGTCGGAGTTCGTCGTGCAGGCCGCCGTGCCCGTGCAGTGCGAACACCGGTTGGTAGGCGGGGGTCGTGCCGTAGAAGGCCAGTTGCGTCCGGACCGCCTCGTAGCTGCGGGTGAACTGTTCCTCCGTCCGTCCGGTCACGATGATCGTGACGCACACGACCTCGATGTCGTCGACGGCCCGGCCAGCCCGCGTCGCTCCCTCGGCGAGCGCCGGGAGCGTCAGTTCGAGCAGCGACCGGCGGGTGTTGACCGGATGGACGAGCAGGCCGTTGGCCACCTCACCGGCGACGACGGTCATGGCCGGGCCGACGGCTCCGAGCAGGACCGGCGGCGGTGGCGTGGCGAGCGGTCCGGGATCGAACGCCGGGACCATCCGGGTGTGGGTGTAGAACTCGCCGTCGAAGTCCAGCGGCATGCCGTCCTGCCAGCACGACCAGATCGCCCGGACGGCCAGGACCAGCTCGCGCATGCGGGCCGCCGGCCGGCTCCACGGCATGGAGAACCGCTGCTCGATGTGCGGCTTGATCTGCGAGCCAAGGCCCAAGGTGAAGCGGCCTCCGGTGAGCGCCTGCAGGTCCCACCCTGCGTTGGCGATCGTCATGGGGGAGCGGGCGAAGGCGATGGCGAGCGCCGTCCCGAGCCCGATGCGCTCCGTGTGCTCGGCGGCGACGGCCAGCGGCAGGAACGGGTCGTGCTTCGCCTCGAACGAGAACGCCCGGTCGTAGCCGAGCTGTTCGAGCTCCCGGTAGATCGTCCGGGCCGAGCCCAGGTCATCGGTGGGGACGGTCATCGAGACGTGCACCGCTCCACGCGACTTCGCTGGGCGCCGGGTGTCAAACCTGGTCGAGCGGGCCCGCTCGACCACAAGAGTGCGCGAGGAGGGACTTGAACCCTCACGTCCTTGCGGACACAGGAACCTGAATCCTGCGCGTCTGCCAATTCCGCCACTCGCGCGAGTGGAAGGCGCATCGTAGGGGACGGCTCGGGTCCGGCTCCATCCCGCACCCGCAGGTCAGTCTCCTCAGTTGGTGCCGGTCACCTCGGTGACGACCTCGTAGGACGCCACGCTCGGCGGTGCGCCGCCCTGCTGGGGTCCGTGACCGTGCGCTGCGCGGAACGCATCGGAACTGAGCCAACTGCGGAACGCTGCCTCGTCGGTGAACTCCATGACGGCCACGTATGGGTCCTCGTCACGGTGGGGGCGCAGTAGTGCGGCCCGGTGCAGACCGGGCACGTCGGTGAGCGTCGTTGTCACGTTGCCCGAGAAGTGGGCCTCGAATGTCTCAGCGGTCTCGGCGGGCACTTCGAGGCGGTTCATCACGATGTACATGTGATCTCCATGTTGTGCCGGGTCATCTCGGACCGTCTCGCGGTCTGCGGCGCTCGATCCTATCGACGGTCCCAGTCGTTCTCCACTCGGGCGCAGGCCGGTTGTCCACCGCCGTCGCTAACGTGTCGCCCATGCCACCACAGGGGTTCGAGGCCCGTCTCGAACATCTGGTCGAGAGCACCTTCGGCCGCTTGTTCAAGTCGGGCCTGCAACCGGCTGAGTTCGGCCGGAAGCTTCGCCGGGCCATGGACGACCACAAGGTGGTGAGCGCCGCCGGGCGTGTGGTGGTCTCCAACCACTTCGACTTCACCATCTCCCTCGCCGATGACGAGTCGCTCGCCGGCATGGAGGGAACGCTGCGCCGTGAGCTCGCCGAGCTCGCCCGAGGCCACGCCCGGGATGAGGGCTACACGTTCGTCGGTCCGGTCGACGTGACGGTCGCTGCTGCGGAGACCGTTGCGAGGGGGACGATCTTGCTCGATGCCCGAATCGTCGAGGGCCCGGGAGCCCTGCCGCCGGGTTCGCTCCTCCTGCCGACGGGCGACCGAGTTCCGCTCGGCGAGTACGTGGTGTCCATCGGTCGCCACGACGACTGCACCGTGGTGCTCGCCGATCCCAACGTCAGTCGAAACCACGCCGAGATCAGGCCGGTGAACGACGGGTTCGCCGTGTTCGACCTCGGATCGACGAACGGCACGAAGGTCAACGGGGTCCGCATCAACGAGCATCAGCTTCGATCCGGAGATGAGGTCCGGTTCGGCAATACGCTGGTGCGCTTCGAGGCCTCCTAGGAGCTCCAGTGCCCGAGCAACTGCTCACCGTGCTCAAGTTGTGCCTCCTGGCGCTGCTCTACCTCTTCTTCCTGCGCGTCCTTCGAGCGGTGTGGGCCGAGGTGGGGCCTCTTCGAGCGGCCTCTGCGCAACCGGGTCGGGCGGCGACACTGGCGGCGGTTGCCGCTGGGCCGGCGGCAACCGCCCCGGCCCGCAAGGGACGGTCCGGGCGTGGTGGTGGCTCACGGTCCTCACGACGCCAGCCCTCGGTACCGACGCGACTCGTCGTGGTCGAACCTCCAGCGCGAGCCGGGGTCGAGGCGGCACTCGCCGGAGAGCTCACCATCGGTCGGGCCGCCGGTTGTTCGCTCGTGTTCGACGAGCGGTTCGTCTCGCAGGTGCACTGCCGGGTGTTCGTCCGGGATGGCTCCGTCTTCGTGGAGGACCTCGGTTCCACCAACGGCACGTGGGTCAACGGGGCTCGGGTGGTCGGGCAGATGCCGGCCCGACTCGGCGACCGGGTGCAGGTCGGGAACCTCGTCCTGGAGGTCAGGTGACCGAACTCCAGGCGGGCTCGGCCACCGTCGTCGGTCAGGTTCGTGCGGCCAACGAGGACAGCCATCAGGTGACCGACCGGATCGCCATCGTTGCCGACGGGATGGGTGGGCATCGCGGGGGAGCGGTGGCGTCGTCGACGACGGTCAGGGTGCTCGCCGCAGGGGCCGCTGCGTCACTCGAGGAGTTGGTGGCCGCCGTCCAGGACGCCAACCGGCAGGTGTTCGACGACGCCCGAACCAGCGCCGACCTCCGGGGCATGGGCACGACCGTCTGCGTCGTCGGCCTGATCGAACACGACGGTGATCACGAGTTGGCGGTCCTCAACGTCGGGGACAGCCGTGTCTACCTGCTCGCCGGTGGTGTGATGGAGCAACTCACCGAGGACCATTCGCTCGTCGAGACACTCGTCCGGGAGGGTCGCCTGACGCCCGAGGACGCCGAGGTCCACCCGCAACGCAACGTCCTCACGCGTGCTCTCGGTGTCGATCCGGTGGTGGCGGTCGACGCTTGGCTGCTCCGGCCCGCCGATGGAGATCGTCTGTTGCTCTGCAGCGACGGATTGTTCAACGAGGTGGCCGAGGATCGGATGGCTGAGTTGCTCGCCGAACCTGACGCCCCGGAACTCGTCGCCCGTCGACTGTGCGCCGAGGCCGACGCCAACGGTGGCCGTGACAACATCACCGTCGTCGTCGTCGACGTGTCGGGCACCGGCCGTCTGCCGACGCCCCTCGTGGAGCGGTACCGGCGGTTCTCCACGCCGTCGGTTGATCTGTTCGACGATGACGACGATGGCCCACACACCGACACCGTGCTCACCGTGGTCGGTACTGGCGCACCGCAGGGGGTTCCCGAGTCCGTCGACGACGGGGATCCATCACCGATGGGATCCGACGAGGCCTCCTCGGCGGAGGTGGCCGACACAGCGGCGGGCGATGCGAGCGATACCGGCGCGGCCACGGCGGCCGAGCCGTTCGCCACCGCCCCGGTCATCACCGGCGACGGCGACGGCGCAGCACGTCGCAGTTGGTGGCGCATCGCATCGTTCGCCGTTGCGTTGTTGGCGGTCGTGACACTTGCCGTGGTCACCATCACGTTCGTCGGTCGCCAGGGCTACTTCCTCGACGCCGATGCCGTTGGTGGCCCACAGCAGGATGATGGGCTCGTGGTGGTTCGATCTGGGCAGACATGGGGGTTGGCGTGGTTCGCCCCCGAGCTCGAGAAACGGACGGATTTCACCCTGTCGGATCTGACGGAGAACGGTCGGCGTCAGGTGGAGAACCGGAAACCGTTCAGCAACGTCGCCGAGGCCGAGAACTTCATCACCGAAAACACGACCACGACGACCACCACCACGACGACGACCACCACCACGACGACGACCACGACAACGGTGCCACCCCCTCCGGCCCTCCCGCCCGGGCTCCCGGTCCCACCGCCTGCAGGGCCGTGATCCTGGCGTGACTGCCACCGCTCCCCCCACCCCGGCCGAACCACTGCCGAACGTCGTTGCGATCGGGACCCGCCGCCGCACCACCGAGCTCGGGCTGCTCCTGCTCTGCTCGATCATCGTGGTGGGGGCCTACGCACTGGCGAGCCTGGGCCGCAACGCTTCGCTGCCGGCCGACATCCTCCCGTTCCTCGGGGTGATCCTCGTGCTCGTCGTGGCCGCCCATCTGGCGGTCCGGCGGTGGGCGCGGTGCTCCGACGCCCTCGTGTTGCCGATCGTGGCGCTGTTGAACGGGCTCGGGTTCGTGTTCATCGCCCGGCTCGACGATCAGCTCGCTGGACTCCAGGCGACGTGGACTGCCGTCGGCATCGCAGCGTTCATTCTCACCCTCGTCCTGGTTCGTGACGTCCGCATCCTGCAGCGATACCGCTACACGTTCGGATTGATCGGTGTGGCGCTCCTCCTCCTGCCGCTCCTGCCGGTGTTCGGCCAGAACATCAACGGCGCCCGCATCTGGGTTGCGTTCGGACCGGTGAGCTTCCAGCCTGGTGAGTTCGCCAAGATCGCCCTGGCCATCTTCTTTGCCGGCTACCTGGTCGAGCGGCGGGAGGTCTTGAGCGTGGCCACGTTCAAGGTCGGTCGCCTCAACACGCCGGACCCCCGGCAGTTCGGCCCGGTGCTGTTGGCGTGGGGCGTCTCGCTACTGGTCGTCATCTTCGAGCGCGACCTGGGATCGGCGCTGTTGTTCTTCCTGTTGTTCCTCGTGACGCTCTGGGTGGCGACGGGCCGTGCGGCCTACGTGCTGATCGGTTTCGCCCTCTTCGCTGTGGGGGCGTTCGTCAGTTGGACGCAGTTCTCACACGTCCAGGACCGCGTCTCGATCTGGCTGGATCCGTGGGTCGATCCGGCCGGGACCGGCTACCAGGTCATCCAGGCGGCATACGCCCTGGCATGGGGCGGAACCGCTGGGGTGGGTCCGGGGTTGGGCATCGTCGAGCGGATTCCGTTCGATGAGACCGACTTCATCGTGGCGATCATCGGGGAGGAACTCGGCCTGCTGGGCACCACGGCGGTCCTCGTTGCGTTCCTCCTCCTCGCCGGCAGCGGCCTGCGGATCGCCAAGGGCGCCGGGGCCACGTTCGGGACGTTGCTCGCTGTCGGGCTCACGTCGTTGATTGCGTTTCAGGCCTTCATCATCATGGCGGGCGTCACGCGACTGCTGCCGCTCACCGGTGTCACCCTGCCGTTCGTCTCCTACGGGGGCTCCTCGTTGGTCGCCAACTACGTGCTCGTGGCGCTTCTCCTGCGAATCTCCGATCAGTCGATCCGTCGCGCCCGGAATCCGGTGGCGGCGCTGTGAGGCGACAGATCGCCCTGCTCGGCGTGGTGATCCTGATCTGCTACGTCGCGCTGTTCGTGAGGTTCAACCAGATTCAGGTGTTCCAGGCCGACGCACTCAATGAACGCACGGACAACACCCGTCAGCTCCAACGGGACTTCAACGAGCCGAGAGGGTCGATCATCACCGCTGACGGTGCGCTCGCTGCGTACTCCGAGGAACGGCGAGCGACGCTGCGCTACCAGCGGATCTACCCCGAGGCCGACCTGCTGTCTGCTGTCACCGGTTTCTACTCGTTCAATCTCGGATCCTCAGGCGTGGAGCGGTCCTACAACGACGAACTCGCCGGGAGGACCACGGCGCTGAAGCTCAGGGAGCTCACCGGGTTCTTCTCCGACGTCTCCAGCGAGGGCGACGTGATCCTCACGGTGCGCAAGGACCTCCAGCAAGTGGCCCGGGACAGCCTCGGCGACCGGCAGGGCGCAGTGGTGGCGATCGATCCGCGAGACGGGTCGATCCTGTCGATGTGGTCCTGGCCACCGTTCGATCCGAACCAACTCTCGACGAACGATTCCACCGCCGCCGAGGCGGCGAAGCGCTTCCTCGACGCCGTGCCCCAGAAGCCACTCCTGATTCGTGCGTATCAGGACAACTACTTCCCCGGCTCCACATTCAAGATCGTCACTGCGGCGGCGGGCCTCGAGAGCCGAACCGTGACGACGGCTGCTCCTGACTACCCGGTCGTCACCTCTTACACCCCGCCTCTGACGACATCGGCGATCTCCAACTTCGGTGGTTCGTCCTGTGGGGGCACCCTGATCGTGATCACCGCTCGAAGCTGCAACAGTTCCTTCGCCCAGATGGCAGTCGAGCAGACCGGACCTGAGCCGATGATCGCTGCGGCCGAGCGGGTCGGCTTCAACGACATCCCCCCCATCGACCTGCCCGATGCGGCGACGTCCATCTATCCGGTCGACTTCGGCGATGTTGTGGAACGGCCACCGGGTCTCGCACCGGTGTACTCCGACGCCCCCCGGTTGGCCCAGACCGCCATCGGCCAGAACGACGTGCGGGCCACTCCTCTGCAGATGGCCCTCGTCGCAGCCGGTGTGGCCAACGACGGCGATGTGCTCGCCCCGCACGTCATGGCGGAGATCCGAGCCCGTGACGGGTCCGTCGTCGAGCGGTACGAGCCCCGGGTCTGGCGTCAGGCGTTCAGCCCGACCGATGCCGCCACGCTCCGTCAGGCGATGATCGGTGTGGTGACCGATGGGACCGCTCAGAACATGGCGATCCCCGGTTTCGAGGTGGGGGCCAAGACCGGGACGGCCCAGCTCGGGACGACCCCACCACGCTCCCACGGGTGGATGATCGCCTTCGGCGGTCGGCCAGGCGAGGTTCCGACCGTCGCAGTGGCGGTCATCGTCGAGAACCTTCCCGGTGCGAGCAGCGAAACCGGCGGATCGACCGCTGGACCCGTGGCGCGTGCGGTGCTGTCTGCCGCACTCGGTGCCGGGTGAGTCGTTCGGTCCCCTCCTCGGTCGTGGTGCCGCTGCAAGGTGTGCAGGCCCATCTACGCTGGACCGCACATGGCTGATGACGACCTCCGGGTGCTTGGAGACCGCTACGAGATCCACCGGGCGATCGCTCGGGGCGGGATGGCCCAGGTGTATCTGGCCCGTGACCGGACGCTCGACCGACCGGTCGCTGTCAAGGAACTCGTTCCGGAGTTCGCCACCGACCCGTCGTTCGTCGAACGGTTCAAGCGGGAGGCCCAGTCCGCTGCTCGTCTGACCCACCCGAACATCGTCTCGGTCTACGACTGGGGCACCCAGGACGGCACGTACTTCATCGTGATGGAGTACGTCGATGGCCCGTCGTTGTCGCAGTTGATCCGTCGCGACGGTGCGCTCCATCCTCGTCGGGCGGCAGAGATCGCCGGTGAGGTCGCTGCGGCTCTCGGGTTTGCGCACTCCCAGGATGTCGTGCACCGGGACATCAAGCCGGGCAACGTTCTGCTCACCTCAACCGGTCAGGCAAAGGTCGCCGACTTCGGCATCGCTCGGGCGTTGTCGGCATCGGAGGGCGAGTTCACCCAGACCGGCTCGGTCATGGGCACTGCGACGTACTTCTCACCGGAGCAGGCCCAAGGTCTTCCGATCGATGCTCGCTCCGACCTCTACTCCCTCGGTGTCGTGCTCTACGAGATGGTGACCGGCCGACCTCCGTTCACCGGGGACACGCCACTCGCCATCTCCTACAAGCATGTTCAGGACCAGCCCCCGCGTCCGTCTGCGGTGTCGCCGGGCGTGCCGGTCGGGCTCGAGGCGATCATCTTGATGCTGCTGTCGAAACAACCGGCCGACCGTTATGACAACGCCGAGGCGCTCCGAGCTGACCTCGATCGATTCCTCGCCGGACAACCGACGTTGGCAGAGGGTCAACTCGCTGCGGTTGCGGCTGCCGCAGCAGTTCCAGCGGCGGCCACGACGGTTCAACCGGTCGTCGATCCGGTCGACGATGACTACTCCGACGACGACCAGCCGAAATCCCGGACAGGTCTGTTCATCGGCGTACTCGTGGTGTTGCTCGCTCTGCTCGGCGGACTCCTCTTCTGGTTCGCCCGGGGATTGAACGCCGCCGATGTCGAGGTTCCGGCCACCATCGGCCTCATGCGCGCCGAGGCGGAGACGCTCTTGCGCGGTGAGGGCTTCGAGGTCGAGGTGAGCGAGCAGGCCAATCCCAGCATCGAGGCGGGCCGAGTGATCTCTCAAGACCCCGCACCGAAGACCAAGGCACCCGATGGGTCGAAGGTCACGTTGGTCGTCTCCCTGGGTCCGGCGCAGGTTCCTGTACCGGAGGTGGCCGGACGAACTCAGCCTGAGGGCGAGTTCATCCTCGCCGCGGCCGGCCTGCGTTCCAAGATCATTCCCATCGAGGATCCCGACACCGAACCGGGACGAATCATCTCGTCCAACCCGGCTGCGAACGTTCCGGTGGCCAAGGACTCCGAGGTCGAACTCCGTGTGTCCAAGGGACCCGGTGAGGAACTCGTCCCCAACGTCGGTGGGCAGTCGCTGTCCGCCGCCCAGGCCGCCCTGCAGGCTGCTGGATTCAAGATCGGCGGTCCCGACGAGGAGCCGAACGATGACGTGGCCAAGGGCAAGGTGATCCGGACCGATCCGCCGGTCGGCACGTCGGTCAAGAAGGGTTCGACCGTGACCGTCATCGTCTCCTCTGGCGTGGCGCAGGTTCAGGTGCCGAGCGTTGTCGGCGACTCACAGAGTTCCGCTGAGGCCGCCATCACCGGTAAGGGATTCAAGGTCGAGGTGACCACCGAGAACCTCGCGCCGTCGGATTCCAACGTCGGGAAGGTCATGTCGCAGGAGCCGTCGGGTGGGAGCAGCGCCGAGAAGGGCTCGACGGTGCGGATCACCGTCGGTGTTGCGTCACCGACGACGAGTACCTCATCGTCGACGACCATGTCCTCCCCCTGAGGTCACCGCGACCGTGGGCCGGATCAGAGGCGCCAGACCGGTAGCGGCTGCGCTCACCGCAGCGTTCCTCGGAGTCGCCCTGATCGGTTTCGCTCCGACCCTCAACCCGCTCGACCTCCTTCTTGGTCGCGGCCGACCAGTGGTGCTCGATGACGTGGTCGGCCTACCGGTCCCGGGAGTTCGCAGCGAACTCCTCGATGCGGGCCTTGACGTGCAGACGACGAGCGCCTTCAGTCTCAACGTGCCGAGGGGGGCGATCCTGGCCCAGGACCCTCTGCCGGGAGCCCGGCTCGAGGTTGGTTCGAAGGTCACGCTGTCGGTGAGTCGGGGAGCGGTCAGGGTCGTGGTCGGTGATCTGGTCGGGTCACCGCTCGCTGATGCCCGCAGGAGCCTCGACGAAGCCGGGGTCGTCGTGGAGGTCGAGGAGCGTCCTGATGCCGAGGTGCCGGCGGGGACGGTGCTCGCTCAGGATCCGGGTCCCGGCCTCGAGGTGCGTGGCGACGGGTCGGTTCGCCTCGTCGTCTCGACCGGTCCGCCACAGCGACCCGTTCCCGAGGTCGACGGTCGCTCGTTGGCGGTTGCGTCCTACGCCCTCGGTGCATTCGGTCTGGAGGTGGTCTCGGTGCGGGGCACTCTGGCGACGGAGTTGCCACCGGGTGCAGTCGTTCGCACAGAACCGGCAGCCGGCACGGTCGTCGCCGAGGGGACACCGGTGACGGTCATCGTGGCGGGGGACGCTCCGCCGACGCCGGTTCCTGCGGTGCTCGATCAGGATGCAGCAGCAGCGGCCGACCGAGTCCGTTCCAGCGGATTCGAGGCGAACGTGGTGACCGCCACTCCCGACGAGATCGCCCTGGTCGTACTCGCTGCTGCACGGGACGGTCGACCACCACCGGAGTTGTTGCCGGGACGGGTGATCATCCAGACGCCGGAGGTCGGAGCCGAGGCTCGTCCGGCCTCGGTGGTCACGCTGGTGGTGGCGCCATGACTGCTGTTGGCGTTCGCCCCCCGCCGTCTCGCAAGCAGGCTGCGTCCACCGCTCCACGCATCACCGAGGTGGGTCCACCGGAGGAGTTGGACCTCGCCCGGCACCCGTGGGCTGCAGTGGTGGGTGTCGTGGCGTTGCTGTTGCTCGTCGTGGTGACCCTCGTTGGGTTGCGTGCTGTGATTCGCACCAACGCTCCACCCCCCGAGACGCCGAGGGTCGTGCTGCCCTCGATCACCTCGATGCCGGTTGAGCAGGCCCAACGACAACTCGATGCCCTCGGTGTCGAGGCGGCCATCGAGTTCACACCCAACTCGATCGTTCCACCGGGTGTGGTGTTCTCACAGACTCCGCGCGCCGGGGCCAAGGTCGAATCGGGTAGTGAGGTGGTGCTGTCCGTGAGCGATGGCCCCGCCGGCCCGATCATCCCCGAGGTCGCCGGCGTCCAGGTTCCGATCGCGCAGGCGTTGCTCGGTCGTCTCGGACTGGTCAGTGCAACCCAGGAGATCCCGAACGACCTGGTGAGGCCGGGTGAGGTGATCTCTTCGGTCCCGGCCGCAGGTTCGCCGGCTCCGACCGATCAACCGATTCTCCTCAGAGTCTCCTCCGGTCCACCTCGGCGCACCGTGCCGGGAGTTGTGGGTGAGTCGGTCGGTCCGGGCATGGCGGCGATCGGACGGGCGGGACTGGGACTGGGAGAGGTGGAGGAGGAGGCTCGCAGCGACGTCCAACCGGGAATCATCCTGAGGGTCGACCCGGCGCCCGGGTCGCAGGTGGCGTCCCGAACTCCGGTGAGCGTTGTGATCAGCGAACAGGCCCCGTCATCGACCGTTCCCTCGCTCGTCGGACTGACGCAAGCCACTGCCGAGGAGGTCGCCGGCGATGCTGTCGTACTCCGGTTCCGTACGAAGCGTCTACCGGCGGGTGATGTCCTCATCGGCCGTGTCGTCGAGCAGAGCCTCCCCGTGGGAACCCCGATCGCAGTGGGTACTCCCTTGGAGCTGGTCGTCGGGGCGACGTAGTCGCTGGACCCTGCGTATCGAGACGGGCTCCACCGACGAGGCCACCGTTGTCGGGACAGCCCGGTGCAGATGTGCTTGGCTCGGTGAGCTCAGTCGGGTTCGCAGGCGGTCAGGAAGTTGCGCACGAGGTCGTGTCCGGCGTCGGTCAGCACCGACTCCGGATGGAACTGCACCCCCTCGACCGGGAGGGACCGGTGGCGGAGGCCCATCACCAGTCCGTCGTCGGTCCACGCTGAGATCTCCAGATAGTCCGGGACGGAGTCGCGCTCGACGATCAGCGAGTGGTACCGGGTCGCCTCGAGGGGGGTGGGCAGATCAGTGAACAGTCCGGCGCCGTCGTGGTGCACCGTTGAGGTCTTGCCGTGGACGACCTCGGGTGCCCGACTGACGATGCCCCCGTAGACCTCCCCGATGCACTGGTGACCGAGGCACACTCCGAAGATCGGGACCCGCTCGGCCCACGTGCGGATCACATCGTTGGACAATCCGGCGTCAGCGGGTGTACCCGGGCCGGGACTGATCAGGATGCCGTCGGGTCGGATCCGCTCGACGTCTCCGAGGGTGATGGCGTCGTCGCGATGAACGACCGGTTCAGCACCGAGCTCGCCGAGGTACTGAACGAGGTTGTAGACGAACGAGTCGTAGTTGTCGACGACGAGCACACGGGCGGACACGGCCGCAGGCTAGGGGAGGAGGTGGTGGCTCTCCCACCCTGAACCTGGGGTGGCACGGCGAGAGTGTCCGGCCGGTACCATTCCGGCCATGGCAAAGCCAGCGAAGCGTCGCATCGACTCTGATGACGCCGCTACCTCAGAGGCCGATCCCACCGACAGCACGAACAGCACCGACAGCACCAGCGGAGCGACCGGCGCAAAGGGTCCACCCAAGGCGGCCGGGAAGCCCAAGGACGGCGCTCAGGTCACCAGTCGGCGTATCACGCCGGCCAAGGGTTCCGCCCCGGCCTCAGGGCGCAGCACGCGTACCCACCGTCCGAGCCCGCCGTGGGTGCCGGTTCTGATGTTCGCCCTCTGGGGTCTCGGTCTCCTCGTCATCATCCTCAACTACATGCAGATCCTGCCCGGCGCCGAGGATGGCGGGAACGGGTGGTACCTGGTGGCCGGGCTGGGTTCGATCCTGGGTGGGATCATCGTCGCGACCCAGTACCGCTGAGTCCGCCGAGGCACCCCGGATCCCACCGTCAGTGGCCACCATCAGAAGGTGCGCCAGATGACGCCCTGATGACGCGTGGAGTCGACACGATCGGTCGATCCACAGGCGCCATCCCTCAGAGCCCACGCCCTGACTTCGCTGCACCGCGATCTGTGGATTGGTGTGGACAACCCAGGATCCGCTGTGGATGACGTCGAGGCGACGGGACAGTGAACGAGCTGGATCGCCGGGTCTCACTCAATGGGAGCAACCAGCTCCATGTCCTCCATGCAGTGACGGGGCGGTTCCGGGTCCTCTGAATCGGCAGCGGTCATGCGAACCTCGGCGCCGCAGACGGGGCAGCGGAAGGTCAACTTGATGCGGCGCAGCGTCCCGGGCTCAGGAGGTGGTGGAACTGGGGTGGCGAAGCTCCGGAGGAAGAACCACCCCACTCCGAGGATCGCCGCACCGAGCAGTACAGCGAGGAGCACGCCGACGAACGACGCCCCGGTCCCGAGCGAGACCGCGAGCGCAATGAGCAGCGCTGCGACTCCGACGATCAGCAGCCGTCGCACGACGGCCCCGCTTCAGCCGAGGCGTTCGATGATCGTGGCGTTGGCGAGCCCGCCGCCTTCGCACATGGTCTGGAGTCCATAGCGCCCACCGGTCCGCTCGAGTTCATTGAGCATGGTGGCGAGGAGCTTCGTCCCGGACCCACCGAGCGGGTGGCCGAGGGCGATTGCGCCGCCGTTCGGGTTGACCTTGTCGAAGTCGGGCTGGTGCTCCTTGGCCCATGCCAGGACGACCGATGCGAACGCCTCGTTGACTTCGAAGTGGTCGATCTCATCGATGGTCAGGTTGCCCCGCTCGAGCGCCTTGGAGGTGGCAGGGATGGGTCCGGTCAGCATCCGAACCGGGTCGACGCCAGCGAGAGCGAATGCGTGGAACCGCGCCCGGGGAGTGAGACCGAGTTCGGCGGCCTTGTCGGCAGTCATGATCAATGCCGCCGAGGCGCCATCGGTGATCTGCGAACTGTTGCCGGCGGTCACCTTGCCGTCGGGCAGGAATGCCGGCTTGAGCTTGCCGAGACCTTCGGCGGTGGTGTCGGGGCGGATCCCCTCGTCAGTGCGGACGATGTCGTCGAGCACCTTGATCTCGCCGGACTCCTTGTCCTTGATCTTCGACTGCACGGGGATGATCTCGTTGTCGAAGCGCCCCTCGTCACGGGCCCGGATCGCTAGTTGCTGCGAGCGGGCTCCGAACCCGTCCAGATCCGCTCGGCTGAGGTCCCATTCGTTGGCGATGATCTCTGCTGAGATCCCCTGTCCGACGAGGCCCTGATGGCCGTCGATGAGTTCCACATCGGCGTAGCGGTCCGCTGCGGCACCGAAGGGGAATCCGACACCGGAGGCGATCGAAGCGCCCATCGGTACGAGGCTCATCACCTCGACACCGGCGGCGACCACCACGTCGTAGGCACCGGCGATCACGCCCTGCGCTGCGAAGTGGACCGCTTGCTGCGACGAACCGCACTGCCGGTCGACGGTCGTGGAAGGAACGGATTCGGGCCAGCCGGCGGCGAGCACTGCGTTGCGGCCGACGTTGAGTGCCTGAGCACCCGCCTGCATGACACAGCCCATGATCACATCCTCGACGAGGGCCGGATCGAGGCTGTTGCGCTCAGCGAGAGCCACGAGGGTCTCAGCAGCGAGGTCCACTGGATGCCATCCGGACAACCCGCCGTTCCTCCGGCCTCCGGGAGTGCGCACCACGTCGACGATCACTGCTTCTGCCATCTGGGTCCCCTGTCGCTCCGGGTCCGGTCGATCCGGATCCCACGCTCGGTCACCGGTCACCCGGTGCGCAGGATTCTGCTCCCGTCGACCGCTTCCGGTCAACGTGGACGCAGTCGACTCGGAGCGCACATCACATCTCGACCGTGTAGATTCCTGCTGCACGAAAAGCCGGACACCTGCGGCATCCCGGGGCCGAGTGGGTCGACTGAACCCAATGCTCACCGGGAACCGAATGATCAGGGTTCCGGCATCGCAATCAACCACGTCCGGCTGAGGCCGGCTGACCACGACTGGGGGACAGATGACGATCACGGCAGCTGATGTCGACCGCGAGGTGGAGGGCGCCACGGTTGCCCGTCTCTTCCTCGACACCGTTGCACAGCACGGTGCGGCCACAGCCCTTCGTTGGCAGTCCGGAGAGGACTGGGAGACGCTGAGCTACGACGAGTTGGCCGTCAAGGTCGCCGTGGCCGCCGGAGGCCTCCGGGCACTGGGGGTCGGCCCCGGGGATCGCGTGGTGCTGATGATGCGCAACATCCCGGTGTTCCACTGGCTCGACCTGGCGGTGCTCGCTCTGGGCGCAACCCCGGTATCGATCTACAACTCCTCCGCCCCGGACCAGATCGAGTACCTCGTCGGCCACTGCGGCGCCAAGGTCGCTGTCGTCGAGAACGCCGGGTTCCTCGAGAAGTTCCTGAAGGTCCGGGACCAACTCCCGACACTGCAGGAGATCGTCGTGCTGGTGGCTCCGGAGGAACTGCCCGACGGCGTCCACGGCCACGAGTCGATCACCGAGTCCGATCCGGTCGATCTTGCAGCGGAGGTCCAGACGGGCTCGCCCGATGACCTGGCCACGGTGATCTACACGTCCGGGACGACGGGCAACCCCAAGGGCGTCATGATCTCCAACCGGAACGTCTGTTGGACCTACGCAGCATTCCTTCCCTGCTACGGCTGGACCAAGGAGGAGATCGCCGGCAAGCGGGTCATCTCCTACCTGCCCATGGCACACATTGCGGAGCGGATGGTCTCCCATTACGGCATGGTGCTGGGCGGTCTCGAGGTGACGACCTGTCCGGATCCGTCGCTGCTGACCGCCCACCTGGGGCCGACCCAGCCGAACCTCCTGTTCGGTGTGCCCCGGGTGTGGGAGAAGGTCTACGGGTCCCTCACCGCCATGCTCGCCGCTGATCCCGACAACGCCGAAGTGTTCAATGCGGCGATCGTCGAGGCCGTGCCGCTCCGCGACGCTGCTGCGTGGGGGCGGATCACCCCCGAGGAGCAGGCCCGACTCGACGAGATCGACGCTGCAAACTTTGCCTTCGTCCGCTCGTTGCTCGGTCTCGACGAACTCGAGTTGGCCGTCACCGGCGCAGCACCCATCCCGGCGTCGCTGATCGAGTGGTTCCGGGCGCTCGGGATCCCGCTGGCCGAGGTCTACGGCATGAGCGAGAACACCGGACCGATGACCTTCGAGCGGTTCAAGGTCAAGCCGGGTTTCGTCGGCAAGGCCATTCCCGGCACGGAGGTCGCCATCGCCGATGACGGCGAGGTCATCTGTCGTGGCGGCCACGTGTTTGAGGGGTACCTGAACGACCCCGAGAAGACTGCCGAGGCGATCGACGCCGACGGTTGGCTCCACACCGGCGACATCGGCGTGCTCGACGACGACGGTTACCTGCGAATTGTCGACCGCAAGAAGGAACTCATCATCACCGCCGGAGGCAAGAACATCTCGCCGGCCAACCTCGAGGCGGCTCTCAAGACTCACCCGCTCATCGGCCAGGCGATGGCCGTCGGCGACGCTCGTCCGTTCGTGTCGGCGCTCGTCGTGATCGATGCCGAGGTGGCACCGGCATGGGCCGCCCGCAACGGGATCGAGTACACGACCCTCGAGGAATTCGCCGAGCTCACCGAGGTGATCGACGCGATCAACGCCGGTGTCGAGGAGGTCATGGCGGGGTTCAATCAGGCGGAGCGCGTCAAGAAGGTCAAGGTGCTGACCGAGGAGTGGCTGCCCGATTCGGACCTCCTCACGCCCACCTCCAAGCTCAAGCGGCGTGGCGTGAACGCCCGTTACGCCGATGAGATCGAGGGCCTCTACACCTGAGTGACGTTCTCGTCGTGAGCGGGGTCAGCGACCCTGCCTTCCGCCGGGCGGGATGACCCGAACTCGGCCCCGGCGCTGGGGCCTCAGCGTAGGTCCTCAGCGCAGGGCCGGGACGCCGTTACCGCTCAGGTCCAGACCATTCGCTGCGAGCAGCGCCACGAGGAACAATGCTGCGAGCGCGAGCGATCGAGCCGATGGATCGTCAGCGAACACCTCGGGAGCGACCACCTCGGCCAGACCCGGAATGAGCAGCGCCGTGACGGCCACCACCGCCTGCACAACGGCCGGGTCAGCCAAGCCCTCGCGGAGGACGCTGCTGTAGCGCTCGTCTCCGAGGAACCCGAGGATCGCCCCGAGCGCACTGACCAGATCGGTTCCGAGTACCTCCACGACCTCGTTGATGTTGGCGACGAACTCCAGACTGAGTCCGGAGGCGAGGGCACGGATTCCGTCGATCGCAAGGGCGAGGTCCGGGTTGAGCTGTGAGGCGTTGCCGAGCTGGTCGAAGGTGGTGGGGTCGATCCGGAGGGCGGCAGCAAACAGCACTGCGAGAAGTCCGAGACTGGCTCGGTCGCCGGCGACTGAGCCGAGGCCGTCCGGGTCGATGACTCCGAGAACCCGGCCCAGGGCGTCGGCAACCGCCGGATCCACGTTGGCTGCGGTGGAGGCGAGGACCGACAGGAGTCGTGGATCGATGCCCTGGATGGCGGCGAACGCCTCGGGGTTGAGCTGCGATGCGAGCAGCAGCACCGTGCCGGTCAGTCCCTCGGTGCTGCCGTCCCCCGACGCAATGCGGGCCAACGTCGCCGGGTCCAGCCGGCTGATGACCGTCGCCAACGCCCGGATCGACTCAGGTGTGATCCGGAGTCGCTGGAGTGTGGCCGCATCCAGGCCGGTCAGGCGTTCGAGGTCGCCGTTCGCACCGTTGACGATCGATTGCACCAGCGAAGGATCACCGGCGAGTCGCTGGAGGAGTTCGTTCGCTGCTGTGGCAAGGTCGGGTTCCCCAGCGGCGGTCGAAACGGACGGTGCACCGCCGGCCCGGGTGGCGCTGGCGCTGCGCACCTCCGCCGGCACGGTCGTGGTGGTTGCGTCGTCGCCCGTCCCCTCGCTGGAGTCGAGGGAGTTGGTGTCAGCTGCACGGGCACAGCCGGAGCCGAGCACGCACGCTGCGAGCAGGGCACCGAGCACGGTCTGGGTTCGGCGTCTCCCGCGAGCCCGGTCTGTGTGGCTCATGAGTTCCTCCCGATTGCCCTGGTGTCGTCACCGCCGCTGCCGACCAGCGGTCGTTGCGGATCCGACTCAAGGGTAGGGAGGTGAGTGCGACCCCACAAGGGCGGGTCAGCAGCGCCTGGCCCGACCGCTGTTGTGAACACCGTTCGGGCGTAGAATCTGTTCGTGGCATCCGTCAGTGTGAGGTGTTCTGGGCTTCGGAAGACCTTCGGGGACCGGTTGGCTGTTGACGATGTGGCGTTCAGCGTCAACGCCGGCGAGTCCTACGGCCTGCTCGGGCCCAACGGGGCGGGCAAGACGACCACGATCTCCATGCTCTGCGGGCTCCTCCAACCCGATGCCGGGTCAGTGGAGGTCGGTGGGGAGGTCATGCGAACCGGCCGGTGTGTGGCCAAACAGCACCTCGGCCTGGTGCCTCAGGACATTGCGCTCTACCCCGATCTGACTGCCCGGGAGAACCTCCGGTTCTTCGGCCGACTTCAGGGACTGAACCGGACGGACCTTCGGACCCGGGTCGACGAAGTTCTGGAGATCGTAGCGCTCGAGGACCGCGCTGGAGACCGGGTCGATTCGTTCTCGGGTGGGATGAAGCGCCGGTGCAACATCGCTGCGGCCCTCTTGCACCATCCGCAACTCCTGGTGCTCGACGAACCGACCGTCGGGGTCGATCCCCAGAGTCGGGCATCGATTCTCGACGGAATCGCTGCACTCCAGGATCACGGCATGGCCGTGCTCTACACCACGCACTACATGGAGGAGGCGCAGCGACTCTGTGACCGGATCGGCATCATCGACGAGGGACGACTCGTCGCCGAGGGCACACAGTCCGAGTTGCTGGCGGCGATCGGCCAACACCCCGTGGTCCGGCTGAGCATCGACGGGGACCCGGGCTCGCTCGTGCTGGCGCTGGACGACGAGGACCAGGTCATCCGGTGTTCGACCGGTTCCGGTCGCCTCGATGTGTCCGTGATCGATCCGGCACGCTCCCTGGCCCCGATCATCGAACGCGCCGAGCGTGCTGCTGTCCGGATCAACGGTGTCGAGGTCGTGGAGGCCGACCTCGAGTCGGTCTTCCTCCATCTGACCGGCAAGGCGCTTCGTGATTGACCTCGATGCCGCCGAACACGAATCACCAGCTCGGCCCTGGATGGTGGCTATCGCCTTGGCAGCCAAGGACGTTCGACGGGGTGTGCGGAGCAAGTCACTCGTCCTGACCGCCGTGGTCGGACCGCTCGTCCTGGGCTTGATCATGGCGCTCGCCTTCGGCGGTGCCAACGGACCGTCGGCCACGATCGCCGTCGTCGATCTCGACGCGACCGCAACGAGCGAGGGCGTGGTCGCCGTGTTGGGGGACCAGTTGAGCGGAGGCCCGGTGAGTCTGCGGACGGACCTGCGAGATGCCGAGGAGGCGGTTATCGCCGAGGAAGTCGACGCAGCGCTCGTCATTCCTCCCGGCTACACGAAGTCGCTCTTCGACCAGCCGCTCGCCCTCCAAGTGGTGCGCAACAACCAGCGGGCGATCCCCGGTGAGGTCGCCACGGCCATTGCCGGTGAGCTCGCCTCACAGTCGGATCTGATTCGCGCGGCAACGTCAACCGTTGTCGCCATTGATCAGACGCAGCCTCCGCTCGCCGACGTCCGAGAGATCCGCCCCGCCATCACCGTCGACATCGGTGATCTCCAGAACTCCTTCAATGCTGCGCTGTACTTCGGGCCGCTCACCATCTTCTTGTTCCTCGGTCTGGGTGGTGCCGCCAGGTCGCTGGTGAGAGAGGAGCGTGAGGGAACACTCGCCCGTATTCGCTCCATCGCCGTGAGCCCACGGACGTTGACGTCCGGTTCGGCGATCGGTGTGTTCATCCAGGGCGTGCTCGCTTCGCTCGTCGTCTACGCCGTCTCCACGGTGGCGTTCGGCGCCAGATGGGGCGAGCCCGCCGAGGTGATCCTCGTATTGTTGGCGCTCGTCGCCGCCCTCAGCGGACTGTCGACGGTGATCACGGCGGCATCGCGGACCGAGGCGCAGGCCGAAGGGTGGACCAACGCCTGCGCCTTCCTGTTCGGGATCATCGGTGGATCGTTCTTCGGTGGAGCGCAGTTTCCCGGCGTCCTCGGAGTTGTCGGTGCGTACACACCCAACGCCCTCGCCATGAGAGCGTTGATCGAACTCGGACCCGGCGGGCAGGACCTGGCGTCGGTCCTCCCCATTCTCGCTGCCTTGGTCGCCGCCGGGATCGCCGCCTTTGCCGTCGGTTCGCAGCTCATGACACGGAGGTTCGGATGACCGCACCGGCGGCACCGCCGCAGTCCCCGCTCGTTCGTCCGGGTCAGGGCGTGTCTGATTCTCCGTCCACGTGGACCATTGCGGCCTCGGTCGCAGCAATCGATCTGCGCCGACTCGTCCGGGATCGAGTGGCGCTGTTCTTCATGGTCGTCCTTCCGTTCGTGTTGATTTTCGCCCTGGGTGTGGCCTTCCCGACCGACACCGGTGTCGTCGGTGTCGGGGTCGTGGTCGGTGAGGAGACTGGGATCGGCGGGGAGCTCCTCGCCGCAGTGGGCGGAGCCGACACGCTCGACGTCACGTTCTACGACACTCCGCAGGAGATCGTGCGCGACATCCAACTCGGACGGATCGAGGCAGGCATCGTCATTCCGCCGAACCTCACCGAGGTGGTCGAGTCCGGCGGGACGGGCGAGGTCCGACTCGAGCTCGACCCCGCCAACCAGGCCTCGGCGATGCTCCGCAACATGCTCGACGCCGTGGTTGAGAATCAGGCGCTCGTACTGACAGCGGCCCGCTTCGCCGAGGATCGCACCGGGGCGGAGAAGCAAGAGGCTCTCGCCGTGGCAGAGGCCCAGGTGCGGAGCCTGACCCGAGGTCAGGTCGAGTCCATCACCGTTGGCGGATCGGGCACCCCCATCTCCGGTTTCGCATTCACTGCTCTCGCCCAGGTGATCCTGTTCATGTTCATCAACTCCCTCGCCGGCGGCTCCTCGCTGGTCGAGATGCGGGTCTTCGGCGTCGCCGATCGAGCACTCACTGCGCCGGTCACCGTCGCCGGGCTGACCGTCGGGATCACCCTGTCGAGGTTTCTCATCGCCTTGATGCAAGGTCTGTTGATCGCGGTGGTGGCCGCTGTGGCCTTCGACGTCGACTGGGGGAGCCCAGCGGTGCTGTTGTCGGTCCTGACGCTGTTTGCGCTGGTGTCGGCTGGGGCCGGTGTGTTGATGGGAGCCCTCGCTCGCACCCCGGATCAGGCCGTGGCGTTCGGCATCCCCATTGCGCTGGCCATGGCCGCCCTCGGTGGATGCTTCTTCCCGCTCTCGGTCGCCCCGGCCGCCATGCAACTCGTGGCCCGCGTCCTGACCCCGCAGGCGTGGGCGACCAGTGCACTGACAGCATCGGTGTTCGATGGGGTCGGGCTCGGTTCGGTGCTCGTCAATCTCGCCGTGCTCGCAGGATTTGCCGCTCTGTACCTGTCGTTCGGCGCAGTGATGCTCTCGCGACGACTGCAGCGCCGCTGACCCTTCCCGGCTTTGTGGTGCGAGCTACATGCATATGCATGTAGCTCGCACCACAAAGCAGGGAATGAGGCGGAGCGATTCAGTGGCGGGGTCGGCGGTCGCGTTCGGGATCCACGACGACGAAGCGGGGGTCGATCTCGCCGGGCGCCAGAGGACGCATGAGCAGGTCGGTTGCGGTCCACAGCGTTCGTGACGGCGGGAAGAACAGGAGCGGGCCGATCAACGCAATGGCGAGCTCGGCGCCGAGCAGCGGTGCGAGCGGAACGTTCGGATAGGTGAGAATGCTCCCGCCGAGGAGCACGATGAGCATCACGCTGAAGATCACCGTGGTGTTCAGTCCGAGCGAACCGATCCAGTGCCCTTCCACTCGCTCGAACTTGAGCGTGCACGTCGGGCATCGGTCGACCATCGAGAACCAGTTCCGGAAGACGTGGCGCCCGCCGCAGGCCGGACATCGAATGAACAGGCCACGCCAGAGCATCGTCCCGGGGCGCACGCCGAGTTGTTCCGGGGCCGGAACCTGCTTTCGGGGCCGGCGTGGCTGAGGTCGTTCGGCGGGTGCCACAGCCGAACGCTACGCCGTGTCGGTCACGGCCACGTCGCCGCCGGTGCGGTTGTCGGGTTGGCGGTCCCTGCGGCGGTTCGGCGCTGGACCCGACACGAGGCCATTGGCCAACAACTCGAGGTCGTCGACGTCTTGTTGACGGGCCGAGGGCAGCAGACGGGCGGGCCACTGAGTCGGGGACGCTCCGAGCAGAGGGACGTGTTCGCCGGTGTCGAGGACGAGGACGTATAGCCTCCAGATCCCCCGCTGAACGAGGGCTCGCTCGACCCGATCAGCCGGCACACGTCGCCGGGTACGCCAGCAGGTGACGTCTCGCACCTGTGATCTGGGGTGAGGCTCGATGACGATCAGGCATCCCCGGGCCAGCCAGAGCATCAGGACTCCGACCGCAGCGGGCGTCGCCACCCACAACCACCAACCATCGGTCCGGTGGCCGGGGTCCCAGGCGGCCCACGCCGCTGCCACGGCGGCCGTGGCGAATGCGGCGACGGCCGCCACCAGCAGTGGCGCCGCCACGATGCTCTGCCGCCGCAACTTGAGAGAGGATGCAGGCTCGGACACACCAGAACGCTAGTGCGCTCCGATCCTCACCGAATTCTCACCGCTGCGGGTCACAATGAGGCACCCGCCTGCGGTGCGGAGCCCGAGATCGTCTGCCGTCGCCGTCGATCGGGAGCAATGTCGATGATGGATCACCAACGATGAAGCA
>VGBZ01000009.1 GCA_016870275.1 Actinomycetota bacterium
CCACTGCCGCACTCCTCACCTGCGACGCCACCCACCGCGTCCTCGTCGAGACCTTCACCGGCGAGACCCTCGCCCTCGGCCGAACCCAACGACTCGCCACCCCCGCCCAACGCCGAGCCGCCCTCCACCGCTACGGCGGCTGCTGCTTCCCCGGCTGCGACACCCCACCCAACTGGGTCGAACTCCACCACACCCCCAACTGGGACCACGGCGGCACTACCGACCTCCCCCACCTCGCACCCCTCTGCCGCCACCACCACGGACTCATCCACCAACCCCACTGGAACCTCGAACCCCACCCCCACCACGGCTTCACCATCACCACACCCACCGGCAAACAACTGAACGCTCAACAACACGGCCGAACGACCGACCCCCCACACGGCCCCGGTGAGAGCCCCGGACAGCTCAGATCGTGACGTCCCGCAACGCCGGCAGGACGTGGCGCCCCACGAGCTCGCACTCCGCCAGGTGCGGGTAGCCCGACAGGATGAACACCTCCACGCCGAGCTCCTGGTAGCGGCGCATCTTGGCGACCACCTGGTCCGGGTCGCCGACGATCGCTGCGCCGGCGCCCGAGCGCGCCCGGCCGATGCCGGTCCACAGCGCCTCCTCCACGAACCCCTCGTCGTCAGAGCCCTCGCGCAGCTCGGCCTGACGGCGCACGCCCGCCGAGGTGCTGTCGAGCGACGCCCCGCGGATGCGGTCGCCCTCGGCGGCGTCGAGCGTCGCGAGCAGGTGGCGCGCTGCGGCGCGCGCGTCGGCCTCGGTCTCCCGGACGATCACGTGACAGCGGAACCCGTACCGCAGCTGCCGACCGTGGACTGCGGCGCGGCGGTTCATGTCGGCGACCAGCTCGGCCACGGCCGACTCGGTGTCGGGCCAGGTGAGGAACACATCTGCGTGTTCCGCAGCCACACGTCGCGCCGGTTCGGAGTGCCCGCCGAAGTACAACGGCGGACAGCTGCCCGAGACCGTGCCGATACGGGGCGGTTCGAGCTCCAGGTCGAAGAACTCGCCGTGGTGCTCGACGGGCCGACGGTCCAACAGGGTCCGCAGGATCGCCATGACCTCTGCGGTGCGGCGGTAGCGGGGCTCGGAGTCGAGCGGAGCGCCGGGGAGGTCGGAGGAGATGATGTTGATGGTCAGCCCGCCGTCGAGCATCTGATCGAGCGTGGCGAGCTGGCGGGCGAGCTGTGGGGGCCACATCTCGGCGCACCGCACCGCTGTCAGGAGCTTCATGCGGCCCCGGACGTCCGGGGCGATGCCGCCGGCGAAGACGAGCGTGTCGATCCCGAGCTGGTAGCCCGACGGCAGCAGGATGTTGTCGAAGCCTTGATCGACCGCACACCGAACGATGTCGCCGCAGTGCTCGAACGAGCTGAGCAGGTGCGGTGCTGGAACACCGAGTTGCTCGGTGTCGTCGTCGCACAGAGCGCCGAACCAGGCGACCTCGAGACCGCTCACGGCAGACGTTTCCCGGTGCCCGACTGGTACAGCTCGTACCAGTCGGACCGTTCCAGCCGGACGTCGAGCGCAACGGCAGCGGCGCGGATGCGCTCGACGCGCTGCGTCCCTAGGATCGGCACGGGCCGGGCCGGGTGCGCGAGCACGAACGCTAGCGCCACCGTCGGTGCGTCCACTCCGTGACGCTCGCCCACCCTGGTGAGCGCTGCGACCACCGGGTCGTCGTCGGCACCGATCCGACCCCCACCCAGCGGCGACCACGCCAGGGCGAGCGTCCCGAGCTCCAGGCACTGGTCGAAGGTTCCGTCGCGCACGGGGTCGCTGTGCCAGACGCTGAACTCGGGCTGGGTGCTCACGAGCGACAGCCCCGGACGGCACTCGGCGAGCGCGTGCTGCAGCAACGAGAACTGCGACGGGGTCACGTTGGACACGCCGAGCGCACCCACCAGACCGCGATCGATCAGGTCGACGAGCGCCTCGGCCACTGCTTCGGGTGGGGTGAGCACGTCAGGTCGGTGCAACTGGTACAGGTCGACGGCGTCGACGCCGAGGCGGCGCAGCGAGTCCTCGCACGCCTGCCGCAGATACTCCGGGCTCCAGTCGTAGGGCACGCCGGGGCGGATGCCGCCCTTGGTTGCGAGCACCATCTGGTCACGCAACCCGGGTTGGGCAGCGAGGACCCTACCGAGCAACTCCTCGGCCTCCCCGAAGCCCGACGTCCCGTTGAAACCGTAGATGTCGGCGGTGTCGATAAGGGAGAAGCCGACCTCGAGCGCCGCAGAGATGAGCGCCTCCGCAGCGGCGAGGGTGTTGCCGGCGAACCTCCAACAGCCGAAGGAGATCGGGCCGATTCCAGATGCCAGGTCGCTCACCGGTCCGCACCATACTCAGGCCCATGACCGGACCCGGCTCGGACGAAATCCGCTACGGATTCATCGGCGTCGGGATGATGGGCCAAGAGCACGTGCGCAACGTGGTGGCCCTCCCAGCCGCCACGGTTGTGGCCATCGCCGACCCGTACGGCCCGAGCATCGAACAGACCCGCCAGGTCCTCACCGAGACCGGGGAGGAGCCCGTCCCCGCCTACACCGACGTCGCAGAGATGCTGGAGCGGGAGTCGCTCGACGCCGTGGTCGTCTCCACGCCGAACCACACCCACCACGACCTGCTCGAAGCGCTTTGGGGAACGGGGCTGCACCTGATGGTGGAGAAACCGCTGTGCACGACCGTCGAGGACTCCGTCGCCGTGCGAGCGGCCGCCCAGCAGCACGATGGCATCGTGTGGATCGGCCTCGAGTACCGCTACATGCCGGCGGTTCAGCAGTTCCTCGCAGCGGCGCAGACCCCCGGCGTCGGCCGTGTGCACATGGTCGCCATCCGTGAACATCGCTATCCGTTCCTCGAGAAGGTCGGCGACTGGAACCGCTTCAACGCCAACACCGGCGGCACGCTCGTGGAGAAGTGCTGCCACTTCTTCGACCTGATGCGTCAGACTCTCCCGGGCGCCCGACCGATCCGGGTCTTCGCCTCCGGCGGCCACGACGTCAACCACCTCGACGAGGTCTACGACGCCGGCGTCCCCGACATCCTCGACAATGCGTTCGTGATCGTCGACTTCGACGACGGCGCCCGCGCCCTGCTCGACCTGTCGATGTTCGCCGAGGGCTCGGCCTACGAGCAGGAACTCGTCGCCGTGGGTGACGCCGGCAAGGTCGAGGCGCACCTGCCGGGGTTCATGGAGCTCGTGCGGGGTCGCCCGGCGCGACTCGTCGTCGGCTCACGTGGACCGGACTGGCCGGTCACGGAGACCGAGCTCGACGAGGACGACCAGATCCGCCACTCCGGCGGTCACCACGGTGCGAGCTACCTCGAGCACGTCGACTTCTGCGCTGCGATCCGCGCCGGCGAAGCGGCAAAGGTCACCGTCGATGACGGCGTGTGGTCGGTGGCCATGGGCGCAGCGGCGCACCGTTCCATCGACGAGGGACGCCCGGTGCTGCTCTCGGAGATGGGACTGCCCGAGGATCTCTGACCGGCTCAGGTGATCTTGAGGACCTTGGCTGCGTTGTGGCGCAGGAACTTGGGCCAGACCTCGTCGCGGAGCGGGACGTCGGGAAGCTCGGTGAAGATCCGCTCGAGCGTGAGGCCCATCGGGAAGTACCCCGCGTACATCACCTTGTCGGCGCCACGGGTGTTGGCGTAGTCGATGATCGCCCGTGGGTAGTACTTCGGTGCGAACGCCGATGTGGAGTAGTAGAGGTTGGGCCACTTGAGCATCAGCTTGACGGCGAGGTCCTCCCACGGTTCAGCCCCGTGACGCATGACGATCGTGAGCTCCGGGAAGAACCAGCAGACCTCGTCGAGCAACTCGACCTTCTGACACGTCATCGGCACACGGGGACCGGGCACGCCGACGCACATGAAGATGGGGATGTCGAGCTCGCAGCACCGTGAGTAGATCGGATACCAACGCTTGTCATTGATGGGCACCTGCGGGTTGCAGCCGGCGGGGAACCCCACGACAGCGCGGAGGTCCAGGGTCTCGTGGGCCCGCACGATCTGCTCGACCGCTCGGGTGCCGTCGTTGGGATCAACGCCGATCGAGGCCAGGAAGCGGTCGGGGTGCGCCGTCAGCGCCGAACTCTGCGAGCCCCCACCCGCACCGATCAGCGCCCGCTCGATCCCGTAGTGATCCATGAGGGCGATCGTGTGGGCCACGGGGTCGTCGATGTCGCGTGCCGCCTTGGGAACGTCCTTGAACATGTACTCGACGGGGAAGTCGAACTTCTCGGTGGAGTCACGGTCCCGGAGTTGCGGACCGAGGAACTCGTAGACCTTCCGCAGATCAGCGAACGGCAGGTCCAACATGGTGTCGATGATCCCGATCCCCGACGGCATGGCCACGCCGGGAGGGTACAAGCTGGACTAGAACAGGCTCCTCATGGGGGCCGATCGACAGAAGCCCAATGTCCTGCTCGTCACGCTCGATCAGTTCCGCGCCGAGTGCATCGGAGTGGCCGGACACCCCCTCGTCCGGACACCGACGCTCGACCGGCTGTCGCGCGAGGGAGTGCGCTTCAGCCACCACTTCTCCAACTGCGCACCGTGCTCACCCGGTCGGGCGTCACTGCTGACGGGACTCTGGCAGATGAACCACCGGGTGACCGAGAACGGCACGCCCCTCGCCGATGATCTCCCGATGCTGGCCCGGTTGCTCAGGGAGATCGGCTACCGACCGACGCTGTTCGGCTACACCGACACCGCCCTCGATCCGAGGGGTCGGGCACCGGACGATCCGGCGCTGCGCAACTGGGAGGAGGCCCTGCCCGGGTTCGATGTGGCGCTGATGCTCGACGAACAGATCGAACCGTGGATCGACTGGCTCGCTGAGTCGGGAGTGGTCATCGAGGATCCACCGTGGGGAGCGTACCGACAGGCCGACGTGGCGATCCCACCGGGCCGCGGCGCAACCTGGCCGCCGCCCCGACACGACGCCGACCACACCGAGTCGGCGTTCCTGTCGGATCGGGCCATCGAGTGGTTCCGCAACCGATCCGAGGATCCGACGCCGTGGTGCGTGCACCTCTCCTACCTCCGGCCCCACCCGCCGTACATCGTTCCGGCCCCGTACAACGACATGTACGACCCGGCCGACGTGCCCCCGCCGCACCGTCTGGCGACCCTCGCCGAGCAGGCCGCCGTCCACCCGTTCCTCGAAGGAGCGCTGTCGATCATCCCGTCACCTGCGCATCGACTCGACCAGGACCAACTGCGGGCGACCTACTTCGGGATGATCACCGAGGTCGACGCCCAGTTGGGCCGGGTCATCGACGAACTCGCCGGACTCGGCCAGCTCGACTCGACGATCGTGGTCGTCACGTCCGACCACGGTGAACAACTCGGGGACCACTGGCTCGTGGAGAAGACCGGCTTCTACGACCCCAGCTATCGCATCCCGCTGATCATTCGTTGGCCGGGGATGCAGGGCCGGCCGGGCCGCGTGGTCGATGCGTTCACCGAGAACGTCGATGTCCTCCCGACCCTGCTCGACGTCTGCGGCGGCGAGATCCCGACGTTCAGCGACGGAGCGTCGTTGCGTGAGTTCCTCGATCGGGACATCGAGGGCACGGCGGCCCCGGATCGCTGGAGGCAGGAGGTCATCTTCGAGTACGACTTCCACGACCCGCGCCACACGATGATCGAACAGCTCTACGGCCTCCGTCAGGACGAGTGCAGCATCTCGGTGATCCGGGACCGGTCGGGCAAGTACGTCCACTTCGGCGGACGGTTCCCGCCGCTGTTGTTCGACCTCGAGTCCGACCCCGGCGAACTCGACGATCTGGCACCGCTCGCGGCGTCGGATCCGGCCGTCGCCGCCCGCATGCTCGACTACGCCGGTCGGATGCTGAGTCTACGGATGCAACACGCCGACCCGCGCTTGACGGGGACCCGGATCACGCCCGACGGGCCAGTGGTCCGTCCGGACCCACCGCGACCTGCCATCGAACGCCGAACCTCATTCGCCCGAGAGGGAGCCTGACATGCCGAGCAGCACCGGATTCGTAGCCGATCGATTCGCCGAAGGTCTGGACCGATGGTTGCGTGAGGGTTGCGGGCTCACCGACGTGGGCGTTGCGCTGGAGGACGCACCCGCAGCCACCGGGCACTCATCGGAGACGGTGCTGTTCGATGCCACCTGGACCGCTGACGGTGGACCGACACACCGCCGGCTGGTCCTGCGGACCGCACCGACGGGCCACACCGTGTTCCCCACCTACGATCTCCGTCTGCAACACAGCGTGATGGAGCGCGTCGCTGCGACCGGTGCGGTACCCATCCCGAACCTGTTCGGGTTCACCGAGGACGTCGAGTGGATCGGCTCACCGTTCATCGTGATGGACCGGGTCGACGGTCAGGTGCCGCCGGATCGACTCCCGTACACCATGGAGGGTTGGCTGCTCGCCGAGACACCAGAGTTCCAGCGGCGAGTGCAGACGTCCGGACTCGAGACCATCGCCGCCGTGCACGCCATCGACTGGCGGGCCGCTGGCCTCGACGTGGCGGACGCACCGGAGTACGGAACGACTGGACTCGACCAACAACTCGGGTTCTACGAGTACTTCCTAGAGTGGGGACGGGGAGACCATCCACAGCCCCGCCTGCACCAGGTGGCGGCGTGGCTCCGACACCACCGTCCGGACCCCGAGCCCGACCCGGTGCTCAACTGGGGCGACGCCCGGATCGGCAACATCATCTTCGTGAACGGATCGCCGGCGGCGGTGCTGGACTGGGAGATGGTGACCCTCGGACCACCGCAGGTCGATCTGGCGTGGTCGCTGCTGCTCGAGCGGTTCTTCACCGTCGAACTCGGGGTCCCGCAGCTCCCCGGGTTCCTCGATCACGACGCTGCCGTGGCCCACTACGAGTCGGTAACCCACAGCAGCGTCGGCGATCTCACCTGGTACACAATCTGGGCGGCGTACCGCTACGCGGTCGTCATGATGCGGATCTGCCAGGCCGCTGCCCTCGACGGAGTCGACATGGGCCAGACCGAGGACGACAATCTGGCGCTCGCCATGTTGAACAACCTTCTCGCCGAGAACGGCCTGATCGACTGACGGCTCCGCTTCCGGGGTCCCGGTCGGTCCTACCGTGACCGGCAGCGACCCATGACTGCGATCCTCACCTCCGTGCTCGGCCGCACCCGCACTGCGGGTCGGCGACTGCTCGACCTGATCGGGCCCACCGGGATCGCGGCGCGCCAGAGTCTGGTGGCGCTGACACTCAACTCGCTGACGAGTCTGGTGGCTGGAGCGGCTCTCGGAGCGATCACCGGCACCCTCGAGGCGCTCCCCGGACTCCTGGTGATGGTGCCGGCGGCGATCGGGCTCAGGGGCAACATCGCCGGCTCGCTCGGCAACCGCATCTCGACCTCGATCCACACCGGCACCTACCGGGCCTCGCTCCGGTCCGATTCGGTCGTCGGTGCGAACCTGGCGGCGGCCGTGGCACTGACCTTCGTCCTGTCCCTCGGACTGGCCGTCGTCGCCCGACTGGTGGCGACGGCATTCAACGTCGAAGGGGCCATTGGAGTTCTCGACCTGGCGATCGTCTCGGTCGCCGGCGGACTGCTGGCGAGCGTCGTGGTGATCGGCGCCACCATCGGGTTGACCGCTGTCGGGGTGCGGCGCGGCTGGGACCTCGATGCCCTCGTTGCTCCGACCACGGCGACCCTCGGGGATGTGGTGACGATCCCGGCGCTGTGGATCGCCACGTTCCTGCTCGGTCACGGTTCCCTGACCACGACGTTCGGCTGGACGCTGATCGCCCTCAGCGTGGCAGTGTTCGTCTCTGCGCTCCGGGCCCGGGTGGCAGAGATCACCCTCATCATCCGCGAGTCGCTCCCGATCCTGAGCGCTGCGGTCGTGCTCTCGACGCTCTCCGGTCTGGTGGTCCAGGAACGCATCGGCAGCTTCGCCGCCCTCCCGGCGCTCCTCGTCCTGTTGCCGGCATTCGTGAGCTCTGCAGGCTCGCTCGGTGGGATCCTGGCGAGCCGGATCGGGACCAACCTCCACCTCGGCCTCGTCGAGCCCACGCTGGTCCCCGGTGTCGAGGCCCGCCGTGACGGCCTGGCCGTGTTCACCCTGTTCGTCCCGGTGTTCCTCATCAACGCCGTCGGTGCGTGGATCGTGGCCGCGCTCCTCCACCTGGCCTCGCCCGGGATCTGGGAGATGGTGCTCTCGTCGCTCATCGGCGGCGCCATGGCAGTGGCGTTCGTGGTCGCCCTGGCGTACTACGGGACGGTGGTGGCCTGGAGATCGGACCTCGACCCGGACTCCTACGGAATCCCCGTGGTGACGGCGTCGGTGGACCTCGTCGGGGCGATCGCCCTGATCCTCACCCTCGGGTTACTCGGAGTCATCTGAGGCCCCGGCGGGACGGCCGACACGTCACGCCGTGCGGCTCGCTGATCAACCGGCGTCGAGCAGATCGCTCACGAGCGCCGCCACGGCGCTGCGCTCGGAACGCGAGAGCGTGACGTGGCCGAAGAGCGGATGCCCCCGCAGCAGTGCGACCACCGAGGCGATGCCGTCACGACGACCGACCCTGAGGTTGTCGCGTTGGGCGACGTCGTGGGTCAGCACGACACGGCTGCGTTCGCCGAGACGGCTGAGCGCAGTGAGCAGCACCATGCGCTCGAGGTTCTGGGCCTCGTCGACGATCACGAAGCAGTCGGTGAGCGTCCGTCCACGGATGTGGGTCAACGGGAGCACCTCGACGAGTTCCCGGTCGACGATCTCGTCGATGACAACCGGACCGGCGATCGCCTCGAGAGCGTCGTGGACCGCTGCGGCCCACGGCGTCATCTTCTCGGACTCCGAACCGGGCAGATAACCGAGTTCCTGACCGCCGACGGCGAACAGGGGACGGAACACGATGACCTTCCGGTGGGAACGTCGCTCCAGTACGGCATCGAGACCTGCAGCGAGCGCCAGGACCGACTTGCCGGTGCCCGCAGGACCCCCGAGCGACACGATCCCGACGGACTCGTCGCTGAGCAGGTCGAGTGCCACCCGCTGCTCGGCGGAGCGACCGCGCACGTCGAACAACGAGCGCTCCCCATCGACGAGGTGGACCTTGCCGTCGGCGCGCACACGTCCGAGTGCCGAGGAACTCGGGCTGCGGAGCACGATACCGGCGTTGACCGGCACGTCCTCGGCGGCACCGATCGAGACGACCCGGTCGTGGTACAGGGCATCGACGAGGTCGGCGGACTCCTCGATCTCCACCATCCCGGACCACCCGTCCGGATCGACCATCTCGTTGCGGTACTCCTCGGCTGGGATGCCCACCACGGACGCCTTGAGGCGCAGCGGCAGGTCCTTGCTCACCAGGACGGCGTCGGCCCCACCATCGGCGAGGTTCCGAGCAACGGCCAGGATCCGGTGGTCGTTGACCGACGACGAGAACACGTCGGGCAACGACGAGGTGTCGACGTGGTTCAACTCCACCCTGACCGTTCCCCCCGCAGGGTTGGTCGGCATCGGTGCAGTCAGGCTGCCGTGGCGTTGGCGCAGGCGTTCGAGTGATCGGAGCGCCTCCCTGGCCGACCACCCGAGCTCCGGGTGGAGTCGTTTGGCCTCCAACTCAGTGATGACGACGAGGGGGATGACCACCTCGTGCTCATCGAACTTCTCCAGTGCCGCCGGGTCCGCCAGCAGCACCGACGTATCGAGGACGTAGGTGCGCGTCACAGTGAAGCGACCGTACCGCCAGCGGACGCGGCCGACGCGGCAATCACGGCGCACGTGCGGTGAACTCGTGGTGAATCCACCAACAGGGGTACGTTGCGTCGGTGAACCTCGATCTGACCGATGAGGAGCTCTCGTTCCGCGATGAGGCCCGCACGTGGCTCCGAGAGCACCTGCCGAACGAGGCCCGCCCGCCCGAGGGTCCGGAGATGCGAGCCTTCGACCTGGCCTGGCAGCGCACGCTCCACGACGGTGGCTGGGCCGGGATCAACTGGCCCGTGGAGTACGGCGGACGGGGGCTGTCCGACATCCAGCAGATGATCTGGTACGAGGAGTTCGCCCTCGCCGATCCGCCGTTCACCCTCAACAACAGCTGCACCTTCGTCGGGAACAACCACGGCGGCCCGACGCTCATCGCCTGTGGCACCGAGGACCAGAAGGAGCAGTTGCTGCCGCCGATCCTCCGGGGAGAGGTGGTGTGGTGCCAAGGGTTCTCCGAACCGGGAGCCGGATCAGACCTGGCTTCCCTGAGCACGCGCGCCGAACTCGACGGCGACGAACTCGTCGTGACCGGCCAGAAGACGTGGACCTCCTACGCCCACGTGGCCGACCTCCAGGAACTGCTCGTCCGGACCAATCCGGACGCACCCAAGCACAAGGGCATCTCGTGGGTCGTCTGCGACATGAACTCCCCCGGGATCGACATCCGACCCATCCAGACCATGAGCCACGTCACCGACTTCTGCGAGGTCTTCTACGACGAGGTCCGGATCCCGGTGACCAATGTGGTCGGTGGGATCGACAACGGCTGGCGGACCGCCATGTCCACCCTCAGCTTCGAGCGTGGCACCGGGTTCATGGCGGATCAGGTCGAGCTCGCCACGACCGTGGAGCGGCTGATCTCCGAGGCCCGCTCCCGGACCGGCCCCGACGGTGTGCGGCCGGCCATCGCCGACGACGAGATCGCTCGTCGACTGGCGACCGCCCGCGCCGAGGTCGCTGCGCTCCGGGCGATGACCGTCGCCGGCGTCTCCCGCAACGCCCGCACGGGGATGCCCGGCCCGGAAGGGTCGATGATCCGGCTGTTCCACGGCGAACTGCACCAACGTGTCTACCAACTCGCTCTCGAGGTCATCGGTCCGGAGGCCCTGCGCCTCACGCCGGTCGACGGTGAGGGGGTGTGGACCGGCCCGTACCTGCAGTCGTTCGCCTACACGATCGGTGGCGGTACGACCGACATCCAACGCAACATCGTGGGCGAGCGAGTGCTCGGCCTGCCCCGGGCCTGAGGGAGCGACGTGGACCTCCTCCCCACCCCCGAACAGGATGAGATCGTCGCCACCGTTCGGGCGCAACTCGAGTCGGACTTCGATCTCCACGGCCTGGCCCGGTCCGATGGCGCCTCCCGGGTGATCGATCCCGAACTGTGGGTGCGGTGCGCCGAGTTGGGATGGTTCGGGCTCGGTCTTGAGGAGTCCCTCGGCGGTGTCGGCTACGGCCTGGCCGAGGAGACGCTGTTGTTCGAGCAACTCGGCCGACACGCCACGCCGGGGCCGTTCCTCGCCACCGTGCTCGGCGCCAGACTCGCTGCTGAGACCGGAGCGGCCGACGTGACCGCTGCGATCCTCGACGGCTCGGCGCCCGTGGCGCTCGCAGAGGTCGAGGCCGCTGCGCCCGGAGATGCCCACCTCCGGATCAGCGACCTCGATGGCGCGGCGTACGCCCTGGTGGTCACCGCCGACCGGATCGTGCTCCTCGATGCCGCAGCGCTCGACGCCGCACCACTCGAGTCGCTCGACCTGCTGGTACCCCTGTCGACGTCGCCGTTGCCGGACCTGTCCGACCCGGTGGCGACCCTCGCCGGCGACGCCAGCGACCGTCTGCGTCTCCGGGGAACGGTGCTCGTCGGGGCCCAACTCGCCGGGATCGCCACCGGCACCGCCGAGCAGTCGGTCGCCTACGCAGTGGATCGCGAACAGTTCGGAGTGCCCATCGGGTCGTTCCAGGCGGTCAAGCACCGCTGTGCCGACATGGCGGTCCGGGCCGAGGCGGCGACGAGCTCCATCCGGCTCGCTGCGTTGGCGCTCGCCGGACGGCGCCCCGAGGCCGGGTTCCTCGTCGAGGCGGCTCGGGTCGTCGCCACCGATGCCGCCGTGGCCAACTCCCAGACCAACGTGTTCAACCACGGCGGGATCGGGTTCACCTGGGAGCACACCGCCCACCGCTACGTCACCCGTGCGCAGATCCTCAGCCGCACGCTCGGTGACCGACACGCCCACCTCGCAGCCCTGTTGGAGGAAACCGCTCCCTGCTGATCCACCTAGGCTGGGGTGGTGGATTCCCTGACCCTCTCAGAGGACCTGCTCTCGGGCCGTCGAGAGATCGGGTCCAACACCTCGCTGATGGTAGGCGGATCGGAGCTCGAGGAGTTCGCTCCCGGCGTGGGCTTCGTCCGCAGCTTCGGCAACGTCACCGCTCTCGAGGACGACGGCGAGCTCCTGCTCGTCGACGCCGGCGGCCCCATCCATGCTCCCGGTCTGCGTGACGAGATCCGTCGCTGGAGCACAGCTCCCCTCACGAGCGCCATCTACACGCACGGTCACGTCGACCACGTCGCTGCGGTGCCGCTGTTCGAAGCCGACGGCGACGAGGTCACTGTCGTCGCCCACCGGCGGGTGGCGGACCGCTTCGACCGCTACGTGTTGACCAACGGATACAACGGCATCATCAACCAGCGGCAGTTCCAACTCGCCGAGCCGATCTTCCCCAAATCGTTCCGTCACCCAGACCGTGTCTATGACCGCGACCTCGTCGTCGAACACGGATCACTCCGTGTGGAACTCCACCACGCCCGGGGCGAGACCGACGACCACACGTGGGTGTGGCTCCCGGACAGACGGGTGCTGTGCACCGGCGACCTGTTCATCTGGGCGAGCCCGAACTGTGGCAACCCGCAGAAGGCGCAGCGCTACCCGGCCGAGTGGGCTGCGGCGCTGCGCACCATGTCCGAGCAGGGCGCCGAGTTGATGCTGCCCGGTCACGGCCTGCCCATCGCCGGAGCCGAACGGATCAGCGAGGTACTGCGAACCAGCGCCGAGTGGCTCGAATCACTGCTGGAACAGACGCTCGACCTCATGAACCGGGGGGCCACGCTCGACACCTGCCTCGGTGAGGTCCGGGTTCCCGGCCAACTCGAGGGTCTGCCGTGGCTGCAGCCGAGCTACGACGACCCGGAGTTCGTCGTGCACAACATCTGGCGTCTCTACGGCGGCTGGTACGACGGCGACCCGTCGCACCTCAAACCGGCGCCCGCCGTCGCACTCGCCAGCGAGCTCGTCAGCTTGGCCGGCGGCACGGCCGCAGTCGTGGCCCGAGCCGACGAACTGCTCGCCACCGGGGACCTGCGACTCGCCGCCCACCTGGCAGAACTCGCATGGCAGGCCGATCCAGATGGGGCGTCGGTCGCAGAGATCAGGATGCGCGTCAACGAGGCCCGATCCCGAGCCGAGACCTCGGTCATGGCCCGGGGCATCTTCACCTGGGCCGCAGCAGAGGCCCGCATGGCCTGCGATTCGAACGACACGCCGTGATCGTTGCTCAGGGCGTGTGCCACGACGGACTGGCCGTCGACGGCCAGGGCCGCTTCGACGAGCTAGCCGAACGGCGCCGGCTCGATTCCGACGGCAGTCGCACCTTCGCGTCGGTGGGGCTCGCCGACCCGACACCGTCCGAACTCGACGACGTCAGGGACGCCTTCGGCATCCATCCCCTGGCGATCGAGGACGCTGCCGGCAACGAGGAGCGAATCTTCTCGGCCGCAACCGTGAAGGATCCGACCGAGGAGATCTACCGACTGAGGCGGTGGTGCTGGAGCTGTCCCGGGTGGTGGCGCCTCCCATCGAAGTCCTCGCCACGCTCCGCCATGCGGACTAACCGGTCCTCAGCGACGAGCTCCGCCACCTCCTCTCCGACACCGACGACGACGTGCAACAGGTGACCGAGACGCTGCGCGCCGACCGTGACCTGCTGCTCACGGCCCTCGAGGCGAACCTGACCAAAGTCAGCATCCGCTAGAACGAGGACATGCGGAAGATGTCCACCTACGCCGCCATCATCGCAGTACCCACGGCCATCGCCGGCATCTACGGGTTGAACTTCAAGCACATGCCGGAGCGTGAGACCGAGTACGGGTTCTGGATCGTGTTGGGGGTGATCGGATCGATCCATGTGATCCTCTGGTCACGATTCAAGAAGTCAGGTTGGCTGTGACCGTCGCTGAGATGTTCCGTGTGGACGGAGCAGTGGCGCTCGTGACCGGCGCCGGTCGGGGTATCGGTCGGGCCACGGCACTGGCGCTCGCCGAGGCCGGTGCCGACGTGGTCGTGAGTGCCCGTACAGCCGAGCAGGTCGAGGACACCGCATCGGCGATCCGCTCGATCGGCAGGCGGGCCGTGGCCGTCGTGGCCGACGTCAACGACCTCGACGGACTCGCAGCGCTGCCCGAGGCCGCCATGGCCGAACTCGGTGGTCTCGACATCCTGGTGAACAACGCCGGCGGCTCCTTCCCCAAACCGCTGCTCGACACCTCGGCCCGCTCGTTCGAGCAGGCGTTCCACTTCAACGTCACGACTGCATTCGAGCTCACCAAGCTGTCCGTTCCGGCCCTGCTCGCAGGTGGTGGAGGGTCGATCGTCAACATCTCCTCCGCCATCGGTCGGCTGTCGGACCGGGGCTTCGCCGCCTACGGCACCGCCAAGGCGGCGCTCACGCACCTCACCCGGCTCACCGCCTGTGACCTCGCACCACACATCCGGGTCAACGGGATCGCGGTCGGCTCGGTCGCCACCTCGGCGCTCGACATGGTGCTCGTCGACGCGTCGATCCGGAACCAGATGGAGGCCTCCACTCCGCTGCGCCGACTCGGCCGCCCCGAGGACATCGCCGCCGGCGTCGTCTACCTCTGCTCGGATGCCGGATCGTTCATCACCGGCAAGCTCCTCGAGATCGACGGGGGCGTCGAGGCACCCACCCTCGGGCTGGGTCTTCCCGATCTGGAACCGGACGGCGAGGACGCAGGGTTGTGACGCAGGCGTCCGGCGCTGGTAGAACCGCCCCATGAGCACCACACCCAGCGAGAGCGATGCGACCGTCGATGCGATCCTGCACCTCGGTCACGGATTCGCCGAGGATGAACGCCCCAAGGTCGTCGAACTGCTCGACCAGATCAACCGTCACCTGATCGGTCGGCCGTCCGATGAGGTGACCATGGATATCCACGTCAAGGATCGCGATCACGTCAACCAACGGATCACCCTCGAGGGTCAGGTCGGGGGTCTGCCGCAGATCGTCGCCAGCCACGCCGAGGACGGCGCCCACGACGCTGACGCCGTGTGGCACGGAGTGATCAAGGTGCGTCAGGAGTTCATCCGGCAGCTCGACGACCTCAAGGACGAGCGCCGACCCCACCACCGGCACTGACCCGGCAACAGGAGGCACCCGTGCCCGCACTGACCACCGAACGCGACGGCCACCTGCTGATCGCCACCCTGAACCGGCCGGAACGCCAGAACGCCATCAACGGCGAGATGCTCGTCCGGCTGTACGACGCCTACGTCGAGGCCGACACGAATCCGGACATCCGCGTCCTGATCCTCACCGGGGCGGGAGGCAACTTCTGCTCCGGCATGGACCTGAAGGAGATGGCGGACGGGTTCCAGGGCGACACCGGCGAAATCGACGTCCAGGGTCGTCTGGCCGAAGATCCCGAGCTCCATTGGAAGGCGCTCCTGCGGACGTGGAAGCCCATGGTCCCCCTGATCGTCGCAGTCGAGGGAACCGCCATTGCCGGGGGCACGGAACTCCTGGGAGCGACGGAGATCCGAGTCGCAGGAGCGTCGTCCAGGATCGGCATCGCCGAGGTCCGGAGAGCGCTCTACCCGATGGGCGGATCAGCCGTCCGGATCCCCCGGCAGATCCCGTGGGCCCGGGCCGCTGAGCTCCTGTTGTGCGGCAACACGATCACGGCAGCCGAGGCCTTCGACCTGGGCCTCGTCAACCACGTCACCCCTGACGGGGACGCACTCGAGCGAGCCAAGGAGATCGGCCGGACGATCTGCGCCAACGGTCCGATCGCCGTCCAGGCCCTCCTGCGAACACTGCGTGAGACCAACGGCATGACCGAGTCGGAGGCCCTCGAACACGAGTTCACCTACGGCTGGGACGTGTTCGCCTCAGAGGACGCCAAGGAAGGGGCCCGGGCCTTCAAGGAGAAGCGGGAACCCAACTACCAGGGGAAGTGAGCAACCATGGACCTCGGACTCATGCACGGATACTGGGGCCAGCTCCCGCCCGACGGCTGGGTGGAGCGCTCCATCACCGCCGAGCAGGCCGGCTTCACGTCCATCTGGACCGCCGAGGCCTGGGGGTCCGACGCCCTCACGCCGCTCGCGTACCTGGCGGCAGTCACCGAACGGGTCCAACTCGGCACCTCCGTGGTGCAGCTCGCCGCCCGCACCCCCTCGGCGGTCGCCATGTCGGCGATCACCATGGACCACCTCACCGGCGGGCGATTCCGACTGGGGCTGGGCGTGTCCGGCCCGCAGGTGGTCGAGGGCTGGTACGGACGCCCGTCCGACAAGCCGCTCGCTCGCACCCGCGAGTACGTCGAGATCATCCGCCGGGTCGTCGCCCGTGAGGACAAGCTCGAGTTCGCCGGCGAGTTCTATCAGCACCCCTACACCGGGGAGGGCAGCACCGGACTCGGCAAACCGCTCCGGTCGATCGTCCACCCGCTGCGCCCGCACATCCCGATCTACCTCGGCGCCGAGGGCCCCAAGAACGTGGCCCAGACCGCTGAGATCGCCGACGGCTGGTTGCCGCTCTACTACTCACCGTTCCGTCAGGAGGTCTACGCCGATCAGCTCGCCGGCGCCGGGCCGAACTTCGAGGTCGCAGCGCTGTGCCCGTTCGTGGTGACCGCCGACGACCGGGACGAGACCATCGAGGCCGCACTCGGGATGACCCGGGCGATGCTGGCGTTCTACATCGGCGGCATGGGCGCCAAGGGTCAGAACTACCACACCAAGCTCGCCGCACGGATGGGGCTCGGCGAGCAGGCGGAGCGGATCCAGGACCTGTTCTTCGAGGATCGGCGCGACGAGGCCGTGAACGAGGTCCCTGTGGCCTTCGCCGACGAGATCTCGCTCGTCGGCACCCCCGGCCGCATCCGGGAGCGTGTGGCGGCGTGGAAGGAATCCGCTGTGACCGAGATCCTGATCCACGCCGGGACGAGCGAACAGCTCCGTCAGGCGGCGGAGATCATCCTCCCGGTCTGAGTCCGACCGATCAGACCGGAGTGGCGGCTGCGTCGCCGACCGCCGGGGCGACCATCGGCCAACCGATCTCCCGTTCGTAGATCCAGGCCAGGTCGAACAGTTCACCGTCACGGTGGTGCGGGGCGAGCACCTGCATCCCGACGGGCAGGTCGTTGACCGTGCCGGCCGGGATGGAGCACGCCGGATTGCCGTAGATGTTCGAGATGATCGTCAGCCCGCCCATCGTGACCAGGTCCGGCACCTTGGCCACGACGGCGTCGATCAAGGCGTTGGACAGCTTCGGGAACACACCGTTGGCCACGCGAACCGACGCCATGAAACCCCGGAACGCCACCCGGAGCGCCTCGTGCGACTTGGCGGTGTCGATGAAGTTGTCCGTCGGTGACGACGTCGTGGCCTCAGCGGCGAACGCCGGGCCGGGGTTGGTACTGGTGATGACGTAGTCGACCTGCTCGAACACCCGGGCCATGGCCTGGTTGGCCTCGATCCGCTGCGACTCCGCCACCGCAGCGAGGTTCAGGTTGTACAGCGACTGGGCGAGCAGGGTCCCCAGAGCGATCTCGTCGGTCATCTGACGGGCACACCCGGGCCACAGATCCCCGAACTCCGCCAGCAGGGTGGACAGGTTGCCCATGGCCCACTGCGCAGCGAGGTTGGGGAGGCGGAGATCCACCTCGACCACCTCCATGCCGGCGAGCGTCACCAGGTCGCCGGCAGCCTGACGCAGTTGCGCCTCGACGCCTGGTTCGAGGCGCACGCCGGCGATGGTGGGCAGGATCGCCACCTTCTTGTTCCTCAGGTCGACCGAGCCGAGACCGGCCTCCCAACCACCCGGGTTGGGGAGGCTGGCGGGATCGTACGGATCGACGCCGGCGACCACGTCGTAGTGTCGGGCGGCGTCGCGCACCGAGCGTGCCATCACGCCGGAGACGATCGTCCCCGGTCGGAAGTGGGCCACCGGCCCCCGTGAGATGCGGCCATAGGTCCCCTTCATCCCGAACAGGCCCGTGTAGCCGGCGGGGATTCGGATGGAACCGCCACCGTCGCCACCGGTGGCGATGCTGACGAGTCCACCGGCGACCGCCGAGGCGCTCCCGCCCGAGCTGCCGCCGCAGGTCCGGCCGTGTTGCCACGGGTTGTGGGTGACGCCGTTCAGCTTGGTGACGCTCACGTTCAGGCCGCCGAACTCAGATGCCGTGGTCAGGCCCACCGGTACCGCCCCACCGTCCTCGATGAAACGGCGGGGAGCCTCGCCGGTGTACTCCGCAATCCTCTCGGCGAACACGAGGGAGGCTCCGGTGTCGGGCCAGCCCTCAACCTGGTCGAGTTCCTTGACACCGATGGGCACCCCACCGAACGGCTTGGAGACGTCGGCGGAGCGGGCAGCGTCGAGTGCTCGCTCCGGGTCGAGGAACGAGAAGGCGTTCAGGTTGCTCGCCTCGATGGCGGCGATCGAGGCCTCGACCTCCTCGACCGGTGAGCGTTCGCCGGAGCGGAACGCATCCACGAGTGAGCAGGCGTCATCGAGCCAGGGTGAGTTGGTCATGTGGAGATCCTGACCCACCCGCACCGAGCGGCGCCACCGGGCGGCTACAACATGCTCCATGCCACGTCAGCCCACGCTCCTCGAGGAGTACGCCCGGGAGATCGTCGAGGTGCCCGTCACCACCGAACTCGGCGAGTCGTTCCTGTCCTACTCCCTCTCGGTCATCACCGCCCGGGCGATCCCGGACGTCCGTGACGGCCTCAAGCCGGTGCAGCGCCGGATCCTCTACGCCATGGCCGACATGGGCCTGCGTCCCGATCGGCCGCACCGCAAGTCCGCCGGTGTGGTCGGCGAGACCATGGGCAAGTACCACCCCCACGGTGACGGAGCCATCTACGACGCTCTGGTCCGGATGGGTCAGGACTTCGGCCGGAACGTGACCCTGGTCGACCCCCACGGCAACTTCGGGAGCCTCGACGATCCGCCGGCGGCGTACCGCTACACCGAGTGCCGCCTCTCCGAGGCGGCGATGGAGATGCTCGGTGAGATCGATGAGGAGACCGTCGACTTCCGGCCGACGTTCGACGGCGAGCGTTCCGAGCCGATCGTGTTGCCCGCAGTCCTGCCGAACCTGCTCGTCAACGGAACGACCGGCATCGCAGTGGGCATGGCCACGAACATGGCCCCTCACAATCTCGGCGAGGTCGCAGCGGCGATCGAACTGGTCATGACCAAACGTCGTCCCAAGGCCACGGTGGCGCAGCTGATGGCCGTGCTGCCCGGGCCGGACCTCCCCTCGGGCGGCCTGATCATCGACGACGGCCTGGCCGAGGCGTACCAGACCGGACGAGGCAGCTTCCGGATGCGTGCGACCGCCGAGGTGGTCGACCTGACGAAGACACGACGGGGAATCGTCGTGACCGAGCTCCCTTACCTCGTCGGCCCGGAACGGGTCGTCAGCCGGATCCTCGAGCTGATCCGGTCCAACAAGCTGCCCGAAGTGTCCGACGTGAAGAACACCTCGGACCGCCACACCGGACTGCGGATCGAGATCGAACTCCGACCACACGCCAACGCCGAGGCCGTCCTCACCGAGCTCTACCGACACACACCGCTCGAGGAGACCTTCTCGATCAACAACGTGGTCCTCGTCGACGGCGTGCCGACCACGGTCGGGCTCTGGGATCTGTGCCACCACTACGTCGAGCACCGCCTCGAGGTGGTGACCAGGCGCACCGAGTTCCGGCTCGACAAGGCCGAACGGCGGCTCCACCTGGTCGAGGGACTCCTGATCGCCCTGGATGCCATCGATCTGGTGGTGTCGATCATCCGCTCGTCCCAGGATGCTGGTGAGGCCCGCGACCGACTCGTCAGCGAACTCGCCCTCACCGAGGTGCAGGCGACGCACATTCTCGACATGCAACTCCGGAGGCTCACGGCGCTCGCACTGCTCGAACTCGAAGCCGAGGCCGACGAACTGCGGGGCCGAATCGCCGAGTACCGGAGGATCCTCTCCTCGCAACAGCGTCGCCGCACCATCGTGTTGAAGGAGATCGAAGAACTCGCTGCCACGTTCGGGCGTCCACGGCGGAGCCGCATCGTCAGGCCCGACGAACTCGACGACGTGAGCCTGGCAGAGGCCCGGCAGGAGGAGCGCGCCGCCCGTACCGACGAACCGTGCTCGGTGACCCTGTCCAGCACTGGCGTCATCGGAGTGGAACCGGCCGCCGGGTCCCGACCGGCGACGCCTGGGCGTCACGACGTCCTCCGTCAGCGGATCGCCACCTCGGCGCTCGCCACCATCACCACCGTGACCAGCAACGGTCGTGCGCTGCCGATCTCCGTGGACGACATCGGCGAGGTGACCGGCCGCAGCCGCGGGACCTCGATCAGCGATCTCTGCGCACTCACCAAGGGCGAAGAGGTGGTCCTGCTCACCGACACATCGGATCGGGCCGGTCCCCCGGTGTTGATGGTCACCGCGCTCGGCACAGCCAAACGCGTCGCCTCCGAGGAACTCGCCGACACGCCGGCGGGCCGACCGGTCATCAAGCTGAAGCCCGGCGACGCCGTCGTCGCTGCGTGGGTCGCTCCTCCCGGCTCCGACGCGGTGTTCGTCACCTCCGACGCCCAGGTGCTGCGTTGCCCTGCGGACAGCGTTCCGGTGCAGGGTCGTGGCGCCGGCGGTGTGGCCGGCATGAAGCTCGCCGAAGGCGCCCGGATCGTCGGAGCGGGCCCCGCCGTCGCCGACGACGCCGTCGTGCTCACCGTCACCGACGCCGAGTCCGCCAAGGTGACCGATGTCGAGGAGTTCCCGCAGCGGAACCGTGCGACCGCCGGAATCCGCGCCACCAGATTCCGGGCGGGCGAGAGCCGCATCGACTGGGCCTACGTCGGTCCGAGCGCCGGACTGCTGCTCGTCGTCGGGACGGCGGACGCCCCCTCCCGTCCCGATGCGTCCCCAGAGCCGCTGGCGATCCCCCCGACCGCCCGGGATCTGGCGAGCAAGCGGACCAAACGACGTCTCCTCGGATTCGGTTGGGCACGCTGGTGAGGCGTCAATCCCCTCCGGTGATGGGGATGTCGGCCGGCTCGGGCAACACCGACGGCGACGAGCGGCGAACGTAGAACGCGAGTGCGAGCAACACGACAGCCATGCCGAGCACCTGCAACAACTCGAGAGCCTGTCCGAACACCACGACGGCAGCGAGTGAGCTCAACACGACCACGTCGAGCGTGATCGTCGAGGTGGTCGTCACGGTGAGGTGAGCTTGCGCCCAGCTCATCATGAGGTGGCCCGTCCCCGGGATCAGGGTCAGGAGCAGGGCCCACCACAGATCGTCGAGGTCAGGTCGGATCAGGCCGGGACCGGTCAGAAGCGCACCGGCGAGCGCCACGACAGCCCCGACTGTGAGAGCCGCCGCCAAGTACTCGACGGTTCCGAGCGTCTGACGAGCACGTTTCGTCCCCACGAAGTATCCGCAGCCGATGATCGTCCCACCGAGGGCGAGCACGTCTCCGAGCACCGAGTGGGAGCCGCTCGCCGATCCCGCCAGGACCGCAACGATCGTGCCGGCGATCGCCATCCCCATCAGCGCCAGACGCACCCCGTCGACGTGTTCGCCGAGATGTCGGATGGCGTAGGGCAGGATCAGCACGGGTTGCAGGGCGATGATGATCGTGACCGAGGCGACCGACGTGGTCTGCAGCGCCGTGAAGAACAGGATCGAACTCAGTCCGAACGCCAGGCCACCAAGGGCTGCGGTCCGCAGCGTCGGCACGCTCATGCGCCCACCACGGAACCGGAACACTGCTTGGTAGAGGAGGGCGCCGAACGTGATCCGCCAGAACGCCAACTGGGGGCCGGGCAGGTCCGACGCCGCCGCCATCAGGTTCCCGACCGACCACAGGACGGTCGCCCCCACTGCGAGGATCACTGGAGTGGCCGGGTTCACCACCGGGTCGGATCTCGAGGTCGTGGAGGGCGGGTCCGAACTCACCAGATAACGGTAGTGGCATCGAGCACCCGGGCCGCCATGCTTTACTGACGCCGATGTCGACCTACGACGAGAAGAGCATCCAACTGCTCGAAGGACTCGACGCCGTCCGCAAGCGGCCGGGCATGTACATCGGCGGCACCGGACCCGAGGGCCTCCACCACCTGGTGTGGGAGCTCATCGACAATGCCGTCGACGAGGCCGCCGCCGGCCACGCCACCCTCGTCGTCGTCACCCTGCACAAGGACGGGTCGGTGGAGGTGGCCGACAACGGACGAGGCATTCCCACGGGCCGGAAGGACGGCGCCCGTACAGCCCTGGAGATCGTGTTCACCGAACTCCATGCCGGCGGGAAGTTCGGCGGTGGGGCGTACTCGTCCTCCGGAGGCCTGCACGGCGTCGGTGCATCGGTGGTCAACGCTCTCTCGGCGAAGCTCATCGCTGAAGTCGACCGGGACGGTGCCACGCAACGCCTCACGTTCGTGCACCGGGTGCCGGGTCGGGTGGACGCCAAGGGGAAGTTCGTCGCCGGATCCAAGCTCGAGCAGGTGGGCAAGATCCCAGCCAAGCGCACAGGGACGCGGGTGCGGTTCTGGCCGGACCTCGAGATCTTCGACCCGGGGCTGACCATCGACGCCGAGGAGGTTCGAGCCCACTGCGCCCAGGTCTGCTACCTCGTTCCCGGACTCGTCGTCCGTCTGGTGGACCGGCGGGGAGCACGGATCAGCGAGGAGGACTTCAGTGCCGCCGGCGGACTGTCGGATCTGGTCGCGACGCTCTCCTCCGGAGCCGCCGTCACCGAGATCATCACCCTGCAGGGCACTGCCACGTTCGAGGAGAAGGTCCCCGTCGACGGGAAGATGACACTCGTCGAGCGAGCGTGTTCGGTCGACGTCGCCCTGCGTTGGACCGCCGGATACGACACCGTTGTCCGCAGCTTCGTCAACACCATCCCGACCACCGACGGCGGCACGCACGTGGCCGGCTTCGACCGCGCGCTGACGAAGGTCACCAACGACGTGCTGCTCACCGGGACCAAGAAACTCGCCAAGTTGGCCAAGTCGGGTCAGGACCGGGCGGAGAAGTCCGATGTGCAGGAGGGGCTGGTCGCAGCGATCAAGGTCACCTTCGGTGAACCGCAGTTCAAGGGGCAGACCAAACAGGAACTCGGGACTCCGGCGATCCAGTCGATCGTCTACGAGGTCGTCCGCGATGGACTGGCCAACTGGATCGACAGCGGCGGGAAGCGGGCCCACGTCAGCGCCCTCCGGGACAAGGTGGCGCAGGCGGTCGTGAACCGGGTGACGGCCAAGGCCTCGCTCGATGCCCGCCGCAAGGCCTCGGCGCTCTCCTCGGCGGGGATGCCCGACAAGCTCGCCGACTGCCGACGCCACGGCGAGGACTCCGAGTTGCTCATCGTGGAGGGCGACTCCGCCGCCGGGCCGGCCAAGGCCGGGCGCAACGCCGAGTACATGGCGGTGCTGCCGCTCCGGGGAAAGGTCGTCAACGCCGGCAAGTCCACGCTCAAGCAGGTGGTCGACAACGCCGAGGCACAGGCGCTCTTCGCCGCCATCGGCGCCGGCTCCGGCGCTGATTTCAAACTCGAGGACGCCCGATACGGGCGAATCATCATCCTCTGTGACGCCGATGTGGACGGCAGTCACATCCGGTGTCTGCTCCTCACGCTCATCTACACCTACATGCGCCCGCTGCTCACCGACGGCCGGGTCTTCGCCGCTCGGCCACCGCTCTACACCGTCAAGGTCGGCGACCGAGCGGTTCACGCATTCTCCGAGGAGGAGAAGCTCCGACTCACCGACGAACTCACCACCGGCAACCGCAAGGCCGAAAACCTGCCGTGGGTCCGGTTCAAGGGACTCGGAGAGATGGACGTCGAGGAGCTCGCCGTGACCTGCCTCGATCGGCAGACGCGGATCCTCAAGCGGATGACCATGGACGACGCCGCAGCTGCAGCGGAGGCCGCTGACCTCTTCGAGACGCTCATGGGATCAGACGTGGCCCGCCGTCGGGCCTATCTGCTGGATCACTCACCCCAGTTCGACGCTGCCAGCCTCGACGTCTGAGGTCAGGCCCGCAGGAGGATTCCGTTCGAAGCGGTGCTACCGTCGTCCACCGGAAGGGACCGGCGACGGCAGCCGAGAGGCCAAGGGGAGTCCGACCAGCGTGGCAGGCATCCGGGCAGAGACGCCGATCACCATCGCCCCGCCAATACGCAACGTGCCGTCGTTCGACGGCGTTCGGGGCATCGGTGTGCTCATGGTCATCGCCGTGCACGCCGCACCGCTGAAGCTCGAGTCGTTCTCGTCCATCCTCGACGTGTTCCTGGCCCTGAGTGCCTTCCTCGTCACCACGCTCCTGCTCGAGGAGGGGCAGCGATCCGGGACGGTCTCGGTGCGAAGGTTCCTGACCAAGCGGGCGTGGCGACTCCTCCCGGCGCTCTACGTCACGCTGGCGGTGGTGACGGTCGTCGCCGCAGTGCTCTTCGCTGTCGCTGGCGAAGACGCCGATCTGCAGGGATTCACATTCGGCGGGTTCTTCACCCAGGAGATCCTTCCGGCAGGACTGTACGTTTACAACTTGGTCAACCCCCTCGGATACCCCAACCAGGGCGTGGCGCTCTACCAGATGTGGTCGCTGTCTCTCGAGCAGCAGTTCTACGTGCTCGTTGCGTTCCTGGCTCTGCTCATGGTGACTCGACGCTGGATCACGCAGATGGCGGTACTCATGGCCGTCCTCGCCATCGGGATACAGATCGCTCGCGCCACCGGCCACTTCGGTCCGCTCAACTTCTGGCTGCAACGACCCGACGCTCTCATGCTCGGTGTGGTCGCCGCCGTGATCAACAGTCGGATCCCCGAGACACCGACCGCACGCCAACGGCAACTGTTCACCGTCGGCGCCTGGGTCGGTGCTGCGACGATCGCCTTGCTGATGACGCTCAGCATCAGCCCGTTGCAGAAGTTCGGTTGGCCCTACGTCCCGTTCCTCCCCGAGGTCAACGAGACGCTCTCCCCGCAGCAGGCCTTCGAGGTCGCCATGGCCGAGCTCTCGACCGGCAACTTCTGGGTCAAGTGGGCCTTCACCATCACCAACTGGGCCATGGTCCCGGTGCTCATCTGCATGGTCCGCACCCCTCGCTGGCTCCTGGGCCGGGCGCTGTCGATCCGGCCGGTCCGGGCCGTCGGTCGCATGTCGTACAGCCTCTACTTGATCCACACCCTCCCGATCCTGCTTTTCGTGCTGCCGATCCCTGACGGATACCTCCCCCTTCGGGTCCTGGTGGCGTGGATCACGGCGTTCGTCTTCGCCTGGCCGCTCTATCAGTTCGTCGAGAAGCGCTCCATGGACCGCAAGAACCGTGTCGACACCGGAAAGCTCGCAACAGCGTGACGGTGGCGCTCCACCCGTTCGAGTCCCGGGCGCCCCGCATCGGCTCGGTCAAGCCGTTCGACGGCATCCGCGGCGTCGGCGTCTGGTGCGTCGTGCTCCAACACGCCTACGCCGTGGCTGATTCGCTGTCCGGCTACATCGACCTGTTCTTCGTGCTCTCCGGCTTCCTCATCACGACGCTGATCTTCGAGGAGCGCCGAGCGACCGGGGCCATGTCGCTGCGGAACTTCTACGCCCGACGGGGAATCCGCCTCCTGCCGGGCCTGATCGTCACGCTGATCGTGTTCTTCCTGCCGATCTTGGCGATCCGGATCGCCAACCCGAACCCGGACACCGAGTTCCTGTTCACCAACGTCGTGTGGGAGTCGATCGCGACGCTGTTCTACGTCCACAACATCTTCTTCTCACCGCTGCTCGGGAGCTTCCAGTACATGGGCCAGATGTGGTCGCTCTCACTCGAGGAGCAGTTCTATCTGGTCGGTGCGCTGGCCACGTACTGGTGCCTGAAGCGGAACTGGATCCGTCAGCTCGCCGTGGCGCTCGTCGTGTTCATCCTCGTGGTCTGGGTGGCCCGGGGCATGGGACTGGGCGGACCCGGTCAGTTCTGGTTCCAGCGACCGGACGCGATCGCCATGGGCGTGCTGCTCGCCATCATCCACGCCGTGGCGCCCACCGAGTTGAGCGCCACGGCCAAGCGGCGACTCCACGCAGTCGCCTGGGTGGCCACGGGCGGCATGATCTTCGCGTTGCTCTCCTCGTCCAAGCTGGTGGAGCGTCTCGGCGGGTTCTACGTCCCGCTGTACCCGACCGACGTGGACATCGAGGCGCCTCCCAAGGGCCTGACACCACCCCAGCTCAAGGAGTACGCCGACAACGCCATCCAGGTCGTCCTCGCCGAGCTCCCGAACGGCAACTACTGGGTGCGGTGGGGGTTCACGCTGTCGACGATCTGCGCCGCCGTCCTGGTCTTCGCGTTCGTCCGCCTGCGGGACGAGTTCGCGCTGAGCCGATGGCTGAGTCTGCGGTTGCTGTGCTACTTCGGCGCCCTCAGCTACGCGATCTACATCACCCACTACCAGCTCTTCCAGCTCATGACCCCCGGGTTCTCGGGCGGCCCCAAGTGGATCCCGATCAAGCTGCTGGCCGCCTACCTGGTGGGAGCCGCACTCCACCGCTTCGTCGAGCGTCCGGCTCTCAAGCGGTACCGTCACCGGTTCGTCCACGCGACCGCCTCGACCCGCTGAACCAGTGCCACCCACCGACTCCGACCGACCATCCGGGCTCGCCCGCTGGTACGTCTCGGTGGTCGCGCTCGTGCCCATCGCCCTGACCGCCGTTGCGGTCCGTTTCACTCAACCGGCGGCCGGGACCGACGCCGTGGCCTACATCGCCGTGGCCGACTCACTGCGTGCCGGCGACGGGCTCGGATTCTTCCTCGAACGGCCGCTGACGACGTGGCCGCCGTTGTGGCCGGTACTGCTCGCCGTCGGCTCGGCAGTCACGGGGTGGCGGGGAGATCTGGTGGCCGTCGCCCTCAACGCCGTCATGTTGGTCGGGGTGGTGCTCCTCTCCGCTGCGGTCGTCAGCCGGATCCTGAGCGACCTCCGACTGCGCGCTCTGTTCGTCGCCGGCGTTGCCGTCTCACCACTGCTGATCGGCTTGGGGGCGTTCGTCCAGACCGAGGTGGCGTTCGTGCTGCTCTCGCTGTTGACCATCTGGTTGCTCCTGTTGGCCACCGAACGCCATCTCCCGGTCCTGCTCGTCACCGCCGGACTGGTCACGTCCACCGGCTTCTACATTCGCTACCAGGCGCTCTACGTGGTGGTGCCGTTCGCGTTGTGGCTCGCTGTTCGGGCATGGAGACAGGATCGGCGCCTCGCCGGGGTCGTGACCGACGTGTGCTGGTACGCCGTGCCCGCTGTGGTTCCGAGCGTGGCGTGGATGCTGCGCAACCTGTCCATCTCGGACACCGCCATGGGCCCTCGGTTCCCTTCCTCGGTCGGGCCGCTGCAGAACCTCGCAGCAGCGTTCCGGACGACGGCGAAGTTCGTGACGTCGATCCCCGACGGGCCCAACCTCGTCCTCGCTGCACTCGGTGTCGTCATCGTCACCGTCGTGGTGGCCACGGCGATCCGTACCCAGGGGTTCCGGCCGCTCGACGCCGCTGCGGGTCCGGTCGGCTTGTTGTCCATCTTCGTGACCGTGTTCACCGCACTCATGGTCGTGAGCCGATCGATCGTCGGTTTCGACGACCTCGACATCCGGCTGCTCGCTCCGTCCCTCGTCCCCACAGCTCTGTTGTTCCTCAGGTGGGTCGAACTGGTGCTGCTCGATCGACCGCGCTGGCGGACCGTCGGCTGGACCGTCGCCGGCGTGTGGCTCGGCACGCAGGTGCTGCTCACGCTCGCTCTGCTCGGCCCGCTCAACTCGGTGATCTCCGATGTCGGCTACAACGCACCCCGGGCGGTGGCTGCATCGAGGAGTCCGGCGCTCACCGCTCTGCCCGAGGGCTGTGTCCTGTACTCCAACAACTCCGCCGACATCTACCGTTCACAGGTCGAAGCGCTCATCAGCCCCCGCCGGACCGAGTACAAGTCGGACCAGCCGACCGATGACCTCGAGGAACTCCAGCTCCGCGTCGATGCAGCTTCGGAACGAAACGAGCAGGTCTGTCTGGTCTGGGTCGAGTACTCCGTCGATCCCGACTTCCACGACCGGGCGGACATCGCCGGAGTCGTCGACCTGCGCGAGGTGGCCTCCGCAGACGGCGTGACCTCCTACGTGCTCGCACCCCGCAACTCGCCGTGACCCGCCGATCCGCCGACGCTGCGGTCATCGTGGTAGGGGCGGGCCTTGTCGGGCTCGCTGCCGCCCGAGCCATCGGGGAACGGCTCGGAACCGGGGACATCGTCGTCGTCGACAAGGAGGACGGGCCGGCCCGGCACCAGAGCGGACGAAACTCCGGTGTCGCCCACTCCGGGCTCTACTACGCGCCGGGCTCGGCCAAGGCCGACCTCGCCGTTCGCGGTCGGGCGGCGCTCGAGCAGTACTGCTCCGAGCGTTCGATCCCGTACCGCACCTGCGGCAAGGTCGTCGTGGCCTCAGACGCCGCCCAGCTCCCGGCGCTCGCCGAACTCGAGCGGCGAGGAGCGGCCAACGGCGTGCGGGTCGAGCGCCTCGACTCCGAGAGGCTCCGTCGGATCGAGCCCCACGTCCGGGCCGTCGGGGCGCTGCACGTGCTCGACACCGGGGTGGTCGACTACCCCGGTGTTGCGCGCTCGCTCGTCGGCGAGGTGTGCGTCGCCGGCGGTGAGCTGCGGGTTGGGCTCGAACTGACGCAGGCCGCAGTGCGTGGTGACGGGCTCGACGTCGCGTTCGCAGACGGCACCCGCTTGCGCACCAGCGTGCTCGTGAACTGCGCCGGGTTGCAGAGCGACCGGGTCGCCGCCCGGTGCGGAGCGGAGCCGTCGGTGCACATCGTGCCGTTCCGGGGCGACTACACCGACGTCACCGGATCGTCGGCCGAACTGGTGCGGGCGCTCGTCTACCCGGTGCCCGACCCGCGTTGGCCGTTCCTCGGGGTGCACCTGACCCGGTCGATCGAAGGGCACGTGCACGCCGGCCCGACCGCCGTCCTGGCGCTGGGACGTGAGGCCTACGACCGTTCCGTCGACCGCACCGACGCTCTGGCGTTGCTGCGGAACCGGGCGCTCTGGCGGCTCGGCCTGCGCTACTGGCGCACCGGGTTGGCCGAGCTGCGCCGGGCTCGGTCACCCGAGCGGGTCGCAGAGGACCTGCAGCGGCTCGTGCCCGAGCTCGACGCTGCCGACCTGCGACCCGCCGCTCCGGGTATCCGAGCCCAAGCCGTCTCGGCCGACGGCCGCCTGATCGACGACTTCGCATTCGCCGTCTCGCCGCGCTGCGTGCACGTGCTCAACGCCCCGTCGCCGGCGGCCACAGCGGCGCTGGCGATCGGTCAAGTCATCGCCGGACGGGTCGACACCATCCCGAGGCGAACCGGCCGGTGAACGACCAACGGGAGGACCAGGAGGTCCTCCCGTTGATTGGCACCGTGTCCGACGAGGGGGCGTTCGGACCGGGCAGACCCGCCGGCGGTGAGGGGTACCGCTGCGGGCGAAATTGAGGTGTCGAGATGCGGCTCAGGCCGCAGCGACGGTGGCCTTCTTCGCAGTGCTGCGGTCGAGCAACTGATCCGTGACCGGGGCGGCGGCCTTGGCCGCAGCGGTGGCGACGCTCTTGGTCGTCCGGACCACGTTGGTGGCGAACTTCGCCTGGTTGTCGATCACCTCAACCGGGGTGGGCAGCTTCTCGGCGAAGGGGACGGCCGGGAACTCGCTGCGGCGGTCGGTGACGAAGTCGACGACGGTGCTGACGACCTTGGTGACGGGCTGCTTGAGATCACCGATCACCTGAACGATGCGCTCCTGGACGTCGGTCACGGGCTTGAGGATGGTGCTCACGGGACTCCTGCTCTCTGCTCGGTGGCGACCGGTGGCCGCCTTGAAGGTCTGCTAACTGTAGCAAGCAGATGCGAACTGTGGTAGTCGATCCGCTTGCGACAGTTGTCACTCCAGCGATGCGTCAGGAGGACTGGTCACCAGCAGTAATCTTGACTAAGATGGTCAACTATTAGCACCGCAGCACCGCTGCACGAGACCACTGGAGTGACCGTGAGCATCCGACTGGGCGACGAGGCCCCGAACTTCACAGCCGAGACCACCGAGGGGACCATCGACTTCCACGACTGGAAGGGCGACAGCTGGGCCATCCTGTTCTCTCACCCCAAGGATTTCACCCCAGTCTGCACCACCGAACTCGGCACGGTCGCCAAGCTCAAGGACGAGTTCGACCGACGCGGCGTCAAGGTTGTCGGGCTCTCGGTGGACCCGGTCGACTCGCACGCCGAGTGGGCCGCCGACATCGCCGAGACACAGGGACAGGCAGTCAACTTCCCGCTCATCGCCGACCCCGACCGCAAGGTCTCGGACCTCTACGACCTGATCCACCCCAACGCCAACGACACCCTCACCGTGCGCTCCGTGTTCGTGATCGGCCCCGACAACAAGGTCAAGCTCACGCTGACCTACCCCGCGTCGACCGGCCGGAACTTCGACGAGATCCTCCGTGTCGTCGACTCGCTCCAGCTCACGGCGAAGCACCAGGTGGCCACGCCGGCCGACTGGGAACAGGGCGGCGACGTGATCATCGTGCCGGCGGTGTCCGACGAGGATGCTGCCGCCAAGTACCCGGACGGGTGGCGGGCCGACAAGCCCTACCTCCGCTGGGTGCCACAGCCGCAGGGCTGACCTGGCCCTCGGGCCCGCCGGCGGATCGTCGGACCCAGCCGAGTGCTCTCCCCGGGCTCAGGCTGGGTCGGCGATCCGCCGGTAGAGGTTGCGCCAGGCCGTATCGGTGATGCCCAGCGCGCTGAGGCGGCGTTCGCTCTCCTCGCTGCGGTCCGCGCCCTCGCGGACCGCAGCGGCGAGGGCCACGAGCGCCGCACTCACCACGTCCTCGGTGCCCGAGCTCGTGTTCCGGGCCCGGTCGATCAGGGCTGCTCCGTCGGAACCAGCTGTGGCCAGGCCGAGTGCCAGGTCGGCGTGGATCCGATCGAGATAGGTCGAGGTGGCGTTACCGTTCACCAGTGCCGCAGCGGACGCGGCATCTGATCGGCGACCGATCGCAGCGAGCACGATCACGGCGACCGACACGACGTACGGCGAACGCCCGGGGAGTGACTCAACCCCATCGACGACTCCGAGCAGCTCGATGGACTCGTCGAATCGGCCGACCTGAGCCAGCGCCAACGCCGAGATCCCGACGAGTTCGTCCACACCGACCGGACTCTGCTGGACCTCGGTGGCAGCTCCGAGATCGCTGAGGGTCAACTCCGGCTGTCCGAGTTGCACCTCCGTCGACCGCGAGACCGTCCGGGCGAAGCCGGTCGACGTGACAGCGCTCTGCGTACGCGCCTCGGCGAGGAGGTCGAGCCCCAGATCCACGTTGCCCGCCATGACCTCGGCCCGCCCCGCCACGGCGAGAGCCTGCTCCAGGCCGACCGGATCGCTGGCCACCCGGAGCGCCGCCACTGCGCCACCGCCCTCCTCGACCGCCTCGAGAGTGCGACCCCGCCACAAGCGGACCCCGGCGCGCACCACTCGCATCATTCCCTCGCCGTAGTGGTCGCCCCGACGTTCGCTCTCGCGGAGGACTCGGGCTGCGATCCGCTCCGCTTCGCTGAGATCACCGCGAATGAACTGCAGGTAGGCACCGAGACCATCGACCCAGATCAAGCCGCCGGCATCACCGACCTCGTCGAATGCCCGACGCGACTCGGCCAGGATGTGCTCCGCCTCATCGAGACGACCATCGGTGAAGGCGATCCATGCCAGGTTCTGCAACGACCAGGCCTCTCCTCGCCGATCACCCACAGCGCGGAACGCATCAAGCGCCGCAGCGATGGGCCCCTCTGCGGCCCGATGATCACCACGCAACAACCTCGACATACCCCGCTGGCGGAGTGCCTCTGCGCAACCGTGGCTGTCCTCGGCGGCGACGAACAACTCGAGGGCCGCATCGATCTCCTCCTCGGCGAGCAGCACCTCACCCGATCGTGACGCCGCTGCGGCGAGGCTGAGGTAGGCCTGGGCGCGGGAGACGGGATCCTCCATGCACTCTGCCGCCTCCATGGCCGCTGAGGCGTCCTCTCGAGCCCCAGCGACCTGCCACTGCTCGACCCGGGACCTCGAACGACCTGACAACGCCTCGAATCGACGCCTGAGGTCTGTGGCCGGGAGGAGGTCGAGCAGTTGGGTGTAGACCCGCTCGGACTGGGGATAGAGACCGGACTGCTCAGCCCGGCGTCCCGACTCGAGGATCCACTCCGCCGCACGATCGATGAGAGCGGGATCGACCTGACCCTCGCGACTCAGGGTGAGGCTGACGGCCTCCACGTAGTGTCGGGCGACGGTCTCGACAGTGCCGTCGTCTGTGGAGTCCACCGAGAGCCGCTGGTCGTAGGTCTGGGCGATCCCGAGGTGGCGCTGCACCCGATCCCGTCGGGTGAGCCGGGAGTACGCCACCTCGCGCACCAGGTCGGAACGGAACGACCACTCGTCGGCGGTGAGCGTCAGGACGTCCTTGTTCACCAGTGCATCGACCACATCGGAGACGTCCTCCACGCCTCGGATCGCCTGTGCGGTCAGGTGCAGGATGCGCACGGGTCCAGCAGACCCCCAGACCGCAGCGTCCTCGAGGACGTGCTGCTCCTCCGGCGACAGGGCATCCACCCGGGCCGCCACGAGTCCACGGAGCGTGTCGGGAAGGGAGTCAGCGACACTCACCGGCGCATCGAGAGCCCCGGGCGGGGCGTCGGCTCCGACCAGCGTGACGAGTTCCTCGAGGTAGAAGGGGTTGCCACCGGAGCGATCGAGCAGCGCCTGACGGTCGACTGCGGACAACTCACGGCCGCCGAGCACGTCGAGCAGGGCCTCGGACGCAGAACGATCCAGCGGCGTGAGGTTCAACACCAGCGAGTTGAATCGACCCCATCGTGGTGACCACCGGTCCTGCAACGCCCGGCGAGCAGTGGCGACCAGCACGAACGGCCGGCGGGCGAGCTGGGTCGAGAGCTCGTCGATCAACTCCAGGACGACGTCGTCGGCCCAGTGCAGATCGGCGAGACGCACGAGCAACGGCCGCCGCTCGACGAGCCACTCGATGAACCGGAGCAGGGCACCCGTGGCCTCGGCCCGGGCCCGGGTGCCGGTGAGGGAGCGCAACCGGGTGTCGTACCCCATGAGGTGCAGCAGACCGTCGACGACGGACTCGACGTCGTTGGCGCCGAGGTCCTCGGTGGCGAAGTGCGACACCACAGCGCGCACCGCCGATCGGGCCACGTCCGCCGGGGCGTCACGATCGACCCGCAGACCGTCACGGAGGGCCTCGGCGACGGGCCACCACGGATTCGACTCGCCGTAGGGGACACAGCGACCAGCGACCTCGAACACGCCGTCGGTGGCACCGACGAGTTCGGCGAGCTCGTTGGCGATGCGCGTCTTGCCGACGCCGGCTTCGCCGAAGATCACCACGTGCAGGCCGCGACCGGAGCCGACAGCGACGTGGACAGCGTTGGTGAGCAACGCCATCTCGTGATCACGGCCGATGAGCGGAGCCTCCCGGTGGCGCGGGCGATGACCCGGCGGAAGGAGTGCCTCCTTGGCCACCCAGACGTTGATCGGACGCTCACGACCACGGGCGAGGAAGGACCCGCGGGACTCGTAGTCGATCACGCCGCTCGTGGCGAGGTAGGTGCTCTCCCCGACGAGCACCTCGTCGGGACCGGCCATGGTCTGCAGCCGTGATGCGGTGTTCACGACGTCGCCCATGGCCGTGTAATCGCCGCCGGCCCGGAGTGCCCCGACGAGCACCTCCCCGGTGTTCACACCGACCCGCATGCGGACGTCGGCGTCGGTGGTTGTGGCGTACTCCGCCAGCGTCTCCTGCATCCGCAACGCAGCGCGTACTGCACGCTCGGCATCGTCCTCGTGAGCGACCGGCGCGCCGAAGAGGGCGATGATGGCGTCACCGACGATCTTGTCGACACGGCCACCGAAGGTGGTCACATCGACGACGAGTCGCTCGAAGGCCGCCTCGACGATCAACTTCACTTCCTCGGGGTCACGAGCCTCCGACAACGCCGTGAAACCGACGAGGTCAGCGAAGAGAACCGTGACGACCCGACGTTCCTCGGTCGGCTGCACCAGCGAGTGCCCACACGACCAGCAGAACCGGGCCCCCACCGCACACTCGGCTCCGCAACTCGGACAGTCCACAGGCGCATTCTACGGGGATCGGGAACGGACGCTTCCAGGGGTACTTGTCTCAGGGTGTTCCGACCCCCGACACTGGTGTGGTGAGTTCGTCGGGGCGCCGCAACCTGGTTCTCGATGCACGTTCGGTCACCGCCCTCGCCCTCCTGAGCGCAGTGGCCGTGTCGATCGCCAACGTGGGCGGCATCGCCGTGGGCGACGACGGAGTCGGGTACACGGCGATCGCCGATTCGATCCTCGCCGGTCGGGGACTGCGGTTCTTCCTCGAGGACCCGCTCACGGTCTGGCCGCCCCTGTGGTCGGCGTTGATGGCCCTCACTGCGTGGATCACGCCGCTCAGCACCCAGTCCGCAGCGATCGTCCTGAACGCCGGAGTCAGCGCCCTCGCCGTCGTGGTCGCCTGGCGGGTCTTCCGCCGATTCGTGCGCAGCGACCGATTGGTCCTGCTCGGAACGGTCGTCGTGGCGCTCGGATCCTCGAGCATCGGCTTCGGCCACCTGCTCATGACCGACCGTGCGTTCTCGGTGGTGTGCCTGTTGTTGATCCTGACTCTGAGCAACGCGTGGGAGGGGACGAACCGAACCCGTTGGATCGCAGCCGCAGTCGTCCTGGTGTGGCTCGGGTTCGGCTTGCGTTACGTCGCAGTGGTGTTGATTCCGACCGGCGGACTCTGGCTGCTCCTCGACAACCGACGCCGGTTCGTCGAGCGGTTCACCACCGCCGTGGCGTTCGCAGCAGCGTCCGCCGTGGTCCCGGTGCTGTGGATCCTCCGAAACCTCGCCGCTGACGGGACCCTCCTCGGGCCACGCGACTCCTCCGCACGCAGTGTGGTCCAGAACCTCTCCGACATCGTCGCCACGCTCGGACGCTTCGTCCTACCCGGGGTGGCCAACGGTCGTGAACGCCTGTGGGCGGCAGTGGCGGTCATCACGCTGGTCGGTGCTTCAGCGGTCATCTGGCGTCTCCTCGGCGTCGTGGCGGACCAACGAGCGTGCAGCCGCATCGAGGTCGTGACGTCGACCGCCGGGCGACCGGTCGGACTGCTGGTGCTCACGCCCCTCCTCTACCTCACCTACATGCTCTACATCCGCTCGACCACCGCTCTCAATCAACTCGACCTGCGTCTCCTCGAACCGGCCTACCTGCCTCTCGTGGCCGTCGGGCTGGCGACCGTGGCCCGGTTGAGAGGGGTCCCCCCGATCGGAGCGAGCCCGTGGTGGCGAGTCTCCCTGGCGGGCACCTACGTCTGGGCCGTGGCCAACGTGGCTGCTGGTTTGGTGGCGGTGGTCGCCTTCGCCGCCGGCAACCCCTTCTTCGACGGGAACTACTCCTCCGATACCTACGAACGCGCCCGTACCTCCGCTGCGCTCGCAACGGTGCCCGACGGTTGCGTGGACTCCTCCAACCTGCCCACGGCGCTGTACCCGGCGGTCGAGTCCGAATGGAGCCCACGACGCACCGGCCTCGAGTCGAACGATCCGACCGACGACCTCGACGTGCTCGTGGACGACCTCCGGGCGGGAAACGGGCGCCACTGCCTGATCTGGGTCGACGCACCTCCCCGTTACGGGCACCTCTGGACGCGCGAACAACTCGCCGAACGGGTCGAACTCCAACAGTTGGGGCAGGACGGGATCGTGACGGTCTACGAGTTGAAACCACTCCGCTGACGTCGAGGTCCGCGTTCAGCGGGCCGCCGTCGATCACAATGGTCCTGTGCAACCGCGATTCAGCGTGGTGCTTCCGGTGCGGGACCGGGCCGAGACCGTCGGCCGGGTGGTGACGGGGGTCCTGAGCCAGACGTTCGCCTCCACCGAAGTGGTCGTCGTCGACCGGGGCTCATCGGACGAGACAGTGGCCGCAGCGAAGGCCGCCGGCGACGACCGTGTCCGGGTACTCCAACTTGAACACACCAACACACCCGAGGCGATCGCCGAAGGGCTCGCTGCTGCCCGGGGGGGTTGGTCGGCCGTCGTCGACGTCGACACCGAACTCAGCCCGGTCTGGCTCGCACGCCTCGGTCGACTCGTCGACTCCACCGGGGCCCGGTTCGCCACTTGCGGCGGCGAACAACAGCACCTCGACGGCTCGACCACGCGGATCTCACCACGCGCCGGATCCAGCGACCCCCTCGCCGGGGCGTGCCTGCGCAGCGGTGCCTTCGTCACGGAGACGCCACTGCTCCGTCAGGCCTCAGAACACCTGCTCGACAGCGGCGTGCGCAACGAGATCAACCCGACGGTCGTGATCGGCGGCGAGGCCCTGCACTGCGTGATCCACGACGACGCCGTGGTCGCACGGACACCGGAGCGACTGGTCCGCTGGACCGAGCCGCTCCCACAGGAGCCGACCGCCGGCGATGAACTGCGTGTCGCCTGGGCCTACCAGGCCATTGAGGTGATGTCGCGCAGCCCGATTCCCGACGCCTCGATGCTGGCCCGCTACGCCACCATCGGCGGGGTGGCCGCCGCACGCCTGCGTCGCCGACGTGACTCCCGTCTCCTGTTCCGCATGGCCTGCCTCAGCCAGCCCGAGGAACGACGGCACTGGGGCCGCCTGCTGGTGAGCTACTTGGCACCGGTGAGCGACCGGGTGTGGAATCCCGCCGACGACGGGGTGGTTGTCGATCTCACCGACGTTGCGACTCCCCGGTAGCCTTGCCGGGTAACCCCGACGAACGCCGCTGGAGACCTGATGTCGATGACCACCACACCCTCAGGGACTGCTGCCGCTGGAGCGGTGGACGCCGTGAAGGTCTACGGCACCGATGACACCGAGGTTCGGGCGCTCGACGGTGTGACCATCGACTTCGAACGAAGCCGTTTCACCGCCATCATGGGTCCGTCGGGGTCGGGCAAGTCGACCCTGATGCACTGTCTCGCCGGACTCGATCGACTGAGCGCCGGTCGGGTGCGCATCGGAGACGTGTTCCTCGACGATCTGAGCGACGCCAAGCTCACCGAGTTGCGCCGGGACAAGGTCGGATTCGTCTTCCAGGCCTTCAACCTGATCCCCACCCTCAGTGCAGCAGAGAACATCACCCTCCCCATGGACCTCGCCGGTCGCAAGCCGGACGCTGCGTGGATGGACCAGATCATCAACATCGTGGGCCTCGCAGACCGACTCTCGCACCGGCCGAGCGAGCTCTCCGGAGGCCAACAGCAGAGGGTGGCCGTGGCCCGGGCGCTCGTGAGCCGGCCGGAGATCGTCTTCGCTGACGAACCGACCGGCAACCTCGACTCCCGCTCCGGACACGAAGTGCTCGGCTTCATGCGCTACGCCGTGTCGGATCTGAACCAGACGGTCGTCGTCGTCACCCACGATCCCAATGCTGCGGCCTACGCCGATCGTGTCGTGTTCCTCGCAGACGGCCGGATCGTCGACCAGATGGAGAACCCGACCGCCGAGCGCATCATCGATTCGATGAAGCAGCTCGGCGGCTGACCACGTGATCCGGATCGCTCTCAAGGACCTCTTCGCCCGCAAGCGCCGGCTGGTCACCACCGGGATTGCGGTGGTGCTCGGCATTGCGTTCCTGACGGGAACCCAGTTGCTCTCGGTCTCGCTGAGCGACTCGATCAAGTCGCTCGTCGGCGACGTCTACTCCGGCTTCGATGCGGTGGTGCGCTCACCCCGGACCCAGGAGACCCCGTTCGGGCAACCGATCCGGACCCAGGTGCCCGCAGGGCTCGTGGATCAGGTCGCCGCCGTCGACGGTGTCGGTGCCGCTGTCGGCGTGGTCGAGTCGCCGGGTCCGGAGATCGTCGGCAACGACGGCAAGGTCGTCGGGGGCGGTTTCGGCCCGCCGACGCTCGTCTACAACTGGATCGACGACGAGGGACTCCGGATCGGCTCGCTGCGTCAGGGTGGACCGCCCACCACGGCAGAGCAGATCGTGATCGACTTCCGAACTGCGGACTCACTCGGGAAACAGCTCGGGGACGAGCTCTCCATCGCCACCACGCAGGATGGCGTTCGGCCGTACCAGATCGTCGGCATCAGCGGGCTCGGCGACGACGGCTCCCAGTCCACCGGCGTGCGGCCGATCACGTTCACCACCGCCGAGGCCCAACGCCTGCTCAACCAGCCCGACCAGTTCAACTTCGTCGCCGCCAGAGCGATTGACGGTGAGACACAAGCTGACCTCGCCGCCCGGATCGGGGAGGAACTTCCCGAGTGGCAGGTACTCACCGGGGAGGCGTTCACCGCCGAGAACCAGGAACAGATCTCGCAGTTCGTCGACATCCTCGAGATCTTCGTCTCGGTGTTCGGCTACGTGGCGCTCATCGTCGCGATATTCATCATCTACAACACCTTCTCGATCATCATCACCCAGCGAACCCGTGAGACGGCCCTGCTCCGGGCGGTGGGCGCCACACGCCGACAGGTCATCGTGGCCACGCTGCTCGAGGCGATCGTCGTGGGTCTCGTCGCTGCGACCTTCGGCCTCGCCGCCGGGTTCGCTCTGGCCACGCTGCTGCTCCGGGTGCTCAGCGGCTTCTTCACGATCTCCTCGACCGTGCCGAGCCTCGCCGGCGGCGTCGTGGTGCTCGCTGTGGTGATCGGCGTCGGGGTGACCGTCCTGTCGGCGGTCATCCCGGCCATCCGGTCCTCCAAGGTGCCACCGGTCGCCGCGATCACCGAGGTGGCCGTGGACCGCACTGCGATCTCGGTCTCCCGGCGCATCTGGGGTGCGGCGCTCGTCGTCGGGGGCGTGGCCCTCATCGGCACCGGTCTGGCCCAGACCGGGCCCAACCCGCTCTACCAGGTGGGCGGTGGCGCTCTGGCGATCCTCGTCTCGGTCGCTGTGATACTCGGCCCACTGATCGCCCGGCCCGTCAGCCGCGCCATCGCTGCGCCGTTCTCGCTCGGTGGCCTCATCGACGGTCGTCTCGCCGGGGAGAACGCCGCTCGCAGTCCGAAGCGGACGGCTGCGGCCGCAGCGGCGCTCACGATCGGAGTGACACTCGTGACGCTCATCGCCATCGTGGCCTCCTCGATCAAGGCCTCCGCCGACGACGCCATCAGTTCGTCGGTCAAGGCCGACTTCGTGGTCGCCACGGCGTCGCTGACGTCGTTCGGTGCCATCCCGGCTGATTCCGCAGATGCCATCCGAGAGATCCCGGGCGTCGCTGAGGTCAGCCCGATCCGCTTCACGCTCCTGCGCCTCCTCGATCCGGTGGGTGTCGCATCGGCGACCACCGCAACGACGGTGCCGGCCGGCCAACTCGGAGCCCCGTCGGACGCACCGCCCGGTGAGGACACGTTCGCACTCGGTATCGACCCGGCCTCGTGGTTCGACGTCGTCGACAGCGGCGGCCTGGAGGGGTCGCCCGAGGACCTGACTGCCGGGACCATGGCGGTCGAGCGCAAGTTCGCCACTGAACGAGGGTGGCGAGTCGGCGACACCATCCCCGTGTACTTCGTGGCCACCGGCGTCCAGCCGGTTCGCGTGGCCGTCATCTACGACGAGCAGCTGGGCCAGGGGTCGATCCTCCTCCCCCTGGCCACGTTCGAACCGAACTCGCTGCCGTTGTTCAACACCGACAGCCAGATCTTCGTGACCACGGAGCCCGGGGCCGACACCGCTGCGGTCAAGGCCGCTCTCGACGCCCAGTTCGCCGACATCCCCACGGTCTCGGTCCAGGACCTCCAGGAGTACATCCAGTCCCAGACCGGACCGATCAACGTCTTCCTCGGGATCGTCTACGCCCTGCTCGGACTGGCCATCGTGATCGCGTTGATCGGCATCGCCAACACGCTCTCGCTGTCGGTGCTCGAACGGACGCGTGAGCTCGGACTGCTCCGGGCCGTCGGCATGACCCGCTGGCAGCTCCGCCGCACCATCCTGATCGAGGCTGCGATCATCGCCGTGTTCGGCACGCTCATGGGTCTGGTCATCGGGATCGTGTTCGCTGGCGCACTGTCCGTCGCCATCGCCGCGGACAACCCGGGGATCCTCACGTTCCAGCTACCCGTGGTCCAACTCCTGGTCATCGTCGCCGTGGCGACGATCGCCGGGGTGGTCGCAGCGCTGCTGCCCGCATGGCGAGCGTCCAGGATGAACGTGCTCGAAGCGGTGTCATCGTCGTGAGCCTGGACCCAGCCGACCTTCCCGATGCTGCGATCGAGTTCCTCACCGAACGTCACCTGGCCTCGCTCACCACGCTCCGGAGTGACGGCAGCCCGCACGTGGTCCCCGTCGGATTCGGTTACGACCCGCACCGCCGCGTGGTGCGGATCATCACGATCGACGGTTCCCAGAAGGTCGCCAACGCTCGTCGTGGTGGCCGTGCGGCGGTGTCACAGGTGGACGGAGGTCGATGGCTCACGCTCGAAGGTGCGGTGACGGCGACCAGTGACCCGTCTCGGGTGGCCGCAGCCGAGGCAGCATACGGGGCCCGCTACGGAGACCCTGCGCCTCGCAGCAACCGGGTGGCGATCGAGATCAGCGTCGATCGGATCCTCGGCCGGGTGTGACCCGGCGAGTCGATCAGGCCCCTGACAGCTGGGCCACAGCGGACTTGGCCCGGAGGTTGCCGACGAGTTGGCCGAGCACGGATCCGCCGACGGCGACGAGGAGGCCGATGGTGGACATCGGATTGTCGATGCCGCTGAAGATGATGACGAGTCCACCGAGGATGGTGACCCCACCACCGAAGCCGATGCCGACGGCGAGTTCCTTGTGCGCCTCGGCCCATACCTCCGGCGACTCCCGGGCCCACGCCGATCGGATGCCCCAGAAGCTCTTGTACTTCAGCCGTCCCTGTGACCCGAACCAGGCCAGGAGCAGCCACGCCACGCCGACGCCGATCCACAGCGAACCCAGCACGACCGCCACGATGGCTCAGTGCCTGCCCGTCGGGATCTGGGACGCCCGGATGTCCGCAGAACTCCAGTAGGCCCGCATCTCGGTGATCAACCCGTCATCTCCGAAGGTGAACACGTCGATGATGTCGACCTCGTAGATAGTGTCACCGATCGTCGAACGGGCCCGGAGCGGGACCGCCGCCCACTCGCCGACCGCCCGAACCGGACCGGTGGCCACCAACTCCATGCCGTCGATCGACTCGTGGGTCCCGGCGAAGAACGCCCGCACGGCATCACGACCGAGATGAGCGGGCTGGTCGACCGGGTCGACCAGCACAGCGTCGACGGCGAAGAGCCCGGCGATTGCGTCCACATCGCCAGCGGAGTGGGCTGCGGTGTAACGGTGGACCGTTGCGGTCATCTCATCGGAAGTCGGCACGGCGTCAACCTAGCGGGATCGACGAAAGGCTCACGCCGCGACAGCGGAGCGGATCTCCTCGGCGGAAGCCCCACCGGGCCAACGCTGCGTCACCTTGCCGTCCCGGATCAGGAGCAGGTACGGCTGCGCCGGCACATCGAACGCCGACCACGCTGCTGTGTCCTCCGCCCACAGCAGCGGGAAGCTGCGCACGGCGGTGTCGGTTCGGAACTCCCGGGCCGCAGCCACGTCGTCGAGCGCACCCACACCGACGACACGCAAGCCGTCGGGGGCCTCAGCGGCGAGGTCCTCGAGCACGGGCGCCTCGGACCGGCACGTCGAACAGAACGGGGCCCAGAAGAACGCAAGCACTGGGGTCCCCGCCGGGGCCTCGAGCGCTGAGGCGAGTTCGACCTCGCCGCCGCCGGTGAGGTCCTCCATCCTGATGTCGGACAGATCGACACCCTCGACCGGGCCGACTGCAGGGGCCGATGACACCGACGGAACACCGCTGACGTCCCCGGCCGTGGTCGGAGCAGCGTCGGCGGTGCTCTCCGTGGCGGACTGATCGGCGCTCCCACCACAGGCGGCCGCAAGCGTCACACCGGACACGGCGAGGAGGGCAACGAGAACGAAACGGACGGGAACCATGTAGTCAGTCAACCACTTCACGGGGTGGCTGGCAGCGCGGACACCACGACGCCACCCGTGCCAGGGTCCCGCCCACCTCGGACTCCACTGCGGTGCCGCATCGGCGACACGGCTCGCCACGCCGGCCGTAGACCGCCAGGCCGCCGGGAACCGTGGTCCGTGGACCCGGTCCGAGGTTCGCCCGGAGCAGTTCTCCCGCCCGGGCGACGAGTCGCGCACGGTCGTCCTCGGTGAGGTCGGCCAGTGGCGTCCACGGATGGATCCGCTCTGCCCAGCACACCTCCGAGCGATACACGTTGCCCACACCGCAGGCCACGCGCTGGTCCAACAACACGTCGCCGATCGGCATGTCGGGTTCGAGTCCGGCCATTCGACCGACACAGTCCGCCACGACCTCAGGCGACGCCGAATCAGGTCGGCACAGATCGGGCCCCAGGTGGCCGAGTGCCCCGTGGCGACGGGAGAGGGCTGCAGTCGAGGACCACTCGACGATCGGTGCCGAGAAGCACACCGCCTCCCACTCGGGTACTGCGATCCGCGCCACGAGTCGGTGGCGGGGCTTGCGCCAGCGCTCGCCCGGCCGGTACAGGTGCCAGCTGCCGGTCATGCGCAGATGGGTTCGCAGCGTCGTTCCACCGGAGAAGTCCACGAGCAGGTGTTTGCCGACGGCCCGCACGTCGAGCACCTGCTCACCCGGTTCCGGAACAGCCCCGACGGCCCTCGGCGTCTCGACCCTCACGACCTGCCGGCCGACGAGCGCCGGTCGTAGACGGGCGGCGGTCCGCCACAGCGTGTCGCCTTCGGGCACCGTCGCCGCTCGGCTACTTCTGGAGCGCTCCGGCGTCGACGGGAATCGTCGATCCGGTGATGTAGCGCGCCTCGTCGGATGCGAGGAACAACACGACGTTGGAGATGTCGTCGGCCTCGACCCACGGGACGTCCATCGGCTGCATGGTCCGGAGGAACTCGGCGGCATCGTCCACTCCGGGGTCAGGGAGGTCCATGCGCACGAGCTTCGGGAACACGTCGTTGATGATCATCGGCGTGCCGACCGACGTCGGGTGGACACTGTTGACCCGGATCATGTTGGGTGCGAGTTCCAGGGCGAGCGACCGCATGAGCCCGACCACCCCGTGCTTGGCGGCGTTGTAGGCAGGAGCCCCGTAGAACCCCTTCAGGCCGGCCGTCGATGAGGTGATCACCACTGCCCCGCCCTCATTGCGCTCGATCATCGACCGGATGCCGGCCTTGACGGTGTGGAACACACCGGTGAGGTTGATGTCGATCGTCTCGTTCCAACTCGCCGCCGACACGAACTGCACCGGCATCGGCGCGTAGGTACCGGCGTTGGCGAGGACCACGTCGAGCCGGCCGAACCGCTCCAACCCGGCCTTGGCCACCCGCTTCACTGCGTCCCAGTCCCGGACGTCCGCCACTTCGGCGTGCATGGCGCCACCCGCCTGCTCGACGAGCCGGACGGTCTCGGCGAGGTCATCTTCGGTGGCGAGTGGATACGGGGCGTGCTCGACGTTCTCGCACAGGTCGAACCCGACGATGTGCGCCCCCTCCGACGCAAAGCGCACGGCGTGGTTGCGGCCCTGACCCCGGGCCACCCCGGAGATGAAGACGACCTGCCCTTCGAAACGACGATTGCGATCGGTCATGGGGCGACCGTATCCCGCTCACGTTCCAAACGACAGGCCTGCGTATCCGTCGACGAACCCGGCTGAACGCAGCGCACGCGCCCACGGCGAGCTGGCCCATGGCTGACCGTCGATGGTCTCGAGCCGCAGCCGACCCACCCGGCCGGTGCCAACGAGATCGACGATGGCCTCGGCCCACCTCGCCGGGGGCACCGCCGGATCGCCGGGGTCGTCGAGCACGATCAATCGTCGACCGCCGCGCTCGAGGAACGCCCGCAACAATCCGTCGACGAGCACGACCCATGCACCCACCGTGCGCGACGGGCCCCGACCGTCGCTCAGCCGGGGCCACGGGAGCGCCGCTCCGTAGGGCTGGGCGGGGTCCACGGCGGACAGGGCGATCGCAGTCGGCTCGGGCCGAGCCCGCAGACGATCGACGGCGCCAGCCCCGGCGAACTGAGCAGCACCGAGACCCTCGATGAAGTAGCCGCGTCGGACCGAGCCGCGCTCCTCGAGCGTGCGCAGTACCGGGTACACCCCGGCGAACCCTCCGGCCACACCCTCGGCGAGGGGCATCTCGCGTGTGACGATGCCGTACCGGTCGAGAAGTTGCTGGGCGCGGACCAGCGCCCGCTCGGTGGGAAGCGGTGCATCGGCGAACAGCGGAGCGGTCAACGACCACCGGCCAGCAGCGGCCGGAGGGCCCTCCCGACGAAGGCTCCGCAGCGCCGGACCCGGAGAGCGGCGCCGGGACCGGCGAACGGGTCCACCACCGGCGACGCGCGCCCGGAGCGCCACGAGCGAGTCGTTGGTGACCTCTCCGCGCCACACCAGGTCCCAGAGTGCTTCGAGGACCTCCTCGGAGGTGGGCGACCCAGCCGTTGCAGCCGCTGCGAGCAGATCAGGGAAGAATGACGCTCCCCGCTCACCGAGCGTCGTGCGCACCGCATCGTGCAGGGGACCGTCCTGGTCGACAGGCTCGGGCCGGTCGACCAGCGAGGCGACCAGATCCCGCCAGACCAACAACACCCGACCGTCGGACGGGCCGACCGACCCGGCTCCGAGCCACACGAGATCACCCGAGGCACACCAGGCATCGAGGTCGGCACCCACCGGACCCCCGGAACGGATCGCCAGGATCTCCGACTCGAACAGCGACGCAGGCAGGGGCGCACCCTGCAGGGCGCTGACGGCCTCGGCCAGTGCGCCGCGACCCGTTCGGCCGACACCCTGCCAGTGCGGCAGGAAGATCCCGAGTGCCGCACTCTCCACCGGCGCGGCGTCGTCCCGGCGCGCTGCGAGCGAACGGCGGCGGATGCGCCGCAGGACGTCGACGTCACACCACTCCGGCTCGGTCCGCCCCGGAGTGAAGTCGCCCGCCACGGCCCGCCGACGGTCCTGCAGGTCACGGAGCGCCAACTCGACCACCTCTCGACCGAGCCCGAACCGCACGGCCACCTCGACGACGGTGAACGGTCCGTGGGTACGGGCGTGACGCTCGACCAGGTCGGTGATCGGCGTGGGCACGTCAGCGGTGTCCTCGCTCGGGAGGCCGGCCGGGACGACGACTCCCAGGCCGCCGCGGAGCCGTCCGGCGTCAGCCGCTGCAGCCACCTGCGGTCTCCCGCCGATCGTGACCACGACAGCCCGGCGGGCCGCCACCAGGTCACTGATCCAGGCAGCCACGGTCGATGCGTCAGCGGTCGTGCGGTCACCGAGTGCATCGCACGGAACGGGGCCGATCGTGCGGACCAGGTCGGCGAACTCCTCGACGGTGCGCGCCCGACGGTCCTCGGCCAACCACTGCAGTTCGCGCTCGACCTCGGCGATCACCGATCCGTCGAGCAGATCACGGAGTTCCTCGGTCCCCAGCAGGTCACGGAGCAGTTCCTGATCCAGCGTCAGGGCTGCGGCGCGACGTTCCGCAAGCGGTGCGTCCCCCGAGTACATGAACAGCGACACCCAACCGAACAGCAGGGACCGGGCGAACGGTGAGGGCACGTCGGTCTCGACCGGCACCACCCGGATCGTCCGGTCGCGGACCTCGGTGAGCACCTGTCGAAGTGCGGAGAGGTCGTAGGTGTCGGCGCAGCACTCGCGAGTGGCCTCGAGCAGGATAGGGAACGAGGGGTACTTCGCCGCCACGGCGAGCAGGTCGCCGGCGCGCTGACGTTGCTGCCAGAGCGGCGTCCGACGATCCGGCCGACGGCGGGGCAGCAGCAGCGCCCGGGCGGCGCACTCCCGGAACCGGGCGGCGAACACGCCGGTGGTGGGCAGCACGGCGAGCAACTCCGACTCGAGTTCCTCTGGATCCGGGCACAGCAACTCGAGCGGGATCTCGGCGGCAGCAGAGGGGAGACGCACGACGATCCCGTCATCGGACCAGAGCACCTCGACGGCGAGCGCGTCACCACCGAGTTCATCGAAGTGCTCGGCGAGTCGCGTCTGGAGCACCGTCGCCCACGGCGCGTGCACCCGAGCTCCGAACGGCGAGTGCACGCAGATTCGCCAGTCGCCGATCTCGTCACGGAAACGCTCCACGACCAGCGTCCGATCGTCGGGAACCACCCCCGTCGCCTGAGCCTGTTCGGCGAGATAGTCGACGACGTTTGCGGCTGCAACCTCGTCGAGCGCCCCACCCTCGGCGAACGAGGCCACCGCTTCGTCGCGGTCCATCCCTCGGATGCGGCGCACGAACTCACCCAGAGCCCGGCCGAGCGCAGCGTTCCGACCGGGACCGTCGCCACGCCAGAAGGGCATCTTCCCCGGCCGACCCGGTGCCGGACTGACCACGACACGTTCGAAGGTGATGTCGTCGATCCGCCACGAGGAGGCCCCGAGCAGGAACACCTCGCCCACTCGGGACTCGTGCACCATCTCCTCGTCGAGCTCACCGACGCGCGTGCCGTCGGCGAGGAACACTCCGTAGAGACCACGATCGGGAATCGTTCCACCAGAGGTGACGGCGAGCCGCTGCGCCCCCGGCCGACCGCTCACGCGGCCGGTGGCACGGTCCCAGACGAGCCGGGGACGCAACTCGGCGAACTCCTCCGACGGGTAGCGCCCGTCGAGCAGGTCGAGGGTGGCGGCGAACGCCGCCCTCGAGAGGCTGCCGGTGTTGGCCGCACCGAGGACGAGCCGGAACAGGTGATCGAACTCGAAGTCGTCGATGGAACATGCAGCCACCACCTGCTGGGCGACCACGTCGAGCGGGCGTTGCGGAATGACGGTCGCCTCGATCTCCCCGGCGAGCATCCGCTCGGCGACGACGGCGCACTCGAGCAGGTCGGACCGGTGCGTCGGGACGATCGTCCCCCGACTGGGAACTCCCACCTGGTGCCCCGCCCGACCGACCCGCTGCAGTCCCGAGGCCACCGATCCCGGTGAGGACACCTGCACCACGGCGTCGATGGCCCCCATGTCGATCCCGAGTTCCAGGGAGCTGGTGGCGACCAGGCCCCGCACCTCGCCTCGCTTGAGTTCGTCCTCGATGATCGTCCGGCGTTCCTTGGAGAGGGATCCGTGGTGCGCCCGGACCAGTTCCGGTGGTGGCTCGTCGTCACTCGAGGCAATTCCCTGACGCTCGGCGTCGAGTTCGTTGAGTCGGTTGGCGAGCCGCTCAGCTAGGCGGCGGGCGTTGACGAACACGAGCGTCGAGCGGTGGTCGTGGACCTCGTCGAGGAGGAGTTCGTGCACCGAGGGCCAGATGGATCGTCGCACCGGCCCAGCGGCGGCCGGGCCCGAGATCGGTTCATCGAGGACCTCCCCGAGCCGCGAGAAGTCCTCGAGCGCCGTGACGACGCTCAGGTCGAGTTCCTTGGAGACACCCGCATCGACGATCCTCACGGGCCGGGGCCTCACGTCCGGTTCGTCACCTGTGTCACCGTCGTGCCGGACGTCGTTGCCGACGAGGAAGTGACCGACCACCTCGAGCGGCCGTTGCGTGGCCGACAGACCGACCCGTTGCACCGCAGCGGCCCGGAGCGGGTCAGGTTCGTGGCCGGCGGCGCGGACCAGGAGCTCGAGGCGTTCGAGGCTCAGCGCCAGATGAGCGCCCCGCTTGGTCGGTGCCAGAGCGTGGATCTCGTCGATGATCACCAACTCCACACCGGCGAGCGACTCGCGCACCTTGGAGGTCAGCATCAAGTAGAGCGACTCGGGCGTCGTGATGAGGATCTCCGGAGGGTGCCGCTGGAGTTCCCGGCGCTCCGAGGCGGTGGTGTCCCCGGTCCGCACGCCGACCGTCGGCGAGCGGAAGGTCGCTCCTGACCGTTGCGCCTCCACGGCGATGCCCCGCAGCGGGGAACGCAGGTTCCGCTCGACATCGGTGGCCAGCGCCCGCAGCGGCGAGACGTAGACCACGGCGGTGCCAGGGGCCGGTTCGGAACGCCCGCCCAATCGGTCGAGGGCACCGAGGAACGCAGCGAGGGTCTTGCCCGACCCGGTCGGTGCGCACAGGAGGGTGTGCTCCCCCGCTGCGATCGGTCCCCACGCTGCGGCCTGAGCGGCGGTCGGCGCACCGAGGGACCGCGTGAACCACGCTCCGGCCGGGGCCGAGAACCCTGTGAGTGCCTCGGCAACCGACATGACCGGGAGCGTAGGCTGTGGTCGTGCCGCCCAACCCGTCGCCGGTTCCGTCGCACGACTCGCCACCGAGCCCGTCGCGGAGTTCCTCGAGGAGGTCCGAGTTCCATCCTGCCGCCGAGGAGTACTGCGAGGTGATCTGGGAGTTGCACGAGGACGACATCGAGGTCATCCAGGCGCGGATCGCCGAACGGCTCGAGGTGTCACGCCCGGCGGTGTCGGAGATGATCCGCCGACTCGAAACCGACGGCCTGGTCCGCGTCGACGGTCGGATCACGCTGACCCACGCCGGTCGAACCCTCGCTGAGCGTGTCGTCCGGCGGCACCGACTCGCCGAACGCTTCCTCACCGACGTGCTCGGCCTGTCGTGGTCCGATGCGCACACCGAGGCCGGCAAGTGGGAACACGTCATCTCGAACTCGGTCGAAGAGGCCCTCGTCCGAGTCCTCGGCGAGCCGACCACCTGCCCGCACGGCAACCCGATCCCCGGCGCCGGCTACGCCGCACCGACCGCTCAGGCCCTCGCCGCCACGACCGTCGGTTCGACGTTCACCGTCAGCCGCATTCCCGAGGAACTCGAGTTCACTCCAGGCCTGCTCGACTTCCTCGAGGACAACTCGGTGCTGCCCGGCCGCAGCGGAGTCCTGACTGCGCTCTCACCCGACGGGACGGCCACCGTCGAGATCGAAGGCCGGCACGTGGGCATCGGAGCGTTCGCCTCCGAACGCATCCTCGTCACCACCTGAGGACGGCGTGTCCACCAGAACCTCCGGGAGCGGCCGGATGTGCAGGACCGCCAACCGTTTGGTCGAGCGGGTGAGGGCCACATAGAGCGCCTGGGCTCCGCGGGCCTCCTCGGCGAGGATGGCGGCCGGTTCGATGACGACGACTCCGTCGAGCTCGAGGCCCTTGACCAACCAGATCGGCACGAGCGTCACCTGCTGCTCCAGCCCCTGCCGACTCGCCCGGCCGTAGGGCACTCCAGCCCCGGCGAGCGCTGCGTCGACCCGATCGACGAGCGAGCCGGGGGCCACAACGGCGAGGTGACCCGGTTGAACGGCGGCGAGTTCGCTCAGGACGAGCGACACGACCTCGGCGTCGAACTCCTCGTCGCCAGTGGCGACGAGGAGAGGCGGTTCACCCGCCCTGCGGATGCTCTCCGGTGGTTCGAGGCCGGGGGCGGCGAGCGGCAGTACCCGTGCTGCGAAGTCCATGATCGGTCCGGGAACCCGGTAGCCGATTCTGAGCTCGGCGAACCTCGGCGTTCGACGGTCGGGCAGGTGCGCCAGCACCGACTCCCAGCCGTCGTGCGCCCACGCCCCCGTGGCCTGGGCGATGTCGCCGACCACGGTCATCGAACCGTTCAACGAACGCCGATCCAGCATCCGGAGCTGCATCGGTGAGAGGTCCTGCGCCTCGTCGACGACGATGTGGCCGTAGGTGCGGACCTCCGGCTGCGGCCGACGGGACGGCACCGGACCGAGACGTTCCAGCGCTTCGTCGAGCAGAGGCACGTCGTCGTGGGTGAACTCGAGTGTTGCGGTGTCACTGCGGCGTGGACGCCCCAGCAGCTCCCACTCCTCCCGGGAGATCGACCGGTCGCACGCCGATCGCAGGAGGCCCGGCGAACCGAACAGGTCGTTGAGCAGCTCCGATGGAGTGAGGACGGGCCAGATCCGCTCGAGCGCCAACCGCACCTCGGTCAGATGCCGGACGCGTTCTCGAACCACCGACGGCTCGTCCTCGGTCCGTGACGACGCTGCGAGCGCCTCGAAGAACCGGCGTTCGACGTGGCGGCGGGCGGCGTTGTGCGTCCGGAAGCGCCGACGAGCATCGGCGACGATCTCCGTCGACTGCTCGACCGACATCGTCAGGAACTGGACCCCGAATGGAACACGGAGCGTCTCGCGGAGGGGCCGTTCACGATCCCGAACAGCTCGAGCCACGACGTCGATCATCCGAAGGTCACCCTTGATCCGGGCCACCGATTCCTCGTCGCGTCCGACAGCCCGGATGTCGGGGACCAGGTCGGCGAGCACGGCGATCTGCACCCCGGCCTCGCCGAGCGAGGGCAGGACCTGCTCGATGTAGTTGAGGAACACTCGGTTGGGGCCCACGACGAGCACACCCTGCCCTTCGAGTGGGAACCGGTGGGTGTAGAGCAGGAACGCCGCCCGGTGCAACGCCACCACGGTCTTGCCGGTGCCGGGTCCGCCCTGCACGACGAGGACCCCGGGCAGCGGAGAACGGATGACGACGTCCTGTTCGCCCTGGATGGTCGCCACGATGTCGGACAGGCGCCCGGTCCTGGCCTCCTCCAGCGCCGAGATCAACGCTCCGTGACCTTCGACCGTTCCGGAGTCGAGCGCGGCGGCGGCCGAGCCGAAGAGCTCGTCGTCCATGCCGAGCAGCATCCGACCGCGGGTGGCGAAGTGCCGACGACGACGAAGCCCCATGGGGTCGGCTCCGGTCGCCCGGTAGAACGCCTCTGCGATCGGCGCCCGCCAGTCCACGACCACCGGATCGAAGTTCTCGTCGGACACGGCGATCCGACCGACGTGGAACGCCTCGGACTCCGGGTTCTCGGCGTTCGGCTCGAAGTCGATCCGGCCGAACACCAGCGACTGATCACCGATGTCGAGTTGTGCGAGGCGCTGCTCGACCTGACCCCAGACGTAGTCCCGCTCCCGCCGGTTCTGGGGCGTCCCACCGGGGCCGTCGTCGTAGAGCCGCCGCCGGGCCCGAGCGGCGTCACGCATTCGTTCGAGGCTGGCGTACGCACGGTCGATGGTCGCCTGCTCGGCGATCAGTTCCGGGTCGTCGGGCACGGGCGGTCCTCGGCGGGGGTCGGATCCCAGCGGAATCGGCTCTCAGGGAGTAGATGAGCTTACTCGCCCGGTTCGCCGCAGGATCACCTACCCCGGTCCATGCCGACCTCGACGAGCGCCGAGGCGAGCGCCAGTCGAAGCCGTCGGGCTCCGTCGCCGTTGAGGTGGACGACGATCCCGGTTCCCGGCGCTCCCTGTTCCTCGACGGTGAGCGTGACCCGGGGTTCGGAGTCCTCGTAGTCGTCGGAGATCCCCACCGACCAGCACACCGCCGGGGTCGGATCCTCAGTCGGTGCCTCGGGGACGACGGCGTCGTCGATCGATCGTCGCATGGCTCCACCCTAGGGGTGGCGGGTACGTTCCACCCGTGGGACTCCTCCACGACGACAGCGCCTTCATCCGCACCTGCCGGGGTCAGGCGGCTCCCCACACCCCCGTGTGGTTCATGCGCCAGGCCGGACGTTCACTCCCCGAGTACCGGGCCGTGCGCGGCTCCGGCACGATCCTCGACGCCATCGCCCAACCAGACCTCGCCAGTGAGATCACCCTCCAACCAGTGCGCCGGTACGGCGTGGATGCCGCAATCCTCTACTCCGACATCGTGACGCCGGTCCATGCCATCGGCTTCGGTGTCGACGTCGCCCCGGGGGTCGGTCCGGTCGTGGACCGACCATTCGACCGTCGGGCCGACCTCGAACGACTGCGCCCGCTCGAACCCGACCTCGACACCCCGTACGTGTTGTCAACGGTCGACATCCTCGTTGCGGAGCTCCCCGTCCCGCTCATCGGCTTCGCCGGCGCTCCATTCACCGTCGCGAGCTACCTCATCGAGGGCCGCCCGACCCGCACCTGGGTCCGGACCAAGGCGCTGATGCACGGTGACGAATCGCTGTGGTTCGACCTGCTCGATCGGCTCGCCGACCTCGCCGTGGCGTCGTTGCGATCCCAGATCGACCATGGTGTCGCCGCCGTTCAGCTGTTCGACTCCTGGGCCGGCGCGCTCAGTCCCGCCGACTACGAACGCTACGTGCTCCCGGCGAGCACCAAGGTGCTCGCCGCAGTGGCCGACCTGGGCGTGCCGCGCATCCACTTCGGCGTGTCCACCGGCGAGCTCCTCGGCCTCATGGCCGACGCCGGCGCCGAGGTGGTCGGCGTGGACTGGCGCACCCCGCTCGACCTGGCCCGCAGCCGGGTCGGTTCGGAGACGATCCTCCAGGGAAACCTGGATCCGGCTCTGGTCGCCGCTGGGTGGGACGCCACCGAACCAGCCGCTCGGGCGGTGCTCGAGGCCGGGGGCGGCGACCGACACGTGTTCAACCTGGGCCACGGAGTGCTCCCCGAGACCGACCCGGCCACGTTGGAGCGTCTCGTCGACCTGATCCACAACTGGCCCGACAGGACGGTGACAACGTGACGACCGGACTCGTCGTGATGGCCTACGGCACCCCAGCGGCGCCCGAGGACATCGAGGCGTACTACACCCACATCCGCCGGGGTCGTCCGCCCGAACCCGAGCAGCTCGCCGACCTGATCGCCCGGTACGACGCCATCGGTGGGATCTCACCGCTCGCGGCGAGGACGGCGGCACAGTTGAACGCCGTCGAGGCCCAGCTCGATGCGCTCGCCCCCGGGGAGTTCACGGTTCGCCTCGGCCAGAAGCACGCTGCGCCGTTCATCGAGGACGGTGTGACCGAACTCGCCGAACTCGGCGTCAGCGGCGTGGTGGGACTCGTCCTCGCACCGCACTACTCCGGGTTCAGCGTGGGCCAGTACCACGAGCGCGCTGCGGCAGCGGCCGCTCCACTGCCGTTCGTCGGCGTCGACCATTGGCACCTCACCGATGGATTCGTCGACCACCAGGCCGCCTCGGTGAGCGAGCGTCTCGCAGGGCTCCCCGAACGCACCGTCGTGGTGTTCACCGCCCACTCACTGCCGGAACGAGTGCTCGAGGGAGACCCCTACCCCGACGAGCTGCGCGAATCCGCCGCCGCGATCGCCGGGCGAGCCGGGCTGGATCAGTGGTCGGGCTGGGCGCTCGCCTGGCAGTCCGCTGGTCGTACACCGGAACCGTGGCGGGGACCCGACATCCTCGAGATCATCAACGATCTGGCCGATGGAGGGGAAGTCGACGGCGTACTGGTCGTACCCCAAGGGTTCACCGCCGATCACCTCGAGGTCCTCTACGACCTCGACATCGAAGCAGCCGCTGTCGCTGCTGAACGCGGACTGGCGTTCGCACGAACCGACGTCGTCAACGACGACCGGGCGGTGGCTGCGGACCTCGCCCGCCTCGTCATCGACGCTGCCGCGGTCTTGAAGCAGTGACGGCTCGGAGCGATCCACCGCACGTCGTGGTGGTGGGTGGCGGAGTCACGGGATTGGCTGCGGCCTGGGAGGCGACCGGCCGAGGTGCCCGAGTCACGCTGCTCGAGGCGAGCGACCGCTTCGGAGGGCTGATCCGGACCAGTCCGATCGACATCGGGGGAACCCCCGTGCCCATCGACGAGGGAGCGGACGCCTTCCTCGCCCGGGTACCCGACGCCGTCGAGTTGTGTGCGGAACTCGGACTCGGTCCGGAACTGACAGCACCGACCACAGGTCACGCCTACGTCTGGGTCGACGGGCGACTCCTGTCGCTCCCGGGTTCGCACGTGATGGGCGTTCCGCTCGACCCGGACGACCCCGCCACCGTGGCCCTGCTGAACGAATCGACCCGTGAACGAATGCGGGTGGATCTCGGCCGCAGCGGACCCGGTCCGACCACCGACGTGTCGATCGGCGACTTCATCACTGAGCGACTCGGCCGGGAGGTCGTCGATCGAATCGTCGGCCCGCTCGTCGGCGGCATCAGTGCCGGAGACGTCGACCGGCTCAGCATGTCGGCGGTCACTCCCCAACTCGCCGATGCCGCAGCCCGCGGCGACAGCTTCGTCGCAGCCCTGCGCCACGCCACGCCCACGACCGGAACCGAACGCCCCGTGTTCGCCGGGCTCCGCAGCGGGACCGAGCGGCTGATCACGGCGCTCGTCGATGCGCTCGACGAGCGAAGCGCCGACCTGCGAACCGAGGAACCCGTGCTCGCCGTCACCGCCGGTTCGACCGGCGTGCAGGTACGAAGCTCCACCGCAGTACTCGACGCCGACGGTGCGGTGATCACGACACCGGCCCGAGTCGCCGCCGGACTGGTCGACGGGATCAGCCCCTCAGCCGCTCGTGAACTCCGGTCGATTCACACCACGACCGTCGTGCTGGCGACGCTCGTGTTCGACACCGCCGACGTCCCGGGCCCTCTGGACGGGTCCGGTTTCCTCATCCCGCGGGACACCGGACTGTGGATGACGGCGGTCTCGTGGGGATCGTCCAAGTGGTCCCACTGGAACGATGGCCGACACGTCGTACTGCGGGTCTCGGCCGGCCACGCCGGTGACCGACGTGCTGAGGAGGCCGACGATGCAGTCGTGCTCGCAGCACTGCTCGAGGACCTCCGCACCACGATGCGTCTGACCACCGCACCCAGATCGGCTCGGGTGACCCGTTGGACCGATGCGTTCCCCCAGTACGACGTCGGCCACGCCGACCGGCTCGCCCGCATCGACCTGGCGCTGCGACAGGACGCACCGTTCGTTCAGTTGGCCGGGATGTCCTACCGAGGTGTGGGAATCCCAGCGAGCATCCGGAGCGGCCGGGCCGCCGTCCGCGAACTGCTCACGCCTCGCTGACCCGGATCCGGAACTCGCCGCTGGGATGGACGTCGCACGCACCGACGAGTTCGCCGGGAGAGGTGAACTCCATGGTCACGGTCTCACCAGCAGTCACGTTGAAGATCCCGACCTGCGCCGTGGAGACGTCCTCGTTGCGAATCCGGATCATGTCACCGACGGTGACGTCGAGCACCTGCGGGACGACTTCGACGACCTCCCCGGCATCGATCTTCGCCTCGGTACCTTCAGGAACGACGAACTCGTGCTGAACCACGTCGCCGTCGCTCCGCAACTCCACGCTCACCTGAGCGTCGTCGCTGCAGCCAGCTGCAGCAATCGCCATCACTGCGGCCACAGCGAGCAGGAGACGACGAGTCGTCATCCGGTACGCACCTCGGCTTCGATCGTCGAACGATCACCCGAGGAGAACGTCAGCGTCACCGGCAGCTTCTGACCGGCGCTCAGGTCGGTGGTGAGACCGATGATCATGATGTGGTAGCCGCCGGGTTCGAGCGCCACCGAGCCACCTGCAGGAATCGGGATCTCTGCGACCTGCTTCATCTCCATCATGGAATCCATCTCGCCACCGTCCATGCCACCGGTCGAGCTGGACTGGTGGAGTTGGACCTCGGTGGCGGTCCCCTCCGGGAGCTCAGCTGCGACCACGGCATCGGCCTCAGCACCACCAGTGATCGTCATGTACGCCGCTGAGTTGTTGCCTCTCGCAGCAGCTCGCACCCACGGGTCGCTGACCGCCGGTGCACCGCTCGCAGCGCCGGTGGTCGACTCCGACGTGGACTCATCCCCACCACACGCCACCAGTGCGATCGAGGTGATGGCCAGGGAGGTCAGTACCACGACGGCAATCACTCGCCGGAGGGAATCTCGGTCCTCGTACGTCTGCTTCATGGAGTTCTCCTGTCTACGGTCACCTCATTCGGCTTGAGGGTGGTCTCCGCCGGACCGTGACAAGTCGGACGGACGTTCGCCGGCGAGCAGCCGCTCCAAGTCGGAGGCGATGCTCGCTGCCGGAATTCCGAACGGCCACGCCAGCACGACCAGACCGGCATCGTCGACGACGTACAGAGCGCCTGAGTGCGCGACCTCCGGATCACCGTTGGAGTCAACCGTGATCCGGTAGTTCGCTCCGAACGAATCAACGGCGGTTCGGAGGACCTCGGGATCGTCACTGCGGTGACTCGTTGCGTCCTCGATGAACGACGACGCGTAGTCGTCGAGCACCTCGGGCTGATCCCGAGCGGGATCGACCGTCACCACGTCGACACCGACTCGGGAACGTTCCTCCGGTGCAAGCTCGGCGAGTCCCCGACGGAGATCGGACAGCGTCGTCGGGCAGACATCGGGACAGGAGGTGAACCCGAAGTACACAAGTCGAAGTCCACCGGGTTGGGCCACGAAGGAGTCGTCACCGTCGCCGCCGACAGCCGGAACCGACACCGCAGCCACCGTCCGGATCGGCGTCCGGCTGTATCCGGCGAACGGCTCCGCCCGCTGCTCCCCGGCGCAACCCGCGAGCAGCGCCGCCACGGCGAGCACTGCGAGAATCCCGCAGGGGGAGGCGGAGCGACGACACCCGAGGCTTCCGGCAGCAGAGATGACGGGGCCGTACCAGCTGATCAACGAAGCTCGGAGATGTAGGCCACCAGGGCGTCGACCTCATTCGGGGTGAGGTCCCGAGCGGGCATGGCGGCGCTGTAGCCGGCCACCTTGTCCTGACCGGGATTGACGATCGACGTACGGATGTAGGCCTCGTCAGCGGTCACCGTCTCATCGCTCTGCAACTCGACCGGTGAGCCCAACAACCCCTTCATGGTGGGGCCGACACCATCGGATCCGTCGACGCTGTGGCACGCAGCGCATCCGTTGGACTTGAACAGCTGCTGGCCCTCGGCGGCGATCCCCGTGACCGGCGGACCCGATGCCTCCTCACTTGCGCACGAGGACACCATCGCACCGAGACCAGCGAGTCCGAGGACGCCCACCATGAAGGACCTCGCAAATTGATGCCCGAACCGCCGAGAGACCATGCCTTCACCCTAGGACAACTGATGCCGATCCCGGCAGGCGCCCCTCGGAGTGGGACAATGCCCGTCATGGAGCAGCGGGGGGAGGCAGCCGGGGGGACACACTGGGCGCTGCAGGTGGTCGTCGCCGTGCTCGCTGGCCTGTGCGTCTGTTTCTCGCTCCCCCCGTGGGGTTGGTGGCCGCTCGCGTTCGTCGGGATCGCAACGTGGCTCTGGGTGCTGGACGACTGCTCGCCCGTCAGACGGTTCGCCCTGTCCTATCTGGTCGGCGTGGCCTGGTTCGCTCCGTCCCTCGTGTGGATGTGGCGACTCACGGCTCCGGGCTACGTGGCTGCCGTCTTCGTCGGGTGGGCCGGCCTCGTCGGCCTGGTCGGAGTCGCCAGCTCGGGTGATCAGCGACGGTTCATCCTCGTTCCGGCGACTGTCGTCCTCCTGGAGTGGGGTCTGCTCCACGCTCCATTCGGTGGGGTCCCGTTGTCGGAGCTCGCAGCATCACAGGCGGCCGGACCGCTCCGACCGATCGCCACGATCGGTGGTCAGCTCCTCCTCGGAGGTGCCGTGGCCGCTCTCGGCGCTGCGCTCCTGCTCGCCGTTCGCGGACGTTGGCGAGCGTCGGGATCGATCCTGCTGGCGGTCGTGGCCGTGGCGTTGCTCGGTGCAGCGTGGCCGCTCGGTTCCAGCGACGGCACCGTCCGTGTGGCCGTCGTCCAGGGCGGCGGCCCGCAGGGCACCCGCTTCGCCGAGGGTGACACCGGTCCGGTGCTCACCCGACACCTCGCCGTGAGCGCCACCATCGAACCCGGATCAGCCGACCTGGTGATCTGGCCCGAGAACGTCGTGAACGTGGAGGGAGCGTTCATCGACCACCCGTTCGCCACGAAGATGCGCCAGGAAGCGGCCCGCCTCGAGGCGCCGATCCTCGTCGGGGTGGTCGAGGGCCTCAGCACCACCGAGTTCGTCAACTACGTGGTGGTCATCAACCCCGACGGGACCATCACCGGCCGCTACGACAAGGAACGTCGGGTGCCCTTCGGTGAGTACGTTCCGCTGCGGAGCCTCTTCGGCCCGCTCGCCTCAGGGTTGCCGCCCCGGGACCAGGTCCCCGGAGTCGGAACCGCCATGGTCCCAACGTCCGCCGGCAAGGTTGCGGTCGCCATCAGCTGGGAGGTCTTCTTCTCCCGCCGGGTTCGCGAGGGTGTCCGGGCGGGCGGAGAGTTCGTGGCCAACCCGACCAACGGTTCGAGCTACTGGCTGACCCAGATCCAGTCACAGCAGGTGGCCCAGTCCCGACTGCGTGCCACCGAGTCGGGACGCTGGCTGGTCCAGGCCGCACCGACCGGATTCTCCGCAGTGGTGGACCCCCGCGGTGAACTCGAGCAGCGATCGGACATCTCCACACCGGCTGTCCTCCGAGCCACGATCGAACGGCTGAACGGCACGACTCCGGCGCAGGCGACGGGTGACCTGATCCCCGTCACCCTGGCGGCCGGCGCCGTCGGCTCGCTGCTCACAGCGGAGTGGCTCCGGCGGCGTAGCGCCACGGAACGTGGCGACCGGATGACAGGTCGCACGTGGAGATGGGGCTCCCCACTTGACCGTCCGTGAGCCCACCGGCGAGGCTTGAGAGTCATGCCCGCCGGCCCCGAGGACCGAGGCACACCTCTGGGTGGTGCCCGTCGACCCCTGCCGGGGCCCGACGATCCGCTGCGCATCGCACTGCTCACTTATCGCGGAAAGCCACACGTGGGTGGACAGGGGGTGTACGTACGCCATCTGGCCAAGGCCCTCCACCGCAGCGGTCACCACGTCGAGGTGCTCTCAGGTCAGCCGTATCCACTCGTCGACGAGGGCATCCCGCTCATCGAGCTGCCGAGTCTCGACATCTACAACGACTACTTCCCCATGCGGATGCCCGGCATCTGGGAACTGCGGAACCGCTGGGACTGGCTCGAGGTCACGGCGTTCTCCTCCGGCACGTTCCCGGAGCCGCTGGCGTTCTCCATGCGTGCCTGGGATCACCTCCACCACCGGCTCGGCGACTTCGATCTGGTCCACGACAACCAGTGCATGGGCTACGGGCTCCTGCTCATGGAACGCGACGGCCTCCCGGTGCTGGGAACGATCCACCATCCGATCACCGTCGATCGACAGCTCGAGATGGAGCACGCCGAATCGCCCCGCCAACGGTGGTCCAAGGCCCGCTGGTACGCCTTCACCAAGATGCAGACCCGGGTCGCCCGGCGCCTCCGACGGGTGATCACCGTGTCGCAGTCCTCCTATGCCGACATCTGCCGGGATCACCTCGTCTCGCCGGACCGGCTGCACATCGTCCCGGTCGGCGTCGATCCCGATCTGTTCACACCCGACTCGTCGATTCGACGCGATCCGCACCAGATCATCTCGACGGCATCCTCCGACGTCGCCATGAAGGGTCAGCGATTCCTGCTCGAGGCGCTCGCCAAGCTCCGCACCGAGTTCCCCGAGTTGCGTCTGGTGATGGTCGGCCGCCTGAAGGAGGGATCCGCCGCTCAGCGGACCATCGAGACCCTCGGACTCGCAGATGCGGTCGAATTCGTCTCCGGAGTCTCCGACGAGCGGATCGTCGAGCTCTACAACTCCTCGGCCGCGGCCATCGTGCCGTCGCTGTACGAGGGATTCTCGCTGCCAGCCATCGAGGCCATGAGTACCGGGTGCCCGCTGGTGGCCACCACCGGCGGCGCCATCCCCGAGGTCGCCGGCGCTGACGGTGGGACCTGCTTCGCCGTCGAGCCCGGCGACGCCGATGCCCTGGCCGCCGGCATCCGGCGGGTGCTCGCCGACCCGGTGGCAGCCGAGCGCATCGGGGCCGCCGGACGCAAGCGGGTGGTCAACCGCTGGAGTTGGGCCCACACCGCACGGCGCACCGAGGAGCACTACCGGGCGCTCATCGACGAGGTCCGCTCCGAGCGGACGGCCGACTGAGCCGGCCGAGACAGGGAAATGCTGACCGTCGACTACGACCGACTCGGGCTCCGACCCGGCGACCGGGTCCTCGATCTGGGCGCCGGAGCCGGTCGCCACTCGTTCGAGACGTTCCGCCGGGGCGCGAGCGTCGTCGCCTTCGACTACGGCTACGACGAACTCCCACCGGTCCGTGACCTGTTCTGGGCCATTGAGGACGCCGGTGAGGCTCCGGCCGACGCCTGGGCGGCGTGCGCCAACGGAGACGCCGTCAACCTGCCGTTTCCGGACGCCACCTTCGACCACGTGATCTGCTCGGAGGTCTTCGAACACATTCCCGACGACGTGGGCGCCATGGCTGAACTGGCCCGGATCCTGCGTCCCGGCGGGGTGCTGGCCGCCACCGTTCCGGCGTGGCTGCCGGAGAAGGTGTGCTGGGCGCTCTCGGCGGAGTACCACGCCCCGCTGGCAGCCGGCGGCCACGTCCGGATCTACACCGAGTCGCTGCTGCGTCACCGTCTGAGCGAAGCCGGGCTGGTTCCCGAGGGATCGCACCGAGCCCATGCGCTGCACTCGCCGTACTGGTGGCTCCGATGCGTGTTCGGCCCGACGAACGACCAGAATCCGCTCGTGCAGGCGTACCACAAGCTGCTCGTCTGGGACATCGCCCGAGCACCGGCGCTCACCCGCACGACCGAACGCCTGCTCAACCCGGTGCTCGGCAAGAGTATTGTGGTGTACGCCCGCAAGCCGGGGCGCGCCGCCTTGCGAACCGTCGAGTCCGCCAGAGCCGCAGAGGTGATCGGTGTCTGAGCGGTTCCTCTCGGATGTTCCCGGCATCGTCACTGCGGGAGAACTGGTGGCGACCGTCGACGCCGTGGCCGAGTGGCAGCTCGCCGACGGAATGATCCCGTGGTTCCCCGGCGGCCACGCCGATGTCTGGAACCACACCGAGGCACTCATGGCGCTGATGCTCGGGGGCCACCGACCAGAGGCCGAACTCGGCTTCGAGTGGCTGCTGTCCACCCAGCGGGACGACGGCGCCTGGCACCAGTACTACGTCGCCGACGGCATCGAGCAGGACAAGCTCGACGCCAACTGCTGCGCCTACGTGGCGGCGGGCGCCTGGTTCCACTGGCTCCTGTACCAGGACCGCGGGTTCCTCGAGTCGCTGTGGCCCACCGTCGAGGCCGCCATCGATTTCGTACTCGACCTCCAGACCCCTCGGGGCGAGATCCTCTGGGCCCGGCACGCCGACGGTACGCCGTGGAGCTTCGCCCTGCTCACGGGTTCTTCATCGATCTGCCACAGCCTGAGGTGCGCCGTGGCACTCGCCGGCGTGCTCGGCCACGACCGGCCCGACTGGGAACTCTCTGCAGCGCAACTCGCCCGAGTCATCCACGACGAGCCCGAGGCGTTCGCTCCAAAGCACCGCTGGGCGATGGACTGGTACTACCCGGTGCTCGGTGGCGCTGTGGGCGGCGAGGAGGGTCGAGCCCGTCTGAGTGAACGTTTCGATGCCTTCGTGATGGAGAGCTGGGGTGTTCGCTGCGTCTCGGACCGCCCGTGGATCACCGCCGCTGAGACCTGCGAGTGCGCCATGGCCCACCTCGCCGTCGGTGAACGAGACCGAGCAGTCGAGCTGTTCAGCTGGTCACAGCGCCTCCGGACCGCTGAAGACCGGTACTGGACTGGGATCGTGCTTCCTGACGAAGTCCACTTCCCCGGAGGCGAGCAGTCGACCTACACAGCATCGGCGATCATTCTGGCCGCCGATGCCATCTCCGGCGGCTCCCCAGCGAGCGGGATCTTCGCCGACCACAGCCACTTCCCTCCCCTGATCGACACACACGCCGAGACCGACGCAGTCGAACCAACGTGAGTCGTCGCGCCACACTGTGAGGGTGACGCTCTCAACAGGTCCCGCCACACGGTTGAGCGAATCCAGCCGCATCGCCGTGTTCGTGGTGGTCGCCTTCACGCTGGCCACGTTCGTGTTCGCTAGCTCGGCGGCTGGTGCGCAGGACTCGCCGACAACCGTCCCTCCGCTCCGTCCGCCCACCACTCTGGCTGCCGATGCTCCGGGCCTGCAAGGCTCCGACTGCGGACCGGGGAACATCGTGCGTCCCGCCTACTGCGGTGAGGAACCCGAGTCCAAGGATGACCCGGGAGGTTGGCTCCAGGTCAGCCTGTTCTTCGTCGTGTGCATCGTCGTGCTCGGCATGGGCGGCTTCATCTGGTGGCGGTCCCGGGTCATCCGGAGGGAACGTCGGGCTGCTGGACTCGACCCGGAGGACGTGGCTCGACGCCGTGGAGCAGGGCTGCGGCCGGGCGAGGCGCCGGAATCGTGACGGACCCGGGTCGGCACCGCCTGCTGGGCCTGGCCGACGCTGGCGTCGTGGGTGCGGTCGCCGGGGAGACGGCGATGGGCGTGGCCGGAGCCGTCGGCGCCGACGACGGCGGCGACGCCGGGATCGCGAGCCGACAGGCCACGTGAACCGAGGACCGGCCGCTCGGTGTGCGGAGCGTCTGGTGGAGCGTGCCGACCCGAAATCCCCGCTACTCGTTGACCTTCGACGACGGACCCGACCCGCTGTTCACCCCGAGGGTCCTGGACGCGCTCCGGGAGGCGGGGGCCCGGGCGACGTTCTTCATGATGGGGACCATGCTCGAGCGGCACCCCGATCTGGGCCGCCGGGTGGTCGACGAGGGCCACGAGGTCGGAAACCACACCTGGTCGCACGAGAACCTGGCGTTCCTTGACGAGGTGGACATCCGCTCCCAGCTGGAGCGGGCGCACGCGGCGAGCACCGACACTCTGGGTGTCACGCCGAGGTGGTTCCGTCCCCCCGGGGGGCCCTGCCGGGCGCAGCGCTGCGGATCGCCGCCGAGCTCGGCTACGACATTGCGATCTGGTCGGTGTCACGGACGCTGCCCGAGGTCGGCACACCGGCGCGGATCACCCAGGAGCTGACCGGTCGGCTGGAACCCGGCGCGATCGTCGACCTGCACGACTCGATCGGCCGGGGCAACTTCATGCCGCCGTTCTCGGGCCTGCGCGACGAGCTGGCCGCCAAGCGGGAGGTCGAGGTCGTGGCGCTACCTGACGTGCTGTCGGCCGCGACCTCGGCGGGACTGGGATCGGTGACGCTCAGCGAGCTCGTGCGATCCCGCAACGACTGAGCGGCGACGGGTCAGGCGACACGACGCAGCACGCGCAGCGATCCGGTGGCGGACTCCTCCCGGAACCGCCCGGAGTCCAGCGCCGGGCGGTAGATCTGCTCGTACGGCGCCCGGCCGCCGTCCGCCGGGTCGATGAACACGTCGTGGATGGCGAGGATCCCCCCGGGCGCCACGTGCGGCGTCCAGAGCCGGTAGTCCTCTGCGGCCGGTTCCTCACCGTGGCCCCCATCGATGAACACGAGCGCACACGGGGTGGTCCAGAACCCCGCAACGGTCGGCGAGTCACCTACCACCGCCACCACCGTGCCTTCCAGGCCGGCATCGAAGATGGTGCGTCGAAAGATCGGCAACGTGTCCATCCGGCCGACGGCCGGGTCGACGAGATCGGGTTCGTGCCACTCCCAGCCCGGCTGATTCTCCTCTGAGCCCCGGTGGTGGTCGATGGCCACCAGCACCGTGCCGGAGGCCTGTGCCGCAGCACCCAGGTAGATGCTGGACTTGCCGCAGTACGAGCCCACTTCGAGCAGCGGCGCCCGGGGAACCCGTTCGGCGGCCTGACACCCGGCATCGTGCAGGGCGAGACCCTCCTCGGGTGGCATGAACCCCCTGGCGGCCCGGGCGTTGGCCAGCAGCTCAGGGGGCATCGGTCGGCCGGTCACGACGGAGTGCGGGATCAGTCCGGCGATCAGACCGGTAGATCACCGTGCATCATCTCGAGATCATCCTCGCCGGGTTCCTCACCGTGATGCGTGATCTTGAACAGCCATCGGTCGAGGATCAGATACCGGCCGAGCCACACGATCCCGAAGCCCGCCATCTGGGCGAAGAACACCGCCACCTTCTCGATCCAGCCGTCGCTCTTGATCATCGCGTCGACGACGAAGGTCAGGGCCGTTGCGAAGGTCACCCCGAACATGGCCGCTACCCAGAACACGAGAACCTGTGTTCGCAGGTTGTCCCGCAAGGAGTTCTTCCACACGAGGTGCTTGTTGGCGAAGAAGTTGGGGATGGTGAGGATTGCGGCGCTCGTTACGGACGCCGCCACCCAGTTGGTTTCCTCGAGCCCGTTCGCCGACGCCGTGGTGAACACTGTCGCAGCGAGCAACTGGATGAGCACCTGCCCGAGGGGGACGAACACCAGTGAGACTGCGGCGTACCGCAGCTGCTTGCGGCCCGAGTCAGTCCGAGCGTGCTGGACCAAGGTTCCGGGGGCGATTCTCATCCCATCACCGTATCGGAGGGACCCATGCCGCACCCATCGTGCGCCGGAATGGGGGTAGAACGACGGTGTGGATCAAGCAGCCGTCGACGGGATGGTGGAACTGCTGGACCTCGAGCCCATCGAGGTCAACATCTTCCGGGGAGTCTCTCCGGATGACCACCGTCAGCGGGTGTTCGGCGGGCAGGTCGCCGGCCAAGCGCTCGTGGCCGCTGCCCGAACGATCGATCCCACCGAGGACGGTCACCTTGCTCCACACGCCCGCTCCGTCCACTCGCTGCACGCCTACTTCCTGCGAGCCGGTGATCCGGAGATCCCGATCATCTACGAGGTCGAACGTGTTCGAGACGGGCGGTCGTTCAGTACGAGGTGGGTCAAGGCCGTGCAGCACGGTCGCACGATCTTCACGCTGTCGGCCAGCTTCTGTGAGCCGGAATCCGGGATGGAGCACCAGGTCGAGCTAAAGCCCTCGATCCCGGACCCTGAGACACTTCCTGACTTCGCCGAACGGATGGAACATCACCGGGCGGCGGTCGGCAACTTCGTCGACCAACCCCGCCCGATCGACATCCGTTACTGCGAGGTCAGCCCGTTCGATCGGTTCGAGAAGCTCCCGCCGATCCAGAACGTCTGGCTCAGGGCCAACGGGAAGCTGCCCGACGATCCGGTGCTCCAGATGTGTGTCCTGACCTATGCATCGGACCTGACCCTGCTCGACACGTCACTGCTCGCCCACGGACGGAACCTCGCCACGGGCGACGTGTTCATGGCGTCACTCGACCATGCGATGTGGTTCCACCATCCCTTCCGAGCCGATGAGTGGCTCCTGTTGGCCCAGGATTCGCCGGTGACATCAGGCGGGCGGGGTCTCGGTCGGGGACTCGTCTACGACCAGTCGGGGCGACTCGTGGCGTCTGCGGTCCAAGAGGGTCTCGTCAGGGACTTCCGGTGACCGGCCCACGAGGCGCCCTCCGTCTGGTCGGCGTTGCCGTCGCAGCGCTGGCCGTTGCGTGGCTTCCGGCGTGCGGCAGCGGCGAGCGGGCCGAACCGGCAACGACCCGGCCCGACTCCACGCCTCCGTCGACGACGACCCCGGCGTCCTCATCCACCACGACGACACCGACCGGAGAACCGCCGGCCCTCCAGCTCGTGGATCTCGGACTCGAACTCGACCAGCCGATCGACCTGACCACCCGACCCGACAGCACCTCGTTGCTGATCGCCGAGCGCAGCGGCTTGATTCGCGAAGCAGTCTCCGAAGGCGACGGGTACCGACTCCTCGATGCCCCGGTGCTCGACCTCTCCGAGGAGGTCGGCTCGACCGATGCCGAGAGGGGCCTCCTCGGGATCGCCGTGAGCCCCGACGGCGACGAGGTGTACGCCAGCTACACCGAGTCCGAACGGGGTGACTCCCGCGTGGATGCCTACACCCTGAGCGGTGCTGACGGTTCGCTCGATGCGGTGTCGCGTCGGGTGCTCGTTGAGATCGAGCAGCCGTTCGTCAACCACAACGGCGGCAGTCTGGCGATCGGGCCAGACGGGATGCTGTACGCCGGATTCGGAGACGGCGGCGCCGCCAACGATCCGGCCGGCCGGGCACAGGACCTCGGCACTCAGCTCGGCAAGGTGCTCCGGCTCGACCCCACCGGACGCAACGACGCCGACGGTGACGGCCTCCCCGACGACAACCCCGACCTCGGCGGCGCCCCGGGCATCTGGCTGTCCGGTGTTCGCAACCCGTGGCGGATCAGCTTCGACTTCGCCACCGGTGACCTGTGGATCGGAGACGTCGGCGAGAAAGCCATCGAGGAGATCAACCTGTTGACCGCCACGGAAGAGGGTGGGCGAGGCGCCAACCTGGGCTGGGACCGGTTCGAGGGCGATCGTCCGTTCGAGCCGGGACCGGGGCCGGTCCCTGATTCGGAACTGGTCGCACCCGTGCACACCTACACCCGGGACAACGGGGGCTGCTCGGTCACCGGCGGTGTGGTCTACCGAGGTGAGGCCATTCCGCAGCTCAATGGCACCTACCTGTTCGGGGACTTCTGTGATCCGGCGATCCGAGGGCTGCGCCCGGCCGGTGAAGGCTCCTACGAGGCGGTGGACCTCGGCGTTCAGGTGGACTCGCTCGTCTCGTTCGGGATCGGCCCGGACAACGAGGTGTACGTTGTCGGCCTCGACGGAACCGTGGCCCGGATCGCAGCAGCGTGATCAGTCGGACTTCATGCTCGCCAACTGATCGGCGATCTGCGTCCGGACGAGGTCCCGAAGAGCGTTCACGTCTCCTAGGTCGAGACCGTCGGTGGACACCGGTGGGAGGACATGGACCTCGGCGTCGGCTCGTCCGAAGCGCCAGTCGTGCTTGCGCATCGCCTCCTTGGTGCCCGACACGGCGAGGGGGAGAATCGGCGTCTGGGTCTCAATCGCCAGACGGAATGCTCCGTCCTTGAACTGCCTGAGCTCGCCGTCCGCCGCCCGGGTTCCTTCGGGGAAGATCATGACCGAGACCCGCTTCTGGAGGTACTCAGCACACGTGTCCATGGCCTGCTGGGCACTGGCCTTGTCGCCACGGACCAGCGGAATGTCGCCGGCGAGCGACATCAACCACCCGGCGAAGGGGACCCTGAACAGCTGCTTCTTCGAGAGCCACTTCATCTCCCACGGCAGGTGCGAGATCAACAGGATGTCCACGAATGATTCGTGGTTGGACACCACCACGTATGGATTCCGGGGATTGGAGGGAAGATCTCCAGTGACTCGAAACCGCCACAGCGGGTTCAGCATCTGATGGACAACCGGGAGTTTCCGGTAGAGATACCCGGTCCAGTAGCGGCCCCGGTCGAAGGGCAACGTGACGATGAACGTGATCAACATCAGCGGGACCCACAACGCCACGCAGGCGCCGAAGACGAACCACGACCACACCGAGATGAGCGTCACGCCCAACCCAGCTCGCAACCGGTCCGGCCGCACCGGATCCAGTTTCGGCGTGGCGTCCTGCGGGGAGACGCTGGGTGAGTCCCCCTGCAGTGTGTCGGCTTTGAGCGGTTCGGGCTCGAACTGGTCTCCGAGTGCCATCATCGAACCCTAACGACACTGCGACCGTGACGAAGGGCCGGAGTGTCCTGAGCAAGCTCCGAGACCCGTCTCAGGGAGAATCCGAGTCGAACCAGGTCGGGGACGCCTCGTGAGCCACCGCCCGGAATGCCGTCCGGGCCTTCATCAGGCTGAGCTGTCCGCTCACATGCGAGTTCGACACAGGCAGATCGCACACCGCGCCCACGAGCAGCGACTGCGGTGCACTCAGCAATGCGATCGGCGAGTTCGTCGAGGGCCTCCGCCGCCGCATCGAGGTCGACACGCGCCGCTCGGAGCGCCGTTGGGTCCCAATCGAGCAACGGCATGGCCAACGGGGCGACACCGACCTGTGCTGCAGACCCGCGAGCGACCGTTGTGATGGTCGCAACCAGCTCACCCACGACGAGCAGGCGACCCCGGAGCTGACTCGGTAGCGACTGCGGTGCTGAGGTGCTCATCATGTCGAAGACCCGATCGAGGTCGACGAGACAACCGAGAGCGTCGGCCGAGTTCGATGACTCCGGGGAGTCGGCTCGGCCAGTCCCACGGAGCCCGTTTGCGAGGCGGTGGAGGATCTCTGCGATCGATCCCTCAGGCACCGATCCGACCCGCGGCCAGAGAATGAAGGTGACGATCAGCGCGAGCAGCGCCCCGATCATCGTGTTCACGAGCCTGATCTGGCCGGCGTCTCCAACCGTCGGGTCGGTGATCGTGACGATGAGCACCACGAACGTCGTGAACGCTGCGGAGCTGACGATCGGGTGGATCCCACCGTTCGCCGCTTGGAGGAACAACAGCACCGGAAGCAGCAGCCAGAGGGTCGGTTCGAGGTCGCCGACCGCAGCCAGCACCACCGATGCGAGACCGAACCCAAGTGCCGTTCCGAACACTGCGCTCACCGCCGATCGAAACATGGTGGCCAGATCGGCTCGGAGTACCGAGATGGTGGCCAGCGTCAACCAGAAACCGCGACCGGATCCCACGCCGAGTTCCACCACTCCGACCGCCACGGTGCAGGCAATCGCAGCACGGAGCGAGTTCCTGAACCACAACGAGTCGACTCGGGCGTGTCGACGGAACGAGTCAGTCGGTCCACTCCCAGCCAACGCCGCCGCCGGCCCACCATCGCCGAGGGTGCCACCTCTCCACGACTCGACGAGCTCTGCGAGCATCAACCCAGCGACCGCAACGGTGCGTGTGTCAGTGGCGACGGCAACGGACTCGAGCTCCGCCTGATCGGTCCCGGCCCGTTCGAATCGTTCGGCAGTCGCTGCGACATGGGTATTGATCGCCTGTCGGAGCGACTCGAGGGGAATCGGGGGCTTCGAAACGGCAGTTCGCTGCGACTCGCCGATGGTCGCTGCAACAGCCTGCAACGTCGACCTCAACTGGCTGAGCACGGCACGATCATCTGGATGGGTCGGCGTCCGGATCCGACCATCTCCGTCATCGAAGAGGACGACCAGACATGCCACCAGGCGCTCCGACTGATGGACGACCTCTGCCAGGATCCGCTCCGTCGTGGCGAACGTGCCAGTCCGGAGACGCCGAGTGACGGTGATGCAGCGCAGCCGGGACACACAATCGAGCAGCTCACTGGATTCCACGGGAGTGAGCGAGACCGTTGCCGCTGCGACGAGTCCGCTGAGCTCTGCTGCGAGCGAACGAACCGGGTAGCGCCGATGCGACGGCCACAGCACGACTGATCCCAGCGCCACCGCCACGGTCCCCAGGATCCAGCCCGTCAGGTCCTCGACGAGCATCGACCGACCAGCCGGCGCCGTTGCGGCGAAGAGGAACGCGATCATGATCGGGAACCGGGCGGCGAAGAACGGGCCACCGAGCACGCCGGCGAAGTAGGTCGCGAATGTCAACACGGCGGTGACCACCAGGAGCAGCCACGGGTACGGCCGAACCAGCTCGGCGATGGGGAAGGCCGTTGCGGCGACCAGTCCGGCGCCCAGGTGACGGGTGAACCGACGGGTCGGACTCCCGGAGAACTCAGCGAATCCGTCCAGCGCCACCACAGCGAAGGTCGCAGTCGCCGCCTGCGCCTCGTAGCCGAGCACCCGGCCGATCACCACGAACGCCGCCGTCCCGAGCACTGCGACTCGTAGGGCGCGGCGGACCACCTCCCCCGTCGGCGTCGACCACCAGCGGCCGGCGACGGTGTCGGCGAACCGGCGACCCAGTGCGCCCACCGCACCCGCAGCGTCAGCGGTGCTCACGGACGGAGCACCGCGAACACCTCGACGTCGTGGACGACACCGCGGAGGGTGCCCCGTCGACGCAGGACCCCTTCGGAGACGAAGCCGGACTGGAGCGCCACCGCACGTGAGGCCGCGTTGCGCGGGTCGATCAGGAGCTCCACCCGGTGCAGGCCGGCCTCGCCGAACCCCCACTCGACGACGAGGTCGAGCGCCGCCGAGGCGACCCCACGACGGCGGCGGTTGGGCGCGGTCCAGTAGCCCGCCTCCCCCACGCCCGGGACCGGCGCGTGGAACCCGAGGGCGACCGAACCGAGCCCCTCCCCGGAGCCCGGATCGACCACGGCGCCGTGGAGCGCCGTCCCGTCGGCCCAGGCCGACGGCGCGAGCTCACCCACGAACCACTCGGCGTCGGCCCGGGTGTAGGGCGACGGGACCGTGGTCCACCGCTGGATCCCGGTGTCCTGACAGGCGTCGGTCACCCAGCCCGCGTCCTCAGGCCGCCAAGGCCGGACCACCACCTGGCCGTCGGTCAGCTCAAAGGGTTCCGGTCGGTCCTCCACCCCACCATCCAAGCGCACCAGCCGGGTTCCAGCATCCCAAGGAGCGATCGAGCTTCATCACCCCGACGCGCGTCCGATCCGACAGGTGCAGCCCGCACGGAGCCGCCGTGCGCCACGGAACACGAGGAGCACCACCGTGAGCCAGGAGACGTTGGAGACGAGTACAGCCGAACGGGCGATCAGCCGGACCGACGGGATGTCCGGGGACGCCGCGATGGTCGGCCAGGCCGGCCGGAGCGGTTCGGCCACGGCGATGCCGCCGTCCGCCGCCGGGTCGGGATGGTTGATGCTCGCATCCGTCGTCCTGATGCTCGGCGGTATCGTGAACGCGGCCTACGGAACGGTGGCGATCCTGAACGACCAGTGGGTCGTCTGGTCCAACCGCGGCGCCGTCTTCTTCGACCTGACGACGTGGGGCTGGATCCTGTTCGCCGCGGGAGCCGCCGCGTTCGTGGCCGGGCTCGGCCTGATGGTGGGCAGTCCGGGGGCCCGAGCACTCGGGGTGTTCCGGGCGTCGATCAGCCTGATCGCCAACTTCTTCTTCATCCCGGCCTTCCCCCTGTGGGCCATCAGCGTGATGGTGCTCGACGTGATCGTGATCTGGGCCATCACGGCTCACGGGAGCGAGGTGCGTGGGCGGGTCGGCTGAGCCCCGCGCCCACGCGTGTGCACGCGCCGTGCAGAGCCGCACACGACGGGTCCTGCCTCCCTCGGCTCTCGCCCGTGGCAGCGGGCGACACCCCTCCGACCAGCACTGTCGAGCCGGACACTGCGCAGCGCCACACCGCGCAGGAAGACACTGCGCAGCGAGATGAGGAGGCGACCGGCGAGGAACAGGTCGCCAACTCGCCACGGGAGCGGGCGCTCGAGCTCGTCATCACCATCGTGCTGTCGTTGAGCGCGTTGCTGACCGCATGGTGCGCGTACCAGTCGACCGGGCTGAGCGGTGAACAGAACCGACTCGACAGCCGGGCATCGGTGCTGCAGCTCCAGGCGTTCCGGGCCGAGCAGCGAGCCACGCAGCAGGCGCAGGCCGACCTGGGCGCCTTCGACCGCTGGCTGGAGGCCTCCTCCGACGGCAACACGGCCCGGGCGAACTTCACTGAGCAACGGTTCTCGGCCGAGCTCGACACGGCCTTCCGGGCGTGGCTCGCACTCAACCCGTTGGCCGACCCTGATGCTCCCGGCTCGCCGCTCGAGATGACGGAGTACGTGACACCGGACGAGACCGCCTCGGTGAGGCTGGAAGCCGAGGCCCAGCGCTACGAGGCCGCCGCCGAGGTTGCCGACGGGGCGGCAGGTGACTACGTCCTCGCCGTCGTGCTGCTCGCCGCGGGCCTGTTCCTCCTGGGGATCCAGTCCCGGATCGGCGTCTTCGAGCTACGCGCCGGCATGGTCGTTGTCGCCACGATCATCGTGGTCGGCGCTGCGGTGTGGGCGTTCCGCCTGCCGACCGGAGCCGGTCTCTGACCGAACTGCCGTTCCGCCCCGGCTCGCAGTGGCGTGACCTCAGGGGCAGGCGAGACTGGCGGGCGCCCGCTCCGCCGAGGCCGGGAACGCCTCGAGGAGCGCTGCGTCCCGGGGTGGCCTGGGTACCAGCGACCCGCCACAGTTCGGGCAGGTCCCACCTTGGTGGTCGGCGCAGTCAACGCACCACGTGCACTCGAACGAGCAGATGCGCGCGCCCGATCCCGACGGATCCAGGTCCCGGTCGCAGCACTCACAGTTGGGCTTCATGATCAACACGCTGTCCCCCTCGGTCGTTGGGTGGTCGGTTGGTCGTGTGCAGCTGCCCGTCGACGACGGTGCGTAGCCAGGTTGACCCGGTTCCCGCAGCGCTGGGCGGCGCACCAGCGTCGCCTGCCGGGTCGGGATGCGTCGTGGAACAGCAGCGAACACGCCGGCCCCTCGCAGGCCCAGAGCCGGCCGTCGTCGCGCGAGAGGAGGTCCACGGCGTCGAGGGCCACTGCGGCCAGGGCGCTCTCGACCTGGGAGCCCGCTCGGAGCCGGACCATCGCGACGCCACCGTGTCCGAGTTCCGTGAACGGCACGGGACGGGCGGCGAACCCGTTGATCGTGGCCCGGTCGGCGGGGCGCACGCGGCGAGCGTCGACCACGCGACGGGCCGCGTCGTGGATCGCCTCACGGAGGCGCACTGCGTCGGCGAGCAGCTCCGGGAACACCGGCTCCGTGACCGGAGCGAGCGCCTCGGCGATCCACCGCCCCAGATCGGTCGGCTCGGCCAGCAGCTCGGTCGGCGTCACCGAGGACCGCCACCAGCAACTCGGACGCTGCGTCGATCACGCTGGTCTGGCCGGAGAAGTCCGGTGTGCAGTTGACGACCCGACCGGACCGCGGGCACGTACTCGCCGAACGGCGGGACGGGGTGGGGCAGCTCGATCCCGAGCTCACCGAGTCGCTGTTCGGGGGACGGCCGGCCTCCTGACACGCCGGAAGCCTTCGGCAGAGGTCATACCTCTGTCAGCCCGAGGACTCGTGGCGCAGCCACGACCCGGGGCCAGAACCGACGCCCGGACGCCTGAACCGGTCAGGTATCGAACTGATACCATCCGGCGGTGGCCATGACCCTCCGACTGGACGACGACGAGCAACAGGCGCTCCGCGATCAGGCGGCCGCCGAGGGGATCTCGATGCAGGATGTCGCCCGTCGGGCGATCCGCGAGTACGTCGCCCGCCGTGACCACCAACACCGGGTCGGGGCGGCAGCCGACCTCATTCTCGACGTCCACGCCGAGGCCATCGACCGCCTCGGCCGGTGAGCCAACGCGTCGAGTACCTCGATCTCGACGACGTCCTGACCCTCGCCGTGCGACTCCTCGGCAGCCCACTTCCGCTTCGCGACATCGGACTCCTGGGTTCCGCCGTGGCGCGACCTCGGACCTCGATCGGCGGTGAGGACGCCTACCCCACCATCTGGCTCAAGGCCGCAGCGCTCCTGCACTCGATCGTGGGCGACCACGCCCTCGTCGACGGCAACAAACGCCTGGGGTGGCTCGCCACCGCCGTCTTCCTCGAACTCAACGACCGCAGCGTGGCCGGCGCATCCAACGAGGACGTCTACCGACTCGTCCTCGATGTCGCTGCCGGAGTCACCACCGTCGAGGACATCGCCAACCGACTCAGCGCGATCGCACCAGACGGTCGCTGAGGTGGGGACGAGTCGTCGGCTCATCGCCGACGCTTGACGGACGCGGCGAACTTCTCCGCCGCGCGGGCGTACGACTCGGCCATCAGCGGCAGCAGCTGGTCGAATCCGGCCTCGGTGGGCGAGAGGATCTGGACCCACCCCATCCATGCGTACACGGGGTGCGGTCCGAGGACTCCGGTGGCCTCGAAGTCGCCGTCCACGTCGACCACCCCACCCTTCGGTGGTCGACCCGGCCGCTGGCCGAACAGCGACTCGTACCGTTCAAACGGGAGGCCGAACGCCAACCGGAACACACCCTCACGATCGAGGTTCGAGGCACGGTCGTTGGCGCCGTCGTGGTCCTTCGTCGTGCAGAAGTAGACGCCGCTCGGGAGCAGCCCTCCGGGGTTGTAGAAGAACGACGTCTCACCCCAGCTCGCCGTGACCGCCAGGCCGTTGAACTCCTCGAGCAGTCGGACGGCAACATCGTCGGGGGTCATGCCGCCGGAGACGTCGGGGGGCTCATCGTTCCTGACGGGCATCGGCCTCGAGTTGTTCAACCTCGGGCATGGCGGCGCGCCACTGCCCCTCGCTCCTCGGACCGAACAGTCCGCGGAGCAGCAACTGCCAGCGCAGGAACTTCGGGTACATCACGCGGTCCGACCGCCGTGCGATCCCGTCGACCGTGGCGGCGACCGCACCTTCGAGTGGGAAGGTCTTGCGGACCGGCGCCGGCATCGCCGCGCGGGCCCGCATACCGGCGGGGTCGGACTCGATTGCATCGACCATCGGGGTGTCGAGGAAGCTGTAGTACGCCACGCCAACACCAACGCCGTGGTGCGCGAGTTCGATCCGCAGCGACCGACCGAACGACTCGACTGCGGCCTTCGAGGCGGCGTAGGCGGACGTGTACGGCCCGGGAGCGGCGGCGAAACCCGAGGCGACGATCAGCACGTACCCCTCGGACTCCATCAGGTGGGAGAGCGACGACTGGACCGTACGGAAGGTGCCGAGGACGTTCACCTCGATGGTCTGCTACCACCTCGCCGGGTCGATGGTGGCGATCATGCCCGAGCCGACGATCCCAGCGTTGGCCACGACGATGTCGAGTCGGCCGAAGCGGTCGACCGCCTCGGTGACCGCCCGGTCCACGTCGGCACGGTCGGTGACGTCCGCAACGACCGCCTCGGCATTCGCGCCGAGTTCGGTTGCGGCAGACTCCAGTCCTGCCTCGTCGACGTCGACGAGCGTCACCTGCGCGCCACGGGCGACGAGCGCCTCCGACACACCGCGGCCCAGCCCCGAGGCTGCTCCCGTCACCAGCGCGACCTTGCCCTCCAGCGTCTCCACGAAGCTCGACTCTACGTCGTTGCGCAACCGGTCACCCGCAATCCACAGGCTCAATTCCGATCGCTCCGCCGGGGCCGCAGCCCGTTCGTCGTGGCGGGACGATCCCAGCTGACGGCGATCAGAGTGCGAGGTGGAGGCGAAGCGCGTCGTCCAGTGCGGCGAGGTCCGCGCCGGTCACGACGCCCAACCGCTCGCCAACCCGCTCCACCGCCACCGACCTGACCTGCTCGGCCTGGGCCTTCGAGTCCCGAACCAGCCCCGTTGCCTCGGCGGTCAGCAGGACCTGGAACGGATGGATCCGCTCGATGTTGGACGTCACGGGGACGATGGTCACCACGCCGTGACCGAGCCGGTTCGCTGCGGAGTTGGCCCCGTCGTTGCTCACGATCACGCCCGGTCGCCGCTTGTCGGACTCGGCTCCCCGGATCGGGTCGAGGTCGACCCAGCGGATCTCACCTCGCCGCATCAGCGGACACCGTCAGAGTTCGCCGCATCCCACAGTTCGCCCTCCCCGCTGGAGGCCCACTCGGCCCAGGCAGCCTCGTAGTCAGCTCCGAGCTCAGCGGCTCGCAGAAGTCTGACCGCCTTCTGCACTGCGGCGGACCGCGACCCGAGTCCTTGCGTCTGTACGTACGAATCGAGGTACTCGACGTCCTCGTCGGGGAGACTCACGCTGACCTTCACACCGTCATACTACCGCTGGTAGGACATCGGAACCACCAATGAAGGCCGATGAGCAGACAGGAGTCAACGCCGACGCGGGAATCCACGCAGCGCCACTCGCGTTCCAATCCCCGTGCAGATTCCCGCCGTGATCGGAGCCAGCGTGTCGGTCCTCGCCGGCCTACTCGGACTGATCCGGCCTCGGCAGGTGAGCAAGGTCATCGGTCTTGAATTCCCGGGACGACTCGGAGTCTCCGAGTTCCGTGCCACCTACGGCGGGCTGTTCATCGGAGCAGGCGTCGCCGTGCTCATCATCGGGTCCACCGACGCTGCGCTCGTGCTCGGCGCAGCGTGGCTCGGGGCGTTCGCAGCCCGCGTGCTGTCGGTGGTCATCGACCGGAACGCATCCGGGAAGAACCTGGCTGGCTGCACAATCGAGCTCGCCGTCGGAAGCCTGCTCGTCCTCGGCCGCTGAACCTCAGGGCAGGCCTGGTCGCTCAGTCCTTGCGCTCGTAGCGGTACACGTTTGTCTCGCGCTGGACGAAGCCGATGCGGCGGTAGAGACGGTTGGCCGCCTCTCGGCTCGGACGCGACGTCAGGTCGACCGTCCTCGCGCCGAGCTCGTCGGCGAGCTCGAGTGCGCGCCGGTTGAGCGCCTCACCCACACCCTGACCGCGGGCGGCCTCGTCGACCACGACGTCCTCGATCCAGGCCCGGACCCCCGTGGGGATCGGGAACACCACGAGCGTCATCGAGCCGACGATCCCGCGGTCCTCACCACGCGCAACGAGCAGGTGTGCGGCCTCATGGTCGACGACTCCCGAGATGATCTCGGCGGTCATCGGTGGTGCCGAACTCGACAACTGCGGGACCAGCCGCACCATGGCGTCCACCAGCTCGTCGGAGACCTCGAAACACTCCTCCACCGTGACAGACGGACTGGTGGCGGACTGGTCGTTCACGGGCTGAAGCGTAACGGGCCACCTCGGTGGGACCGGGCGGATCTGCCGATACCGTGGCACCGATGGCGGAGGTCCAGTGGCAATGGCGACCGGAGGGGGCGAAACCGGCCCGGCATGGGGGGCCGATCCTGATCGCTTCGTTCGGCGGTTGGAACGACGCCGGCGACGCAGCGACGACCGTCGTCGAGCACCTCGAGACGATCTGGGACACCCGAGCGTTCGCCCAGATCGACCCGGAGGAGTTCCACGACTTCACGTCCTCCCGTCCACAGATCCGGCTAATCGATGACGACCGCGTCATCCGCTGGCCCAGCCACACCTTCTCCTGGAGTGACCTCGACGGCACCGACGGCGTGGTCCTCCTGCGGGCGGTGGAGCCCCAACTGCGCTGGAGAACGTACTGCGGTCTGATTCTGGATCTGGCCCGCGAGCTCGAATGCGGCCTGGTCGTGACGCTCGGAGCACTCCTCGCCGACGTTCCCCACACTCGGCCCTCTCGCGTGATTGGAACCGCGTACGACCCCGAGGTCGCCGCCAGGCTCCGGCTCGAACCGTCCACCTACCAAGGGCCGACCGGCATCGTCGGCGTCCTGCACACGCTCTGCCGGGACGCCGAAATCGACTCGGCCGCCGTCTGGGCGACCGTCCCTGCCTACCTCCCCTCAGCGCCGGCGCCGCTCGCCACCGTCGCACTGCTGGAGCGAGTGGCCCCGCTCATCGGGGTGGGCGCCGAGCCCGGCGAGCTGCAGGAGAGCATCAAAGGCTACGAGCAGGCCATCGACCAGATGATCCAGGACGACGAGTCGACCGTCGAGTACGTCCAGCGGCTCGAGGTCGAGTTCGACGCCGATCCCCCACCCGGCTCCGAGGTCGGCGTCGACCCGGGTGACCTGGTCGAGGAGGTCGAACGGTTCCTCCGGGACCAGTGATTGCGGGCGGCCGGACCCGGTCGGCGCCGCTCAGTCCCCGTGACCCTCGCCCCGCCACACGGCGCGGCGCGGGTGGTCGTAGAGCACGTCGACGTCCTCGCCCCGGATCGCTGCGAAGGCGTGCTCGCCCCAGTGGTCGACTCCGGCGACCGGGTGCGGCAGGTCGTGCTGGTGGAACCAACCGACGTCGAGGGTCTCGAGCGGGTGCCCGCGCAGTGCACCGCCCACCGCACGGCAAAGGAACACCAGGGAGTACAACGGCAGACGGGTGAACCCGAGCCGGAGCCCGTCGAACACGCCGATCAGCCGTTCGACCCGGACCTCGATCCCGGTCTCCTCCTGCACCTCCTTCACGGCCACCTCGCTCGGCGAGTAGCCGACGTCGGCCCACCCGGTCGGGTAGAGCCAGATGCCCGAGTCGCTCCGCTGTAGCAGCAGGATCTGCCCGTCGTCGTTGCCGACCACCGCGCCGACGGCGACCTTGGGGGTCACGTAGCCGGCGGGGCCCGACTCGACGCTCGCCATCCACTCGTCGACCATGCCGCTCGTGGGGAGCTCCTCGACGCCCGCCAGCCAACGCGCCGCCGCCCTGATCTCCGCGGCGACGTGCAGGACCTCCTCGTAGCGTTCGCGCTCGTAGAGGCTGTCTGAGAACGCGAGCCCCGTCCGGCCGATCCCCGAGAGGGCCTCGGCCCACCGGAACAGATCCTGCTCGCTGAGTGCCGGGTCCACGCGCGCACCCTACTCCCCGGCAACCTGCGGGGATCCCCGGTCAGAGCTCCTCGTCCAGGGCGAACATGAGGGCCCGACGGACCTCGTGCTGCACCTCCGGATCCACGACCTTCCCGCCGGAGGCGTCGACCACGTAGAACGTGTCGACCACGTCGTCGCCGACAGTCTGGATACGGGCGGAGCGGACGTCGAGGTACATCTCGGCCATCGCCTTGGTGATCCGGTACAGCAGCCCCGGAGTGTCAGGACCGACCACCTCGATGATCGTGGCCTCGTCCGACCCGTCGTTGTCGAACCGGACGAGCGGGACGAGCTGGTGGATCCCCGGCCGGCGCTGGTGGGCCGAGCCGATGCGCTCCGAGAGACGCGAGGCCAGGGCGAGTCGCCCGTCGAGGACGCGCTCCACGTCGGCCACGACCCGCTCCCACGGCACCAACCGGGCGGCGTCGACCTCGACCCGGAACTCGTCGAGGACGACGTCGCCCTCTGAGTGGATCACCGCTCGTACGACCTCCAGACCGTGCAGCGCCAGCACACCCGCCACCCGGGACACGACGCCGGGGCGGTCCGAGCAGACGACCACGAGCTGGTCCTCCCGACCCACCACCCGGGTCTCCCCCGTCGCCATGAGCTCCCGCTGCTCCGCCGTCGGGAAGGACGGAGCGGCGTCGGTGACGCCGGGGGCGTCGCCGTCGAGAGCGCGACGCACCAACGAGCAGAGTCGGTCCACGAGCTGGGACCGCCAGGGACCCCACGCCGCCGGACCGGTGGCGAGCGCGTCGGCCTCGGACAGCGCCCGGAACAGGGCCAGCTGCTCCATGGTGCCGACCCGCCGGGCGACGGTCGCGATGGTCACCGGGTCGTCGAGGTCACGACGGGTGGCCACGTCGGCTAGCAGGAGGTGGTGCCGGACCGCCGAGCAGACCGCCGTCACGTCGGCCGTGTCGTAGCCCATGCGGGCCAGGATCCTGCGGGCCAACGACTCGCCGACCTCGCTGTGGTCGCCTGCGTGGCCCTTGCCGATGTCGTGGAGCAGGGCGGCGAGCACCAGGAGCTCGGGCCGGTCGACTCGGTGGCGCAACGGCGCAGCCTCGGCAGCTGCCTCGAGCAGGTGCCGGTCGACGGTGTAGCGGTGCAGCGCGTTGCGCTGGGGTCGACACCGAACGGGCTCCCACTCTGGGAGGACCGGCACCCAGAGGTTCCACCAGTCGAGCGCCTCGACGACCGGGATCGCGGCCGGACCGATGAGCAGGAGCTCGGCGAAGAGCTGTCGAGCCTCGTCGGACCAGGGTGAGGGCAGCGGGGGCGCGGCGTCGAGCGCGTCCAGCGTGCCCAGGTCGACCCGGACCTCGTGCCGGGCGGCCGTGACGGCCACCCGGAGGACCGTCTCCGGGTCCAGCGACCCCTCGGGGTCAGCGACGGCCACCCGACCCTCCCGGATCGCCAGACCGTGCTCGACGGCCCGGTCACGGCGCCGACGAGGCCGCCGCTTGGTCACGGTGCGGCCGATCTCGTACCAGGCTTCGTCGCTCGCCCAGGCGATCGCCCGACCAGCCCGGGCGACCGAGGCCATCAGCTCGTCGGCGTCGGTCAGGCCGAGACGCTGGGCCACGGTGTCCTGGTCCTCGAGGAGCAACCGGTCGCCGGGACGACCCCGGACCCGATGGAGCTCCACCCGGATCTCGAGGAGCGTGTCGTGGTGGAGCTGGAGGTCGGCGAGCACCCTCGGGTCGACCTCGGCGCCGGCCTCACGGGCCCACACCAGGGCGTGGACGTCACGCAGCCCCCCGCGACCCTCCTTCAGGTCGGGCTCGAGCTCGAAGGCGACCTCTCCGGCGGTCCGGTGACGCTCCTCGACGGAGCGGCCGAGCTCCTCGAGCCAGGAACGGCCACGGCGGCGCCAGCCCAGACGGGCCTTCTCCGCCAGCTCGGAACTCAGGCGGCGGTCGCCTGCCAGGTGCCGGGCCGAGAGCAGCGCCGTGGCCGTCTGCAGATCCTCCGCAGCGAGGGAGATGGAGTCGCGCACGGTGCGGACGGCGTGACCGAGCTTCAGCCCAGCGTCCCACACCGGGTACCAGATGCCGTTGGCGATCGGTTCGGGGTCGAACCCCTTGTCGAAGACCAACAGCAGGTCCAGGTCGGACTGTGGACACAGCTCCGACCGACCCTGCCCGCCGACGGCGAGGAGCGACACACCGGTGACCGGTGCGGCTGGGCCGCCCTCGCCGTCGGTGGACGAGAGGATCGCTGCCTCGTCGAACAGGTCGACGAGCCACGACTCCACTGCGGCGCCGTAGGCCGATGAGAACGCCCGACCGCGGAGCGACTCGTCGGCGATCAGTTCGCTTCGCAGGAGCGGCGGTGACACGGCCCGGTGAACCTTCCAGGTGGTCCGAAACTCCGACCCCATGTCCCTCCGGCCAGGTCGGGCCTGGCCTGACCGGAGGGACGCCCCGTGGGTCGGGGAACGGAGTACGGGTGGATCAGATCGCGGCGGATCCGGTCTCGCCGGTACGGATGCGGACGAGATTGTCGACGGTGGTGACCCATACCTTCCCGTCGCCGATCTTGTCGGTGTTGGCAGCACCGGCGATCGCGTCCACCACGCCGCCCACGGCGTCGTCGTCGACGATGGCCTCGACCTTCACCTTGGGGAGGAAGTCCACCTGGTACTCCGTGCCCCGGTAGGTCTCGGTGTGTCCGCCCTGACGGCCGAACCCCTTGACCTCGGTGATGGTCATACCGGTGACCCCGGCTGCTTTCAGTGCCTCCTTGACGTCATCGACCTTGAAGGGCTTGATGACTGCGGTGACCAGCTTCATGGATGTTGTTCCTTTCTCTCCGGTTCCGCGGCGTCAGCCCCGGCCCATGGTGACTTCGCCGATGTTGTACGCGCTCTCGGCGTGCTGCGTGAGGTCCAGACCGGACTCCTCGTCCTCCTCGCTGACCCGGATCCCGATGACCGCCTTGATGGCGAGCAGGATCAGACCCGTGACGATGAAGGAGTAGACGATGGTGACGGCATTGGCGACGATCTGCTCGATGAGCAGGGTGGCGCCACCGCCGTTGAGCAGTCCGGCGCCGAACTCCGCACCGAAGAACCCGGGATCGGCGAACAGCCCGATGAGCAGCGAGCCGATCAGGCCGCCGATGAAGTGCACACCGACCACGTCGAGCGAGTCGTCGAACTTGCCGGCGAACTTCAGCCGAACGGCGAAGGAGCAGAGCACACCGGCGGCGAGGCCGATCCAGATCGGTGACATGCCGCTCACGTAGCCGGCACCGGGGGTGATGGCGACCAGGCCGGACACGATGCCCGAGGCAACCCCCAGGTTGGTGAAGTGGCCGTCTCGGATGCGCTCGACGATGCCCCACGCCAGACCACCGGCGGCAGCGGCAAGGAAGGTGTTCATGAAGGCCTGGATGGCCACGCCATTGGCGGCGAACGCCGAGCCGGCGTTGAAGCCGAACCAGCCGAACCACAGGATGCCTGTGCCGAGCATCACCAGCGGCATGGAGTGCGGCGGGTGACCCTCCTTCGGCCAGCCCGTGCGCTTGCCGAGGATGAGGACCGCAGCGAGAGCTGCGATGCCGGCGTTGACGTGGATCACGGTGCCGCCGGCGAAGTCGAGCGAACCACGCACGCCGAGCCAGCCCGTGAGGCCGTCACCCCACACGCCGCCGTAGATCCAGAACGACACGGGGCAGTAGACCAGCAGGATCCACGCCGGGACGAACACCGCCCACGCCGGAAACTTCATGCGGTCAGCCACGGCACCCGAGATGAGCGCCGGGGTGATCACGGCGAACATCCCCAGGAAGATCGCCGCCAGGATCAGCTTGCCACCGTCGCCACCTGCGTCGGCAGCGTCGATCCCCAGGCCGCTCAGGAGCGTCCAGTCGAGGTTCCCGATGAACGACCCAGACCCGCTGTAAGCCAGCGAGAACCCGGCGATCACCCACACGATCGGGACGATCAGCAGGCACCAGAAGTTCATCATGAACATGTTCAGTACGTTGCGGCTCCGGTCCATGCCTCCGTAGAACAGCGCAAGTCCCGGTGTCATGAACAACACCAGCGCAGAGGAGACGAGCACCCAAGCTATGCCACCAGCTTCCATGGTCGTAGGCCCTTTCTCTCATTGGATCCGCACAGACGACCCACGTCTGTCCGGTGAAGTCAAGCTACGGACAGGGTGTTTCGGCAGTGTTTCACCGAACGCGAGACTCAGTTACGGAACCGCCGACGCCTACCATGGCGCCGTGGCCATTCGGGAGGACTGCCGCCACTACTCGAGCCGCACCGTCGCCAGCGGCGACCTGGTCCAGCGCTGTCGGGTCGATGCCGCCGAGCAGGCCCCGTTCGCCTGTCCGGAGGGCTGCCTGTTCTTCGAGCCCCGGTCCATCACCGACGCCGGGTGGCGCCGGGCCCCCGAGGACCCGCAGGACTAGATGTACTCGGCCATCACTCGCCGCCGCCGTGCCGTCGGCGGTGCACCCAGGCGCGGGCGGCACCCCAGGTGATCGCCAACTCGTGGAGCCCCGGGTCGAGGTCGGCCACGGTCGCCGGGCTCAGGTCGTAGACGTCGTCGGGGAACGAGCGACGGGCGAAGTCGTCACGGTCGACCGGCGGCACACCGGCCGCCACCAGCACGGCGCCCGGATGGACGACCGCCGACCGGATGAGGGCGAGCGGGGTGGTCGTCTGCTCGTCGGGGTCGGTGGCGAGCAGCTCGCTGACCGCCGCTCCCACGTCGGCGACGCAGGCCACGCCTGCCCGGCGGGTGGCGTCGGCAACGTCGGTGTCGTAGTCCACCCCCGCCCCGGTGCAGCGCAGTCGGACGCAGCGCTCGACCCAGCCCGGGAGCGCGTCCACCACGGCCTCGGCGAGCAAGCGGCCGTGCTCGAGCAGTTGGGCGTCGTCGTCGGTCACGCTGCATCCTGACACCGTGCATCCCCGACGGATTGAACCCGGACCCGGGCAGGAGTCGGTGTGGGACTTCCCACGGCCACCCCGGATCGAACCGGTCGACCGACCGCTGGAGGTCTGCGCCCGAGCGCCAGCCGGGTCGCTGGTCGTCGTGGCCGCCACCACCCGTGGCCGCCGAGTGCTCGAGACGTCCCAGGCGCCGGCGTACTACTTCCCGCCCGAGGACGTGGACAGGTCGCTGCTCGAGCCAAGCCGCACCTCCACCTACTGCGAGTGGAAGGGCGTCGCTGCCTACGTGGACCTGGTGCTGGTCGACGACACCGGCGCCCGGACCGTCGCCGACGTCGCGTGGACCTACCCGTCACCCAATCCCCAATTCGCCGACATCGCCGGCTGGTACGCCTTCTACGCCGCTCGCGTCGACCGGTGCCGAGTGGGCGAGGACGAGGTGACCCCAAACGACGGCGACTTCTACGGAGGGTGGATCACCCCCGACGTCGTCGGACCGTTCAAGGGCGGCCCGGGCTCACAAGGATGGTGAGGTCGGACCCGGCTCAGTCCACACCGAGCTCGGCGAGGACGTCGGCGGGGTCAGCGATCATCCCCACGTAGAACGGTCCGAACTCCCCGTACAGCGCCGACGCCTGGTCGAACCGCATCGTGTAGACGACGTCCTTGATGTCGTCCGGGTGCTCGCAGAAGAGTGTGACGCCCCACTCATAGTCGTCGGTACCAGTGGATCCGGTCACCACCTGTTGCACACGGCCGGCGAACTTCCGGCCCGAGGCGCCGTGCTCGTACATCAACTCCCTGCGGTCGTCGTAGGGCAACGTGAACCAGTTGGCACCCACCTCACGTCGCTTCGACATGGGATAGAAGCAGAACGCCGGTTTGCCCTCGGGCGGGAGGATCGGGTGGAGCCGAGCCTGCTTCATCGCATCGGGGACGCCCTGGGCGTACTCCGATGTTTCGGTGAGCGAGACGTAGCTGTCGACGAGGTCCAGACCCGCCGCCACCAGATCGGTCTGCAAGCGGCGCAGATCCCACTGGTCGGGAGCGAGCGCCATGACGCACAGATCCGACTTGTGGCCGAGCATCGCTGCAGTCACGACCTGGCTCCCCCGGTCCACGGCGGCAGCGCATGCTGCGAGCACCTCTGACCGGTCCGCCAGCGGCCCGACGTGGAAGAACAGATGCACGACTGCGTTTCCCTCGGACGGCGTGGACGGTTGGATCTCGGACATGTGCCGGAGTCTACGGATCCGGTCGATCCGCACCAGATCCGCGGAGCGGGATCACCTCGACCACCGCTTGGTAGCTCGGTATCCTCGATTCCGGTTCCCGATCCTCGGCGCCCGCAGGCAACAACACGTTGCCCTCGGGCCAGTGCACCTGCAAGCTGCCCCGAGGCAGCCGACACAGGTGGGCGACCCCTCGGAACTCACCGACCTCGGACCGCAGGAGCACCGGGTCGCCGTCGGTCAGGCCGAGCGAGGCGGCGTCGTCTCGGTCGACGTAGACAGCGTCACGCACGGCGCCCGTGAGTGGGTCGACCTGAGCGTGCACCATCGAGTTGAACTGCTTGCCCCGACGGGTGCCCACCAGGAACCGGCCCTCGGGCGGTGCGGCGTCGACGGGGGTCAGCGGCGAGAACCGAGCCCGGCCGCTCGGGGTGGGGAAGCGGCCGCCGGAACACAAGTGCCGGCCGCCCCACTGCACGGCGTCGCCCGTCCGCTCGAGGTGCTCGATGCCGGCGTAGGTCGGCACCACCCGGGCGATCTCGGCGCGCAGCGCCCGGTTGTCGACCCAGTCGAACGCCCCGGCCACCTCAGGGCGGACCCGGGCTGCCACCTCGGCGAACAGCCGCCATTCGCTGCGAGCCTCGCCGGGCGGCGACGTGATCTCCGGCGAGAACGCCACCCGGCGCTCCGTGGTCGTCGAGGTGCCACCGCCCTCCTGCTCGTAGCGGGTGGCGACCGGCAACAGCAGCACATCGTCACCGGGAACGAGCATCTGGCTGCTCACCACCACGTCCTGGTGCACCCTGAGTGGAACTCGCTCGAGCGCAGTCCGCACGGCGTCGGGGTCCGGCAGGACCTCGAGGAAGTTGCCGCCCGACGACCACAGCACGTCGAGTCGCCCGTCCGAAGCTGCGTCCAACATCTCGGGTGCGGTGAGCCCGGGGGCATCGGGGACGGCAAACCCCCACTCGGCCGCCAGTGCCGCAGCGTTGGCGGGTGTGACGTCGAGACCGCCCGGCAGAGCAGTGGCGTACGCGCCCATCTCGGCACCGCCCTGCACACCGGAGTGTCCGCGGATCGGCATGAGACCTGCGCCGTTCCGGCCCACGTTGCCCTGCGCCAGAGCCACGTTGACGATGCCCCGCACACCCTCGACGCCAGTCGTGTGCTGGGTGATTCCCATGGACCACACCAGCACCGACGCTGCAGCACCTGCGTAACGGTCGCAGAACTCCTCGAGCACTGCCCGGCTCACCCCCGCAGCACCGAGTTGCTCATCGAGCGACACGGCGCGCAACTCGGAGATGGTCTCGTCCCACCCCTCGGTGTGCGCTTCGACGAACTCTCGATCCACACGCCCCGTGGCATCGAGATGACACAGGACGGCATTGGCGAACGCCACATCCCCCCCGGGTCGCACGGGGACGTGCAGATCACACACACGAGTGCCGAAGATCGCAGACTCCACTGAGGAAGGAACCCAGTAGCGGTCCAGTCCCGGCTCCAGATACGGGTTGACCACAACCACCTGCGCGCCCCGACGCTTGGCCTGGTCGAGGTACTTCATGAACACCGGCTGGTTGTTCGCTGGGTTGGTGCCCCACAGCACGATCAGATCCGACTCGATCACGTCGCGTAGCGAACACGTGGAGGCCGCCACCCCGATGGTCGCCTTGAGCCCGAGCGTGGACGGGGCGTGACAGACGCGGGCTGCTGAATCGATGTTTGCGGTACCGATCGCACGCGCTGCCTTGGCCGCCACGTAGTAGGTCTCGTTGGTGAGGCCGCGGGAGGTGAGGTACAGCGCCGCCCGGTCCGGTGTGGCCGCCGACAACGCTGCGGCGAGCACGTCGAGCGCCTCGTCCCACCCGATGCGTTGGAATCCTCGCTCCCGTCGACGTCGCCGCATGGGGTGGGCCAATCGGCCGAGAGCCCGCAAGTCCGCACCAGAGGCCGAGTCGAGCGGGCCGACGTCGCTGAGCTGGGACGGGTCGAGTGGCCCGGCGGTGTTGAGCGACAGCAACTCCAGCCGGGTGGTGCACAGGTGGACCCCGTCGATCGTCCAGTCGTGCAGGCCGGCGACACCGAGGGCGCAGCCGTCGCACACCCCTCTGGTGAGCAGGTTCCACGCCAGTTGTGGGTGACCCGAGTGCTCCCGGGCGATGCGGAACATGTCTCGGTAGTGGTGGGGCTTCTGCCGACCGACACCATTGGGCGACAACCCGGCCCAGAGGTCGGGGTGCAGCCCGAGTCGGCGCAGCGGGCCCCGCAACGGCCCCGGGACGACCGGATCAGCCAACGACACGGTCCAGTCCGGCGTAGACCGTCGTGCGACCAGACCGGCTGAAACCTGCCAGCACCAGACCCGCACGTTCGGCCGTGGCGATGGCCAGCGCCGACGGTGCACTCACCGATACCAGCGCTGCGCACCGGGCAGACCACGCCTTCTGCACCATCTCGAAGCTCGCTCGACCTGAGATCCACATGGTGGAACCCACAACGGGGAGCCGTCCATCGAGCAGGAGGTGTCCCACGGCCTTGTCGGCTGCGTTGTGCCGACCGATGTCCTCGCGCACGACGATCACCTGCCCGTCGACATCGAGCATCGCAGCGGCGTGGCTCCCACCGGTCGCAGCGAACAGGTCCTGACGGCCGGACACGGCGGCGGACCCCCCGAGCAGGGTTCCGGAGCGCACCGTCGAGTCGGCGGGAAGCGGTGGCAACCGGTCGACGAGCGCCGACACCGCTTCGGCGCCGCACACCCCGCAGGAGGACGAGACGGTTCCGAGACGGGGCGTACCCACCGGTCCGGCGCCCGATGTGGTCACCGACACCGTGTTGAATCCGGTATCGACAGCGGAACCCGTGGCGCAGTAGCGGATGTCAGTGATCGGGGCGGCCGACTCCACTGGACCCAGGAGACCCTCGGCCAGAGCCCACCCTGCGGCCAACTCGAAGTCGTGGCCGGGAGTGCGCATCGTGGTGGCCACCAGCACACCGTCGACTCGCAACTCGAGGGGCTCCTCGACGAGGACCTCCTCGGGCTGACGGCCGGGGCGTCGGCCCGGGGAGACGCCGGGCTCGATGCGGGCGGCGAGCACCCGCTCGATCGGTCGACCACCCATGGGGTGAGTGTACGGGGTGGAGTTCCCGGCCGAACCCGTTCGACTGTGCGCTCCGATGGATGCGACAGGACCGCCCGACCCGAATCGGGCGGTCTCGACGATCAGAAGTCCATGTCCCCCATGCCTCCGGGCATGCCGCCACC
>VGBZ01000010.1 GCA_016870275.1 Actinomycetota bacterium
CGCTGCCGTGGCCGCCGGGTGCGCCGTCGTGCCGTTGTGGCAGCGCTTCCTCGACTCCGGACCCGAGACCCTCATCGGCGGTGCCGTCGGCCTCGACGGATTCTCGCTGTTCGCCACCGTGGTGGTGTGTATCTCCGTGGTGTTCGCATCGCTGCTGTTGGCGGACTACCTGCAGCGGGAGTCGCTCGAATCACCCGAGTGGTACGTGTTGATCCTGCTCTCGGCGTCCGGTGCAGTCACCATGGCCTCCGCTGATGATCTCATCGTGTTGTTCGTCGGGCTCGAGATCCTCTCCGTTGCCGCATACGTGCTGACCGCAATGCACCGTCGCCGGATGTCTTCACAGGAGGCGGGCCTCAAGTACTTCGTGCTCGGAGCGTTCTCCTCTGCGTTCCTGTTGTATGGAATTGCGCTCACCTACGGTGCCACCGGGTCGACCAACCTCGCAGAGATCCAAGGGTTCCTCTCCACTGATGTGGTCACCCAGAACGCACTGCTGCTCGGCGGGTTGGCGTTGATGCTCGTCGGGTTCGGATTCAAGATCGCCGCCGTGCCGTTCCATGCCTGGGCCCCGGATGTCTACCAAGGCGCGCCGACCCCGATCGCCGGTTACATGGCAGGCGCAGTGAAGGTCGGTGCGTTCGCAGCGCTCCTCCGGGTGTTCGTCGTGGCGTTCGGTCCGGCCTACGCCGGCGAGTGGCGCCCGCTCGTGGCTGCACTGGCGGTGTTGAGCCTCGTCGTGGGTGCGTTCGGGGCGATCGCTCAGACCAACGTCAAGCGGATGCTGGCGTACTCCTCGATCAACCACGCCGGGTTCATCCTGCTCGGCGTGCTCGCAGCTTCGCCGGCGGGAACCGAGGCGGCGTTGTTCTACCTGCTGGCGTACACGTTCATGGCCGCCGGGAGCTTTGCGGTGGTGACGGTCGTCGGACGCACCGGTGAGCACCACCAGTCGCTCGAGGACTACCGGGGTCTGGCGTCGTTGCGGCCGGGGCTGGCGCTCACGTTCGCCGTGCTCCTGTTGTCGCAGGCCGGTGTGCCGCTGACGGTCGGGTTCCTCGCCAAGCTCTACGTGGTCACCGCCGCGGTCGAGTCGGGCTTCGACTGGGTGGCCGTCGTGGCCATGCTGACCGCCGTCGTCTCGGCGTTCATGTACCTGCGGATCGTGGCGACGATGTACTTCGGTGAGGCACCGGAGGGCGCCACCCGTCTGCGCATCCCAGCTGCGACCGGTCTGGCGCTCGCACTGTCGCTCGTCGGCGTGATTGGACTCGGCATCGTCCCCGGACCCGTGAGCGACTGGGCGAACGATGCCGTGGCTCAACTCGTCGTCGCCGCTCCCTGACCCCCCGTCGTCCCCCCCGTCGTCCCGCTGCTTTGTGGTGCGAGCTACAGGCATATGCCTGTAGCTCGCACCACAAAGCAGGCGCGGGGTGGGGGAGTGCCGGTGCCGGCGGGTCGCCTCGGGGCAAGCTGGGGGTGTGAGCGTGTTCCATCCCGAGGATCGCCTCGAGGAGTCCGGTGGCGGCGACGGCGACGCCAACTCGACTCGGCCGCCCGTGTGGGTCGGAGCGATCTGCGGGATCGTGGCGGCGGGCGCAGGCCTGGCGATCGGGGAGCTGCTCGCCGGGGTGTGGGACCGGTGGCGGTCCCCGGTGGTGGTCGTCGGGGACCGCGTGATCGATGCGGTCCCGCCTGCGGTCAAGGACTGGGCCATCGACACGTTCGGGACCAGCGACAAGGTGGTGCTGATCGCCGGAACGCTGCTCATCATCACTGTCGTCGCCGCCCTCGCCGGGGTCTGGGCGGCCCGTGGTCGTTGGTTCGCTGCGGGCACCGCTGTGGTGGTGTTCGCCGGTGCTGGTGCTGTGGCGTCGCTCGGTCGGGGCAGTGCCGGGCCGGTGTCGGTCGTTCCGAGCGTGATCGCTGGTGTGGTCACGTTCGGAGTGCTGCGGCTGCTGGGTCCCCTCGCGGCCGCCGGCTGGGGCCCGGTACGAACGGAGTCGGCCGGAGCCGAGGCCGCCGCGGCACTCGCAGCGGACCGGGCCGTGTCGATGCGGGCACTGCAGGCCGACAGCCGGCGCCGATTCCTCGGGGTGTCCGCCGGTGTCGCTGGTGCGTCGGTGGCCGTGGCGGTCGCCGGGCGGTGGTTGCAGCGCCAGGCCGCCGTCACGGTCGACCGGCTCAAGGTGTTCCTGCCCCAGCCGGTGAGTCCGGCGCCTCCGGTTCCCCCCGCCGCTTCGGTCGGGGTCGATGGTGTGGGTCCGTTCGTGACGCCCACGGAGGACTTCTACCGGATCGACACGGCGCTCGTCGTACCGCAGATCGGCACCGACGACTGGACGTTGCAGATCACGGGTCGGGTCGATCGCCCGGTGACGCTCACCTACGACCAGCTCCTCGCTCGTCCGATGATCGAACGTGTCGTCACGATCGCCTGTGTCTCCAACGAGGTCGGTGGCGACCTGATCGGTACGGCCCGCTGGTTGGGGTGCCGTCTCGACGACCTGCTCGCCGAGGCCGGGGTCCAACCCGGAGCCGACCAGATCGTGGGGGTGTCGGTCGACGGGTTCACCGCCGGGTTCCCGACGGCTGTCCTCGACGGTCGCGACGCTCTGGTGGTCGTTGGTATGAACGGGGAACCGCTGACTGCCAAGCACGGGTTCCCTGCCCGCCTCGTCGTGCCGGGTCTGTACGGCTACGTGTCGGCGACGAAGTGGCTGAGTGAGATCCGGCTCACTCGCTTCGACGAGTTCGAGGGCTACTGGATCCCGCGGGGATGGTCGGTCGAGGGACCGGTCCTCACCCAGTCCCGCATCGACGTCCCTCGGGTCGGGGCGACTGTCCCCGCCGGGTCACCCACGCCGGTGGCCGGAGTGGCCTGGTCGATGCTCGGCGAAGTCACCCGGGTCGAGGTGCAGGTCGATAACGGCGAGTGGCGGGAGGCCCGGCTCGGCGAGGCGTACTCCGAGTCGACCTGGAGGCAGTGGTCGCTGTCGTGGACGCCCGATCCGGGTGAGCACACGCTGCGGGTCCGGGCGACTGACGAAGCCGGCGAGACCCAGACCGCACAGGTCACCGATGTGGCCCCGGACGGCGCACGCGGTTGGCACACGATCCGGGTGCGTGCCGACTGATCGTCACTCCCGAACGGTCCTCTCGTCCGGTTTCCACTGCCCGGTCGAGATGGGACCGGGCGAGACGGGACCGGTCGAGATGGGACCGGGCGAGACGGGACCAGAGGCGGACTCAGAGTGGTTTGACGTTCGGGCCGTGCAGCACCCGGCGGCAGTCGAGGATGGGGATCTCAGCGCCTCCGATCAGGTCCCGGTCGAACCCGGCGTGGTCGACGAGATAGGCGATCGTGTCGGCCCGGTCGATGTCGGCCTGTCCGCCGGTCACCAGGCTGATCCCCTCGGGCATGGTCGCCAGGTCGACGTGCGGGTCGGCCACCAGCACGTCGGCGCCGAGATCCAGCAGTTGGTCGATGATCGGACGTGTCGGCGTCTCCCTGGCGTCACCAGTGTTCGCCTTGTACGCCAAGCCGTAGAGCAGCACCAATGAGCCGCGTACCGCCTTTCCCTGATCGTTCAGTTGGTTCTGGATGCGGCGAACGACGTAGTCGGGCATGTGCTCGTTGACGTCGTTGGCCAACTCCACGAACCGGAACTTCTGTCCGAGCGAGCGCTCAACCTGCCAGCTCAGGTACGACGGATCGATCGGAAGGCAGTGGCCGCCGACGCCGGGGCCGGGAGTGAACCGCATGTAGCCGAATGGCTTCGTTGATGCAGCGTCGATCGCCTCCCACACATTGATTCCGAGATCGTGGGCGAAGATGGCGAGTTCGTTGACCAGCGCGATGTTGACGTGACGGAACGTGTTCTCGAGCAGCTTCGCCATTTCGGCTTCCCGGGTGCCCGACACCGGCACGGTCTGGTCGACGAGGCGATCGAAGAACTCCTGGACGGCCTTGAGCGACGCCTCGTCGACCCCGGAGACGACCTTCGGGGTGTTCTCGAGCCGCCACGTCGGGTTGCCAGGATCGATGCGCTCGGGGCTGTAGCCGAGGTGGAAGTCAGCGCCCGCCCGCAGGCCGGACCCGTCCTCGAGCAGCGGAGCGACGAGTTCCTCGGTGGTTCCCGGGTAGGTGGTGGATTCGAGGATGACCGTGCAGCCCTCTCGGACGTGCGGGGCTAGCGTCGTCGCAGCCGACTCGATGAAGCTCAGGTCGGGAGCGCCTTCGGCCATGGGCGTGGGTACCGAGACCACCGCCACGTCAAAGTGGGCGATGTCGATCGGATTGATCGTCGCCCGGTACCGGTCGGCACGCAATGCCGCCTCGAGTTGATCATCCGTGATGTCCTCCACCGGCGAGCGGCCAGCGTTCAACATGTTGCACTTGCGCTCGTCGACTTCGAATCCGATCACATCGAACCCGGCGTCGACTGCACGCATGGCCACCGGCAGGCCCACGTAGCCCTGCCCGATCACCACGACACGTCCCTCAACTCGACCAGTCACGTCGCCCCACACGCTTCGGTCCTCTCTCTCGGTGGACGATACCACTGGGCCCCCTTGCCAGTCCGATGATTCGTGCGACTGCCCGCTCGGGCCGAGTTCAGCCGATCGTCGCCATCTCGAGCAGATCCGGTCGTGACCGGAACCACTCGATGGTCAGCTTGAGGCCCGCCTCGAGGGACACTGGGGTCACGTCGGGAAAAAGGGTCACGAGCTTGGTGTTGTCGGCCTGCGTGTGGCGCATGTCCCCTTGACGGGGTTCCACGTGCTCCACGGCGAGCGATGTGCCGAGCAGTCGCTCCATGTGGGTTATCAGTTCCAGCAGGTTGGTCCGGCTGCCGTACGCCAAGTTGACCGGACCCGGATCGGTCACGCTGCGCACGGCGGCAATGGTCAGGACCTCGCAGACGGTGTCCACGAATGTGAAGTCCCGCGATTGTTCTCCATCGCCGTGCACCGGCAGCGGGCGGCCCTCCATGGCTGCGGCGAGGAACGCCGGCACCACCGACGAGTAGGCGTGCCGGGGCGGCTGCAGCGGTCCGAACACGTTGAAGAATCGGAACGCCAACGTTGGCAGCCCGTAGCTGGACTGCCAGGCGAGGGCGTAGGACTCGGTGGCGAGCTTGGAGGCTGCGTAGGGGCTGAGCGGCTGGCACGCCAGATCCTCCGACTTCGGCAGGGTCAGGTTCCCTCCGTAGACCGACGACGACGAAGCCACGATCACCTGCACCCCGCCGGCTCTGCGGGCGGCCTCGAGGATCTCCATGGTCCCGGTGGCGTTCGCCTCGTGCGACGGCACCGGATCGGCCACCGACCTCGGCACCGATGGCCGAGCTGCGAGGTGGATCACTGAGTCGGCCCCGGAGAAGCACTCGTCCAGACAGTCTGGGTCGAGGATGGAGCCCTCGACGAGGACGGCCTCGGTGCCGTCGAGGTTGGACCGGAAACCTGTGGCGAGATTGTCGAGCGCCACGATCTCGCTGACCTGGTCCGTACTGCTGAGCCAACGGCAGAGGTTTCCGCCGATGAACCCGGCTCCGCCTGTCACGACGATCTTCATGAGCGCAACCTCCACGAATGCACAACGAGCACGATACCCAGTCCTCGCCGTAACCGGCGCTCGTGTGAAGCTTTGTGGTCACTCGAGGGTGGGATTGCCCAGCTTCATTCCGATCAACTGCACGCATGATGTGTGGACCGGTCGCCGTGCGGCGCCGGCTCACGACGGAGGTGCGAGTGACGGCGAACTCACTCAGGCGATCGCCGCATCCGGCGTTCCTCCCGGTGGAGTCCGTACCGGGTTCATTTGTGGACCCGTGTCGAATCTGGTTCAATCATGGCGGCGTTTCGAGGGGGTAGCGGGGCTCATGCGTGGAGAAATCGGCAAGCGGTTCGGGGCGGTGTTGATTCGTCGCCGATTCTTGATCCAGGTGGCCATCGACTCGTGTGCATGGGCGCTCGGCCTGAGTTGTGCCGCACTGTTTCGGTTCGATCTGGTGTTTCGGGACGTTCCATGGCGGTCTGTGGCGATCTTCGCAGCGCTCGCTGCGGTCCTCTACACCGTCCTCGGGTTTCGCTGCGGCCTGTTCGTCCACCGATGGGCATACGGGACGTTCGAGGAACTCGCTGCGGTGGTGAAGGCGACTGCTCTGACCACGTTGGCCGTGGTCGTACTCGCTCTCGCTGTGCCAGTCGACGGCCGGGTTCTCCCGGTGAGCGTCGCTGTGAGTTCCGCCTTCCTCGCACTGGGGTTCATGTCGGCGGCCCGCTTCATTTGGCGCATCCGCATGGACCGATTGCGACGGGCCGGACCTGATCGCGAACCGATCGTGATCATCGGGGCTGGAGAAGCCGGCCGCAGGATCGTCCTGTCGATGCTTCGTTCTGGCCCGTACGAGCCCGTCGCACTGCTCGATGACAACCCTGATCTTCGGAACCTCCGGGTCAAGGGCGTGCCCGTGCTCGGAACCTCCGACGATTTCGCTACCGTCACCAAGCTCACCGGAGCGCGCAAGGTGCTCATTGCGATTCCGTCGGCTTCCGGGGAGGTTCTCCGGTCGATCACGGCTCGAACGGACCGTGTCGACACCGAGGTCTTCGTCCTGCCGGCGGTGCACGACCTCATCGGCGCAGTGGGAATCGGCGACATTCGGCCCATCGAGGCGGAGGATCTCCTCGGCCGTCGTGAGTTGAACCTGAACGTCTCGCAGGTGGCCGACTACCTCACCGGACGTCGGGTCCTCGTCACGGGCGCAGGAGGATCGATCGGGTCGGAGTTGTGTCGGCAGATCAGCCGTTTCGCTCCGGCGGAGCTGGTCATGCTCGATCGAGATGAGTCTGCTCTCCAGGATGTTCAGTTGTCGATCGAGGGGCGGGGTCTCCTCGACTCCCGCAACATTGTTGTCGGGTGCATTCGAGACCGACAGCGAATGGACGAGGTGTTCGCCGAGCATCGGCCCGAGGTCGTGTTCCACGCTGCAGCGCTGAAGCACCTTCCGCTTCTGGAGATGCATCCCGAGGAGGGATGGAAGACCAATGTGTGGGGGACCCAGAACCTGCTGAGCCTGTCGGGGAGATACGAGGTCCAGCGATTCGTCAACATCTCGACGGACAAGGCCGCCGCCCCGACGTCCGTACTCGGTCTGACCAAGCGCTTCGCCGAGCGGCTCACAGCTCAGGCGGCGATCGACTATTCCGGCACGTACCTGAGCGTTCGGTTCGGCAACGTGCTCGGAAGTCGTGGGTCCGTCATTCCCCTCTTCCGAGCTCAGATTGCAGCGGGAGGTCCAGTGACGGTGACGGACCCGGAGGTGACGCGCTTCCTCATGACGATCCCTGAGGCCTGCGAGCTCGTGGTGCAGGCAGGGGCACTCGAACACAACGGTCGGGTGCTCATCTTGGACATGGGAGAACCAGTTCGAATCGATGATCTGGCTCGACGACTGATCGCTGACTCTCCGCGCAAGGTTTCGATCGTCTACACCGGCCTCCGACCGGGCGAGAAGCTTCACGAGGTTCTGACCGGGAGCGAGGAGGACCCGATCGCATCGGGGCATCCGTTGATCTCTGCGGTCGACGTCCCGCCGATGTCCGCTCGGGCCGCAGAGCTTGTCGATCCTCGAGAGCTCAGCGTTGTCGTCGATCTGCGCGTTCCCGGCAGCGACAGTGGTGCGGATTCGGCACCAACGACTCCGGCAGGGGACCCTGCACGGGTCGGTCACGAATTGCCTGACTAGTCGAGCGCCTCGTTCGGCGTTCCTCCGTGAGGTCCAGTGCTGGCTGGCACAATCAGGGTGTGAGCGTCTCCTCCGTCCGGTTCATCGGACACGATGCGTCGAGGACTGGTGCTCCAGCGTCGTTGCTCGAGTTCCTCAGGTGGATGAAGCACTCGGTCTCCGCAGTCGAGACGTCGACAGTCCTCCTCGGAGGAGGGCCTCTTCTCGACGAGTTCGAGGCGTTGGGCCCGACGTCGGTGGCCGGAGGATTCCGGCGGTTCGCTCGGCGAGTCCCGGACCTCATCGACGGATTCGCATCATCACGAGTGACTGAGGGCGCTTCCCACCTCGTGTCCCGCTCAGCGCGGTGGTCGAGAGATGAAGTGGATGTAGAGGTCGTCAACACTCTCGCCGGCCTCGATGGGACAGCAGGCCGTTGCGGCCGCCGAGTCGTGATCGTCCACGAGCTCGACGGCGTGGCGGATCGTGTCCTGCCTTCGGGTTCACGTCGAACGCATGCAGCTGCCTCGGTGGACCACTGGCTCGCTGCTGGTCCAGCAGTTCGGTCGATGCTGGTCGATCGGTGGGGGATCGATCCGACTCGGGTCACGGAGGTGCCTGAGATCATCAGCCCCTACGAAGTCGCCGAGTCATCTCTTCGGTTGTGCCGGCAGCGATCCGGCACAACCGGTGGGCGTCCGCTCGTCGTGTCCTGTGGTGAAGCCTCAACTCGAAAGGGAAGCGACAGGTTCATCGACCTACTGCGATGTCTCGGGCGCCACGAGCAGCCACCGGTTGGAGTCTGGGTCGGGGGTTCCACCACGACGGTGGGGTGGCGTGAGTTGGAGTTCGACCGTCGGGCTGCAGGACTCGGTGATCGCTGTGTCGTGCTCGAGACGACCGACGACGCCCGAGCCTGGATTGCCGCAGCTGACGTGGTCGTCTCGACCGCACGTGAGGACCCGTACCCGCTCGTGGTACTGGAGGCTGCCTCCTCGGGTCGGGCCGTTGTGGCGATGGACTCCGGTGGGGTGCGTTCGATGCTCGAGCGGGCCGGCCACGGCGACCTCGTCGTCGCTCAGGGTGACGTGCTCGGGATGGCTGACATCGTGGGCGGTCTCATCGATGATCCAGATCGCCGCGCAGGGGTCGGAGGTCACTTGGCGGAGACGCTCGGTAGTTCGCACCTGCCGGACGAAGTCGCACCCCTGTGGTGGTCGGCCATCACCGACCTCGAGGGGGTCACGTGACCGCTGGGGATCGGACGGTACGGATCGTGGTCCACGACCTCAGCCGCAGTGGTGTACCGGTGGTGCTGGGTCGCTACCTCGGGGCGCTCCCCGAGGTCGAGCGCCGCCGAGTCTCCGTGCTCGCTGGATGGGATGGCCCCGTGCGTCGTCATCTCGAGCGGCTTGGTGTTGCAGTCGGCGTGGTGTGGCAATCGACCCGCCGCCGAGGGGCTCGACTCGCCGCCCCGCTCGGTGGTCGCATTGCGGCAGCGGCTGTCTCGATGGACGTCCGCCGTGCGGCGCGACGCCTTCCCCATCCGGACCTCGTGGTCTGGCACGGAGCGGGATCCCTGCAACTCCTCGGAGCCGGGCCGCCGTCGGCGGCGACTGCGATCCATCTCCACGAACTCGATGTGGCGCTGAGTCGATGCGTCGAGCCCGCCCTCCTCCGGGACGAGCTCAATCGTGCCGAGACCGTCGCAGTCGTGACCCCCGAGGTTTCCGCTTCCATCGAACGCTTCTGTGGCTGGGGCGGCCCGACTCCAGTCGTGCCCGGCTGTGCGGACGTCATCGCTCCGCTCGAACCCACACGGCCGATCGCACGGAGGGTGGTCGGCGTGGGTTCGCCGGACTGGCGCAAGGGAGCTGACCGGATGAACGCCATCGCCACCGAACTCCATCGGCGAGGTATCGACGTTCCAGTGAGATGGATCGGCGGTCGTCCGGCGGGCCGTGACCAGTGGTGGGTGGAGGCGTCGTCGGCGACCGAGTGGATCGAGCCGTCCGACGACCCTTGGAGCGATGATGAAACAGTTGGAGTCGTGGTCATCCCCAGTCGGGAGGACCCACTCCCACTGGTGGCGCTCGAGGCTGGTGCCCGGGGTGCGCCGGTTGTGGCCATGGCGACAGGAGGCCTCCCAGCGTTGCTGGCCGATGGTCGAGGATTGGTCGTCGAGCAGGGGGATCTCCAGGGGCTCGTCGCTGCCGTCGAGTTCTTCATCGAGCACCCCCAGCCTGCTGCGGAGTCGGGACTACTGCTGCAGGAGTGGATTCGCTCCCACTTCGCTCCCGATGTCGTGAGTGCCGCATGGTGGTCGACCGTCGTCGGGTCGGAGGATTCAGGGTCCGTCCCCGTACACTGATGGCGCCGGAGTGAGCGTCACAGGGGGCGAGCGATTTATGACCACCGGGGGTCCGAGTATCGGGGTAGCGGTGATCGGCTGCGGCTACTGGGGTCGCAATCTGGTTCGCTCCTTCGCCCAGCTCGGAGAGCTAGTGGCCGTGGTGGATCCGGCCACCGAGATCGCTGCAGCGCTTGCCGCTGAGCACGGCGCTGAAGCTCGGGAGCTCAGCGAGGTGCTCGCCGACCATGCCATCGGTGCGGTCGCCATCGCCGCTCCGGCCCGGCAGCACGCCGAGCTGGCGTTGGCCGCCATCGCCGCCGGCAAGCACGTGTTCGTCGAGAAGCCCCTGGCGCTGCGGGTGGAGGACGCCGAGGAGGTGGTGGACGCCGCCGATGCCGCTGGCGTCACCCTGATGGTGGGCCACCTGCTGCAGTACCACCCGGCCTTCCTGGCACTCGTCGACCTGGTCGAGCGCGGTGAGCTGGGCGACCTCCGCTACCTGTACTCCAATCGGCTCAACCTGGGGAAGATCCGCCGGGAGGAGAACATCCTCTGGAGCTTCGCCCCGCACGACCTCTCCATGTTGCTGGCGCTCGCCGGTGAGGAGCCCGACGAGGTGGTGGCGGTCGGTTCCACGTTCCTGTCGACCGGTGTCCCAGACGTCACGACGACCCATCTGCGCTTCCCCTCGGGACCGGAGGCGCACGTGTTCGTGTCGTGGCTCCACCCGTTCAAGGAGCAGCGGCTGGTGGTCGTCGGCTCCGACGGGATGGCCGTATTCGACGACGTCGAGTCCTGGGACACCAAGCTCGTCGTCTATCGGCACGGTGTCGAGTGGGACGGCGACGTGCCCATGCCCGTCAAGGCCGACTGCGAGCCCGTGGCGCTGAAACCCGATGAGCCGCTGCGCCTCGAGTGCGAGCACTTCCTGACGTCCGTCCGTGACGGCTCGGCGCCCCGCACCGACGGTCGGGAGGGGCTCCGGGTGCTGCGGGTGCTCTCGGCGGCACAGCAGTCCCTCGCCGAGGCGGAGCCGGCCCGGCCGGGCGGCGACGACGCCGGCGACGGGCGGTTCCCGGGCGTGATGGTTCACGAGTCTGCGTACGTGGACGACGACGTCCGGATCGGTCCGGGCACCAAGGTCTGGCACTTCAGCCATGTGCTGTCTGGGTCGACGATCGGAGCGGACTGTGCGCTCGGCCAGAACGTCGTGGTCGGTCCCCGGGTCACGGTCGGGGACCGGTGCCGGATCCAGAACAACGTGAGCGTCTACGACGGCGTCACCCTGGAGGACGGGGTGTTCTGTGGCCCGTCGTGTGTGTTCACCAACGTCTACAACCCCCGGGCCGAGGTGTCCCGCAAGGACGAGTTCCGCTCGACGGTCGTCCGACGGGGCGCAACGATCGGAGCCAACGCCACCATCGTCTGCGGCTACGAGATCGGCGAGTTCGCGTTCGTCGCCGCCGGTGCGGTCGTCACCGGTGACGTCCCGGCCCACGCCTTGATGGTGGGGACGCCGGCACGCCGGATCGGGTGGATGAGCCACGAGGGGGAGCGACTGGGCGACGACCTCGTCTGCCCCCGCAGCGGGCGGCGCTACGAACTGAACGATGATCGGCTCCGGCCGGTCGACGGGCCCTGACCCCGCCCCCAGCCAACCCACGACGAACCAGACCGGAGGACGACGTGCAGTTCATCGATCTCGCCGCCCAGCAGGCCGTGCTGCGCGAGCGCATCGACGCGGCCATCGCCGGGGTGCTCGACCACGGCAAGTACATCATGGGGCCCGAGGTCACCGAGCTGGAGGCGGAGCTCGCCGCGTTCTGCGCTGCGCCGCAGGTGGTGAGCTGCGCCAGTGGGACCGATGCGCTGGTCATGGCGATGATGGCGTTCGGTGTCGGACCGGGCGATGCCGTGTTCGTCCCGAGCTTCACCTTCGCCTCCACCGCCGAGTCGGTCGCCCTCCTCGGGGCGACGCCGGTGTTCATCGACGTGGAGGCCGCCACGTTCAACGTCGATGCCGGCCACCTGGCCCGGGCGATCGCTGAGCCACCCGCCGGGCTGCGCCCCGTGGGCGTGGTGCCCGTCGACCTGTTCGGCCAGCCGGCGGACTACGAGGCGATCTCGGCGGTCGCCGAACCGGCGGGGTTGTGGGTGCTGGCCGACGCCGCCCAGAGCTTCGGGGCGACCCGGAACGGCCGTTCCGTGGGCACGCTGGCGCCGATCACGACGACCTCGTTCTTCCCGGCCAAGCCGCTCGGCTGCTACGGCGACGGTGGCGCCGTGTTCGCGATCTCCGAGGAGCACGCCGCACTGCTTCGCTCCATCCGGGTGCACGGTTCGGGCAGCCACAAGTACGACAACGCCCGGATCGGGATCAACGGTCGGCTCGACACGGTCCAGGCCGCGATCCTGCGGGTGAAGCTGTCTGTGTTCGCCGACGAGCTCGTGGCCCGGCAGCGGGTCGCCGACCGCTACGCCGAGGGGCTGGGCGACGTGGTCGACGTGCCCCGACTCGGCGAGGGGTGCACCTCGGCCTGGGCGCAGTACACGCTGCGACTCACCGACCGTGACGGCGTTGCCGAGGCGCTCGGTTCCGAGGGCGTGCCGACGGCCGTCTACTACCCCCGGCCGTTGCACCAGCAGACGGCCTACCGGGACTTCCCGTCCGCCGTGGGCGGGCTCCCGGTCTCCGAGCAGCTCGCAGGCGAGGTCCTGAGCCTGCCGATGCACCCCTACCTGTCCGAGGCCGACCAGGACGCCGTGGTGGACGCAATCCGGCGCGCCGTCGGGGCCTGAGTGCGGGTCGCGTTCCTCTGCATCAACTACGCCCCGTCGGTCGGCGGCGCGCAGGAGCTGGTGCGACGGATCGGAGAGGGCCTGGTCGGCGCCGGCCACGAGGTCCGGGTGGTGACCACCGACACGGTGCTGGCGCCTGCGTCACCCGACGCCGGTCGGTTGCCGGTCGGCGTGGAGGTCATGGCCGGGGTGGAGGTGCACCGGCTACCGGTCGCCCGTCGGAGCCAGGACGTGCTCCGGGCGGGGCGGCGCCTCGGGGCGCGCCTCGGGCGGACGATCCGGCCGACCGTCCTGGCCTACGGGCCGTGGGGGCGCCGGTTGTGGCGCGCCGCGCTGGACGCGGCCGGGTGGGCCGACGTCGTCGTCGCCACGTCGGCACCGTTCACGACCATCCCGGCGGCGGTGCGTGCCGGGCGGCGAACGGCGACTCCCGTCGTGTCGGTCCCGCTGCTGCACCTCGACGACTGGACGCCCGGACGTTCGGTGCTGGATCCGTTGCGGAGCTCGACACGGGCGGTGGCGCTGACCTCGAGCGAGCACGACTGGATGGTGCGCGCCGGGGTGGACGGGCGCCGCTGCGTGGTGCTCCCGCCCGGTGTCGACCCGGTCCCGGGAAGTCCACCGCCGCCGGACGCGGCGGCCGCCCGCGCCCGACTCGGGGTCGACGATCGGCCGACCGTCGCAATCATTGGCCGGATCGCCGCCACCAAGGGCATCGACACGCTCCTGGCCGCCGCGCCGGAGATCCTCCGGGCCTGTCCGGAGGCACAGTTTCTCGTCGCCGGCCGGCGCACGGGGTGGTCCGGCCTCGACGAGCTCGTCGCCGCGGCGCCACCGGAGGTGGCCGACCGCGTGGTGGTCCGCCGCGACTTCGACGACGACGAGCGTGGCGACCTGTTCGCGGCCGCCGACGTGGTCGCGTTCCCGTCCCGTGAGGAGTCCTTCGGGTTGGTCGTCCTCGAGGCCTGGGCCTCCGGTCGACCGGTCGTGGCCGCAGCCGGACCGGCGGTGTCGAGCGTGGTGCGCGACGGCGTGGACGGTCGGCTGGTCGCCGTCGACGACCCGGCTGCGCTCGCCGCTGCGGCAGGGGAGTACCTGAGCCGACCGTCCGAGGCCGCAGCCGCAGGTCGGGCCGGCATGGAGCGGGCGGTTGGCGAGTTCAGCTGGGACGTGGTGATCGACCGCTGGACGGACCTGCTCGGCGACGTCGTGTCGGAACGGACCGCGGTGGGAACGGGGGTGGGCTGAGATGTGCGGGATCACGGGGATGCTGGTCCGGGACGGACTGGACGACGCCGATCGGGCGGAGGTCCGGGCCCTGTGCGACCTGATGGCCCGGCGGGGACCGGACGACTCCGGTGCCTGGGACGACGGACGGGTGTGTGCCCTCGGGTTCCGTCGGCTGTCGATCATCGACCTGTCACCGCTCGGGCACCAGCCGATGGTGACCGAGGACGGCGGCCACGCACTCGTCTTCAACGGTGAGGTGTACAACTTCCGGGAGCTCCGCCGGGAGCTCGAGGCCGAGGGTGTCGGCTTCGTCTCGACGAGCGACTCCGAGGTGGTGCTCCGGTCGCTCGCCCGGTGGGGACGGGCCGCACTGGAGCGGTTCAACGGCATGTTCGCCCTGGCCTGGTTCCAGAGGGACTCCGCCACGCTGACGCTGGCCCGTGATCCGGTGGGGATAAAGCCGCTGGCGTGGTGGTGGTCCCCCGCGGCGTTCGTGTTCGGTTCCCAGTACGACCAGGTGGTCCGCCACCGCCGCTGCGACCGGGCCGCGGTGGATCCCGCCGCACTGCACCTCTACCTGCGGCTGGGGTACCTGCCCGGACGGTACGGGTTGATCGAACACACCGGACAGGTCCCGGCGGGCCACACCCTCGAGGTGCGACCGGGCGGCACCCCGGAGCTGCGGCGGTTCCGTCCCCGGTTCCGTGCGGCCGAGGCGTCGTCCCGGATCCCCTCGGGTGAGGTCGTCGACGCGGTCGCCGGGACCGTGGCCCGGGCGGTGGACCGTCAGCGCGTCAGCGACGTCGAGGTGGGGGCCTTCCTGTCCGGCGGCGTCGACTCGCCGCTGGTGACCGCCTGCCTGCAGGAGGTGACGGACCACCCGGTGCCGGCCTTCACCATCGGCACGGATGATCCCGCGAGCGACGAGACCGCTCCCGCTGCCGAGTACGCACGGTTGCTCGGCGTGGACCCCCATGTCCGACGCATCGACGGTGCCGGTGCCCTGGCGCTGGTGGACGACGTGGCGGCTGCCAACACCGAGCCGTTCGGCGACTACTCGTCGTTCCCCACCCTGCTCGTCTCGCAGCTGGCCGCCGAGTCCGTCAAGACGGTCCAGTCGGGTGACGGCGGCGACGAGCTCTTCTGGGGCTACCCCAGGTTCACGAAGGTGGCCGATGCGGCCCACTGGTTCCGGTGGCCCCGGCCGGTTCGGGCCGCGGCCTACGCGGCGACCAAGCCGCTGCCGGTGTCGCGTCGACCGGCCCGCGGTGTCCTGTTCCCCACGTTGGGCGACTGGTACCTGGACGCCCACTCCGGCCTGCGGGCCCGGGACTTCGACCGGATCGCCCCCGGCCTGGCGGCGCTGCCCGACGACCTGGGGTCATTCGACCTGCGTGGGGTCCCCGGGCGGGACGCGCTCCTCCAGTGGATGCGCGTCAACGAGCTCGACGTCCACCTGCAGATGGTGCTGCAGAAGGTCGATCGGGCCGCCATGTTCCACTCACTCGAGGTCCGCGTCCCATTGCTCGACCTGGAGCTCCTCGACCTGGCCGAGCGGGTCGACCCGGCCGACTGCGTCTCCGGGACGACGGGCAAGCTGCCGCTCCGCGGCGCGCTGGCCCGGCGGGTGCCTCCGGAGTCCATCCCGGTTCCCAAGAAGGGCTTCACCGTGCCCATGGCCTCCTGGCTCCGGGACGCCCTCCGGCCGCTGGTCGAGGAGCTCCTCCTGGACCGTGATCCGTTCCCCTCGGGTGTGTTCGACCGCGCGGCGCTACGGGCCTGGTTCGAGGACCACCGCTCGGGTCGCCTCGACCTGCACCGCGGGGTGTGGAACCTGCTGGCCCTGCAGCTGTGGGCAGACCGGCACCTCCGGCCGCTGCCCGTGCGCCGCGACGGGGTGGCCTGATGGCCAGGGTGACCCTGGTGGTCAACGGCGTCGGCTCGGCCTCTGAGACCTTCCTCGTGTCGCTCGTGGACGGCCTCCGGAGTCACGGCCACGAGGTGACGGTCCACGGACTCCTCGAGGGTCGATCCGGCGCCCGGCCCGGTGCCGGTCGGTCGGTGGGGCTGCCCGCACTCACGTCGCCACGGGGCGTCCTGGCAACGGTGGCGTTCGTCCTGGGTCACCCGGGCGTGTCGGGCCGCCTCGCCCTGCGGGCGCTGCGGCGGTGGGGGCCGGGGCCCCGGTCGCTGCGCGCGGTCCTCCAGGCCGCACCCGTGGCGGCGACGCGGCCCGACGTCGTGCACGTCTCGTTCAGCCCGATCGCTGTCGAACTCGATGACGCACTCGGACTGCTCGACGCCGGCACCTCGGTCGTCGTGTCGTGCCGTGGCTCGGGTGAACTGGTCCGTCCGACGCTCGTGCCGGGCGCGGCCGCGGCCCTGGGCGAGGCCCTCGGCCATGCGGCGGCGGTCCACGTCGTGGCCGACGCCGTCGGGGACGTCGTCCGGTCCCTCGGGGTGCCCGAGGGGCGCCTGCACCTGATCCGACCGGCCGTCGACCTGGATCGGTTCGTGCCGCGACCGGGAGTGCGGGGAGCGGTCGACGACGTCGGACCGGTGGTGGTGTCGGTCGGCCGGCTGCACTGGGTCAAGGACCAGGCGACCCTGGTGCGGGCGTTCGCCGAGGTGCGTCGGCGCCACCCGGGTGCCCGTCTCGTGCTGGTCGGCGACGGTCCGGAGCGGGAGGCGCTGGTGTTCCTCGTCGATCAGTTGGGCCTGGGCGACGCAGTCGAGCTGACCGGATCGGTGCCGCCCGAGCAGGTCCGCGAACTCCTCGACTCCGCGGCGGTGGCGGTCTGTTCGAGCCGGTCCGAGGGCACGAGCAACGCTGTCCTGGAGGCGATGGCCCTCGAGGTCCCGGTCGTCTCGACCCGCGCCGGCGGCATGCCCGAGGTGCTCGACGACGGGCAGAACAGCCTGCTGTGTCCCGTCGGTGATCCCGGTAGCCTAAGCACGGCGATCGACCGGGTCCTGTCGGACCCGGACCTGGCCCGGCGGTTGGGTCGGGCCGGGCGGGAGACCGTCACGAAGGGGCACGACGTGGGAACACAGCGAGCGCAGTTCGCCCGGATGTACGAGGCACTCGGGTGAGCACCGGCGAGGCGACCGAGCCGGTCTCTGACCCCGTCGCGCCCGACGTGGCCGAACCGACGCCCGAGCGCGTGGCCACGGCAGCCGAGCAGCTGTTCGGTGACCCGACGCCCGGCGACCAGCCGATGCTGCCGGCGATCCGGAAGCTCTTCCGTGGCGAGGAGCCGGGACTGGTCGGGGTGGGCGTGGCCTCGTTCCTCGGTGGCCTCTGCGAGGCGACGCTCCTCGTGCTCATCGCCAACCTGGCGCTGTCCATCGGCGGGGACACGCTCGTCGACCAGCAGGCGTCCCTGTTCGGTCTGGGGACCCTGCCGGTCCGCACCCTGTTCGTGGTCGCCCTCGCCCTCACGGCCCTGCGGCTCGGCCTGCAGTACGTGGCGTCCCGGCTGGGCGCCCGGACCACGGCCCGCCTGACCCAGCGGCTCCGGAACGGGACCTTCGAGGACTTCGTCAGCGCCTCCTGGGAGGTGCAGTCGGCGGTGCCGGAGGCGGCCGTGCAGGACCTGCTGCAGCGGCACCTGGCCAAGACCCAAGCGGCGGTGATCAGCGTCGGCCTGATCCTGAGCACGGGCTTCATGGTGCTGGCGCTGTTGATCTCGGCGTTCGTGGTCGACCCGCTCGCCTCGGCGATGATCGTGGTGTTCGGCATGTTGCTCTTCGTCGGGCTCCGGCCCATGACGATCAAGGCGAAGCGGCTCGGGCGGCAGCAGATGCAGCAGGGCGTCGTCTACGGGGTCCAGTCGCGCGAGGCCATCGACATGAGCCTCGAGATCCGGTCCTTCGGCGTCAGCGGCGAGGTTGCGGACCGGCTGGACCGGGCGACCCGCAAGGAGATCGCGTCGCTGTTCCGGGCCCAGCTCATGGCCCGGATGGTGACCGGCATCTACACCTCGGCGGCGGTGCTCATCCTGCTGGCCGCCCTGGTCGGCATGGACCTGTTCCTGGACCGCCCACTGGCGGCCATCGGCGCCATCGTGGTCGTGCTCATCCGGGCGCTCAACCAGACCAGCGGCCTGCAGGCCGCCTACCACGGTCTGGGCGACCTGGTGCCCTACATCGACCGCCTCTTCGCCGAGCGGGAGTTCTTCCGCGCCGCCCGCCCACCCTCCGGGTCGGTCCGTCTGGACCGCGTCGGTGCCATCAGCTTCCGAGACGTCGGCTACTCCTACGACGAGCGCTCCTCGGCGCTCGACGACGTGAGCTTCGAGGTCGAGGCCGGCGAGGCGGTCGGCATCATCGGGCCGTCGGGCAGCGGCAAGTCGACGCTCATCCAGTTGCTGCTCCGCCTGCGGCACGCCCAGCGCGGGTCCTACACCCTCGACGGGGTGTCGGCCGGCGACGTCGACGACGACTCCTGGTTCGACCTGGTGTCGTTCGTGCCGCAGGACTCCCGCACGTTCGACGACACGATCGCGAACAACATCGCCTTCTTCCGCCCCGGTGTCACCCAGGAGCAGGTCGAGGCCGCCGCCCGGCGGGCGCACGTCCACGACGAGATCCTGGCGATGCCCGACGGCTACCAGACGGTGCTCGGAAGTCGTGGCGGTTCGCTCTCGGGTGGCCAGCGTCAGCGGGTCTGCATCGCCCGGGCGCTGGTGACCAACCCGTCCATGCTCGTGCTCGACGAGCCGACGAGCGCGCTCGACATGCGTTCGGAGTCACTGGTCCACGAGACGCTCGCGGAGCTCAAGGGCCGGGTGACGCTGTTCGTGATCGCGCACCGCCTGTCGACGCTCAACATCTGCGACCGGTTCATGGTGCTGCGGGACGGTCGGCTGCAGGCGTTCGGCACCCGCGCCGAGCTCGAGCGGGACGACGAGTTCTACCGGGAGGCGATTGCGCTCTCCCAGGTCAAGGGCTGAGACCGCTCCGGCGTCTCAGGACGCCCCGTACGCCCCCAGGAACAGGCTGATCTGTCGACTCAGGTCGAACTCGCGGTCGGCCCGGTCGGCCGCCGCGATCTCCAGTCGGTGGCGTCGCTCGGGGTCCTCCGCCAGCCCGGCCAGGTGCTCCGCCATGGCCTCGTGGTCGCCCACGTCGACGAGCAGTCCGTCGACGCCGTCGTCGACCACCTCGTCCATCCCACCGCACCGTGTCGTGATGACCGGGCGACCGGCTGCCATCGCCTCGAGCACCGCGTTCGAGATGCCCTCGCTCAGACTGGGCAGCAGGAGGACGTCGGCGGCGTCGAGTTCGGCGCGGACCGCCTCCTGGTCCCGGGCCCCGAGCAGGGTGGCCCGGCCCTCAAGGCCCAGCTCGGCGATCAGGAAGGTGAGCTTGTCCCGCTCGCTGCCCTCGCCGACGATCCGATACTCGATGTCGATGCCGCGATCCCGGGCACCGGCGACGGTCCGGAGCCCGTCGTCGAGCCCCTTCTTCCAGTGGAGCCGTCCGACCGACAGCACCCGCAGTGGATCGCCTTCGGACGGCTCCCGGCGACGCAGCGGAGCGAAGTCCGCCACCGGGACGGCCGGCCGGTTGACGAGGATCCGCTCCGGGGGAGCGCCGAACCCCTCGACGGTGCGACGCATGTCGTCGGAGACGCAGTGGATCAGGTCGGCCCGCTCGAAGGCCTCGCACAGCTGCGTCGCCCGTCGCGGGTCCACCAGCGGTTCGATCTGCTCGGCCGCACCCCGGCAGCTCAGGCCGATCCTCGTGCCGCCGCGGCGCAGGACGTCCACGGCCGGCGCATAGGTGATGGCGATCCCGGAGAACTCGAAGTGCACCCAGTCGGTGTCCATGGAGGCCACCGGCGCCTGGACCAACGCCGCGATCGGCGACCGGAGGGAGCCCGCGACGGTGCTGCGGATGCCCCGGGCCACGCCACCCCAGGCGCGACGGATGCTCGGCTCGAGCGTTCGTGTCGGGGTCCCCCACGGGAGGAGGCCGCTGACCTCGAGGCCGGTCGAGGATGCGTCACCCACGACGGTGGCGGCGACCCGGACGTCAATGCCGGCGTCCCGGAGCCCCATCAGCTTCCTGCGGATGAATGTCTGTGACGGCGCCGGGAACCGGGAGACCACGGCGGTCAGCGAGGTGACGTGTCGGTCGTCCACACCTGCCCCTTGTCGAACTGTTCGCAGCCTGCCACACGCGGTCGCTGTGGGTCGCCGACGGCGGGGCGGTTCCCGGTCGACCACCGGTAACCTCACATGGTGGTGACCGAGCGTGCGGGCAGGTCAGGGTGCCGGGGGTGTCCGGCGTGAAGGTCGAGCGCCGCATCGCGCACCTGGTCGTCTTCTCCGAGGACACGGTGGCCGACGCGCTCGCCAAGCTGGGCCGGAACCAGCGGCGGGTCCTCTTCTGCGTCGACGAGGCCGGGGTGCTCGAGGGGGTGCTCACCGACGGCGACGTGCGCCGATGGCTGCTCGAGGTGGACCCGATCGACCTGCAACGTCCGGTGTTGGAGGCGGCGAATTCCGACTTCACCTGGGTCCCTGCGGATGCTGCCGGCGACGAGATCGCCGCAGCGTTCTCGGGGCGGGTCCAGCAGGTGCCTCTGCTCGACGAGCGCGGCCGACTCGTCGCCGTCGCCGACCGGGACGACGCCCCGTTCCGGGTGGGGGACCGAACGATCGGCCCGGACCACCCGGTATGGGTGATCGCCGAGATCGGCATCAACCACAACGGCAGCATCGATCTGGGACGCGAACTCGTCGAGGCGGCCGCCTCGGCCGGCGCCGACGCCGTGAAGTTCCAGATGCGCGATCTGGCGACGCTCTACCGAGACGGTGGCCGACTCGACGCCCCGGACGAGGACCTCGGCTCGCAGTACGTGCTCGACCTGCTCGCCCGGTTCGAACTCGACCCCGACGACCTGTGCTCGCTGTTCGACCACGCGGCGTCGCTCGGCGTGACGCCGTTCTGCACCGCCTGGGACGTGGCGTCGGTCCAGCGGCTCGACGACTACGGCATCCCGGCGTTCAAGGTGGCCTCGGCGGACCTGACCAACCACGAGCTGCTCGGGGCGATGGCGGCGGCGGGGCGACCGATGGTCGTGTCGACCGGCATGTCGAGCGAATCCGAGATCGTCGACTGCGTCGCCGCCCTCCGGGCCGCAGGGGCGTCGTTCGCGCTGCTCCACTGCAACTCGACCTACCCCGCCCCCTACCGGGACCTGAACCTCAGCTACATCCAGCGCCTCGGTGAGCTGGGCGGCTGCCCGGTCGGCTACTCCGGACACGAGCGGGGGCACCACGTCGCCGTGGCCGCCGTGGCCGTCGGCGCCCGGATCATCGAGAAGCACTTCACGCTGGACCGGAACCTGGAGGGCAACGACCACAAGGTCAGCCTGCTCCCCGACGAGTTCGCCCGGATGGTCGCCGAGATCCGGGACGTCGACGCATCGCTGGGTTCCGACGCCGAGCGGTCCCTGACCCAGGGCGAGCTGATGAACCGGGTGACCCTCGCCAAGAGCCTCGTGGCCGTGCGGGACCTACGGTCCGGCGAGGTCGTGGGCGCCGACGACGTGACCGTGAAGGGCCCCGGGCGCGGCCTCCAGCCCGACCGCCGCGACGACCTTGTCGGCACCCTGCTGCGCCGGGACGTCTCGGCGGGCGACTTCTTCTTCGCCAGCGACCTGTCGGGCGAGGCCGCTGCGCCCCGGTCCTACCGGTTCCGTCGCCCGTGGGGGGTCCCGGTCCGGTACCACGACGTGCGGTCGATCCTGGAGGCGTCCTCGCCCGACTTCGTGGAGTTCCACCTGTCCTACAAGGACCTGGACCTGGACCCGGCGCAGTTCCTCGTCGACCTCCCGGCTTGCCGGTACGCCGTCCACAGCCCTGACCTGTTCGCCGGCGACCACATCCTCAACCTTGCGACCGACGACCCGGCGCACCGACGTCGCAGCCTGGACGAGCTCCGTCGGACCATCGAGGTCGCCGCCCGGATCGGTGAGTTCTTCACCGGTCCCGAGCGACCGGTGCTCGTCACGAGCATGGGTGGGTTCACCTCCGAACGACCGGTGCCGATGGACGAGCGGCCCGCCATGTACGAGCGCGTTGCCGCCGCACTGGAGCAGGTGGACACCTCACCGGTCGAGATCCTCGCCCAGACGCTGCCGCCCTTCCCCTGGTACCTGGGCGGCCAGCTCTACTGCAACCTGTTCGTCGACGCCGAGGACACCGCGGCGTTCTCGGAGTCGACGGGCGTGCCGTTGTGTCTGGACGTGTCGCACACGAAGCTGGCGGCCAACCACCGGGGAACGTCCTTCTCGGAGTGGATCGACCTGCTCGCCCCCCGGGCCCGCCACCTGCATGTCGTCGACGCCGCCGGTGTGGACGGCGAGGGGTTGCAGATCGGCGACGGCGAGGTCGACTTCGCCGTGCTCGGTGCCCAGCTGGACCGGTGGTGTCCTGAGGCCGGGTTCATCCCCGAGATCTGGCAGGGCCACCGCAACGGCGGCGAGGGGTTCTGGATTGCGCTCGACCGCCTCGAGGGCTGGCTGTGAGCGGTCCGGAGGGGGCGGTCGTCGCGCTGATCCCGGCTCGTGGTGGGTCCAAGGGGCTGCCCCGCAAGAACTTGGCCGACCTGGGCGGACGCCCCTTGGTGGCGTGGTCGGTGCAGGCGGCCCTCGACGCCGCCTCGGTCGACCGGGTGGTGGTCTGCACCGACGACGAGGAGATCGCCGCAGCGGCATCGGCTGCCGGCGCCGAGGTTCCGTGGATCCGACCGACCGAGCTCGCCACGGACGACGCCCCCGACCTGCCCGTGTTCCAACACGCCCTGAACCGTCTGGAGGCCGATGGCGGTCCGGTGGTGGTGTTCGTCCACCTTCGTCCGACGTCGCCGTTCCGGGAGCCGGGGCTCATCGACCGGGCGGTGCGTTTGCTGGCCGGGCACCCGGATGCGGATGCCGTCCGCTCGGTGAGCCCAGTCGTCAAGACGCCCTTCAAGATGTGGTTCGTCGGCGCCGACGACCGCATGGAACCCGTGGTCGGGACTTGGGACGAGGAGTGCTTCAACCGCCCGCGTCAGCAGCTACCCGAGGTATGGACCCAGGACGGCACGCTGGACGTGGTTCGGGCCGACGTCGTGCGCCACGGCTCCATGACCGGCCGACACGTGCTGGCACTACGACACGATTCGCCGCTGGTCGACGTGGACACGGCTGCGGACCTCGAACGGGCCCGGTCGCTCGTCATCGACTGAGGTCGGTCCCGGAGTCAGGTGACGGTGCCCGGCCTGAATGGGGGCGGGGACGATGTGGGTTCCGGCCGTTGGTCCTCAGGAACGATCAACTCGTCCGCCGTCACGAGCGCAACGTGTCGCCCTTCAACGGAGGAGCTGTGACTGGGGACGCGGAGTGGCAACGGAGACGAGGTGCGAGCCGGCGTGACCAGTCCGACGGTGTCGGCACCGTACGCGGCGCCTGCGGCGACCGGGGACCGGCGGACGGGGTCGTCGTCCTCGGCGGGTTTGGTGTCGTCGGTGTCCGGGGGTTTGTCCCGGCCCATCGCCCGGACCGTCAGGAACGCCAGGCCGAAGGCGAACGGGACGGCGACCACGCGGAGGTTGGCGTAGAACATTTGGGCCACGGCCCAGAAGATGAACGCCGCGGCGAACGGCCGGTCGGCACGGGACCCGCGGATCGCCCGGATCGCCATCCAGATCAACACGATGCCGGCGGCGACGCCGGGGATCCCGTGCTCGCTGAGGAGCCGGGTGAACTCCGTGTGCGACGAGGCCTCCTTGTCGCACTTGTCCGATCGGAGTTGGCAGACCTCGTAGGTCAGCCGCTGGTACTTGGTCATCCCCGGTCCGACACCGAAGACGATGTTGTTGGCGAAGATCTGGGTGTCGTTGGCGGCCAGGTCGGTCCGCGACGACTCCGTGTCGGTGAAGCGCTTCTCGAACGCGCCGCCGGTGAAGTCGGTCAGGAACGGGACGACCACGAAGTAGCCGAGCGCCAGGGCGACCGCCACCACGACCATGACCCGGTTGCGGATCCTCCGGTTCCGGGCCTGGGCGATCGCCAGCGCGGACAGCCCGATCGCCGCAGCGAACATGCCACCCCGGGAGAAGGTGAGGAGGCTCTGGATGCTGAAGACCAGGGCGAGGATCCCGGCCAGGTAGCGGGCCACCCGGTTGGTGTCGAAGATCGTCAGGACGATGGCGATCACGACGCCCAGTCCCAGGACCGCCGACACCTGCACGGGACCGAACCCGCCCGAGGTCAGGAAGTTCGACTGGTCCTTGAACTCGATGGCGTTGCCCTTGGCCAGCTCGGACTGGATCTCGGACAGGGCGATGGCGAGCGGTCCGACCGCCGAGATGAGCGCGGTCCACAGGATCCGCCGGAACTGCTCCGGCGTGGCCCGGACCTGCGAGGTGAACGCCACGAAGCAGGCCAGCGCCGCCGGCCCGCTGAGGGCGAAGGCGATCATCTCCCGGGCCTCGGCCCCGGCGGTCCGGATCGTGTTGATGACCGAGGGGATGAGCAGGAGGAAGTAGAGGACGGCGGTGCGCGCCGTGCTGTTGAGTCGACCGATGGCGAAGACCACCACGAAGGCCGAGAGCAGGATCATCATGTACGGCGCCGTCTGGTACGGAACCGGGGCCTTGACCTGTCGCCAGAGGACCTCGGCGCCGATGAGGTAGGCCACGAGGCAGGCGACGGTGCCCAGGTTCCGCTTGGCGATCGCATAGAGCCCGACGAGCATGATGGTCGCTGCCTGGAGGAGCCCGAGCGTCGGGACGGACTTCATGGCCACGGACAGGACGATCTGGCCGAGGACCGCTGCGACGAGCAGGGCACCCCTCGGGATCGCCAACGTGTCGCGCGGCGCCCCGCCGTCGACCCGGGTCCCGTTACTCGAGGTCGGATCCGTGTGCTGGATCCGAGCGGTCGCAGTCAGTCAGATCACCCCCGCCGTGCTGACGCTGGCATCAGAGTACCAACCGACATCCCGATCGACCACCGAGCGTTCGGACCGGGTGGTTCCACCCAGAGGTTCGTCGACGGGTACCTGGTGCGCCGGGTGGCGCTGGGACCGCACCTGTCCCGACCCTCGATCTGCTGGTCATGCGAGTCGCCGGAGGGTCCGCAACGCCCGCGGGTAGGGTCGGGCACGTGCGGCCGGATCATCTCGTTGAGTTGGACCTCGCCGGGTACCACGATCGACGGGATCTCGGGCACCAGTCGTTCCGTGCTGCCTGCTACGCACCGTTCGTGGGGATGTCGTTCGACATGAACGGGGTCGTGTCGGTGTGTGCCTTCACTCGGACGACTCCCATCGGTCAGGTCGGTCAGGACTCCCTGCTCGACATGTGGCGCGGACCGACGGTCCGGGCGCTCCGGCGGGCCGTCGAACATGACGATCTCACCCATGCGTGCACCCGGTGCGCCGAGGAGATCGCCGGCGGCAACCTCACGGGGAGCCTGGCCGCCGGATTCGACCGGTTCACTGCCCAGCGCCACCCCCCTTGGCCCACCCGCATGGAGTTCGCGCTCAGCAACGCCTGCAACCTCCAGTGCGTCATGTGTTCGGGCGAGTTCTCCTCGTCGATCCGGTCGAGCCGGGAGGGTCTGCCGCCACTGCCCCAGCGCTATGGCGACCAGTTCCTCGAGGAGTTGTCGCCGTTCCTGCCCCACCTCGAGCAGGCGAGGTTCCTGGGTGGCGAGCCCTTCCTTGCCGAGATCAACTTCCGCATCTGGGAACGGCTGATCCAACTCGGGCTCCGAGTGGAGTGCAACGTGACGACGAACGGAACCCAGTGGTCACCCAGGGTCGAGCGTGTTCTCGAGTCGCTCCCGTTCTCGATCGGCATCTCGCTCGACGGACTGCGGCCGGAGACGGTTGAGTCGATCAGGGTCGGTGTCGACCACGAGCGGCTGATGGGCAACGTCCAGCGGTTCATTGCGTACCGGGACCGGACGGGGGCATCGCTGAGTCTGACGTACTGCCTCATGGTCCAGAACGTCGCGGAGTTCGTGGACTTCCTGCTCCTCGCGGAGGAGCTTGGATGCGCCGTGTTCGTCAACACGGTCCGACATCCGCCGGCGAACAGCCCGTACCTGCTCGGTGCCGAGGAGTTGGCCGAGGTCGTGGCGATGCTCGAGGCGCAACGGGTTGCTGCGTCGAGCCGGCTCAACCGGAACCTGGGCGTCCTCGACGGCCAGATCGAACGGCTGCGCAGCCAGCTCGCTGATCTGCGATCGGGGGAGCCGGGGTCGTCTGCCGCACTCGAACGTTCCGCTCGGGCGGTGGACCTGCTCGACGGCCTGGTCGACCCGTCGCTGAGCGAGGTCGACCTGATCGCTGCGTTGAGAGCCCGCTCGGTCGACGACCGGGTCGACGTGGTCCGGGCCGACGACGAGGATCGGGTCGCGGTCGGTGATCGCTTCGTCGAATTGGATCTGACCGACTGGGTCGGGCGCCCCGCGAGCGCGCTGCACGCCGAGCTCGCCGATCGGTTGGGTCGTCGACTGGATCTCCTGGCCTCCACCGCACGGAATGGCACGGTCGGACGGGTGATGTCCTTCACCGCGCCGGGCGGCTCGCCGACCTTGGTGGCGCTGCTCGTGCGGCGCGGGCCGGCTCCTTGGACGACCTCTCGGTTTGCCGCAGTCGTGGAGCGTCGTGAGCCACCGGCAACGCCGGTCAGGCTGCGGTGACCATGGGGGCCCGGTCGCGCGGCCGCCACCGCGCGGGTTGGTCGTGCTGGCCGACGGCAGCGCCAGGAACTGGGGGGAGCCGGATGGTCCACGTCAGGGGATGTCGTTGAGCCGTCTGTCGTCTGCCTGCTTCGCACCGCACTCGGCGCTGTACCTGCGTCCGGACGGGCTGGTGCACGCCTGCTGTGTCACCGGCTTCTCCGTGGGCACCGTCCACGGGCCGGACCGACAGTCCCTCCGGGACATCTGGGACGGCGCTGCGCTGTCGGCCCAGCGGCAGGCGCTGGAGCACGGTGCGTTCGACCTCGGGTGCCAGGAGTGCGAGTTCGTCGCCGAGTCCGGGGGCCGTGACGCCTCGCTGGCCGTCCACTTCGATCGGTTCGCCGCGGGCTCCCCGCACCCGTTCCCGAAGCTGCTCGACCTCGCCCTCTCCAGCCGGTGCAATCTCCAGTGCGTGATGTGCAACGGCGGGTTGTCGTCCGCCATCCGGACCCAGCGGGAGGGCCTCCCGCCGCTCCCGGACTGCTACGACGACCGCTTCTTCGACGAGCTCGACGAGTTCCTCCCGCACGTCGAGCGCTTCCAGTTCAAGGGGGGCGAGCCGTTCCTGGCCCGGGAGAACCGTCGGATCTGGGATCGGCTGATCGAGCTCGGCACGGGCCCCGAGGTCACCGTCACCACGAACGGGACGATCCTCAACGACGACGTCGAGCGGTACGTCCGCGAGCTGCGGATGCACCCCAACGTGTCGATCGACGGGATGGATCCGGACACGCTCGAGTCCATCCGGGTGGGAGTCGACGCCGGTCGCCTGTGGCGGAACGTCGACCGACTCCAGGAGCTCGCCGACGAGGCCGGCAACGGGATGACCCTGAGCTTCTGCCTCATGACGGTCAACTGGCGCGAACTGGTCCCTTTCCTGCGTGAGGCCGGCCGTCGGGAGCTGAACTGCAACGTGATCCTGGTGAACCAACCGCGGCGCTACGACCTCCTCCAGCTCCCCCATGACGAACTGGCCCTGGTCGAGGACGTCCTGCTCGACCACGCGCCCGAACTGTCGGGTGCGGCTGCGGTGGCCTGGGAGGAGACGACAGGGCGCATCCGCTCGCAGCTCGATGATCCGGTCGAGCTCGTCGTCAGTTCCGTCGTGCTCACCTCCCGGCCCGTCGATGCCGCTGTCCAGGAGCGGCTTCGCGTGCTCCTGCTCGACGCCTACGACGCGGAGCCGTTGGTGCTGGAGGCCGAGGACGGGGTGGTGTGTTCGGTGGAGGAACCCGAGTGGTCTCGATGGCTCGGGGCTGACACGTTCATCGGCTGTGCGCTCGACGATCTGGGCGACGTGCTCGCCGACCGTTTCGGTCCGCAGACGGTCCGGTGGCTCGTCTCGCCGCTGCACGGCGTGGTCGTACTGTCCTCCGTGTTCGATGCCCCCCACGGGCGGCGTGACCTCCGGGTGCACCGCCTCGTCGACGGTGCGTCGGGACGGCAGCGCGTGCTCGTCATCGAGACCGATCCCGGCGCCCCGGCGCCGCAGCCGGTCTGAGTCGGAGGTTGTGTAGAAGGTGAACACGACGAGCGCCATGGTGGGCCCACCCGATCAGCGGGTCGGGTCGCCCGGGTCGAGGCCCGGTCGTCCGACGGCGCGCATCGTGTCGATCGCCACGGTCGTGATCGTGTTCGGTTGGACCTGGTGGCAGGTCTGGTCAGGGGGCTACCAGCTGTACGGCGACACCGCAGTGATCGCCGTCCGCGCCGGTGATGTCTTCGGCCCGGGTTCCCCGCTGCTGGGGCTGCCGTCGGCGTTCAACTCGTGGTCGCCGCTGGCGGATCCGGCGCACCCGGGCCCGGCGGTGTTCTGGTGGCTGGCCCCGACCCAGTTCCTGATCGGAGGAGTCGAGGGGGCCCTCGTCGGCACGCTGGGGCTCACGCTGCTGGTGTCGATCTGGACTGTCCTCGCCGCCGAGCGTCGGCTCGGTCCGCTGGGCGCTCCCGCTGCGGCGATCGCGGTGCTCGCGCTGGCCCGCCTCGGGACGTTCACGGTCTGGGAACCGCTGAACCCGACCATGGCGGTGCTGGTCGCCTTCGCCGCCTTCATTGCGACGTGGTCGGTGATCGACGGGGAGGAGCGGTCGCTGCCCGTGGCATTCCTGGCGGGGTCTGCGGCGAAGCAGTTCGATCTGGCCTTCGCCCCGACCGTGTGGGCCCTGCTGCTGGGAGCAACGCTGGTCGTCCTGTTCCGTTGGCGACGGGAGTCGACGGCGGACCCGGTCGAGCGGCGACGGCGACGATCGGTGGTCGCGTGGACCGTAGGAGTCACGGTGGCGATGTGGCTCCTGCCGGTCGGCGAGGCGGTGGTGAACGGCGGCGGCAACCTGGCGGAGGGGTTGAGGGCCATGTCGGTCCCCCTGCAGACCCGCGGGCTCGGTGGGGCCTGGCGGTCACTGTCGATCTCGTTGGTCCCGGCAGTGGTCCTCTCCCCCCTCGTGGCCCGGAGCTGGCGCCTGGACCGACCCGGGCGTCGCGCCCTGCTGATGGCCGCGTTCCTCGTCGCCGTTGGTACGGCCTTCGGACAGTCGCGGCTCCCCGTCGACGAGACCGGTTCGCTGGTGTGGTTCCCGGTCGCGCTCAGCGCGGTGAGCTGCTGGTTCGCCACGGCGGTCACGGCGGTGGACGCTGCGGTCCCGGCCTCGCCGGCAGCGCGGCGTCGGCTCGTGCTCAACCTCCTGGTGTGGCCCCAGCTCGCAGCGGTCGCGCTCCACGACCTGAACCACCTCTCCCGACAGCCCCCCTTCGGTCAGGAGCTCTACCCGGCTGTGGAATCCCTCGCCACCCTCGACGACGTGGCCACCGGTACCTACCGACTGCAGCCCCTCAGCGGCCCGGAGGGGGTCGCCATGGCGCTGGCACTGGTCGGATCGTCACAGCATCCCGACGTCGACTTCCGGGTCGACGAGCCACTCGCCCGATACCTGGGAGGGCACCGGCTGACCGACGACACCGAGTACCGGGCGTTCTACGTGACGCTCGGCCCCGCCGATCGCCCCCCGGCCCCGGGAGCCCGGCTCGTCGAGCGGTGGCAGGCACCCGGATACGACGCCGCACAGCGTGCCGGGATCGATCGTCGGGTGGCATCGGCGGTGCGTGAGGACGAACCCGTCTGGTCGTCCTCGGCCTCCGAGTTCTTCGTGGCGTCGATCGTCGCCGGGGCCGGCGAGGTGGCGGCGCCCACCGACTACGACACCGCCTTCCCGCTCGGGAGCGACCTCCTCGACGGCCGGACCGATGTTCGCTCGCTCGGTGACACCGCGCTCGCCGAGTTGGTCGCTCAGCGCCAGTTGCTGCTCCCTCCCACCGACGCCGACCTGCTGGCGACGCTCGACCGGAACCGGGAACATGCCGCAGTCAACCTCTGGAGCGCTCCCGACGATCGGTGAGTCTCGACAGCACCGGCGTGTGGTCGGAATCAGTCGAGCTCGAGTTCCGGCATCGGCCCGGTCCACTCGGGCTGATCCCCGCGCAGGAGGATGCAGTCCTCCAGCACGAGCACGTCCATCTCGGTGGTCATGAAGCACCGGTAGGCGTCGTCGGGAGTGTGGACGATCGGCTCACCCCGGACGTTGAACGAGGTGTTCACCACCACCGGACACCCGGTCAGGTCGTTGAAGGCGCTGATGAGCCGGTGGAACTCCGGAGCGCGGTCCCGGTCGACCGTCTGGACCCGGGCCGAGCCGTCCACGTGGGTCACGGCGGGGATCTCGGAGCGGATCGCGGCGAGCTGGTCGAAGATCGAGGCGCCCTCGTCGACGTCCCGGGCCTCGCTGCGGCGGGACGCCGCCACCGGCGCGGTGAACAACATGTACGGCGACTCCTGTGTCACCTCGAACCAGTCCGCCGCGTGTTCGGCGAGCACCGCCGGTGCGAACGGCCGGAACGACTCTCGCTGCTTGATCTTCACGTTCAGGACGCGCTGCATCTCGGGGTCACGCGGGTCGGCCAGGATCGACCGGTTGCCCAGGGCCCGTGGTCCGAACTCCATGCGACCCTGGAACATCCCGACGACGTTGCCGTCGGCGAGCAGGCCGGCGACGTGGGCGGCCCGTTCGTCCGGGTCCGCGATCCGCCGGTGCGGTCGCCCCACACGGTCGAGCTCCTCGCTGATCCCGTCAGCGTCGAACGAGGGACCGAGGAACGCCCCGTGCATGCCATCTTGCGGGTCGACGACCCGGGGTTGCTCCAGCACCTCGTGCCACGCCCACAGGGCGGCTCCCAGCGCGCTGCCCGCGTCGCCGGCGGCGGGCTGGACCCAGATCCGCTCGAACGGACCCTCGGCGAGCAGCCGGGAGTTGGCGACGCAGTTGAGGGCCACGCCACCCGCCATGACCAGGTCCCGCTCACCGGTCAGGTCGTGGACGTGGGCGGCCATCCTCAGGACGACCTCCTCGAGGACCTCCTGGATGGAACGGGCCAGGTCGCACTCCCGCTGGGTGATCGCCGACTCGGGTCGTCGGGGCGGGCCCCCGAAGAGGTGCTCGAACCGCCGGCTCGTCATCCTCGTCCCGGCCAGGAAGTCGAAGTAGCGCATGTCGAGGGTGAACGATCCCTCGGGCGTCACGTCGAGCAGGTGGTCCCGGATCGCATCGGCGAAACGTGGCCGGCCGTACGGGGCGAGTCCCATGAGCTTGTACTCGCCGGAGTTCACCTTGAAACCGGCGTGGTAGGTGAAGGCCGAGTAGAGGAGGCCGAGGGAGTTCGGGAAGCGGATCTCCTCGAGCAGTTCGAGTCGCCGACCCGCGCCAGAGCCGATCGAGCTCGTGGCCCACTCGCCGACGCCGTCGACGGTCAGGACGGCGGCCCGCTCGAACGGTGAGGGGTAGAACGCGGCTGCGGCGTGGCTCGTGTGGTGGTCCGCGAACAGGATCGGGTCGGGCACCTCGTAGCCGAGGTCCCGCAGGCCCTTCTCGATCTCGTAGGGCGTCCAGAGCTTGCGGTTGACCCATTCGGACACGGCTGCGTTGACGCTGCGCAGCCCGCGGGTGCCGGCTGCGGCGTAGGACCGGAGGATCCGTGAGAACGTCGTGAGCGGCTTGTCGTAGTAGACGACGGCGTCGAGTCCGTCGTGGGCGACGCCGGCGTTCCGCAGGCACCAGTCGATGGCGTCGGTGGGGAAGCGCGGGTCGTGCTTCTTCCGGGTGAATCGCTCCTCCTGGGCGGCTGCGACGACGACCCCGTCGGTGAGCACCGCAGCGGCTGAGTCGTGGTACAGGGCGCTGATGCCCAGAACGTGCACGTTGGTAGGATAGAACCGGGTGTGGCGGAACTCACCCGGCGGTCGAGACGTGGAGTGCCGGTGGCGCACACAGCAGCAGGCGGAGGGGTGCGTCGTTGGGTTCCGGTCGTCGCGCCGCTCGCCATCGCTGCGCTGTTCGCCTGGCTCGGCCACCCCACGCGTGCGTGGGTGCTGGTGGCCCTCGCAGCGGTCGTGTTCGTGCTCGTGGTCGCCGGGGTGCCGGTCGAACGTTACGTCGAGCGGGGTGCGGCCCGTCTGGCGCACTGGCTCGGCGTGGTGCTCGGCACGGGCGTGGGCTTGGTGCTGGTTGCGGCGGGCGGTCTGGTCCGCCTCGCCGGCGGTGATCCCCTCACGCCGAGACGGGACCGAGGCGCCGGGTGGCGTCCGGCGCCCGGCCGTGAGGACGGGGTCCTGTTGGCGTCGGCGACGTTCGGACTGGAAGGCGCCCGGGCGGGTGCGGCCGGCGAACGGACCTGGAGGACAGCGGCCCGGGCCGGTGTCCTCGCCATCGGGGTCCTGGCGCTGCTCGTGCTCGCGGACCTGGGCATCGGTCTGACCTGGGAGCGGCTCACCGGAGCGGGTGCGCCGCTCGAGTCGGTCCAGACCCGCATGAACTTCACGGGCAACCAGGACACGGTCGCCGACGTGCGGGCGGAACTGCCCGCCATGTCCGCCTACCCGTGGGCCGACGCCTACTTCCGGGAGATCCAGCGCACGCCCTACGGGTACTGGCCGTTCACGGAGAGTCGTCCGCTCGGCTTCGAGGGCGAGTACGTCAACCTGGAGGGGTGGAGCCGTCGCACCTACGAACCCCCCGACCTCCCCGCCGACGCCCCGGTGGTGTGGATGTTCGGTGGGTCCACGACCTGGGGCGAGGGCCAACGTGACGACTACACGATCGCCTCGTACCTGGCCCGGATCGCCGAGGAGCAGGGCACACCGATCAAGGTGGTGAACTACGGCCAGCGCGGCTGGACCCACTTCCAGGAAATGATCCTCTTCGAGCAGCTCCTCGCCTCGGAGCCGGCACCGGACGTGGCGATCTTCTACGACGGCGCCAACGAGATCAACGCCCAGACCCTCGGTGCCAAGGGCGTCCCGACGCACACGATGACCGATCAGTACGCCCGGATCCTCACCGGCAGCTCCGTCCAGGCGTTCGAGGGCGACACGCCTGCGGCGCCACCCTCGGCGGCGGCCACCGCCTGGACGGCCTATGCGGGCCACTCGGCGACGGGGAAGCTGCTCCGGTGGCTGCGGAGCGGTTTCGACCAGCCCGCAGGCGCCTCCACACTCCAGGGTGACGCCGACGGTGCTGGCAGCGACGACGGTGAGGATCTGGGGACCAACTACGTGAAGACCGTCGAGGACGCCGTCCGGGCCGTGGACGTCTACGAACGGGGTCGGCGGGTGACCGAGTTCCTCGCCGACGAGGCGGGTGTCCGGACCGTCTTCTTCTGGCAGCCGCAGATGGCCGGTCCGGCCGAGCTGTGGGCGAACGACAACGTCTCGGCGCCGACCATCGACATCAGCGACGCCCTCGACGGTCGGGAGGAGGACGTCTATATCGACGGTGGACACACCAACGAACTGGGAGCGGAGATCGTCGCCGAGCGGATCTGGGACGACCTGGCGCCGGTCGTGGGTTCCGCCGCCGGTGTCGCGTTCCGACCGCAACCGGTGCAGCCGGAGCCCGCCACCCCGACGAGTGCGTCCAGGATCAGCGAGGCCGAGGCCTCCCTCTCCCAGGCCGTCGACGATCCGTGTGCCCTCGAGGCGTGGTCCATGCGACTCCTTACGCTGGTGGCCGCCGACGCCGCCGAGTCGGCCCGGATCGGCGATCTCGCCGCCCGATTCTTCGGGTCGCTCGCCGCCACCCTGCCCGCAGGTGCCGAACGTGAGCGCCAAGTGCTCCTCGGTGCGGCATCCCGTGTCCGGGAGCAGGCCCTCGCCGGACCCGTCGATCCTTCGTCGCCGGTGGTCCCACAGCTCCCGCTCGCCGCCGACCCCGAGTTCGTGCCGGTCATCCAGTCGGTGCTGGCATCCGTCGCCGACCGTCCGGGTTGCTGAGCGCTCCGGCTGGACGTTCAGCGGTTCGCTGCGAGTCGTGCAGCGAGTTCGGGCAGTGCGACGTCGACCAGCTCGCTGTCGATCCGTGACGCGGCCAGCTCGCGCACGCAGGTCCTACTCGCGGTGTCGAGGTCGCCGTGGAGCGTGTGCAGCTGCACCAGCGCCGCACGGACGTTCGGTCGGCGCTCGGGGTCGACCAGCGAGGCGGCCCAGTCGAAGGCCGCCTCGATCTCGTCGTCCGCGAAGTCGTCCATGGATGTGGGTTCGAACGCCGCCTCCGGGAGCGACCGGATGAGTTCGAACGCGAACGATCCGGCGTTCGGCACCTGTTCCAGCTCGGCGAAGTGACTCCGCCAGCGGTGGTGCCACAGGTGGATCCACGGGGTGCAGGCGTGCGCCCAGTCCTGCTCGACCACGACGGAGCCGACGACCAGCGCCGGGAGGAACGTCGCCGCCAGGTGGTTCCAGATCTCCCAGGTCTTCGCGACGTCGACGAAGAGGAACTCGATCGGGAGGTCCCGGTCCCAGGTCGCGTCGAGCACGTCGCCCTGGTGGGGGCGGACCCGGGCGCTGCGGGCGCCCAGACGGGTCCGGTACAGGTCCAGGAAGTCGTCCCCGTCGTGGAACCGGCCCTCGAGCGGCAGGCCGGCGGTGCGCGCCTCGATGTCGTCGAAGACGAACAGGTCGTAGGCATCGACGACGACGTCCGTCGCGGCCGGGTTCCTGGACGCGCCGTCCAGGATGCCTGCGGTGATGTCGCCGAGCCACGGCCCGAGTTCCACGACCGCTCCGATGCCGCGGAGCTGGGTCGCAGCGTGTCGGGTCACCCAGGCCACCTCCCACGGGGAGCAGATGTCGACGAGCGCCAGTGGATCGGTGAACCAGGTCCGTGGGAACCAGCGGGCGAGCGGCCGTCCCCCGGTGGCGAGCTCCCAGCGGAACCTCCGGACCCTCGATCGAATCCCGTAGAGGCGCTGACGGGCGGACAGTCCGGGGACCGCCTGTTCGGTGGTGCGCACGTCGACCGACTCCGACCGCTGCGCTCAGAACAGCGTGTACACGGCGACCGGGACGGCAGCCTGGGTGGTGGTGACCGCCAGGGCGATGAGGCCGAGCAGGACCATCATCGGGATGAACCACCAGACGCGGTTGACCGCCGAGTACCGGACCACGTCCCGGGACAACCGCAGCAGGTGCTTCAGTCGCAGTCGCACGAACTCATGGTACCGGTCGACCCCCGAGTCGTCTCCGGGGATCCCGGAATCGGCGGTCCGGTATCGGCGGTCACGACGACGCCGGAGTCAATCCGATGGCGACCGTGACGACGTCGCCCCGATCGACCAGAATCCGGAGCCGACGGACGGTGCCATCGGTGGCGTGAAGCTCCAGGGTGCTGTCGGCCTCTCGTCCGCTCGGGCCCGTGCCGAACTCCACCCGTTCGGTGGTCGCCGTGACCTGACCCAGGATCCGTTCGGTCTGCTGACCGAGCAGGTCCGTGGGCTCCAGTCCGAGCATCGTCACGGTGTCACCCTCGACGTCGGTCACCACTTCCGTCGCATCGCAGGTCAGGACGACGATGGCCCCCGGGGCGCTGGTGTCGAGCAGGTCGGCCCACGGGTCGTCGGGCAGCGGTGGGGGTCCCGGCGGGTTGCGCACGGCGACGAACACGGTCCGGTGGTCGATCACGTCGTCCCAAGTGAGTCGGATCTGGGTGGCGCCGGGCCCGTCGCTGCCGATCACGACGTCGTGGAGCAGGTTCGCCTCGCCTGTGCCCGACGACGGTGCGCCCAGCGCATCGGAGAGGAGCTCGACGAGTTGCTCCGGGCTCCGGGCCTGTTCCGCCCCCAGTTCCAGGAGGGTCTGCTCATGGAGTCCGTCGATCGTCGCTGCGGGCTCGTCCGTGCGGATCGTCACCCGGGTCGGGGTCTCGTCCTCGACCCACTCCGCCAGCACCCGCATCGCCCGATCCTCCCACCGCTCGGCCCGCACCGCTGCGTCACCCCACGGTTGGATCATCACCGCCTGCCCTGTCTCGAGCACGGCCAGCCGGTTGCGCAGTGCGTCGAGTTGGCCATCCCAGACGTAGCGGAGTCGATCCAGACGGTCGGCGATCGGGTCCGCCTCGAGCTGGTGGACGACCCGGCGGAGATCATCGGCGGGTAGCTGGAACAGGCTCAGGTCGGACGGGTACAGGACCTCGTTGATCCCCACCCAGTACCCCCGGTTCTCGGCGAACTCGAGCAGGGCGGAGAACTCGTGCACGTTCGAGCGCATCACGCAGTGGGCCAGAGTGACCATCGTGCCGTGGCGTTCGGCGGCGGCCTCGAAGTGTTCGAGGTGTTCCATGACCACGGCGTGGTCGGCGCCGACTCGGATCGACTCGTAGGTCCCGGCCGTGAGGCCGTCGAGGGAGACCACAAAGGAGATGGGCAGGCGCTCGCAGATCCGCTCGATTCGTGGGGACCACTGGGTGCCGTTGGTGGTGACGGCCACCTCCGGCGGGTCGTCGAGCTCGGCGAGCATCGACAGCACCCGGAGCGGCTCGCGGCCGAGGAACGGCTCGCCTCCCAGGAAGTTCGCCTTGCGGAGGTGGGGGAGGAACTCGGCGAGCTCCTCGAAGAACGCGTCCCCGTAGACCTCGGGGAGCGGCGCTCGACCCTCGCGATGGGTCCGGATCGACGACGACCAGTCGCCGTTGCACATCACGCACTGCAGGTTGCAGGCGTTGGTCATCGAGAACTCCATCTGGACCGGCCACTCGGGGCGGGGTCCGCTGACGTGATGCTGGTCGAAGATCCGGGCGAAGACGATCGAGTCGTCGCCCTGGTCGACCTGCCACTGACAGAACCCGCAGCCCTGGGAGTAGTCGTCGTCGCACAGGGCGTCGCGCAGCTCCTGCGTGGCGACGCTGTCCCAGATCTCGCGGATGGTCTGTTCGGAGATGTCGCCCATGGGGGCTTCGGTGTTCTGGCAGCACGCCCGAACCCTGCCGAACTGGTCGAAGTACATGGACGCATGCGCGGCGTAGCACGCCGCCGGGAATGGCTGCGGGGCCAGCGCCCTGTCGTCGGGCACCACCGCCGGTCGGTGGCTGCGGTCGGGGCGGATCGAGCGGAGCGCTCTGCGGAGGCTCATCAAGGCTCGGCCGAGCGCCGCTCGCCAGATCGTCGCGCCGCACTCGCGGCGATCCGCGATGGTCGCAGCCGCTGGGGCTGGCGGCGGATCCGGAGCCAGTAGAGGCCGAGACGCGACCGGATCCCCCAGTAGCCGTCGCGGGACCGCTGCCCCCAGACCTGTCGGCGCTGGGTCAGGTCGCTCCGGGCGTTCAGGTATTCGTCCTTGGCGCGCTGTCGGACCTCGAAGCGTCGCCAGCGCAGCGTCCGGACGAGGGTCTGGCGGACGACGGGCGCCTCGACGTCGCGGCCCAGCTCCCAGTTCGGATCCTCGAGCCGGCTCGTGTACAGGTGGAGCATGTGGGCCCGGTGCCACGGGCCGGCGGGATGGAGCGCCCAGCCCCGGTCCGGGTCCAGGCACAGGTCGCTGTTGCCCAGGTCGGCGATGAAGTTGAACTCCGGCGGGATCCTCGGAGTGTCCTGCAGGCCGAGCGTCCACACGGTGGCGATGAGCGCCCCCTGGTCACGCGTGCGCCACTCCGGCCAGTCGAAGGAGGCCAGCGCACGTTCGTTCCACATGTCGAGGAACTCGGCGCTGTCGGGGCCGAACAGGAACACGCCGCCGTTCCAGTGCACCCAGTCGCCGGGCACCTCGAGGTCGAAGCGCACGCCGAGCTGCTCGCGCAGGTGTCCGCAGCTGTGGGTGTCCCCGTGGCCGGAGCACTCACACGCCATGGCCCACGGGCTGAACCGGTCGACCTGGTTCGACGAGATGGTCAGGTCCGAGGCGAACGCAACGGGTCCAGCCCGGTGGTCGAACACGGCCTCCATGCCGGGTCGGACGGCGATGATGTCGCTGTCGAGGTAGCACCACTCGCCCTCGGGGACGTGGCGGTGGACACCGGTCTTCAACCAGATGCTGGCCTGGTGGTCGTCCAGATGATCGGGCGTCCGGACATCGACCACCCGGTCGATCCCGTCCACCTCGATCGGGCGGACGTTGCGGGACGTGTCGGTGACCACCCAGATCTCGAGTGAGGTGAGCGGCCGGAGGTTCCGCACGGCCGTGGCCAGTGTCTCGACGTGCAGCTCCGGTCCACAGACGACGAACACCCACCGGCACGAGGACCGGACGGCATCGCTCACCTGAGCCGGACCGGCAGCGAGGGCGGCGCGCCGTCGATCGGCGACCTTCCGGATGTTCCGTCGTGACTTGCCCTCGTGGGCGAGTCGGTTGAGGGCATCGGGCAGTGACGGGAGGTCGCGGCGCAGGAACTCGACGACGGCGTTGTCGAACACCAGCAGGTGGACGGCGACGGCGAACCAGACGATCGGGATGCGCAGCGCGAGCGCCACGAGGGCTGCGACCGGGAGCCACCGCTCGACGAACTCGTTGAGCAACACGTAGCCCAGGTAGCGGATCCTTCCGTTCGCAGACCGCAGCGCCACCGGGTGCAGCGGCTCGCTCCAGAGCAGGGACATCTGGAAGGCCCGGTAGATCAGGTAGCCGAGACCGAACAGGGGCAACCACGTCTGGCCGGTCGCCGACCCGACAGCGAGCAGCGAACCGACCGCAGCCAGCAGCTCGGCGACGACCAGCACGCTCAACACCCGGCGGGTGCGTTCGGCGCCGACCCCGGTGACGAACGTCCGGACGCCGGCCCGCCGGTCGTGGGCGAGGTCGCCGATCTGGTGCCAGAGGATGCCCCGCAGTCCCATCAGCAGCATCCAGCTCGCCACGGGCACGGTGATCCACCACGCCGGCCACGACGAGCCGCCCAGATCGGTGAACACCGAGACGGTGAGCATGACCGGAACGACGTAGGCGTACAGGGCGTCGGCCAGCACCCCGGCGGCCGCCCGGTCCTTCAGCCGCAGCGGCGGCAGCGAGTAGATCGTCAGCAGCACGACCTCGGTAGCGAGCAGGGCGAGCGTCCGCGCCGAGGTCGGGAGAACCAGCCAGGGCAGGCCCCCGGCCGCGACCGTCACCGCGAGGACTGCAGCGCGCTGCGGCACGTCGAGTCCGGCCATCTGGTTGGTCACCCCTGCCAGGGCGTCGGTGCGGATGTCCGCCAGGTCGTTCAGGACGTGGCCGAACGCTGCCACGCCCACGGCGGCCACCAGGAACAGAACCAGATCGAGCAGCACCGTGGTGCCGTCGAGTGATCCGCTCGCCGGCAGCAAGCAGAGCGCCGCTGTGGCGACGAGCTGGGGCATCTTGTGGTCCCACCACTGCCCGGACCGCACGAGCGTCGGGTCGACCCTCATGACGCCGCCGTCCGGGCCCGGGCGTGGGCCCACCAGATCGCCAGGACCAGCAGGTTCCAGGTCCGCTGGTCCTCGTCGGTGCTGAGTCGCTCCACGGCGTTCCGCTCGACGAGGTCGAACAACGGCGACGCCGGGTCCCGCAGGTACGCCGACCGGAGGTCCTGCACCGCTGGCAGTGCCAGCCACGACTGCATGGGGGAACCGAAGCCCTGCTTGCGTCGATTGCGCACGCTCTCGGGCCACAGCGACGAGAAGCTCCGCCGCAGCAGCAGCTTCTCGTGCGTTGCGTCGACCTTCAGGTCTGCGGGCAGCGCCAGACACCCCTCGGCCACGGCGACGTCCAGGAACGGCGCCCGGACCTCGAGACCGTGGGCCATGGAGGCCCGGTCCGTCTTCACGAGGATGTCGCCGGGCAGGTAGTGGTCGAGGTCGAACCGGCAGATGTCGTCGGCGGTCCCGTACCCGTAGGCGGTGACGTCGACGTCGTGGGCGTCCCGACCGGGTAGGCCGAGGGACCGCAGGTCGTCGGCGTCGAAGTACTGCCGGAACGAGGCGAACCGGCGGGCGACGCGGTGCGGGTCCGCTGCGGTCCGGGCCCGCCGCGCGGCGAGTCGCCCCCGGATCCCCTGCGCCTCGATCCGCCCGCTCGGCTCCGTGGAACCGGCGGATCCGGGGTCGAGCAGGCCTCGGGTCCAGACCAGGTAGCCGCCGAGGAGCTCGTCGGCGCCGTCGCCGGTCAGCGCCACCGTCACGTCCCGTCGGGCGAACTCGGACAGCATGCGGGTCGGCAGCGCCGAGGAGTCACCGAAGGGCTCGTCCCAGGCACCGGGGAGGGCCTCGATCGCCGCGGCGACGTCGCCGACGTCGGGGGCGAGGACGTGCAGCGTCATGCCGTGCAGGTCGGCGGTGGCCCGGGCGTGCTCCAGTTCGGACTCGCCGGGCATGTCGAAGGTGAACGCGTGCAGGTCGGGGTGGTGCCGGGCGGCCAGCGCCGCGATCGTCGTGGAGTCGATCCCACCGGAGAGGAACGCGCCCACGGGGACGTCCGCCTCGAGCTGGTCCTGTACCGCCCGGTCGAGCTCACGTCGGAACCACTCGGTGGCCTCCTCGGCCGACACCCGGCTGCGGACCTCCGGTGGCGACCACCAGCGACGCACGACCGGCGGTCGCCGGGTGTCCCAGGTGAGCGCCGACGCGTGCAGCAGGGATGACACGCCGCTCCAGATGGAACGACCCGAGGGTACGTAGCCCTGCCGCAGCATCTCGCCGATCATCTCCGGGTCCGGCCGACCCCGGTCGAAGCCGCCGGCCTCCAGGGCGCGGGACTCCGAGGCGAAGGCGAGCAGTCCGTCGGTCAGGCAGTAGTAGAGCGGCCGTTCACCGAAGCGATCCCTCGCCAGGAGGAGCTGGTGGCGGCGATCGTCCCAGAGCGCCAGGGCGAAGGTCCCCGGGAGGTGGCGGAGCAGGTCGTCACCGTGTCGGTCGTAGAGGGCGAGGGCTACCTCGCAGTCCGAACCGGTTCGGAAGGGGTAGTTGCGAAGCTCGGCCCGGAGCCGGTCGTGGCCGTAGATCTCACCGTTGCACACGAGTGCCGTGCGTCCGTCGGGCCCGAGCAGCGGCTGGTGGCCACCTTCGGGGTCGATGATCGACAGGCGGGCGTTACCCAGGACGGCGTCGTCGAACACGGTGACGCCGTGCTCGTCGGGGCCGCGATGCTCCAGTGCGGCGATCATGGCTCGGACGCGGTCGGCGAGCGCGCTCGCGCCCGGCCCGACCACCCCGGCGATCCCACACATGGTGCCTCCTCATCACTTGGTTGCGCTGGAACCCATCCGGAATCGCTCGATCGAATCACCCAGCCGGGTCGAATGAGTGAACCCTTGACTCAAGCCGCCGAGGCCCGAGCCAGAGCAACGATGAACCCGGTAGACCCCGCAGTCGAATGGTAGCGATGTGGAGGCCCAATTCGACCGAGGAATCCCCATGAGCTGCCGAAGCCATTGCGCTCGGCGACGAAGCCAACGGAGACAAGCCAGACTCTGCGAGTTGCTCTGAGCGGCTGACATCTCCTCAGGGCACAGCAGGAATGTGGGTCGAGACAGGTGTGCTCATCGTGGTGGCACTGGTTCCGGCCGCTTGTCTGCGACCTCGGCGACAACGAACAGTTTGCCGGGATCCCGTGGTCTGCGGGCCAGCGATGCCAAACCGAGAGCGCCGAGCGCACAGAGTGCTGCGATCCATCGGTGCCGACGGGCCACGGCTGATCCCAGCACCGCACCGAGGATCACCACCGCCGTACCGCCGGGAGTCGCAAGCCGTTCGGCGACAACTCGTGCCAGAAAGCGTCCGCCGATGTCCAGCAGAGCAATCACTGGGTATCCGGACTCGCTCGCTGGCTCAAGTTCGACCTCGGCTGTCGTCGGTCGGTCACTCGCCTCCCACATGGCTGGGAGCATGAGGTGCAGGTGGGTTCGGTCGAGTATGGCGCGTGATCGTGCCTCGACGGTCCGATCCATGAGCAGGAGCGAGGACCCAAGATCGACGACCGGTATGCCGAGAAGGCTTGATGTCGTGTTGAGAACGCCTGATCCGATCCGGCGGAACAGCGATGGACGGACTCGCCGCCTCGTCGCCAGGACGAGGTCATGGCCGGCGTCGTGTGCGGCCAGGAGCCGGAGGATGGCCTCCGGGGGATGCTCGAGGTCTGAGTCCATGGCCACGAGCACGTCCCCGCGGGCTCGCTCGAACCCGGCAAAGGTGGCCCGGGTTTGGCGCACGTTGCCAGCGAGGCGCAGTCCGACCACCCTCGAGTCCTCCGACACCGCCCGGCAGATGGCGGACCAGGACCCGTCCGGGCTGGCGTCGTCGACCAGTACCAACTCGAGCGGGAGCGCCTCGCGGTCGGCCAGGTCGAGGACGCCCCGGGCGAACGCCTCGATGGTGGTCTCGCCCCGGTAGACGGGCGAGACGACCGAGACGGTCACTCCCACCGACGGTCGGTCCAGCAGTGCAGCACGTAGGAGGTCCGACAGAGCCGCATGCTCGGCTGGCGGCAGATCATGTTGACCATCGGGAGGTTCGACGCCTGGGTGGACCACTCCAGGAGGCGGTTGCCCGTGATCGGCTCGCCCGTCACCCGCGACACCACGGCCTGATTGCCGGGCGGCGCCCAGCTGGCCCGGAACCCGAAGGCGCTGCCCGCCATGGAGACCCCGTACGGTTCGAGCTCTCCCCAGTGGCGCCAGCTCCCGAGCGAGGCGATCCGGCTCTCGTGCATGCGCATGACGACGACGTCGGCGCCGACGCCGTCGAGGGCCCGTTCGAAGAGCCGTTCGTACAGCGCGTCGCAGCGGTCGTCAGGGAGCCGGGGGTCGCGGTGGTAGTGCGAGTCCGACACCTGCGACGGCTGTCCCCGCAGCGGACCGAACAGCTCGGGGTCGACCGGGTCGGTGCCCGGGCGCACGACCCGGACTTCCACGTCGGGCGGCGCCGGGTTGCGATCCGCCCGCAGCAGGTCGTTCACGAACGTCACCGTGGTCTCGAGGACCCGGAACCCGGCGGCCTCGGCGCCGAGCAGGCCCTGGACGTCGTCGGCCTCCACCCGGCACATGACGACGCCCGGGGCCCCCGGTGCGTCGAGCCTGGACAGGGCACGGTCCAGCATGGCCTCGACGGCCTCCCGCCGGTCGGTGCCCTCCGCCCGACTCAGCAGGGTCCCGGCTTCGTGGAACGGCATACCGAAGTGGGCCTCGAGGTCGGGCACCGGGGCGACCGAGACCTGGGCCTCCACGCTCGGCGAGCCCGGCGCAGTGGCGGTGAGGTGGACGCCCGGTCCCTCCGTCGCCACGGCCACCTGGTTCGCCAACACTTCACCGGCGACTTCGTGGCCGAACATGGACAGGTAGCGCAACGGCGCCCACGGCGACTTGTGGGCCAACTCCCGCAACGGCTCGGCATCGGCCACGGATGTGTCCCGGACCTCGAACTCGGGGCTCATGTGCCCTCCTCTGTGGAGCCTGCGTCACTTCCCGGATCACCGGCCCCTCCGGTACGCTCCACTTTGCGAGGATACCCCGGAGGTCCGGGGTCCGAGCTTGGCCGGGGGGCGACGGGGCCGACCGGCGCGGGAAGGAGCACCGTGGGCGTCATCCCTCTGCGGTCGGCAACGGATCCCGAGCTCTGTGGGCAGGTCGCCCGGGACGTGGCCGAGCGAGGCGTCGCCGCAGCGACCGGCGCGGTCGACGACCGTCTCCTCGACGAGCTTCGCGAGGTCGTGGACCGCGGCGTCGAGGCCGAGGACGTCTGGAACACGATGGACCGGCCGCCGGCAGAGCTCGGCCGGGTCGTGTTCCTACCCCACCACGGGCGGGCCGCTCTCGACCTGCTCGCCGAGCCTCGGCTCATGCAGCCCTGCGACGCCGTGCTCGAACCGGGCTCGATCCTCTACACCATGACCAGCCTGTGCCACCCGGCCCACGGCGGCGGCCGTCCGGTCCACGTCGACACCCAGTACGTGGCCCCCGGCTTCGTGATGGGGCTGGGCGTGATGGTGCTGCTCGACGACTTCACGGCGGCGACCGGTCCGACCCGTTTCCATCCCGAGGTCACCGTCGAGGCGCCGAGCCCGGAGGACTTCGAACGACGGGCGCTCCGCCTGGTAGCGCCGGCCGGCTCCGCATGCTGGTTCCACGGACGCATCTGGCACGACTCCCTGCCCAACACCACCGACCGGGCCCGCCGCGCTGTCCTGGCCGCGATGGTTCGCCCGTACCTGCGGCAGCGTCTGGACATGCCCCGCATGGTGGCCCACCTCAACCCGGAGTCACTCCCGACGGACGTCCAACATCGTCTCGGATTCGACAAGATCCTCCCCGGCTCCTACGAGGAGTACTTCCTGCCCGACGGGATCCGGAAGCAGGAGCTGCTGCGTCGGTCGATCGCCCGGGGGCGGACCGCTGACGACGCCGGGTTCACGCCCGGCTGAGCACCACCGACGCGTTCTGGCCACCGAAGCCGAACGCGTTGACCTGCACCGTTCCGAGGTCGGCCCGGCGGGGCTCGCCGACGACCACGTCGACGTGCGCGTCAGGGTCCACCGTCGTGGTGCCCGCCGTGTGCGAGAGCACGCCGGTGCGAAGCGCCTCGACCGCGGTCACGACGCCCACCGCCCCGGCCGACGCCCCGGTGTGGCCGGTGTGGCCCTTCACCGACGTGACGAGCAGGTCCTCGCGCCCGAACGCCAGGTCAAGGGCCTTCAGCTCCGCAGCATCGCCCTTGGGTGTCCCCGTGGCGTGGGCCACCACGGCGCCGACCTCCGAGGGGTCGGCCCCCGCCTCGGCGAGGGCCAACTCCATGGCACGGGCCTCCCATCGACCCGAGGGGTCCGGCGACGACGGGTGGTACGAGTCAGCGCAGCTCCCATAGCCGCGTAGCCACGCCAACGGCTCGGCGCCGCGGTTGCGGACCGAGGCCTCGGACTCCAGGACGACGAAGACAGCGCCCTCGCCGAACACGATGCCGCTGCGGTCGACGTCGAAGGGCAGCACCGCCCGGGCCGGGTCGGCAGCCGGGCTCTCCATGCCGAGGATCCGCCCCGCCACCGAGGTCACCGGCCGGAAGTCCTCGATTCCGGGGCGCCCGGCCGGCCAGCCGCCTTCGGCCCCGCCGGCGAGCGCCGTGTCGGCCGCGCCGGAGGCGACCATGCGGGCGGCCTGGCCGATGGCGTCGATCGAGGAGGCGCACGCAGTCGTGACGGTGAGCGACGGACCGTGGACCCCATAGCGCACGCACAGCTGAGCCGCAGCCATGTTCGACCACACTCGCAACATGGTCTTGGGGGGCACGGCGTCCGACCCGCCCTGCTCGAGCCTGGCCTGGGCCAGCATCAGCGAGTACATGCCACCCATGGAGGTTCCGGCCACCACGGCGGTCCGCTCATCGTCGAGCACGGCGCCGCCGTCGTCCCAGCGACCCGCCTGCACGAGCGCCTCGTCGCAGGCCGCCACCGCGAAGCAGGCGAATGGGTCGACGCCGTCGAGCCGACGCTCCTCGAACCACCCGGTGGCGTCGAAGCGCTCGTCGACTCCGGCGAAGAGAGCACCGCCCTCCGGCGCCCACGGAGCCGGACGGATGCCGATGCGGTCACCCCGGAGCCCGTCGGCGAGCTCCAGCGCCGTGAGGCCCAACGGTGTGATCGCTCCCACGCCCGTGATCGCAACTCGCATGAACACCAGACCTCCACTGGGTCGCGATCTGGAACCGCCGCGACCATACCGGTGACGTTGTCTCGACTCTCATTGTGTCTGTCCATCCGTGGCGTTCGCACTCGCCGCCGTTCCGCCCCGGGGACACGAGAATCGACTGTGTACACTCAGTGAGCGTGAGGACTGTTTGGAGCGGTTGATGGGGTCGATCCGTATCTTCGACCCATCTGCGCACGAGTTCCTCGAACCGAGGAACGCATACCCCGCTTCGGTAGTGACTCTCATCAGTGATGCTGAACTCGATGGGTCGTCAGTGCGCTGGCATCATCCCGGGAGCGAAACTGAACTGCAGCTCTTCGAGATGGCGCTAGAGCCCGGGATCCAGTTGTCTCCGCACGCTCACGCCGCTGACGAGATCATTGCTGTTCTCTCCGGGGGCCTCACAGTTGGGCAGAACACATACGGACCTGGTGCCTCAATCTATGTCGAGGGAGGCACGTTGTACTCGGTGACTGCGGGGCCTGCTGGTTGTCGGTTCCTGAATTTCCGTGCAGCTATGGACAAGACGTACTTCACCCCGTCAACCCACCGTGAAATGCTTCGTGGAAAAGGGCGCTCGAATGAGCTGAAAACCTATGTGGCTTGGTGCGAAATCGACGCTGACCCTGAGGTGCTCGCCGAACTGCGTCCCTCCCATCAAGAGTACGTTGCGCAGCATCGCAATCAACTCGTCGGTGGCGGCGTCATCGGGAGCAAAGCACCAATTGGCGTTCTGTTCATCATCGAGGCCTCAGATGTCGATGGAGCCCGAGCGTTCGTGAGCAATGACCCCTACTACCGGATCTACGGAGATGTTCGGGTGGAGCAGTACTTGCAGCGAGTAGCGCCAACGACCCGTAGTGGATGATCACGAGCTGAACCAGAGAAGATGTGCTCGGGGTGAGGTGTCGGTTGGCCGTTGTGGTCACCCGGCGGCGACTCAACCCCGTGGGTTCGCGGTCGAGCAATCTGAAGTCTTGGCACCTTCGCTTCGGCACGCACGTAGACACCGCAGCGCCGGCCGCCGCGGTCTCACCGTTGTTTCGGATCGTTCGCTACCCGTTGTCGGAAGCCAGTGGGCCATCTCGCCACGGGTCGACTGCGGGTACCGCAGTCATCCGCCGCTCGTCGATCTCCTCTTGCGACCAGATCCGGTATGGCGACGGCCCGTCGGGCACTGAGATGTCGAGCTGTTGCCCCAAGCACTCCTCGAGCCACTTGGCGAAATCCCCGTGGTAGGACATGACTGCACCCCCCGACGAGTGCGGACGGTCCCAGCGGCCGAGTAGTGAATCGCCAAAGTGGAACTCGCGCTCTTCGCCCTTGTGGACATGACGGATGACAGGGTGGATGAAGACCGCCAGGTCCGGTCTCGTCGGGTCGGAAGGGCCGCTGAAGCTCAGCGGTGGTTCTTCGTGCTTGTGGAAGCCGAATTCGAGCGTCATCAGGAACACGTGATCCTGACCGAACGAGCGTTCGCGCAAGAGGTTGAGCGGCAGCTCGGGCAGGATCGTGGCGCGTGACAGGTCGGTTGGCACGACGATCGCATCGGCGATGAATCCCCATTGCTCGTTGAGAGCTGCGGTCGTGCTGAAGCGCTGGTAGATCCAGTCGACCAGCACATTCCAGTCGACCGGGTCGAAAACTTGGGCCGGAAGCGGTACGTCCTCGTAACGCTCGTCGATGAGGTTGGCCAGCGTGCGGATGTTGTAGCGGTAGCCGTGGATGACTCCGGATGCCGACTTCTTCAGTCGGTCAGCCCCGATCATGGCGCCGCCGACGAAGAACAAGTTGGGCACGTTGACCGACTCCCAACTCGTGGTGAGCTCTGGATACTTCGACCGGTCCCAGGTCCTGGGCACGATCTCCGGATCGAAAAGCTCGGTCGGGACCCACTTCCACCCGGTGCAGCGAATGATGATGTCGTACTCGCGTGAGAGGTGCAAGGTCCCCGGTGGGTCGGCATCGGGGTAGTCGTATTCGTGCTCGGTCTTCAACGTTCCGTCGGGAAGCTTGATGATTCGTCGAACCCTCGGGGTCAACACGCCGTGGAGGAGCTTGAGGTGGAACATGTCGATGATGTTCTTGTTCGTGGCCCGAATGTCGCCGACCTGGTGGGTGTCCCACGCAAAGCGAGCCGGCCGCTTGAGTAGCACATTGACGTATGCCGCAACCCCGAGGAGTCGGTCGGCGGTCTCGAACGCAGAGTTGCCTTGGCCGATGATTCCAACTCGCTTGTTTCGATAGAACTCGATGTCACGAGGTTGATCGCCGTAGTCGATGGCGTGTTCGATTCCCTCGATTTCCTCAGGCACCATGGACTCCACCGGCCCGGTGCCCATGAAGAGCACCTCGCACTCGAAATCCTTGGTGCTCGTCGACAGCACGAAGTTCCCGCGCTCGTTCCGGCTGATCCTCTCGACCTCGGTACCGTATTGAATCCTCAGGTTGGTGGCCTTGGCGAAGTCGTTGAGGTACTCAACGATGAGATCTGCTTCTGGGTAGAGGTCGTCGGTGTATGGAGGGAAGACGATTTTTTCTTCCGACAACAACGAGTTCCAGTCAGTACGCATGTTGAATTCTTCATCTTCAAACCAGTTGTACTTCTTGTTGAAGGAGTTCAGACGCCGGCTGATCGGATACTCCGAGAAGAATGCGCCAGCAGCGCAACTCCGCTCGAGGATCACGTAGTCACGCCCTCGCGTTTCCAGGAAGTAGCCGGTCTGGATTCCACCCGGACCAGCGCCGACGATGATGTACTTGTGGAATTCAACCGGTTCGTCCAACCCGCCGCCTCCGAGTTCGCAGGATTATCTGCCCAGCTGGTGCATTGTACCGCTCACCTGCGAACCTGCGATCCGTACCGAGCTCTCGGTGATGACATCGGATCTCGAGACGATCTCGTCGAAGTGCTGGATCGGGTCATCGGTCTGATCAGTTGCAACAGCGTGCGCTCGTCCACCACGAGATGCCCGATGTCATCGGGTCAGGTCGGCTCGGTCGACTCGCTGCGAGGGAGGCCCCGCACATCGCGATCTCGGACACCCGGGAGAGTCCGGTCGTTCGTCATGTCTCACGTCGCGTGAGTTCGGCGCGGAGTCCCGGCTTGTCCGCCTTGCCCACGGCTGTCCTCGGAATGGCGTCGAACTCCTCGAATCTGGTGGGGATCCACCATGACGGCACGAGGTTCATCAAGTGAGACTCGAGCGCTTGTCGGTCGAGACGGTGACCGCCGGCGAGCACCACACAGGCGACGGGGCGCTCGCCCCACTGCTCGTCGGGGACTCCGACAACAGCGACTTCGGCCACGGAGTCATGGCCGATCAGGTGATTTTCGAGTTCAACTGACGAGATCCATTCGCCGCCCGACTTGATGACATCCTTGAGTCGATCGACGATCTGGATGAAGCCAACCTCGTTGCGGACGACCAGGTCCCCCGTCCGAAGCCACCCGTCGTCGGTGACGCTCGACGCCGTTCGGCCTCCGAGATAGCCGATGGTCACCCATGGTCCACGGACCTGGAGCTCACCACTGACGCCGCTGCCGGCGTTCACTTCCCTGCCGGACTCATCGATGACTCGTACCTCCAGCCCGGGGACCGGGAGACCGACGGAACCCGGAACGACCCCGTCAGTTTCGAGATCCGTCACGGTCGGGATGGCGCGATTGATCGTGGCGAACGGGCTCGTCTCGGTCATCCCCCAGATCTGGGTGAGCGGAAGCCCGGTCGCTTCGCGGAATCGATCCGACAGCACTGGTGGAACCGCCGATGCACCTGAGATGACTCTGCGAAGAGCGGGCAGACTTCGATTCTCGAGGTGAGGAAGAACGGACGTCCACACCGTCGGGACTCCATTCGTGACCGTGACCGCCTGTTCTTCGAGCAAGGTGGCGAGAGCGGGGCCTGAGAGATCGGACCCGGGTAGTACGAGAGGGCAGCCAACAAGCGCAGCGGCGTGGATGAATCCGACTGCGTTCGCGTGGAACATGGGGACAATCGGCATCACCACGTCGTCCGGGGCGATGCCGATACCTCCGGCAGCGGTGACGGCCATTGCGTGCAGAACCAGTGACCGATGTGAGTAGACGACCCCTTTCGGCAGCCCGGTCGTACCGCCCGTGTGGCAGATCATCGCCGGACTGCGCTCATCGGTGACGTCACCGAGGTCGACACGCCCGCAGTCCGCCAGAAGGGACTCGAGCTCATGCACCTGTCCTCCCATTGGGGGCTCGACAGGTTCGGGGGTGTCGGCGAATTCAATGAGATGCCGTATCGACGGTGCAGCGTCGGTGAGTTGGACGGCCAACGCACCGAGTGAAGAGGGTGCAACGAGGACCTCAGCACCGCTCTCAGCGATGACCGCAACGAGGGCCTCGACTGCGAAACGGGGATTGAGCGTGTGGAGCACCCGGCGGGCACACGGGACTCCGAGATAGAGCTCGACGTGCTCCGAGGTCGACCAGGCCAACGAGGCGACCACTCCACCAGCACGAACCCCGAGCGAGGTGAGGATTGGGTCCCATCGAGCGGCGCGATCGACGATCTCGGACCAGGTCGAAGTGCGAATCCCGCCCCGGTCCGCTGTCTTGACCTCGACAAGCCCTGACACCGTTCGAGCTCGCCGGGCGATCAGTCCCAATGACAAGGGGAGGTCACCCATCGTGGACTCGATGACAGGACTGGAGGTCAAGAGATGAACATACTCCCAGCGGGCGCTCGTCGAGACTGAGATGGTTCGACACCGAGGCGCTGATCTCGAGGGAGAGGTTCTCGGATTCCCCTTCGATCAGAACCTGTCGCCCGCTGCGTCCACCTGTCGGGGATCCCTGTCGGGGATCGCCGAACGGTGCTTCAGTTCAGGGGAGGGCACTGGTGATGCCTCGGCGTGGGGTCCCGGGAACGGGGTTCGGATTCAGCGTCGGCCGGCGAGGTCGATGGCGATGGCGAGGTGCTCGCACACGTCATCGACGTCGGTCGTTCGGAGTCGTGCGTGCAGTGGCAGCGTGAGGGCACGTCGGGCGAGGTCGTCGCAGACCGAGAGTCCGGTCGGGCCAATGGTGGCGTGATCACGAAACCACGAGAGATGGTGAAGCGGCGTGTAGTGGAGGCCGGTGGCGATTCCCGCCGACTCGAGGTAACCCACAATCTGATCCCGGTCGATCCCGTGGTCGAGCACGACGACGGCGAGGTGGTCGGCGTTTCCCGGCCCGGTTGCTCCCGGGACCAGCGAGACTCCCTCGATCGTCGAGACGTGCCTCCTGTATTGGTTGGCGAGGGTTCGTCGGTGCTCCTGTCTGGAGGCGAACGATCGGAGTTGGACTCGTCCCATGGCGGCCAGGGAGTCCGGCAGATTCGCTTTCCGGCCAGGTCGGCGGATGTCACCGGCGCTCCACCGACCAGATCGCTGTCGCGACCACGCATCCTCGTCGAGACCGTGGTGTCGGTGGACCTTGGCGAATGCAGCCAGTTCGCCATCGGTCGTGGCGAGGGCACCACCCTCCCCGGTGGTCAGGTTCTTGGTTGCGTGGAACGAGAAAGCTGCGGCAACGCTCCGGCGCCCGGCTACGGGTCCGTCGGCGTCGCTCGCTCCGAAGGCGTGGGCTGCGTCCTCAACGATCGGGACGCCTGCCGATCTGGCCAGATCCAGAACGGAGTGGTCCACCGGTCGTCCTGCGAAATGGACTGGGATCAGGAGATTGAGGCCCTGATCGATGGCACCGGCGAGCGAATCGGCGGCGACCTGCAGGGTGTGGCGGTCGACGTCGAGGAGCACGATCGTCGCCCCGCTGAGTGCAGCCGGAACAGCGGTCGCCGGGTGGGTCCATGCTGGGACACCGACACGACTCCCTGGTGGGAGGTCGAGGCGGTCGACGGCGACCTCGATCGCCGCAGTGCACGAGTTCATGCAGACCACATGCACACCGCCGAGGTGGTCGGCCAACTCCTCTTCGAATCGATCGCACTCGGGCCCGGTTCCGATCCAGCCCGATTCCAGAACTCGCTGAACGGCGGCCATCTCATCGGGACCGATTGATGGTGCGTTGATCGCGATACGGCTTGGACGGCCGTCGGTCACGGGCGCCCCGGTTGGTCAACTGTTTCGGGAATCATCACAGTCGTCAGGCAAGTGGTTCAGGGCGCCACTACCTCACGCCACGGTCTCGGATTGGAGCCGGTCCGGTGCGAGGAGGCTGGCTGCACGTCGGCGGGCGAGAGGTCGCTTCGTGCTGCGGTGCATGCGGAGGAGATCGGGCATCGTGATGGTGGGACGCTCGTAGTTGGCGAGTTGCAGGAACAGTTCGCCGGTCGGCTGTTCCCCGATGTTGAACGACGTGAAGAAGGCACGGTCGACCTGATAGCCCTCCACGCCTCCATCATCCCGCCGATAGAAGTGCAGTGGCTGGGCGTCCTCGGGAATCGCATTCATGTACGCAGCCACCCGTGTGCGTCCTGATGTGTTCTGACCCGTCGTGTGCAACAACCGTCCGTCCATCACCATGACCTCGCCGACTTGAACCTCGACGTCGATCATGAGCTCGCGGTCGATCCGCTCGGCGATCTCCTGATACGGATTCGGGAAGCCGGGGCTACCCCGGAGCCCCTGCAGGTAATGGTGGCTCCCGGGAAGGACACGCATGAGGCCCTCGACGCGTGTGATCGGCGTCAATGGCATCCAGCAGGTCAGACCTGCCCCACGTGACTCGTCGATCGTGTTCCAGTCCTGATGGACGGGTACCACGGTTGATCCGGTGGGAGGTTTGACCATCATGGCTGCGACGAGACACTGGTGGTCCAGGAGGATTCTGTCGCACGGCGGCCACACGATCTGTTGCAACTCACGGTCGACGTCTTCCTTGTATTGGCGACTGGTCGAGTGGATGCTTGCGTAGTAGCCGGAATCGATTCCGGAGTCGCACTGCTGGTACACATCCAGCGCCTGTTCGATGATGTCGTTGTCGGCGACACGAACCACCACATATCCGTCTGTGTCGAGCCGACGGTTCAGGGTTCGGTCGCGAAGGCGTTGTTGATCGTGAGATCGCACGAGTCCGAGTGTACGGCCTGTCACACCCACTTTCTACGGGCGACCTGGACTCTCGATCGGTTCCTGGGGCTCTGCGAGTTCAGTCGAGGGATCCCGCTCGGTCGCTGGGGACAGGCGGGCGCTGGGTTGTGGCGGTCGCACGTCGTGAGCGAGGCAGGTCGTGAGCGAGGCAGGTCGTGAGATGTTGGGGAGCGGCGAGGAGGAGTTCGGGCGAGGGTGTCAACGTAGGACCCTCGGTTAGAATTTGTCCTCAACCTGAAGACAAAATCTGGTCATCGGTTGAGGCGGGGGCAATTCATCGTGACTGGCCGGGCAGAGATCCCTGAGGCGAACAGCGTCCGAGGAGACCTGACGTGGAGCGAGGTGGCCAGGCGTGCGGTCATACCATCCGTCGTGGCGCTGGTGGCTTTGGTTTTCGGGCTCTCCGGCCTGGCCTGGTTCGCCGGTCTTGCTGCCCTTGGGATGGTCGGGATCGGTCTGTTGCGGCCAAGCCTGGCTCGCCGATTCGATCAGGCGCTGGGGGAGCTCGCAGCGTCGATCGCCACGGTGGTAGGACGGATCCTGGCCGTGTTGGGTTGGGTCGTGCTGGTCTTTCCTGTCTGGGCAGTGGGGTCGATCGTGCCTGCTCTCGAGCGCCGCCGTGTCGGCGGTCAGTCGCTCGGGTGGGTCCGAACAACTTCGGAGTCCCGGACCAGCTTCACCAAAACTTTCAGCTCTCCGCCGGCGAGGGGCCCGAATTGGCCATTCCGAGCGGTCGCCTTCTTCGGTGCCGTGGCGCTCGGTGCGCTTGGTGCACTGTTCTGGGCCGGTGGAGGTTCGGCGAATTCCGGGGTGCTCCAGTCGGCCTCACCGGTGATCCTGAGACCGCAGGTGTTCGAGCCGGAGGCGGAGGCGTGGGCGCTCTCGTATGCCTTTGCGGAGGAACCATGGGCTCAGGAGGCGATTGCTGATGCTGCGAGCATTTCAGGCCGCCCAGATCCCGTGCTGGGCTGGCGCAGCAACGATCTCGTTTCGAAACACGTCAACATCGTCGACGGCCGCAGAGTTTCGTGGACCCCGCCGAATCCGACGATCACGGTGTGGTTCTTCGGCGGCTCGACGATGTTCGGAGATGGTCAGCGCGATGGCCACACGATCCCTTCTGCAGTAGCGCGCGCTGCGGCCGCAGATGGGGTGCAGATCGAGGCCGTCAACTTCGGCGTCGGGAGCTACAACAACTTTCAGGAGACCATGACGTTCGTGCAGGCGCTCGAGGAGATGCCTCCTCCCGACATGGCGGTCTTCTACGACGGGGCCAACGAGTGGTCCACTGCACTCGAACGAGCCAACTTCGGCGAAGTCGATCCGAGTCGGATCTACTACCAGGCTGCGAGCGAGGAGGAACGGGCAGATCGCGTGGCGCGTGCCCCAGAGCTGACACTGTCGTCTGACCAGCAGTTCGAGGCCGTAGTCGATCTCGGCGCTGCCCAGTATCGACGTGGCGTCAGAATCGCTGAGGCGGCGGCTGCGGCGAAAGGTGTTGAGATCGTTCACATCTGGCAGCCCGGGGTCTGGTCGACACCGGTCCGCCCGTTCACCGATGAACTGCTCGATCGTTGGCAGCTCACTTCTGAGTCGCTCGAGCAGATTCGTTCCCTGATGCAGCAGATGAAGGAACGATCAGGGGTCAATCCGGTCGATCTGAGTGATGCGCTTGCGGAGGTTGATCAACCGACCTTCTTCGATCCTGCTCACACGAACGAGCTCGGGGCTCGGGTGGTGGGCGAGCGGCTGTACACGTTGATCCGACCGATGCTCAACGCGTGAGGAACATCGGGGCCTGAGCCCTCAACGGGTGGCGGATGCAGGATCGGCTGCTCACTGTTCTGCTCGGTCGAGGAGGCAGTCCTCGACAAGTAGCCAGTCCATGTCGGTGGCCATGAAGCAGCGGTAGGCGTCTTCGAATGTCGCAACGATCGGCTCACCACGAACGTTGAACGAGGTGTTGACGAGCACTGGACATCCGGTGAGCCCTTCGAAGGCCGAGAGGATCCGGAAGAGTTCGGGATAACGCTCGGCGTCGACTGTCTGAACTCGTGCCGTGCCATCGACGTGAGTTACCGCAGGGATGGGAGAGCGGATCGACCCCAGTCGATCCCCCAGGTTTGCTGGATCGGTCGGGAGTAGCTCCGTCGGATCGGATTCGACCGGCGTGGTTGAGTTCCGGACTCCGGCAACGAAGGACATGTACGGCGAAGGACCGTCGATCTCGAACCACTCCGCACACCGCTCCTCGAGGACGACTGGTGCGAAGGGACGAAACGATTCACGGTTCTTTATCTTCACGTTCAATCGCTGTTGCATTGTCGTGGACCTCGCATCGGCGAGGATCGATCTGTTGCCGAGGGCGCGTGGGCCGAACTCCATTCGTCCCGAGCAGACCCCGATGACTGCGCCGTCGTTGAGGAGGCCAGCGAGTCGCTCAGCCCGTTGCGTCGGGTCGGACAGCACTTCGTGCGGTCGACTGAGACTCGAGAGAGTCGCGGCGACAGGCACTGTTGATGGCGGGGGACCGAGGAGCGCCCCTCGCATTGAGTCCACTCCATCTGCGGTCGGGCGCATATTCCCGAGTACGTCGTGCCATGCCCACAGGGCGCAGCCGAGAGCCGACCCAGCGTCACCCGCAGCCGGCTGGACCCAGATCTGCTCGAACGGGCCGTCCCTGAGAAGGCGTCCGTTCGCTACGCAGTTGAGCGCAACTCCTCCTCCCAACACGGCCTGGCGTCTGCCGGACACCCGGTGTGCGTGGTTGGCGATTCGGAGGATGATGTCCTCGACAACGTCCTGGATCGAACGAGCCAGATCGCACTCGCGTTGTGTGATTGGCGAGTCCGGTTGGCGGGGTGGTCCGTCGAACAGATGGCCGAACCGATCGCTGGTCATCCGTCGACCCGAGAGATAGTCGAAGTAACGGAGGTCGATGGCGAAGGAGCCGTCGTCGCGAAGATCAACGACCTTGTCGAGGATCCGATCCCGGTATCGAGGCGTGCCGAATGGTGCGAGCCCCATCAGCTTGTACTCACCCGAGTTGACCCGGAATCCGGCGGCGTGAGTGAACGCTGAGTAGAGGAGACCGATCGAATCCGGGAATCGCATCTCCTCGAGCAGTTCGATGGAGTTCCCGCTTCCAACTCCGATCGAACTCGTGGCCCATTCTCCGACCCCGTCGAAGGTGAGAATACACGCCGAGTCGAACGGGGACGGGTAGAAGGCTGCAGCGGCGTGGCTCATGTGGTGCTCGGCGAAGACCGTCGTTCCCGGTCGCGAGAAGCCGAGCGACTTCAGCGCTCGGTCGACTTCAAATGAGATCCAGAGCTTTCGACGAAGCATCTCGTCCATCGCTCTCGGGAACGTCCTGAAGCCGCTCGGCCCGATGGCAGTGAAGGTGCGGAGTACCCGAACGAAACTGGACAGAGGCTTCTCGTAGTAGGCAACGACGTCAATCCCGTTACGCTCAATGCCGCCCTCTGCGAGGCAGTACTCGATCGCTCCGAGCGGCATCGACGCGTCGTTCTTGATCCGGGTGAATCGTTCCTCCTGCGCAGCGGCGACGATCCGTCCGTCCTGTACCAGCGCTGCGGCGGCATCGTGGTAGAAGGCACTGATTCCGAGGATGTTCACCACTCAACGTTCCTCAGAACAGGGTGTACACAGCGTAGGGAATGCTCGCTTTCGTGGCTGAGACCATCACGACGGCGAGGGCGATGATGGGGGCGATCAGGAGCAGCCACCACGCTCGATGGTCAACGGAGTACCGGACGACGTCGCTTGCCAGCCTCCAGGCGTGTCGTAGCCTCAGCATCCCTGCGTCCTCAAGGCCTCAGGCGGCTCAAGTCCCACCGCAGGGAGTCGAGGTCGCTTCTCGGTGGGTCGGCGATTCCACATCGATTGCGAAGGAACGTTGCCCACCTGCTCGAGGTTAGGGGGAACTCGAGGATCTGGCTACGGCTGAGATTCACAGCGTTGCTGGGGTCTGGTCGGAACCGACGTTCCCGTTGGCGGTTGTCAGGTCGAACGGTAACGTCTTCATGGTGGGGCAGAAAGCTGAGCGGGGCTGAGAACGTGGGAATCGAACGTCCACACATTCGTGACATGCAGGCGGACGAGGAGCTTGTCGAGCGGGGATTCGTGGTGCTCCCGGGTGCAGCTCGACATGCCGTGCCGGAACTCCGGGCCGCCCACAGACTCCTTGTGGGACGGGCGCCGGCTGGGTTCCACTCCACCCCGTACACCCGCGACGCGTCGGTTCGGCGAAACGTGCACGACCGACTCGTCGAGATCCTCCACCCAGTGGTCGACGGGAGCATCGCCGGCGCTCGTCCGATTCTTGGGAGCTTCGTGACGAAGCGTCGGGGTGAGGAGAGTCGGATGCCTCCCCACATGGACTGGACGTTCGTCGACGAGCAGGTTGCTTCGTCCTTGAATTTCTGGGTGCCGCTCGAGAACGTCGGTGCCCGCAATGGGGCAATGAAGGTTCTCCCGTACTCGCACCGCGTCCGGGGAACGATCAGGGGCCTCGGGACCGACAATCCGTTCGCCCACATCGAGGGAGCTGTTGCTGGCCAGATGGTCACACTGCGGATGCGAGCGGGGGACGTGCTCATCCATGACCACCGTTTACTGCACGCCTCGGAACCCAATCGCAGCCGTCGCCCCAGACTGGTGGCAGCGCTCGCTCTGGTGCCCGAATCGGAACCGGCGGTTCACTTCAAGCAGGTTGCTCCCGGACAGATGATCCGTTATGACCTCGAAGATCGATTCTTCGTCGACTACGTCTACGGGGATGAGGATCTGCCGTCGAGCGCTCGTGAACGGGACCAGAGGCGGTTTGCCAATCCGACGTTGACACTCGAGGACCTTCGATCCTTTGGAGTGGAGGTTCTCGGGTGACTGAGCGACCTGAGCGGCGTTGGCCGCTTCTGCGCGACCCTGACCTCCGTCGACGACTCGAGCGGGATGGCTTCTTGCGTCTACCGTTCCTCTCCCCTGGTGCCGTGGCGCGGCTTGAGGAGCTCTGGTCGTCGCTGGGTCCTCCGATTGTCGAAGGGATCTACTCGAACCTCCACGATCAGCCTCCCGACTGCAACCGAAACGTGAACGATGTGATTGCAGAGGTGTTCGAAGAACCCCTTCGGCGCCTGTTCGTGGACGCGGTCATCGGGGGTTCGAGCTTCCTCGTCAAGGGTTGCGGGGAACAGAGCGCCTCGACGCTGCACCAGGACTGGTGCGTCGTTGATGAAGATCGCGCAGGCTCGCTCTCGATGTGGGTCCCGCTCGTCGACGTCGATGAGGACAACGGAGCACTGCAGGTCCTTCCGGGTACGCATCGAATGAGGCGTTCAATCCGATCCTTCGACACGCTGTCCCGTTATCTCGATTTCGAGGAGGCCGGTGACCTCGCCGTGTGTGTGAGAGCGTCAGCTGGCGACGTGGTCCTCTACGCCCACGACCTCTTCCATGGGTCACAGCCCAACTGGACCAACCGGGTTCGGGTCGCAGCGGTGGCAGGGCTTGTTGCGTCAGACACTGGACTGTGCCACTACCGGGCGACCGGTCCGACTGTCGACGACTTCGAACGACTGGATGTCGACTGGGACTTCTTCGAGAAGGACATCGCCGTGCTCGCATCCGGAGGTGAGATCGTCAGACGGGGAGTTCCCTGCCGGGTCAACCGACATCTCCTCGATGTCGAAGAGGTGCTCGCCCATGCTCGACAACATCGTCAATCCTTGAACCGAGGTCTGGTGGACTCCAATGATTGAACGACGCGTCTTGAGAGATGACGAACTGGAAGGTCTGCTGGTGGAACGCGGCTACGTCGTTGTGCCGTTGTTGTCGGGCAACGAGGTCGCGGAATTGCGGGACTGGTACTTGGGTGCGAGCTCCGGAGCGTCGCATCGGCCTGATGGCGCCTACGACCCAACTTACGCCGAGTTCACGGTGATCCACACCGATCCGCAGTTCCGATCCGCAAGCTTCGAACGGATTGTCGACGTCGTCGGTGGGAGTGTCCACCGTCTGCTCGACGACTATCGGCCGCTGGTGGCGAACTTCGTCAACAAGCCCGTTGGTAGCGGAGTTGTACCTCTCCACCAGAACTGGTCAGTGGTCGATGAGGGTCGGTTCCGGTCGGTGTCAGTGTGGATTGCGCTCGTCGACTGCGATGAGAACAACGGATCGCTGGAGATCTTCAACGGCAGTCATCGCAGTCTGCGTGAACCTCGAGGAATGTGGGCCTACGAAGCGTTCGCCGAGGTCGCAGACGATGTTCGTGGCCTCCTGGAACTCGTTCCCGTACCCGCCGGTCACGCCGTGATTCTCGACGACGCCCTGCTTCACTACTCAGCGCCCAATCACGGAGCCGAAGATCGCCTAGCCATTCAACTGGTCATGATCCCTGAGGATGCTAGGTCCCGGTTCTGCGAGCGGGTCGACCTCGTCGATGGCCTCATGGAAGTCGACGTCTGGGAGGTCTCGCCTGAGTTCTTCTGGAACTTCTGGCACGGTGTCGGAGATGCGGATTTCGGTCGCCGGGTTGACCGGATTCAGCTTCCGGTCCCGCGATTCGATCGCGAGGCGTTCGATCGAACGTTCGTCGACCGCTGATGCGGTGGACCGGATCAGGTGACCGGGCACCACAGTCGTCGTGCGGGATTCTGAATCAGGGGTAGACGATGGCATCTGTGCCCCGATCTACCGAATCTTCCCCCACCCCCTACGCTTGTGCAGTGGGCACCAGAGTTCAGTCAGGAAAAATGGGCATGGCGACACGTCGTGGAGGAACCCGTTCGGTCTCGGCACTTGCGATAGTCGCAGCTGCGTCGGTCGTACTGTTCGCTCTGGGGTGTGGGCGGAACGAGACGACGGCTTCGGAGCAAGCGACACCTGGATTCACCGACCGGCAGTCTGAAGTCAGCGACCAGCCGTTTGAGCTCTTCGATCCGACCACCGCTGATGGACCAACCACGATTCCTGGTCCGGGGCCGACGTTGTTCCTGCCGTCAGGAGTGGAGCGTCCAACCACGAGCATCGTGGGAGTGGAGCCCTTCCAGTCGACGACGACCACGACGACCTCGACCACGACGACCACCACCACGACACTCCCGCTGGTCATCACTCGACCAGCAACGAATGACAGGATCTGTCTGGGCTTCTACGGCGTGGCTGACGTCATCCGCAGAGGTCAGAGGCAGGTGACCGAACAGAACTGGACCGACACCGTCGTCTTCGACCGCTACCGAGCCGACTGGATCAGTGCCATTGGCGCAGGCCGGAGGGAATTGCAGGGAGCGCCGCCCGGACCCGAGGGCTCGTTGGCCTCGGCCTTGTCAAGGCGTCTCGACCTCTCAGCGACGGTGGCCCAGACCGTCACGTCATTCTCAGGTGCTCAATTGATGCTGGGGGCGATCTCGGTCTCTCCACCGGCCCCTGGAGAACCGGTTGGTTGGCTCGAGATCGAGGCCCATCTGCTGCGCGTGTGCCCGAGTGTCATTCGGGAGTTGACCGGCAAGGACACGATCAACTGATTCCGTCCTGCTCTCGGCCGGGGGTTGCGTGGTTCGGCTCGAGTGGTGTCGTGTCCCACTGTGCGTCGAACACGAAGCCCGGCCTACTACTGGGATCACCGAGGATCGTGAATGCCGCTTCATCGTCCGTCAACGATGAGAGGAACTCGTGATTGGAGTCCTGCGGGTCGATCGAAGTGACGGCTGCTGCCCGAACAACGAAGGAACCAGCGGTGAAGGGGAGTGGTGCGGTAGTCACCTCCACCTCCCAGATCCCCGGTTGGGAGAGCAGGTCGCTTGGTCCCTCGAGAGGATCGGCGAAGGCTGCGCGACCCATCGTGTAGACCGTGAGGACGAGGTGGGCATCGACGGGCGCATCGACACGTAGGGTGAATCGGCACCGAAGAGGTTGACCACTGTTGAACGCTGGCGGATCACAGGTGAGGTTGCTGATCTCGGTCCGATCGTCGTTGCAGTGATTGAAGATCGGTGCGCTCGGGAGTGACTCCGCCTTGTCCGGATCCGTTGATGTGTCGGCGCCGATGTAGTCCTGAATGACCGAGATCGTGTCACCGGACGACGTCATCTTGCCGCGCTGCAGAAGCACGGCTCTGTCACACAACTGAGTGATGAGCCAGTTGTTGTGTGAGACAGCGACGATTGCTGCCCCTGCTCGGTGCATCTCCTGAATTCGCGAGATGCACGCTTGCTGGAACCGCCAGTCTCCTACTGAGAGCACCTCATCGAGGATCACAAGGTCGGCGTCGACGCTGGTGGCCAGGGCGAACGAGAGACGAGCCTGCATCCCGGTGGAGTAGCGCTTGAGGGGTGTGTCGATGAACTCTCCGATCCCTGAGAACTCGACGATCTCATCGAAGCGAGCTTCGACGACATCAGGCGCCAGTCCCATCAGTGCACCACCGAATCGAAGATTCTCGGCTCCCGTGAGCTCCGGGTTGAATCCCGATCCGAGCTCGGTCACGGCAGCGATCCGGCCGTTGATGCACACGTCTCCGCTCGTCGGCTCGACGATCCCGGCGACGACCTTGAGCAGGGTGGATTTCCCGGCTCCGTTCGGTCCGATGACGCCGACGGACTCACCTCGCTCGATTCTCAGGCTCACGTCGTTGAGGGCGACAAGGGGCTCGCGCTCGGAAACCTCGCCGAGGGGTCCCGGAATCAGAGCGCGCCAGAGCGATCGATCGACTCCCCGACGGTATCGCTTGGTGACATTCCGCAGCTCGGCAACTGGGGACATGGAACGTCCTTTGTGATCGCTCAATGTCCGATCACTTCCATGGTGGTCCCGCTCCATGTGACCTCGACGGGTCGTGGATTACGTTCGCGAACTTCGTGGCGATGGTACCGCTGGATGCCCCGATTTGTCGGCCCCTGAGTGGACGAAGGTCGATGTTTGTGCTGCTTTCTGGTTCACTGAGTCCGTTCGGTGGTCAGTCGATGCTGTCTGCCGATGGCCGGACGGTGGTTGCACCGTTCCGTGGGATCAGATGACAGGGATCCGTATGTTGGTCACGCCGGAGCGGCGCAGGTACATCCGAACACTCGGCGAATGGACTCGCAGGGACGTCGCCGAGCAGTTCGGTACCCGGCCCGGACGACTGGTCTGGGCGGTTCTGCAACCTGTGCTCGCCGTAGCCGCCTACGCCCTGATCTTCGGGGTGATCTTCTCCCAGAGCGGGGGAACTCTGCCGTATCTCAGCTACCTCGTTGCCGGAGTCGTCGTCTACCGGGCGGTGACGGGGGCGTTTGGATCAGTGTCGTGTATTTCCGACCGCCACGACCTCCTCACCAAGGTGGCTGTGCCGATCGAGATGATCCCGATCTCAAGGACGCTCGCGAACTCGGTCGACACCACGATCGTCGCAGTGGGTCTGATCGTCGTCGCAGTGGTACAAGGGGTATCGATCTCGGTCACCGTCGTGGCGCTCCCGCTGATTCTGATCGTCGTGACATTGTTCGCCGCAGGTGTCGGCGTCCTCCTTTCGACGGTCCAGGTCTTCCTGCCGGGTCTCCAGCACACGACCTCTTTTCTCGGTCTCGCCTTGTTCTTTGCCAGTCCGATCTCGTACCAACCGGACCAGCTTCCGCCGGAGCTGCGCTGGCTCAATGTGGTCAACCCGATCTCCGTCTTCATCGAGGCGGTGAGGGACGTGGCGCTGAGGTCCGAGTGGCCTGAACCCCTCTTCTATCTCCAGGCCTCTCTGACCGTGCTCCTGCTGTTGGGATCAATCGGATACCTGCGGGCCCTTCGTGGACGGGTCGTTGATCTGGGTTGAAGGTCAATGCGCACCGGTTGTCGTCGGCGGGAAGCGTGCTGGGATGGTGATTGTCGCGGGATCATCGCGTCCAGCGCGCTGTACGGCCGTTCCGATCGAGTTTGGGGGTGGCGGCGGCGTGTCGGCCGGTACCCTGATCCCCTGATCGTTCATCCACACCGAGAAGTGAGCGTCCACCTTGTCCTTTTCCATGTGGTGTATCGGCAGAGATGGCGGTGCCGAACCCCCTCCCCAGGGCTGGAGGATCCTCGGCGAAGAGCGCAGAAGGGTCATCTCTGTGAGGGCACTGTGTCGCTCGGGTGAATCCCACACCGCTGAGGACCCGGCGTGAGTGGGCCTGATGACTCGGTCACCGTGTTGGTCCCGATGCTCAACAGCGAGCAGACGGTCAGAGAACTCGTCGCACAGACGTGCGAGGTGCTCGCACGTCGGGGAGTCGAGCACGAGATCATTCTCATCGACGATGGAAGTAGCGACGGAACGTGGTTGATCGCAGAGGAGCTGGCGCGGACCTGTGAGCCCGTGGCAGCCATCTGCCTCACCCGGAACTTTGGGCAGCACAACGCTCTGCTGTGCGGCATCCGGGCTGCCCGAATGGACACGATCGTGACGATCGATGACGACCTGCAACACCCGCCAACCGAGGTCCCGGTCCTGCTCGATGCACTCGTTCCCGGAATCGACCTGGTCTACGGGCGTTCCCAACACTACCGACATGGTTTGTTCCGGCGCGCCAGCATGGTGATCGTCAAGTCAATTCTCGACTGGTGGTTCCGGGTGCCCTTTGCCCGGACGACGACATCGTTCCGCGCGTTCCGAACCTCGCTACGCAGTTCGTTCGACGAGTCGCCCGGCCGAGAGTTCTCCCTCGATGCCCTTCTCGTCTCGGCGACCCGGAACGTGACGAGCGTCGTCGTTCGACACGATTCGGCGGGCTCACGGCGTTCTCGGCACACGCTCGCAACGTTGATGCGCCATGTGACTGACTCCATCATGGGCTCTTCATTCGCTCCGCTTTTCTTTGCCTCTCTGACCGGAGCGGCCGTCGTTGCGGCTGGTGTCGCTGGGATTGTTGCCTATGTGATTGCGTCGCTGGCAGGCACCTCTCTGGATCCGTGGTGGCTTGCAGCCTCGATCGTCGGTGTTCTCTGGGGCGTGACCCTCATGGCACTCGGGTTGCTCGGGAACTACGCCGCCCGGCTACTGATGCGTTCCACCGGCCGGCGGAGCTATGTCGTGGCCCAGTCGTCGGGTCTGCGTGGCCCCGACGTCGGTCCGCAGGGATGATTGCGCAGCGGCTGCTCCCACCTGGTTGTGAGTCAACCCGTGTCCGGTCTCCGAGGCTGGCGGGGAGGCACTGATCCGGGGTGATCTCTTCAGGATCGACGGTATCCTCGAAGCGTGTCGTGGCCACTGGCGGAGCCCGGAGATGACGCTGAACCCGAAGGTCGGGTAGCGCCGACCTTGAAGGACCTGAGGCTCGAGCATCGGCTCGACCTCGACGGATTCGTCGTGCTCCGCTTGATGAATGCTGACCGGGCAGAGGCACTGCTGGCTGAACTCACCGCTCAGGGACGTGCACCGGGTGATCCCGGGTTGGGTCTGTTCAACGACACTTGGTCGACTGATCGGTCCTTCACTCAACGCCGGTCCTTGATGCTGAGCGAGGTCTTCGATGCGCCGCTGGCGTCGCACTTGGTCGACCATCAGGCGTTGATCTGGTGCACGAGCGTCAAGTGGCCCGGTGTCGGAGGGGTGGTGGGTCCTCATCGCGATCCGACTTTCGTCGACGAGCGCCGGTTCCGCTCGGTAGGGATCTTCTGCGCTCTGTCGGACCTCACTCAGGACACGGGAACCCTCGAGGTGCTACCGGGGAGTCATCGGCACAGTCTCGAGGTCAGGATTCATCAGTCGGAGAGGAACCTCCTTCCCGACCTCCCATCTGATGTGGAGAACGATTTCGTGCCAGTTGTTCTCTCTGCTGGCGAGGCCGTCGTCTACGACCATTCGCTCGTGCACCGGTCGTCGGCGCAGCGAAGCGGAGCTCCACGAATCGCAGCCATGTCCGTAGTGGTCCCATCGTCTGCCGCTGTCACCTACGCCGTTCGGATCGGTGACGGCAGCGCTGCAGTGCTCGAGGTCGGTCCCGAATTGTTCCTCGATCATCGGATGGACGACCTCGACGTTGATCTGCTCCTCTCGACCCATCGGATCGATCGTGCTGTCGATGATCCGCCCGGCTTCGGAGCGCTCCGGTGACCGGTACAGCGGGGTGGTGACCGCAGCTCCGGGACCGGAGGGAGAGCTGCCAGTACTGAGCCGACAGAGTTCGCCTCCGGGACAGGTCCCTCTCGTTGGAGCCACGCTCTGGCTGTGGCGGGCTGGGGTAGCGCTCATCCACGGTCTCATCTTCGGGCCGGTCGTCGTGAATGCACTCTTCCGACCGGCCTTCATGGCTCCCAACCTGTACCTGTGGCACGCCGCTCGGATCGAGACAGCGTTCAGAACCCCCTTCGAACCCGGTGAGGCGCACTTCCTCTGGCCGGGGATGTCGAAGCTGGTGACGGCAGTGATGGGTGTGGGCGACGTGCGCCTCGGCGCAGCGATCGTGTCGGTTGCTGCCTACATGTTCCTCGGCGTCTGCATCTTCGAGGTCTTTCGTCAGCTCGATGACGGGCCCCTCATGCCTCTGGCCGCTGCTGGGGCAAGTGTTGTGATCGCTCTGCTGGAGACTCCAGCAGCACTGCAGGGCTGGCCGGCGATCGCTGACCCGGAGACTTCGTTCCTTCCTCTCTACACGGCGTTCCTCCCGACGACGACTGCATCCCTCGGGTTCGACATCCTGCTCGTCTGGTTCAGTTCCCGCTTGTTGATGGGTCGCCTCCAGACCAGTGCCCGTCCGTGGATCCCTGTGATCGTGGTTGCAGCATCGTTGGCAAAGCCCAATTTCGTGATGCCCCTGACGCTTGCGGTGGTGGCACTCGCAGCTTGGGCCAGGTGGAAGACAGTTCGTCCCTTCGGGATGTCGCTCGATCGTGACTCCTTCGGCGTGGTGGTGCGACTGCTGCTCGTGCCGGCGATCCTGGTGACGTCAATCCAAGGGTTGCTGCTCCAGTACTCGAATCACGATTCGATTCGAGGTACGTGGGTGATCAGCCCGTTGAGTGAACTCAGGCAACTCGGTGCCTTCGGGTGGCAGTTCTGGCTCGTGATGCTGTTCCCGGTCTTCGCACTGGTTCTACTTCGTACCCGCCTGCTCGCTGACACTGCAGTCGCTTCAGGGTTCGGTGCTCTGGCCGTCTCGGTGTTTGCAGCCTTGCTCCTCGAACGCTCCTATTCCTCCTACAGGGGGGATGTCCTCCAGTTGGCGCAGGCTTCAGCAGCGATGCTGGTGGTGTTCATTCTTCGTCGATGTTCAACGTTGTGGCGTGAGCGTGCTCTCGGCCGTCCCGCCATGGCTGTCCTGGCGGTGGTGCTGCTGCCATACCTGGCAGCTGGAGCGTCCACTTGGGTCTGTCACGCCGGGCTGGTGGGTTGCTACCCAGAGGTCGAACCTCCGGTGTGGCCCCAGCCGAGGATCGAGGGTGAGTGAACGGCGCTTTGCGTCCTGGTCGGTGATGCGCTCAAGGCATGCAGCCGATGCTCAGGCCCGACCGGTTCCACCACTGTGCGGACCGAGCGAAATCGAAGCTTGCGGTCGGAGGCGCACCAGACTCCAGGCGATCCGCTCGAGCATGCGGGACGAGACGCCCGGGTGGCACGGCATGTAGAGGGCATGGCGCTTCACCGCTCGCCCAACTGGATGACCGCAACTCCCCGGATCGCAATCACACAACAACTCGAGGTTCGTTCCTGCGGTGTCGATGCCATCGGAGGCCAGACCCGTCTGAACGCGATCGACGTCCTCGATGTACGCAACGCACTGCCAGAACACGGAATGACCGCGCTCCGAGCCGGTGGGAACGGGTACACCCAGATATTTCAGGGTGGCCCTGATCTGTTCGGCGTTGAACACTCTGGAGCAGGTGATTGAGTCGACCTGCGGGATCAACTCGAGGCCGACTGCAGCCTGCTGCGGAGTGAATCGTTCGAACCAGGAGTCAGTCGGTCCCGTCGAGCGTCCGGACCGTCTGCCGGCGCCCGAGATGGCCTGCTCGAGAGAGGGGTGACGTCGGCGAAGCAGGCGAACGAGCGGAAACGTGGCAATCGTCCACATCCCCCGTCGGCTCGTGATGTTCCAGAGAAGAGTGCGAAGGATCTTGGTGACCAAGCGAGACCGTGGAGGGTGCCGGAGCTCGGATTGTGCGACACGGAGCCGGGCGGTCAACTGCTCGTCGTCGGTGATGACGAGCCCACCGCCGTACGTGTCGAGCGTTTTGGTGGCCGATGAGCTGTAGATGCCGACATCGCCGAAGGTTCCAACTGCTCGATCCTCGATGGTCGCTCCGAGGTTGTGGGAGAAGTCCTCGACGACTCGGGCTCCAACCGATCGTGCCGCTTCGATGATCGGTCTCGGATCCGAAGCGATCCCGAACAGGTAGGTGATCATCACTGCGCTGGTTTTTTCGCTCAGGCAGCGGTCGAGTTCGGCGAGGTCGAAGAGCAGTGTCTCGGGGTCGATGTCCACCACGACCGGCCGGCATCCCGCAGATCGGACAGCGTCGACCATCGGTCGGATCGTGAGCGGAGGAAGGATCACCTCCGAATCGGGTGGCAGGTCCATCGACCGCAGGGTTGCGAGAAACGCAGAGCGAGCGAAGGGGAAGGCGATGCACTCGCTGGCCCCGAGGCTGTCTGCGAAGCGTCGCTCGAATTCCGTGACGACATCACCTCGACTCGAATCGCTTCGGCCTGATGTCATGGCGGCGCGGACCAACTGTCGCAGGTCGAATCCGACCGAGTGGTTGATGCAGGTGCGGGCAATTGCCAAGGCGTTCAGTTCCCGTTGACCGATTCGTCGACGATCCTCGTGGCGTTCGCCATGACGAGAAGTGTTGAGGTCGTTGCCGGGATCGCCGGCAGGACCGATGCGTCGACAACGTGCGTGCGCTCGAACCCCTTTGGTCGGCCCAGAGTGTCGGTGGCGAGGGGGTTGTCCGATTCGACGGCCATGGGCATGGTGCCACCGAAGTGCCAGGAGATGGGTTCTGGCCCGACCAGTGGCCCGATCGGGGGGAGCACCGGCAGGCCGGCCTGCCTCAGAAGACTGCGGAGGTGCCGGGCAGCGCGCCGTGCGGTCTGGGGGAAGGATGGCATCGGAACTGTGTCGATCATGAGGCGACTCTCGAGCGCACTGTTTCGTTCCAGCCTGAGGACGTGGTGACCTGCCTCGTCAGAGTGCATGGAGCACAGTGCCAACAGGAATTGTTGGGCCAACAGGTTGATGGGTTGGCGGGGTAGACGGAACCTGTCAGCAAGCACTTCGAGCCGGGCTGTTGCGAGCTCGTTGGGTGGCGATACCTGCACATGGATCCAGTGTGGGGACGACGGGGCCCTGAACTCGATGAAGCACGAAGCGAGCGTCATGGCCGCTGGGAGTGTGCGCGCTCGACCGGGAACGAGGATGGGCGCAACAAAGCCCTGGGTCGACAGGAGTGGAACCGGGTGATCCCAGAGCCCGAGGCTCTCCAGCATGATCCGCGTCGAGCTGATCGGCCCACCTGCGATGAAGAGTCGCTCGGCATCGATCCACTCCGGTTTGCCACTCCCGGTGACATACCGGACGTGGACCCGACCGCCCTTCTCCTCGACGGAGTGCACCGTCAGATTGGGTCGATACTCGACCCGATCTGCGGTCACGAGACGGTCCAGATGGTGTGTGGCCACGTCGATCGATCCGTAGGCGCAGCCGCTGTGACATCGACCGCAGTATCGGCACGACCGAGGACTGGAGTACCCCCCCGTCACTGCGAGACGAGATCGTCCGAACACCACGTCCGAGGTGGTCGTGAGCGAGGACCGCTCGAGGCGATCCAGCGCCATCTGGGCTGTCGGGGGGATCGTCAAGTGGTCCACGGTGTCTCGATAGAGGGGGAATTCCGCCTCGAGGCCGTCTCGGGCGCCAGACAGGGGCATCGTCCGCAGAACCGTCCAGTAGTAGGGCTCGAGGTCGGCCCGACTGATCGGCCAGTTGTCCATGTCGCAGTCGTGGGTGGGGAGGACGGACGCTCCCCAGACGTTGCTCCGCCCGCCCCGGGCGAGGGACGCCACCGGAGCGAATCGAAATGACCGCTGGGTCGGCAGGGGGCTGGCGCCGTCTGCCTCGTACGCGAAGCCTGAGCCGAAGGCCAGTTGTCGGGGGAGAGGATCGTCGAGGGTTGAATTCCGAGTGACGATCTCGACGGAGGTGGAGTCCCAGTCGGGTGGGTCGACTCGGCCGAGCCGTTCGACGAGTTCGATCCGAGCTGGGTCGAGGGTTCGACCTACGTCGAGTATCACGGTGGATCTGCCGTGTCTCGCAAGCTCGTTGGCCGCAGCGACGCCGGCGTGGCCGCTGCCGATGACGATTGCGTCGATCATCGGCACTCACACCTCCTCGTCGCTGGTGGACCAGACCAGAGTGCAGCAGACGAAGCGGCCAAGACTCAGTGAGTCGCCGGGTCGAACCCGGCTGTCGTATCGCTCTCGTGCTTCATCGTCGTTTCTTCACGCCTCCGGCGCCGAGCGATCCAGAGGGCAATCGGAACAGCGATCAGACTGATCACGGCGAGTCCGACGGTGAGTGGTCCGGGGAAGGCGATTCCGATGGCGACGAGCGCACCCTGCACTGCGCTGAGCAGGCCGAGCACCGTGGCGACGACGAGGGCGTACATCGTGAGCTCGCGTCGACTCCGTTGCACGGGTCCCACTTGACGCGCCCACGTCGTGACGGCAGTCCCACCCAGAACGGCGAGACCAGGCACGAATGCGGGGTGGACCGGTCCCCGATCTGCCAGCCACGACCGCAGGCGTTCCCGTCCTCGTGCAGCGATGCGGCGCCGTCTCCCGGGTTCAGACGTAACGAGGATCGCAGCAGAGATCCCGGCTGCCGCCTCGATGATCAGCGTGGTGAGGCCGTAGGCCAGGGCGGCCGCTGCCGGTGATCCGAAGGCCACGATCGACCACGCCAGGACTGCGAGCCGGACCGGTTGGCTCGCTGGGGACAGTTCGAAAATGACGAGAAACCACAAGAGGGACTGCACACCCAAGGGAGGAGCCGGCTGGAGATTCGTCGCTGATGCTGGGCCGTGGTGCCTCTCCACGGCGTCGGCTCCGGTCGTCATCCGACGCCCCGGACGCTGAGGCCTGTTCCCTGCCGCTGCTCGTTCTCACCGGTTGGTCGCTGCGCCACCACCCAGCACCCGGTGCCCCGCGGCGACCGGATTCCACGGCGGCCTGCTGCGTGCTCCAGTCGGGCGATTCGGTACGCAGTTCGGTCGAGGCTTCGGTTCATGAGTTCTGATGGTGGGTGGTCGGCAGGTTTCGGACGGAGCTGGCTGTGCCAGGCCAGCATCCGTGCAATCGGCCACGCCCAACCGTGGACGTAGTGTGCGTCGAGGACGATGAGGCCACTGGAACGGGCGAATTCGCCGAGGTCGCCAAGTTCGAATCTGCGAACGCTGCTCCCGGCGCGATCCATCTGCCGTCGGAGACGGTCGTCGGCAGGCTCGTCGATGAGGAGCCCGCCACCCGGTGCGACTCTCGCTGCGAGTCGGCCGATGGCCGCTGCCGGGTTGGGCACCGATGCCTGATTCAGGGCCCCGAAGCAGCACACGAGGTCGAAGGTCCGCTCATCCAGAAGGTGGTCCAGATCATCGAGACCGCCGAGGTGGAAGTCGGCTTCGGGCATCCGTTCCATCAAGTACCTGCCGGCGATCGGAGACGGGTCGATCGCCGTGACTGGCCCGACGGAGGCGAGCGTCGCTGTGGTGCCCCCCGGCCCGCAACCGACGTCCAGGACCGTATGGCGACCGTCTCGATCGATACCGAGCCGGACCAGAGCGTCGTCGATCAGGAGTCGCCGGACACGGAAGAACCAGTGCCACGTGTCGATGGAGGCGAGTCCCTCGATCTGGTCTCCCAACATCAGTGGCCCCCGGCCCGTCTACCCACCGCCCCTTACTGTACGCAACTCAACCCGGTATTGACCACGGCGATTGGTGACGTGCTCTGCCGAATCGGGACGGTGAAGAGAGAGCGGTGTCAGCTTCAGCCAGAAGCGGTTCGGCTTCATCCGGGAGGCCGACAGGTGACTTCCCCGGCGCGGGAGACGGTACAGAGCGAGGGTCCGAAGAGTGCGAGGTCGACGACGTCGGTGGAGTCGGTCGGCGCAGGGACGGCAGACGATCCGTGGTTCCAGCAGAGGATCCCGGATTGAGTCAGACCGCAGCTTCGTTGCTCGCCCACGGTCACGACCTTGGCACCGCTGATCCCATCGACTCGTCGGGGTACGGCAGTTGAAGGCTCCCCTGAGTGGTAGTCGCTGCCCCAGCACCACACCGAGCCATCGTTTCGTACCGCACAGGTGGAGGCGAGTTGGGAGTCGATCGCCACGACCCGGTCTAGATCACTCACCGTGCTCGGCTCGCTGCGATCCTCACGGTCCCCGACCCCGAGCTGCCCGACGCTGTTGAGTCCCCAGCAGGTGACCTCGCCATCTTCGAGCAACGCACAGGTGAATCCGGCACCTGCTGAAAGCGACACTGCGTTGTCGATGTCGACCACCTCGACCGGAGAGACTCGATCTGCCCGACTACCATCGCCGAGCTGACCAGAGTCGTTCGCCCCCCAGCAGCGCACCCGTCCGTCGGCCGCCACGGCGCACGTATGGTTCCGGCCTGCGGCCAGTCCGATCGAACCGGTCACTTCGGGTACTGGTGTGGTCGGTCCGGCGATGGCGAGGATCTGGCCGTTTCCTACCTGGCCGAGAAGGTTCAGTCCCCAGCACCGGACCTCAGCTCTCTGGGCCACCGCACACGAGAAGTCCTCGCCGACCGTAAGCTCCCGTACGTCGTAGATGTCGGTGACCGTGCGCAGGTCGTCGAATGAGTCGTCGGTGGTTCCGTCGCCCAGCTGGGCGGTGCGGTTGTCTCCCCAGCAGGCGACGGTCCGGTTGTCCCGAACGATGCAGGCATGTCGGTAGTCCGCAGCGATGGCGGTCGCCCCGGCAGAGAATGCGGCCTCGGACTGGGTGCACCCGGTCAACAGCAGGGTGCCGAGCACGATGGCGAGCGGCGTCCGGTGGAGCATCGTCACGTCTTCATCGGTCCTCGTCGCTTGCGCAGGTGGCCCGCTGCACCAGGGCCAACGGCTGCGGCACATTGGAAGGGTCCACACCAGCGTTGTGGGCTCGGGAGCCTTCGCTGCGTCTGTGCGGTACCCTCGCAAATGTAGGCGGTCGATCCACGGCTGGGAGGTCGCATCGTCGGTGCGAACCGCCAGTCCGTGGCGGACGCTTTCGGCGTGAACTCGAGGCACGGGACTGAAGTCCTGCAGCGCTTGGAGGAGCAGCAGCGCATGGGTCGGTCGGTTGACATCGAACCTGGATTGGAATGCTTGCCCGCCGACGCGGGTGATCCAGCTGCGGTCGACTCACAGGTGGCCGATGATCAAGACAACGTCGCTGCGCCGGTGACGGTGCTCAATCATCGGAGCCCAGCTCTCGTTCGCACTCGCTTGTTGGTCGTTGCGGTGGTGTCGCTGATCTACTTCCCGATCGTGTGGTCGGTGGCGCTACGCACCGACATGGAACCGCACCTCTTCATCGCCGAGCAATTGGCGATCTCGGGTGAGGGGCCAAGTCCCTACTTGCTGTTCGCCCAGCTCACCACAGCAGTGCGGGCCTTCTTGCCGGTCGGAGAGCTCGAGCTGGTCGCACCGCAGGTCAACGACCGATCGTTCAGTTGGGATCTGGCAGGAGTGCTCGTTGTAGTGGGTGCTGTCGTGGTCACTGCCGACATGGTGCTCCGCCGCTTGGCGCGGTCGATGGAGAAGTCTCGAAGGGGCCACGTTCTCCCTCTCGCCGGCCTGGCCACTGTCGGGTTGATGATCGTCACACCGGTGACCCTGCTGACTCTGGCCAACCAGCAACTCCTGACCGGGTACGTCGGCGTGAACGTGTACCACAACCCGACGGTGACGCTCTCGAGGCCGTTTGCGCTCGCTCTGTTCTGGTTGGTGACATCGAGAATCTACGGGCGTTCGCGACCGACCGCTGTGTTGTTGACCGCAGTGATGTCAGTTCTCGTTCTGATGGCCAAACCGAGCTTCACGACATGTTTCCTTCCAGCAGTCGTCCTCACGATCCTCTGGGGATGGCGACGCCTCAGGTCGGTTGACTGGCGATTGATCGGTCTGGGATTCGTGTTGCCCTCTGTCCTGGTGTTGGGGACGCAGGCGCTGCGAAGTCCAACCGGCGAGTCCTCGGGCCTCGCATTCTCGCCGTTCGAAGTGTTGCAGCGAATGTTGGAACCCAAGGGGATGTCACCGTGGTTCTTCATTGTGCTGCTCGGCGCATCGACATTGTTTCCGATTACCGTGGCACTCAGTGTCCCGGTCGCTCTGCGCCATCGGGGCCTGCGTCTGGCCTGGCTCACGCTGTTCGTTGCCTTGGTCTACTTCTGCCTGCTCGAGGTCACGGCATACACGGACCCCGGCGACTTCCTGTGGGGAGCTCAGATCGCCTTGTTCATTGTCTTCGTCGAGTCGACAGCGGTCGCGCTGCAGGCCCTCGGTCCCGGAGGTACACATGATGCCGAGGTTGAGCGACGCCTCGGTCTTCGGCGCATTGCCACCGTCACCACATTCGGATTGCACGTGGCGTCGGGAGTCGTCCTCGCGGTGGTCGAGATCGTCGCGCCAGCTCGCTGGTGGTGACTCGCTGTTGGTGAACCTTGGCACCTGGGCCGGTGAGTTCACCACGTCCGGCGGTTCCCCGGAACCCACTCCGCAGTATCGGACCTGACTGCAGCCGAGCAGAGCGGGTCTCTCGGTTGAGGACTTCCATGGTGTGGGTCCGCCGAGCACCGTCCTCCACACCCTTGCGCAAGTGGGTGTGCTGCAGGTTCGCCTGGCGTATCGTGATCCTGCCCGATCGATGACACGGGCTGCGAGAGGGTGATTGATGGCCGACGAAGCCAAGGTGACGTGGTCCGCGTTGGACGATGACGATCTGCTGGCGTCGGTTCAGCGAACGTTCGGTGCTGTCGAAGTGGCCCAGTACTACGACGAGTGGACAGAACGGTACGAAGCTGTCTTCGGCGATGTCTTCCAGCACCTCAAGGCAGTTGACCGAGAAGAGTTGTTCGACCACATGGCGCAGGTGGCCGAAGTCTCGGCGGCAACTCGAGTGCTTGACGCAGGGTGCGGCGTGTGTGGTCCCGCCATCGAGTTCGCTGCTCGAAGTCATGCGTCAATCGACGCCGTGACGGTGTCGCCCGGACAGGCCGACCGGGCTCGGGAACATGTTGCCGAGCGGGGATACTCCGAGCGGATTCGTGTCCACGTTGGCGACTTCCATCACCTCGACGAGTCATTCGGGTCCGACTTCGATCTCGTGTACTTCCTCGAGTCGTTGGTTCACGCTGCAGAACCAGCCGACGTGATTGAGTCCGCCCATGCGGTGCTTCGGCCCGGGGGAGTGCTGTACATCAAGGACTTCTACCGCGGTCAGTCTCCTGATGACCCTGCCTACCAGCGGGTGATCGACGAGTGCGTCGCTGCGACCAATGAGATCTGCCGGCTCACGATCCGGAACTCTGCCGACGTCCTCGGGTGGATCGAGGCGGCCGGGTTCGACATTGAGGTGGCGCAGCCCTTGGCGGTTTCTGCCTACAGCATCGACGACGGACACGAGTTCTGTGAGCGCTACGACCTCGATGTTGCCGCCGGACGCGACTTCCGAAACACCTTCTATCTCGAGAATCTCGAGATTCGAGCCCGGCGCAGATGACCGATGGTCTGTGGCCGGGGGCACCGGGTGCATTCCGAATCCGAAACCGGCTGGTCGAACACCATGTGCTCGCCAGTGAATCCCCCGCACGTCATGTCGATTCGGAGCCTGCTGTAGCCGAGAGTTGATCGTGGATCCATGACCCGACCCGCTCGGCGATGTGCGCTGCGGAGCGGTTCTTGCGGACGACGTACGCGCCGGTTGATCCGAGTTGCTCACGCCGGGAACGATCAGTCGCTAGCGCCACGATGGCCCGAGCCATCGCCAACGCGGAGAACTCCTCCACGATGATGCCGCAGGGTCCTTGGGAAACCAGTTCCCGAACGCCACCCGAGTCGAACGCCACGACCGGCAGGCCCGACCCTGCGGCCTCGGCTGCGACCAGCGGCGCGGCGTCCTCTCGGGCGGTGGACACGAAGATGTCGGCTCGAGCGAGGATCGGTCCCGGATCCTTGAGGTGACCGAGAAACACCACCCGCTCTCCCAACCCGAGTCGATTGATCTCGAATCGCAGTGGCCATGCTGCAGGGTCGTCGAGGTTGTCCCCGCCGAACCACTCGAATCTCCAGTCGATCTCAGGAGCCTGCTTCACACAGCGGTCGGCCAGTGCGATGAACATGTCGGGTGCCTTGCGCCAGTCGGTGAACCCTCCGCTCACAACCGTGCAGCGGTTTGCCAACGACGACTGGTATCGCCGGCTGGGGGAGACGCCTTCGACGTCGACTGGTGGTGGGACCACCGTGATGATCTCTTGTGCGACTCCGAGTTGTTCGACGAGGAAGTCCTCGACTGCATGGGAAACAGCGAGGAAGCCCTGTGAACTGCTGAGCAGGAGTCCCCGGTCATCGGCGTCGATGTTCGACATCCAGCCGGTGGAGAGTTCGTGGGCGATCAGGACCGTCGGCGCCTGCGGCGTGGTTCGGAGCAGTTCGACCCCGGCCGCGGTGGCGCCGTTGACCACGACCAGGTCGGCCGGTCGGTCGCCGACACGCACGCGGGTCGCAGCGGCTCGGACCCGACGACCCAGGTGGGCCAGACCGACTGCGTCGAACCCTCGGGCGACGAGCTGCTCGGGTGATCGGCGATCGAGTCCGGCGGTGCGGAGCTCACTCAGAGCGGCGTACTCCGGGGCCAGTGGCCCGGTGCGCCCGATGACGACCTCGGTGTCGAATCCGGGGTCGTCGATTCGCCAGGCCCGCAACCAGCGCAGGAGCGCGACCGGCGGACCGCTGCGTTCCGCCCCGTGCGCAAGGAAGCGGACCCGGGGTCGGCCGGTCGGTCGTTCAGCCGAAGTGGCCGTTGGCACCGGTGCCCGGGCCCGGGAGTGGAGGCGGCGTGACCGCCGAGTTGGACGTGCCCGGTCCTGCGCTGAACGGTCCGGCCGTCGGGGCGCCGCTGGGCACGACCGGTGGCGGTGGCACCTGCTGGGCGGGCGCCGTCGCCGGATCGACCGTCGGCGGCGCAGGTGTCGATGCTGGTGCCGGCGGCGCGGGCGCTGGTGACGGCGGGACGGGTGCCGGCGACACCGGCGTGGCCGCCTGCTGCACCATCTCGGGCTCCAGGCGGGGAACGTCGGCCTTCTCCTTGCGGAAACGCCGGCGCTTGTTCTCCTTGATCCCGTAGTACTCGTAGAGCGAGCCGTACGACCCCTCGCCGGACACGCCGTTGAGGATCGTACCGACGATCGGGCTGTCGACCTGCTGCAGCCGCTCGAAGCACTGCTTGAGCTCCCGCTTGGACGTCTTGCCGGCCGTGGCGATCACCAGGCAGGCGTCCGTCAGGCGTGACAGGACGAGCGAGTCGGTCACGGGGAGCACCGGCGGGCAGTCCAACAGGATGATCTGATGGCTGGGACGCAGGGCGTCGAACACCTGTGCCGTACGGTCGAGGCTCAGCAGCTCCGACGGGTTCGGCGGGCGGGGTCCCGAGGGGAGCACCCGGATGTTCGGCTGGTTGGGGGCCTGCTGGACGGCCTCGTTGAGCGTCGCCGAGCCGACCAGCACCGAGGTGAGTCCGACGGATCCGTCGACGCCGAAGAACTGGTGGATCCTCGGGCGCCGCAGGTCGCAGCCGATCACCACAACCGACATGCCGGCATCGGCGAAGGCGACCGCCAGGTTGGCGACGGTGGACGTCTTGCCCTCGCCCGAGGTCGCGCTCGTCAGCTGGATCGCCGACATCTGACGGTTGAGCGCCAGGTACTGCAACGACGTCCTGATGCCCCGGTACGACTCCGCGGTCACCGACATGGGTGCGGAGACCGTGGTGAGTCTGGGTTCGTCCCGGTTCTTCCAGTCGTCGTCGGTCGGGACGAGGCCCAGGGTGGGCAGCCCCTTGCTGACGCGTTCAACGTCGCTCGGTGCCCGGACGGAGTCGTCGAGCTGGTCGAGGAGGAACGCCAATCCGATGCCGATGAACAAGCCGAGGAATGCCGCCTGGATGAGATCCCGGATCAGCTTTGGGGACACTGGTGACGAGGGCACGGTGGCGGGATTCAGGATCTGGATGCCGCCCGTGGTTGTCAGGCGCTCCGAGAGCTGGAGGATCTGAAGCCGCTGTTGGTAGTCGTTCAGCTGGGTCTGGAGTTCGTCACGCTCCGAGGCGATCCGGTTGTTCAGGCGTTCACGCTCCTGGACCGCAGCCACGTACTCGGTTGAGTCGACTGGCAGGTTCTTGATGCGCTCGTCGAGATCGGCGAGAGGAGTATTCAGGTCGTCGATCTGCTTCTGGTAGTCGTTGATCTGCTGGCTCAGGACCTCCTTGGACTGGGCCAGGTCGGCGACGATCGCGTTCAGTCGCTCCGTCTGGTAGGTCTCGGCGTAGAGGTTGACCTTCTCGGCGGCGACGACCGGGTCGGTGTCGGTGGCGCTCAGGATGATGATGTCGTCCTCGCCACCCGAGGCTGCGCTGATCGTGATGGCCCGCCCGTCGTTGGCCTGCTTCACCGCGTCGCGGATGGCGAGCGAGTTGATGATCTTCAGCTCGTTCTGGACCGCACGGGTCGGGTCGACCACCTGGGCCGACGGTTGGAAGATCGACTCCGACTGCTTCGACTGCAACAGCAGCTGGGCGGACGCCTGGTAGACGGGCGTCGTAGTGAAGTCGATCGCAGCGACGATCCCCATTGCGATCGCCACCGACACGACGATGACCGGCCACCGGCGCTTGAGCACCGTGAGGTACTCGCCGATGTTGTTCTCGGTCGTCTCCTGCATTGGTTGCACTGCGTCCCCCCGCACGGGATTCGGATCCCAGGTTCAGTGGATGGCCGCAGAAAGTATGCCGTGGCGCGGCCTGCGAATGCGATCGGTTCAGGTGGATTTGCCCACGGGGACCGGGCGGTGGAGCCGTTCCATCGTCTCGTCGTAGATCGCCTCGACGCTGGCGGTGACGCTGGTCTGCGAGAACAACTCCTCGGCGATCCGCTGACCCCTCACCCCCATCGCCACGCGTTCATCGGGACGCATCTCGAGTGCATCGGCGAGTGCGTCGGCAACCTCGATGGCGTCCCTCGGGGCCGGCGTCCAGCCGATGCCGAGACCTCGGACCGCCCGGGTGACCTCACCGGTATCGGTGGCCACGAACGGGAGCGAGCTCGCCATGTACTCGAGCACGACCAGGGGCCCCGTCTCGTTCTTTGCGCACAGGACCCCTGCGTCGGCTCCGGCGAGGAGCTCCGGGACGTCGTTGCGGGCGCCGGTGGTCGTCACGTGATCGCGCAGGCCGAAGTCGTCCAGCATCCTGAGGCAGCCAGCGAAGTAGTCGGCGTCTGCCTCGGTGCTCCCGATCGCCAGGAGGTGCATCCGGTTGAGCAATCGCTTCGGGAGCGCGGCCATGGCCCGGAACAGCGTCGGGTGATCCTTCTGCTGGCGGAAGTTCGCGGCCATCGCAAAGACGACTGCGTCGTCCGGAATCGCCCAGATCGATCGGATGTCCGCCGGGACGATTCCGTCGAAACGAGTGAGATCAACCCCACTGCGGACGAGGTGGACGGTGGTGGGATCGAGCCCGATCGTGCGGCGGGCCCAGTCGCAGAGCCGCTCGTCGACGCCCACGTAGGTGTCGACTCCCCTCCGGAGCGCCTCACGGAGTCCGATCGGAGCGCTTCGATCCAGGTGGAGTCGACCGAAGTGGTCGTGGAAGAGGTGGGGTGTCCGAACGAGTCCTGAGAGTCGGGCGAGCGCCACGAACTTCATGCTGCCGCGACCGTGGCTGTGGATCAGGTCGATCTGACGCTCGCTGACCAGCCGGGAGAAGGCGACCACCTTCCGCAGGTCCCACGTCGCTGTGCGGCCGAGCGAGACGTGATCCGTGTCCTCGGTGAGCACGTCGGTGAGCGGTCCGCCGGATCGGGTACTGCAGAAGGTGACCCGGAACCTGTTGCGATCCAAGGTGTTCGCGATGTCCACGGCGACGCGTTCGGCTCCGCCGACCATCATCGAGTCGTTCACGACCAGGACGTGCGTACGATCAGGCATGGCGGGGAGCGGGCTTCGGCCGACTGGGGGTCATGGCCCGCACCACATCGAGCAGTGCGGTGCCGAGGCCTCTCACCCCACCTCCGTCTGGGGGAAGCCCGCCCAGCGCCAGACGGAGGCGCCCGCGACCAGGCTCGTCGATCCTGGCTCGTCGAACGAAGTCATTGGCGATCCGGCGGAGTGTTGCTGCCTCGCCGAAATCACCGAGCAGTTCGGCGCGTTCGGCCGCCACGTCCAACTGGTCCGCCCTCGCCCGGAGTCCGTCGGCCCGACGACCTCCGCCGCCGAGCAGGTTGGATCCGACACTGGTGGCCACGGCCTTGGGCAGCTCGGCCCCGACGAGCACGCCGGTCTCCTGGGATCCGTGGACCCGGAACCCCAGGAGTCGCTCCGGGATCGCCTCCACGGTGCCGACCGCGGCGGCGATCAGCGTCAGCCACCGGTCGTGTCGCATCGGGGCCACCGGGTGGTCCAGTTCCGGGGGGAACGGCAGCGCCGCGTCGACCACCCGGCGCCGCATCATCACCGTGCACCCGGTCGTGAGCGCCGTCGTGGCGGCGAGCTCCTCGGCGACGATCGGTCGCCGCCGGAGGATCCGCCCCACCTGCCGGGTGTCCCAGAGTCCGCGGTCGAGCGACCGGCCGTCCTCGCCGATCAGGTCCGCGTCCGAGAAGACGAGGGTCAGGATGGGGTCACGCTCGAACTCGTGGACGAGCCGGCTGAGCTTCTCCGGATACCAGACGTCGTCCTGGTCGGCCAGCGCCACGAACCGCCCCCGGCAGCGTTCGAGCGCCAGGGCGAAGTTGGCGGTCGAGCCGACCCGCTGGCGGTTGACCTCGAGGCGCACGTCGAACGGGAGCGTCGGGGTGAGATCCCGGATCGCAGCGACCGTGTCGTCGGTGGATGCGTCGTCCTGGACGACGAGCTCGTCGGGTAGGTGGTGCTGGGCGGCCAGCGACTCGAGGAACGGACGGATCCAGCGTTCTCCGTTCCAGGTGCACAGCGCCACCGACAGGTCGAGGGTCGGCCGACGGCGGAGACGATCGATCGACCGCGCCGCGTCGGCGGCTGCACGCGGTGCTGGATCGGCGCTGGACATGCTCCTCGACCTCTCCGGTCGTCTGTGGTCCCCCGGGGCCGAGTGGAAACGGCCCGCACCCCGCCTATCCTACCGAGCATCAGGCCAGGACCCGCTGCTCCGACGTGGGGGAGCTGTCGCAGGGGTGTCCGACGAGACCGGTCAGGTGAACGATGGGTGAGCAGGTCGATCTCCTCTCGTGGGGCGGGTCCCCGGAGGAGTGGAGCGGAGGGGCGAGCGCGACGCTCGACCCGGACGTCCGCGTCGCGGCGCGGGAACTCGGGGAGCACGCCGGTCGGACCGACGCGCCGTGGCTGCTCCTCTGGGATCACGCCCTCGGGCGCCCCGATGCCGAGGTGGTCGGATCACTGACGTCGGGTCGTGCCGATGCGTGGCACGCCGGGCTGCTGCTCGGCACGGGCGGCCTCCCCGAGGAGCACGACTACATCCATCCGATCTGGCCGCTCAGCCTGGATGCGCCGCCGGACCTCGAGGCCGTGTCGTGGCGGATCTCGCTCGATGCGCTGCTCGTGCGGACGGAGGTCGTCCGGGTGCTCGGTTCGCTCGACGGCGCGTTCGAGGGCCGCACCGGTGCCGGCCTCGAGTTCGGCCGCCGCCTGATCGACCGCGGCGCGGTGGTGTTCCACACGCCTCGCCTCCTCGGACCGGTCCGACGCCCGGTGGCGCCGTTGAGCGAGCACGACCGGTTCGTGTTCCTGCGTCGGGTCTTCGGTCGGAAGTGGGTCCGCTACGCCGGTGCCCGACGCAGCGCCGCCCACCTGCACCCCCTGTCGGTCCGCAGGGCGCTCGAGTCCTCCGCGGCCGCCTGTGCCGCGACGCCCCGCCCGCCCGGTGATCCCGACGTCGTCCTCGAGCGGCCGGCGGTGGCACTGCCGAAGGATCCGTCGGTCACGGTCGTCCTCCCGACGCTCGGCCGCTACGAGCTCCTCCGTCCGGTGCTCGACCAGCTGCGCATCCAGACGGTGCCGGCGCTCGAGGTCCTCGTCGTGGACCAGAACGACCCGGACCGGCGGGAACTGGACCTGTACGCCGACTACGCCGACATCCGCCTCCGGCCGATCCTCCAGGACGTCCGCGGTCAGTGGATCGCCCGGAACGCCGCCGTGCTCGAGTCGCGGGGCGACTGGCTGGCGTTCATCGACGACGACTCCGAGGTGGGCCCCGACTTCATCGAGACGCACCTCGAGGGGATCCACCGTTACGACGCCGACCTCTCGACCGGTGCGTCGCTGGCGGTGATCGGCGCGCCGGTCCCGGACAACTACGCGTTCTTCAGGGTGGCCGACCAGTGGGACTCCGGGAACGGGATGTGCCACCGGGACCTCTTCGCCCGGTTCGGGCTGTTCGACCAGCAGTTCGACCGTCAGCGTCGGGGTGACGCCGAGTTCGGTCTCCGGGTGCAGCAGGGCGGTGGGCTCGTCGTCCACAACCCGCACGCCATCCGCGTCCACCTGAAGGCCCAGGAGGGCGGGTTGCGCACGTTCGGGTCCCTCGACGGGTTCCGCCACCGGGACCGGACCTCGCCGCTCCCGTTGCCGTCGATGGTGTACTACACGAAGCGCTACCACAGCCCCCGACAGGTTCGGGAGGACCTGTTCATCGGGCTCTCCCAGGCGATCGTCCCCTACGAGTTGAAGCGTCGGGCCACACCGGCGCAGTGGGCCCGGTTCGTCCTGGGCGAGGTGCGCCACGTCCCCTCGACGGTGCGACGGGTCCGGGCATCGCTCGACATCGCCGACGAGATGGTCGCCGCCGGTCCGGAGATCCCCGAGCTCGGCGACGAGCCGGTGCTGCACCGGGACTGACGTGAAGCTCGCGGTCATCGGCGACACCCAGCACTACCGGGACGAACAGGGTCGCCTGTGCGCGCTCGAACCGGTGGTGAACCAGCTCGACCGTTGGGCCGAGCTCTTCGACGAGGTCGTCCTGTGCGCGCCGCTCGACCCCGGTCCACCTCCTGCCGGCTTCGCCCCCTACGGCGCCGCGAACGTCCGGATCGAACCGCTCCGGAAGGCCGGCGGCAACACGGCCCTGGCCAAGCTCGGCCTGCTGCCCCGGTTGGTGCCCTGGGCCGTCGCCACGCGGCGGGTGGCCCGGCAGGTCGACGCCGTCCACCTGCGCTGCCCGTGCAACATCGGGATGGTCGCGATCTTCTCGACCTGGAAGGCCGTCCGCTACCGCTACGCGCTCTACGCCGGTGTCTGGCACAGCTACGTCGGCGAACCCAGGTTCTTCGGCGCCCAGCGCCGGCTCCTCGGCAGCCGGTTCTTCGGCGGGCCCGTGAGCGTCTACGCGGCCGCGGACCCGGAGCACCCGCACCTGGTCCCGTTCTTCAGCCCGTCCTACTCCGATCGTGACTGGGAGGCCGCCGCACCGGGGGCCGACGCCACGGTCGGGAGGATCGAGGACGACGCGTTCCGGGGCCCGTGGGACCTGGTCACGGTCGGGCGACTGACGGTCAACAAGAACCAGGAGACGGTGGTGCGGGCCGCCGCCGAGCTGGTCCGCCGTGGCCTCGACGTCCGCTTGGGCGTCTATGGCGACGGCCCCGAACGGCCGCGGCTCGAGGCGCTGGCCACCGAACTCGGGGCCGGCGAGCAGATCACGTTCCACGGATCCGTCGGACACCCCGAGGTCATGGCGGCGTTCGCCGCCGCCGACCTGAACCTCCTGTCGACCCGGCAGGAGGGCTACGGCAAGGTCCTGCTCGAGGGCATGGTCCACAGCGCGGTCCCCGTGTTCTCCAGGAGTCCGGTGGCCGACGAGATCGCCGGTGGAGGTGACCGCGGTGTTGTCGTGGACGCCGACGACTGGGCGGCGATGGCCGACGAGGTCGAGGCGCTGATCGTCGATCGGCCGCGATGGGCCGCCATGGCCCGTGCCGCCCGGATCTTCTCGGGCACGGTGACCCTGGAGACGTTCCAGCAGCGGGTCTGCTCCATGCTCGAGTCCCAGTGGGGCGTCCGGCTGCCCGACCCCGACGCGCCGGCGGGCTCGTGATCCGCTCGGTCCTGCTCGTCACCCAGTACTATCCACCCGAGCGCGGGGCGGCGCAGGTGCGACTCGGTGCCATCGTCCGTGAACTCCGGCGCCGCGACCTCGAGGTCGAGGTGCTCACGACCCTCCCGAACTACCCGACCGGTCGGATCTTCCCGGGGTGGCGCCAGCGGCTCCTGCAGTACCGCGACGAGGACGGGGTCCGGGTTGGCAGGGTGTGGGTCTACGCGGCCATGGGCAGCGGCCCGGCCCGCATGGTCAACTACCTCTCCTTCGGGCTGACCTCGGTGCTCGGTGTCCTGCGCGCCGGACCCGCCGACTGGACCGTGGTCGAGTACCCGACCCTCTTCGGCGCGCTGCCGGCCGTGCTCCTGTCACGGCTGCGGCGTCGGAGGGTGGCGCTCCTCGTCGCCGACCTCTGGGTGGACTCGATCGTCGAGGTCGGTGCCGCCGGCGATGGTGCCCTCGTCTCGGTCCTGCGGCGGGTGGAGCGCTGGATGCTCCGTTCGGCGGACCGGGTCACGGCGGTCACCGAGGGGGTGCGCGACGCGCTCGTCGCCAAGGGAGTGCGTCCCGATCGACTGGCCTGGCTCCCGAACGGCGCCGACACCGAGCTGTTCTCCCCGGGCCCCGAGGACCCCGCACTGCGATCGCGCTTCGGACTCCGCGACGACTCCGACGTCGTCCTCTACGCCGGCACCCACGGCTACGTCCATGGTCTGGAGGTTGTCCTCGACGCCGCCGAGGTGCTGGGCGACCGCCCCGTCGAGTTCCTGCTGGTGGGGAGCGGGTCGGAGAAGCCGCGCCTGGTCGCCGAGGCGGCGGCGCGGGGCCTCACGAACGTGGTGTTCGCCGATCCGGTCGACCCGGAGACCGTGGCCGAGCTCCTCCGCACCGCCCGGATCTCGCTGGCGACGGTGCGCGAAGGGGACCTGTACCGCACCATCCGGTCGGCCAAGATGTTGCCCGCCATGGCCGCTGCGGTGCCCGTCGTCTACAGCGCCGACGACGAGGGTTCGCGCATCGTCCGACGCGAGGGGGCCGGCATCGTCACGCCGCCGGGCGACGGGGCCGCACTGGCCGATGCGGTCGCCTCGCTCCTCGACGACCCGGACCGGGCGGCCGCCCTGGGCGCCGCCGGGCGGGCCTGGGTGGAGTCCGAGGCGAGCTGGCGGCGACTCGTCGGCGACTGGTTGGCCGAGCTCGACCCGGCGGCGACAGCGCCCGCGGGGCCGTCGGCCGCCCGGTCGGTGGGGTCGTCCGGAGCCGGGGGTCGGTCGTCGTGAACCGTCAGGACCTCTACCGACGCCTGCCGCTCCCGGCGCAGCAGGCCATGGCGGCGGCCTACGGCGTCGTCCAGCTCCCGATCCGCCACGGCGGACGGTTCCGGTCCGACGTCCGGGACCTCGACGCCCGACAGTGGTGGTCGCCGGACCGCCTGCAGCGGGACCAGGACCAGCGCGTCCGCGCGATGGTCCTGTGGTGCGCCCACCGGGTGCCCCACTACCGGGATCTGTTCGCCGAGCTGGGACTCGACGCCTCGGACGTGCGCACCGCAGCCGACCTGGCGCAACTCCCCATGCTCGACAAGGAGACGGTCCGGGCGGACCCCGAGCGGTTCCTGCCCGATCTGCCCCGGCCGAAGCTCGTGGCGCAGACGACCGGTGGCACGACGGGAACGCCGCTCGCGTACTGGGCGACCAAGGATGCCGTTCGGTTCAACTACGCCACCTACGAGAGCCGCACCCGGGCCTGGTCGGGGGTCCGATTCGGTGACCGCATGGCGTCGTTCCACGGTCAGCCGATCGTCCCCGCCGGTCAGGAGCGAGGTCCGTTCTGGCGCCGCAACCCGGCGTTCAACCAGCTCTACTGCTCGGTGTACCACCTGAGCGACGCCAACCTGCCGGCGTACCTCGACGCCCTGGCCGCCTTCCGGCCGGTGGTGCTCGCCGGCTACACCTCGGCGATCCACCGGCTCGCCCAGTACGTCCTGCGGGTGGGCGACACGGACCGCATCCGGCCCCGGGCCGTGATCGTCAGCTCCGAGACCCTGCTCCCGGCGGCCCGCGCCGACATCGAGGCGGCGTTCGGCTG